>SVHG01000021.1 GCA_015055965.1 Clostridiales bacterium
GCGAACATCATTTTGCGCAAGCAAAACATCATTTGAGTATCTCACTCAAACATCATTTGCGTTAGCAATATCATTGCGTAAGCCACGCTTGCATCTAGTGCTTATTTGCAATAAGTCTGACTTACTTCGTTATTATCACGTTAAGGATTATTAATTATGAAAATATATTTTTCCGTTTGGGGATATTGTGATCCCAGCCGTGTTGGTTACGATACCGTTGGCGTAAGCTTTCACGGAATAGAAAAGCCTTCTCCTTTTGCAGGAATAGGCTCTACTCAAGTTTACGAGGTGGAAGTTCCAGATACTCTTATTAAAGAGGAAGTTAAAGAGCTTGGCAAAAAAGCGGTAGCATATATGGAAAAAACAAAAAATTATAATCCTGGATATGCCGTTAGAAAAATTTTAGCCGACGAAGTAGAATAAGAAGTATTTTACAATTTTAAATAAACAAAATCCCAACCACTTTCGGTTGGGATTTTTTACTTATGTAATCAAAAAGCATAAAGCGATAAAAGGTTTTAATATTAAAATAATATTAAAGGTATAAAAAAGAATAATTTTGCTCTAAATTAATTGCATTTAATTTGTAATAGTGGTATAATAAGCACGAAAAAAAATAAATTAATATACTTGGAGTGTATTGTAAAATGAGAAAACCTATTATTGCAGGTAACTGGAAAATGAACAAAACGCCCGCTGAAGGCGCTTTACTAGTTAACGAACTTAAACCTTTAGTAGCTGATGCTGAATGCGACGTTGTAGTTTGCGTTCCCGCAACCGATATCTACGCTGTTGCAGAAGCTTGTAAGGGTAGCAACGTTCACCTTGGCGCACAAAACGTTCACTTTGCTGAAAGTGGCGCTTACACCGGCGAAATTTCTGCCGATATGTTACTTGCTTTAGGCGTTGAATACGTTATTATTGGTCACAGCGAACGCCGTCAATACTTCGGTGAAACTGATGAAACCGTTAACAAGAGGACTTTAACTGCTTTAAATAAAGGTCTTATTCCCATCGTTTGCGTTGGCGAAACCTTAGAAGAAAGAGAAACCGGTAAGACTGAAGAGGTTTTACGCCGTCAGGTAGTAGAAGGTCTTAAGGGTGTTGAAGATATTACTAAGCTTGTTGTTGCTTACGAACCCGTTTGGGCTATCGGTACAGGTAGAACTGCTACCAGCGAACAAGCTAACGAAACCATCGGCTTTATTAGAAACGTTATTGCAGAAAACTTCTGTCCTAAGTGCGCAGCTGCAGTTCGTATTCAATACGGCGGAAGCATGAAGGGTTCAAACGCTAAAGAGCTTATGGCTCAACCTGAAATTGACGGTGGCTTAATCGGTGGCGCTTCATTAAAGGCTGCAGATTTTGCTTTAGTTGTTAACTACAACAAGTAATATATATTAAGTTAATTAATGGCTAAAAGTTAGCCTATAACGCGATTAACAATACTTTTGCGCCCTTTTACAAGCAGTAAAAGGGCGTAAGTTGAGTATAGAGCAATAAGGAGATTTATGAAAACAAGACCTGTTTGTTTATTAATTATGGATGGTTACGGTATTAACGAAAATACCGCGTGCAACGCAATCTCTTGCGCTAACGCAGGAGTTATAGAAGCTTTGCGTAAAAATTACCCCAGCACCGTGCTTGGCGCAAGCGGAGAGGACGTTGGTCTTCCTGCAGGTCAAATGGGTAACAGTGAAGTAGGTCACTTAAACATTGGCGCAGGTAGAATTATTCGCCAAGAGCTTTCAAGAATAACCTATGAAATTTCTAGCGGTGAATTTTTTGAAAACGCCGGCTTAATTAAGGCTATGGATAGCGCCTTAGCAAACGGAAAAAAGCTTCACCTTTACGGCTTACTTTCTAACGGTGGCGTTCACAGTCATATCACCCATCTATACGCTTTATTAAAAATGGCTAAGGCTCGCGGATTAAGTGAGGTTTACGTTCATTGTTTCTTAGACGGACGTGACGTTTCACCCACCTCCGGCGCAGGTTTCGTAAGAGATTTACAAGCTCAAATTGATGAAATCGGCGTTGGTAAAATTGCAACCGTTTCCGGTAGATATTACGCAATGGATAGAGATAACCGTTGGGAAAGAGTAGAAAAGGCTTACGACGCTTTAACGTTGGGCGTTGGCGAACAGGCTCAAAACGCTGCAGAAGCTATTGAAGCAAGCTACGCAGCCGGTGTTACCGACGAATTCGTTCTTCCCACCAAGGTATTTGAAAACGGCAAGCCCTTAGGTCTTATCGAAGAAGGAGATAGCATTATATTCTTCAACTTCCGCCCCGACCGCGCGCGTGAGATTACAAGAGCCTTTTCTGAACCTCAATTTGACGGGTTTGAAAGAAAAACAGGCTTTTTAAATCCCGTATACGTTTGCTTTACTCAGTATGATGCAACCTTTACAAACGTAACTATTGCATTCGGTAAGCAAACCTACGCTAATACTTTAAGCGAATACCTTTCTAAGAAGGGCTTTAAGCACTTAAAGATTGCAGAAACCGAAAAATATGCGCACGTAACCTTCTTCTTTAACGGTAGCGTAGAAGCTCCCACCGCATTAGAAGATAGAGTTTTAATCGCTTCGCCCAAGGTTGCAACCTACGATTTACAACCCGAAATGAGCGCTTACGAGGTTACCGAAAAGGTGCTTAAGGAAATCGAAAGCGATAAGTACGACGTAATTATTCTTAACTACGCTAACTGCGATATGGTTGGTCATACCGGCGTTTACGACGCAGCGGTTAAGGCTGTTAAAACGGTTGAAGAATGTATGGATAAGGTTGTTTCTGCTATATTAGCTAAGGGCGGAAGCGCGCTTATCACCGCAGACCACGGTAACGCAGATAAGATGTTTGATGAAAACGGCAAGCCCTTTACCGCTCACACCACTAACGTTGTTCCCTTTATTTTAGTAAGCGAACAGTTTAAAAACGTAACCTTAAGAGATGGCGGTATTTTAGCAGATATTGCTCCCACTTTATTAGAGGTTATGGGTGTAGAAATTCCCGCAGAAATGACGGGTAAATCCTTAATTAAGTAAGCTTTTGGCTTTTTGCGGTTAAAAAATAGCAAATATCTTAAAAAAAGGCGAAAAATAAGTTTAAAATAAACAAAAAACATAAGAAAAAATAAAAATGCTTGCGAAAATACTTGTAATAAATTTCTTATTATGATATAATTCATGGGTAATAAAGTATAGTGCGGTTTTTCGCAAACGGAGTATAAAATGGAATTTTTATTAAATAATTTATTAGCACTTAGCTATGAAGCTTATCAAGTTTTAAGCGTTATTTGTATAGCTCTATCAATTATTTGCGCAATATTCGTTATCATAGTCGTTATGATGCAACCCGGCAATAGCAACGGTATTGAAGCTATCAGCGGTAGTTCAGATACTTTCTACGGCAAGAACAAATCTAAAACCATAGAAAGCAAACTTAGAATTCTTACCGTTATCAGCGTAGCTGTTCTTATCGTTTTAATGGTTGCATTCTATCTAATTCAAAAACTAATGAACGTTGGTTGATTTAGGAATAATTTAAGCGGCTTACTTGTAAGTCGCTTTTATTTTTAAAAAAAATCAACCGTTGTTTGTAACGTCGCCTTATTTTTATAAAAAAACAAAATCGTTTGCTTCCTTCTTATTGCGAAAACTAAAGCTGCTTCGTTATGCGTGGGTAAGTATAAGCCACCTATAAACGATTATTAATAAATATTTTTTTGCTCATAATTATCGTATGAAAATAGTTGAATATATTATTGACCTTTTAAATATTTGCGGTAGGGATGGGATATCCTTTAGAAGTATTTGCAAAAAGCTTTCAATAACAGGCTATAGCGAAAAGGAAGATTTGCTTGCCGTTTTAAATAATTTAGAAAGGGAAAAGATTATAATTGAATATGCAGGGAAGTATTTCCTTTATAAAAACGCCGGGCTTGTTGAAGGTAAAATCAAAAGGCACGAGCGTGGTTTTGCATTCCTTATTCGCAGCGACGGGGAAAAGGATTTATTTATCCCCCCTAAGTATTTAAACGGCGCTTATCAAGGGGATAAGGTCCTTGTAAAAATGCTTGCATTTAAGGATGGCGAAAGTGATGAAGCAGAGGTTGTAAAAATAGTCGAACGTGGCGTTAATCGCCTTACAGGCGTATATTTTGCAGAAAAGGGCTATGGATTCGTTACCCCGGATGATAGCGGATTTGGCTCTGATATTTATATTGCAAAGGGGCGCGCGTTAAATGCTAAAACGGGGCAAAAGGTTGCGGTAAAAATACTTTCTTACCCCAAAAACGGTAGTCCTAACGGAATAATTACGGATATTTTAGGTAATCCCTTTGATATCAATACCCAAGTGCAAAGCGTGCTTATAAATAACGAGGTTGCGCTTGAGTTTCCCGAAGGCGTTCTTCGTGAAGCGGAAAGAATAGATGAAGAAATTTCTTCACAAGAAAGGATATCTCGCCACGACTTTACAAATCTTT
The DNA here is from genome assembly GCA_015055965.1 of Clostridiales bacterium. Classification (GTDB taxonomy): domain Bacteria; phylum Bacillota; class Clostridia; order Christensenellales; family Borkfalkiaceae; genus HGM11416. Next base: position 4,493 of record SVHG01000021.1, read on the forward strand.
TAACGGTTACTATAGACGGCGACGACGCTAAGGACTTTGACGACGCTATTTCCTTAGAGAAAATTGATGGCGGTTATATCCTTTTCGTTCATATTGCAGACGTTTCTGCTTTCGTAAAAGAGGGCGGTAAAATAGATAAGGAAGCTTATAAAAGGGGTACGAGTATTTATATTCCGGGTAGGGTTTTTCCCATGCTTCCGGAAAGGCTTTCTAACGGGCTTTGCTCCTTAAATCCCAACGTAGAAAGGCTAACCTTAACCGCAAAGCTAACCTTTGATAATGATGCTAATTTAATAGAAAAGTCCTTCTATAAGTCGATTATCCGCTCTAATTACCGCTTAACCTATAAAAAAGTACAGGCTATTTTTGATGGAGATAGCGCTTTAAGGGAAGAATATAGTGAAGTATTATATATGCTTGAATGCGCTAGGGAGCTTATGCATAAGATGCTTGCTTTAAGGGATAAAAAGGGTAGTGTAGACCTTGGCGTTGAAGAGTGCAGAATATTCTTTGAAAAGGGAGAGCTGATTGTTGAAAAGCGTGAAGGAATAGAATCCGAAAGGCTTATTGAACAGTTTATGATAGCTGCGAACGTTGCCGTTGCGGAATTTATATATTATTCTGAATTGCCACTTATTTACAGGGTGCACGGAAAGCCGGACGGGGATAAGCTTTTAACCTTAAAGAGCTTTTTAAAGGCGTGCGGTTTAAAAGCCCCGCAAAAGCTGGAATTCCCTATGGACTTTCAAAAGATATTAGTTAGCCTAAATGGATTGCCAATCAAGGGCGTTGTAAGTGACGTAATGCTACGCTCTATGCAAAAGGCTGTTTATTCAGCGCAAAATCAGGGGCACTTTGGTTTAAACGAAAGATGCTACTGCCACTTTACTTCGCCCATAAGAAGATATCCCGATTTAATCGTGCATAGAATATTAAAGGCGGTTTTAGAAGGTAGGGTTGGCGAAATTTTAGAAAGGTATGAAAATACCATAGATGAAATTGCTCTTAATACCTCTGACTGCGAAAGAAGGGCAGACCTTATAGAAAGAGATATAGACGATCTTTATATTTGTAAGTTTATGGAAAGCTTCGTTGGCGATTTCTTTGAAGGTATCGTTAGCGGTGTTACTTCATTTGGCGTTTTCGTTAGATTAGAAAACGCAGTTGAGGGGTTAATTCCCTTGGAAAATTTACCTAAGGGTAGATACGAGTTTTACGAAGAAAGCTTTACTTTAAAGTCTAATAAGCTTTCCTTTAAGCTTGGCGAAGCTCTTGTCGTTAAGCTTGTTGCAACCGATTCTTCTAGCGGAAGAATTTATTTTGAACTAATAAGAAAATTATAAAAAGTGGCTGTATAAGTCGATTAACGCCACTTTTACCTTCTATTTTAAGTGTTTTTGGGAGAATTTATATGAAAGTTATTTGCGAAAATCGCCAAGCTCGCCACGAATATTTTATTATTGATAGCTACGAAGCCGGTATTTCATTAGACGGCGGAGAGGTTAAATCAATAAGGCTTGGTAACGTAAATTTAAACGACAGCTTTTGCTCTATATCAAACGGAAGTATATTCATTAAGAATATGCATATTTCCGTTTACGATAAATCGGGCGCGTATAATATTCGTGAAGCAAAACGGGATAGAAGGTTGCTTTTACATAAAAACGAAATAAGAAAGCTATTTCAAAAATCTTCCGAAAAGGGTTTTACGGTTGTTCCTTTAAAATTATATTTTAAGGATGCGCTTATAAAGGTTGAAGTGGGGCTTTGCAAGGGTAAGCATACTTACGATAAAAAGCAATCACTTATGGAAAAGGATATTCAGCGCGCTTTGGACCGTGAAATTAAGGGTGCAAGATAGCTTATGAGAATATTTAAAAGACTCACGCCAATCGTTAGCTTTTTAGCGGTTTTATTAATATACGGTATTATCTTTTCGCTTAACAATATTTATCCGTTTGGGGAGCTTACTATTAGCTGGTGCGATATGAATCAGCAAACGATCCCCCTACTTTGCGGGTTTAAAGACGTTTTAAGCGGAAAAAGCGATTTTTGGTTATCGCTGGAAAACGCCGGTGGAATGAATTTCTTTGGGGTTTACTTTTTTAATCTTTCAAGCCCCTTTACTTATTTAGTGCTATTTTTTGAAAAGAGCGCAATGCCCCTTGCAGTTAATATAATGGTTGTTTTAAAGCTTGCAACCTCTGCGTTAACCTTTGCCTTGTGGCTAAAATATTACGTAAAAAACGCCAATCCCGTATTAGTAATTGCTCTTTCAGTTGCATACGCCTTTTCGGGTTGGGCTATGATGTATTATCAAATACTTTCATGGCTAGATACCTATTATTTATTCCCCTTGCTATTGTTAGGGCTTCATAAATTAACGGAAAATAAATCGCCCGCGCTTTACGTTATAACGCTGTTTGCGTGTATGCTGGTTCACTTTTATTTAGGTTGGGCGATAGTAATTTTCGTTTGCTTATACGCAGGGCTATTCGTTGCGCTAAGTAAGGAAAAAAGTCATACGTTCGCAAAAAACTTTATCATAAGCTCTATAATATCGGCTCTTTTATCATTTTTAGTTTTAATTCCCGCATTCTTGCAGTACTCAACCTCAATGCGTTCGGGAAGCTTAATTTTAAATATCGTAAGCACTAAATTTGCTCCCCCTATTTACACCTCTTATCCTACATTCTTTTGTATAATAGCATTTATACCATTCTTGTTTAGGTTAAAGGGAAAAAACAGGTTAGAGCATTTAGAAATTTTATTTATTTTAGCCTTCTTACCCGTTTTAATAGAGCCTATTGCCTCCGCTTGGCAAACCTACGACTATATGTCCTTCCCCACGCGTTACGGCTTCGTTACAATAGGCTTAGCTTTAACCTTAGCTCTTAAAGGAATTACAAGCCTTTGCGAAGAAACGGTAGTGGAAGAAAGGGTAGAAAAGAAGGATAAATATAAGCTAATAATTAAGATTGCATTTTCTTGCTTTGCAGTTGCCGTTTGCATAGGATTTGCCTTTTATTCAACAAATTATTACGAGCTAAACAAAAGCGTTATAACGAAGTATTCGCAAACCCTTTGGGGCACGGAGGCCTCCTTTGAAAAGCTACTTGGGTATTATATAATTCCCTTTGCATTTGGCTTATTAATTTACTTTGGTTATAAGTATAGGGTTTTACACAAAATAGGCGTTTACGCGCTTATAGCCATACTTTGCGTTGTGGAAGCAGGCTTTGGGGCGCGCGTTTATATGGTTGCGCCCGCGAACGATTACAAAGGATTTAATCGCGCGTTTGAGCTTGAAGAGGTTATTGATGACGACGATTTTTATAGGTTAAAAATTAGCGGAAGAAGCTATTTTGACGTTAACCTAGTAGGAGCTCTTGGCTATAACAGCTTATCACATTATACCTCTTTAAACCGCGAAAGCTATATGCTTTTAGTAAAAGAGCTTGGCTATTCTTCTTACTGGATGGAAACCCATTCCAACGGCGGAACTGTGTTTACGGATGCGCTTGTAAGGCATAAATATTCGGTTGCAAGGGGCGCTTCTTCTAGCGCAAAATATACCACAGATAGCTATTACGTAACGCAAAACGATTTATTATTCCCCACAGCCTTTTTAATTAGTAACGGCGGGGAAAGTAACTCTTCTAACCCACGATTAGAGCGTTGGCAAATTCAAGACGAATTATTTAAACGCTTAACGGGTAAAAGCGGTATTTATAATGAAATAGATTACGAGCTTTTAACTAACGCAACTGATAATAGTGATAACGGAATAACTAAAATAACCGTTAACGCAAATAAGCAAGCGGTTATAAAGTACGTGTTTGATATTCAGGAAGAAAGGGCAGTTTACTTTGATTGCTTTAACTTATACACTAATTCCTTAAGGGAAGCAACCTATGAAAGCGTATCTTCCATTAAGGCGCGCGTAAGCCAAAACGGCGTGTTAAAAAGTATAAAAAGCGTGGGTAGTTATCCTCTACAGAAGGAAAATGGCGTTTTATATTTAGGTACTTATTCTAACAGTCAGTTAATAGTTGAAGTAACCCTTAATAAGGATATTAACGCAAGATCATTTGGGCTTTTCACAGTTGATACGAAATCACTTGAAAGTGCTGTTAACGAGCTTATAGCGGGGGATTTTAAGGTTGAAAAGGACTTTTTATCCGGTAAAATAACCGCTTTAAGCGAAACGGACGCGTTATTTACGTCCTTTGCATACGACGAAGGCTACCGCGCAAAAGTAAACGGCAAAAAAGCAAATACCTTTAGCGTTAACGGCTTTTTAGCAGTAGAATTAGAAAATGGCGAAAATATCGTTGAGGTGGACTTTCTTCCGCGTGGCTTATATCTAGGCGTTGGTTGCTTTACTCTTGGATTAGTTATTCTTGCCGTTTATATACTTCTTTATAAAAAGGTGCAAGAGTTTGCAAAGCTAAAAAGGTTTACCGTTTATTTGGTGCTTGCGTTAGGCGTTTTAATTTTACTTGCAATTTACGTAATGCCAATAGTGGTAAAGCTATTTTACATGATTTAACAAAAAAATGTACGTAAAGCCACTTAAAAAGGATGATTTTTAAGTGACTTTATGGTACAATATACAAACGATAATATTTATGGGGGTGTTTTGGTTTCGACTGTATACGGTTTGGAAGGTGTAAGCATACCGCAGACCATAGCTGCGTTAAAATATGGAAACTTTTTAAAATTAAATGCTAACAACAATTACGCATTTGCTGCTTAATTAAAGCAGTTGTTCTACCTTGTTATACCACGGGGCAGGGATAGGGCATCATTAACGTGGTGAACGGCTTTAGCGCTTTGTTGGTGGCGCTATGGCGGAATTTAACCAACTGTTGCGCCGGTTGTTCGTCGGTTAATTGCTTGGCGCAGAGATTTTTAGCCGAATAAGTATGTAGAAGACCTTTGGGGCTATATGCAACACTGGGGTTCAAATCCCCACATCTCCACCACGCAAAAAAGCAGGCACAAAAAGTGCTTGCTTTTTTTGCGTTATAGCATGAAGTGGGGATTTGAACGAGAGCGCTCGGAAAACAGTGGACACCCACTGTTTTTAGCGGCTGACCGAAGTATTTTGCAAAGCATAAAGATTGAGTTATGGCACACTTGCTTTGCAAAATGCAAGAATTCAAATCCCCACATCTCCACCAAAAAACACTGCAGAAAAGGATACGTTTTCTGCAGTGTTTTTTTATCCAAGTCGCAGACTTGGTATATCATTGACGCACGGAGTGCGGCGTATATCATCAGCTCCTTTGGAGCTGTATATCATCACGCATCAGCGTGTATTCCTCTGCGACTTGATGATATACAAAACTTCGTTTTGATGATATGCAATTTCTTACGAAATTGATGATATACAAGGCTTTCGCCTTGATTTTGATTAGACTTTGTGGTATAATCTACTCAAAGAGGTAATATTATGTTCAAAAGATAAATTAAGAATGTTAAGAGAAAATGCTAATTTAACTCAAAAAGAATTAGGTGAAAAAATATTTGCATCTAGAAGTGCTGTAAGTAAATGGGAACTTGGCAATGGAATACCTAGTGATATAAATATTGATGCTTTATGTAAGTTGTTTAGTGTCACTGAGGAGTGGCTTTTAGATAGAGAAGATTTAAAGTGCATTGCTAAAAAAATGGAAAATTTATTAAACCAAAAAGAGAAAGATTATATATTAGAATATAAGAGATAATGGTGGAAATAAAAATGATTTTGGTGTATAATATTACTACAAGATAGAATTGAATTTATACTGTAGGTGGGGGGAACCACAATGATAACAAAAACTGAATACTTATTAAATCCTTGTGGGACACTTTCAATTCCATATTGGAAATATCAAACCATTAGGATGCCAAGTAATATAAAGATTATCCATGGAAGAAACTTTAATAATCAATTTAATAAAATTCAAAGATACTTTAGATTATTACACAAATTAGAATCTATTGATATTCCAAAAATAAAAGTTGAAATAATTAATTTAAATACAGATAAAACATCATTAATCAACATGATAAATATATGTTATAAAGGGCAGAGTATTTCAGTCAATGAAAATGATATATTAAAATGGTGTAATCATCCAACTTATAATAGTCGATTATGGATTAAAATTGAAAAAGATGGATTAATAATTGCTAGCGGTATTGCTGAATATGATACAGAAATAAATGAAGGAATTTTAGAATGGATTCAAGTATTACCTGAATATCAATATAAAGGATACGGAAAAATAATCGTCAATTCATTACTTATAACACTTAAAAATCTAGGTGCAAAATTTACTACAGTATCAGGTGATTTAGATAATAATACTAAACCAGAAAAACTATATCGAAGTTGTGGCTTTACTGGTGATGATATTTGGTATATTTGTACTGATGATTAAAAAAATCATAGTATGTTTTATTGTGATGTTGATCACAGGTTTTGTTCAAAATTCACTTGATAGGAAAAGGAGATAATAATGAAAAAAAAGATTGTGAGTACACCTGGAATATGGTATTTAATTGGAGTTTTGTTATTACTGCTTTTTTTAATCGTATGGATTATAGCATCTTTATTTCAAGAAAATATTTTTATAATTATTTCTGATGTATCTAAAAATTCATTTTTTGCAATTGCTGGTTCTCTTGCTGTATCGTTTCTTATTGATGTTGGAAATACTTCAAGGGAAAATATTATCAAAAAAAATGCTTTCTTACAATTAAAGAACAATATTGAGGCAATCTACTCAAATATTGCAGGGATTTCTTTTGTGTTGAAACAATGCATAGATTATGATAAAGATGGAAGAGTTTTATTAAAAAATTATTATAATAAAGAATTTTATTATAGAAGTGGAAATGTAATTATGTTTACAACCTTAGACGAAATATCCAGTTTTAAAGGAAAAATAGAACGATTTGTTTCAAAAATAATATATTCAAATTCTTTTGTTAATTTAGATAACAAGTTAGGAGAAGCTCTTGAATCATTATCAGTTGAGAACTTTTATTTTATTAATGATTTAAGAGAAAAGATTATAGAACATGGAGTCATCCTTTCTAATTTGAAAAATGATATTGATCTTCTTGAGAAAATAGTTAATATATTAGGCGAATTTCTAGGAAAAAAAGATAATTTTGAAATGCTGTCAGAAGAAGATGCTATGAAATATCATGATGAAAGAATTGAGTTTGGCAAGCAACATTCACATGAATTGGAATTTATAAATAAAATTATGAAAAAATAATATAACTTTAAATCATTTTTTTGATTAAGCGTTAAAAATTATATTTATTAATAATAAAACAATATTTAGCAAATATAAAAGGAAAAATTATATTTATTAGCGGAAGATTACATACTTAATTTATTACGATGAAAAGAACAGTTAAAGGAAATTAATGCCATCTTAAGTGATGAGTCAGTTGACCTACTAGATTCACAAATTATGAGAACACTACTAAACTGCATTAAGGTAATCGACAAACACACTGTAGAATTCCAATTCAACTGCAACCTAAATATCATAGAAAAATTATAAATGCCAGATAGACTATTCTACCTGGCTTTCTTTTGCGTTATGGTCTATGAAACATTTTGTAGTGTAAGTGATTTATATTACTACAAAAAGTTGCATCATGAAACATTTTGTAGTGTAAATGCTTAAAATGAAACATTTAGTAGTAATGACACAAAAAACACTGCAGAAAAGAATACATTTTCTGCAGTATTTTTTTATCCAAGTCGCAGACTTGGTATATCATTGACGCACGAGGTGCGGCGTATATCATCACCGAAGGTGTATTCCTCTGCGACTTGATGATATACAACACTCTGTGTTGATGATATACAATTTCTCGCGAAATTGATGATATACAAGGCTTTCGCCTTGATTTCTTTACGATAATGTGCTATAATAAATTCACCGATAAACTAGAATTTGACAAAGAAATCTGTATTAGGTATATGATAATTGAAATAAGGGGCAAGGAGGATAAAATGGAACTTGAAAGATTATTTGACAAGTGGTGCAAAAAACTAAGACTTACACCACAATGGGATGTAAAACTGGAACTTGTTCAAGACCCTAAGTGGAAGAAAACAGGAGATTTTAAAATCGACCCAACGGATAGAAAAGCGATTTTAATGCTTAATGCGGCAAATCCAAAGCAAGAAAATATGGAAGAAGTAATTGTGCATGAATTGATGCATATTAAAATGTATCCGTTAGACCAAGTATGTGAATCTTTGATTGTAAATAATTTTGAGGAAGGGACAAACGGATACAATTTTGCCTACCAGCAGTTTTTTGAAAATCTGGAAGTAACGGTTGAGGAACTCACAAAATGCTTTTTATTGGAATTTGGTGAGAATAGAAGCTTATCCTATGGTAGATGTGCTAAAGGAAAAAGTTTTAATGAACTGTATGACGGCTTAAAGTCGATTGGCTAAAAAGGATAGACAAATTCCAATTTGTCGGTCAGTTTAACTGTACGCATTTTAATTACCTGTACGCATTTTGAATAAACTGTACACACTTTTTAAGGGGTGTACGCAAATTGTATCAAAATAGGTTTTCACACACATTAGAAAAGCAAAGGTTTGATACAATCGTGTCAGACCTTTTTTTCTTTACATAAAGGTTTTATTTCCCTATTTTGGTTATTTATGTAGTTTGTGCAAAGATTTCATTAACAAGAAACTTTTTATTTTATCCATTTACGCGGTGTATACTATTGGAAAATTTAGACAAAAAGTTGTTGTTATATAATAAAATCGCGTAATTTACTCTTTGTGATTTTATATTTTTTATAAAAAATGCTAATATAATTTAAGAACAAAAAAGGATATCAATCAATTTTTGAAAGATATCCTTTTTCTATTTTATTATTTAACTTTTTAAGCTGCTTCATCAACTATAAATTCAATAGACGTAATATATAAAACGTAATATTTAGAGCCGTTCTTTGCTGTAGATATAGTTATACTGTTCGTGCTATCAAAATTAATTTGAATCGTAGAGGTAGCGTTAGCTTCAACGGTTTCTTTACCGGCAACGTTCATAAAATAATCGTCCTTTGCGGTTATTAGGGTAGTTTTGCCGTCATCATTAGATTCGCTCCAAATAGAAGAAGTGCTATCGCCAACGCGAATATTACAGTCATTATTAGTTACGTAACCGGTAATAATTACGCCGGTAACCTTTTTAGTTAATTCTAGCGTAATGCTACCGGTAACGCTTGTAGTGCCTAGCTTTAACATATCGCCAGAATACCAAATATTATCGCCGGAGCCCCCTCTGCCACCGCCGTATACGTTAGTGATATTGCTTACGCTTGAAATAATATTTTCTTGTTTTCCGTTAAATTTAATTGCGCTAAACGCCTCTGAGGTTTCGCTAAATTTAACTGCCGTTTTTCCGGGTAAGATGTAAACTATATCGTAATAGTAATCCTTAGTAGCTTCAACAGGGGGAACGACAACGGACTTATCCTTTAAGGTTATTACTACTTGTACGCTTTCGCCCGGCATAGAGAATTTATAAGTAGTACCGCTAGAAGGCTCTAAAGCCTTGCCGTTAGCCGTTACTTTTGCAATTTCTTTAGTATTGTCAGTCATTAAAATTGTGAAGGAAACCGTTTCTCTTTCCTTATAGCTATCTTTAACGCCTGATATTTGATATGCGCTATCGCTGTTTACGGTAAGGGTGTAAGATTTATAGTTTGCGGGGTTATTTTCTAAAAAGTCAATAATTAAAGGTCTTAAATAGGTGTTAAAGGGTACTGCAGAGCGAATGCTAGCGCAGATCGTAGAAACTCTTGTGCCGTCTTGCTTTCCTTCAATTGCGATATTTTTAGCTTCTATTACCTTTTGTGAATCAACGCCGGTAGCTTCAATTATCCATAATAATAGCTCCGGGCAAGAAAATGCGCCGTAGGACCTATTAGAAGCAGAGGCATCCCATAGCATTCCTTCTTCAATAGTAGGGTATAACCAAGATTCAAAATAATGCCATTTTTGTGATGGTAGATGTTGCGCTTTATCAACTACTAAGCCCGCTTTCTTTGCATTGTCAATATATCCACCGCTTTCTTGTTGGTATAATTCAACGTATTCGTTGGTTATGGGGTATTGCTCGTTTTTGGTTAATAAGAAGCGCTCCATATCAGACATTGTAATAACGTAATCATCAGGCAGCTCTACCTTATTATCTTCATTCCCGGTATTATCGTTATCTTCGCTACTAGAATCGTCTTCGTTTGAGCTATCTTCGCTACCGGAGCTATCTTCGTTACCGGAATTATCTTCTAAACTGCTATCTGTATTGCTATTTTGGCTATCTTGGTTGCTAGAATTACCCGATTGGTCTTGGTCGGGCAATACTACGCTTTCGCCGTTGCCACTTTGATAGCCGTTATCCGATTGCTTTGGGTTGCAACCAAATAGCAAGGTTAAACAAACTATAACTAAAAGAATACTTAGTAATTTTTTTTGCATAATCGCGCTCCTTTTAACAAGATTTATAAAAATCGTTAATCTATTTACAAATTGTACCATATACACGGGTAAAAATCAATATATTTGCCGTGTGGTAAGCTGAAAAGTAAAAATAAAAGAATTTTCAAGTGTGATAATCGATAAAAAAGGATTTGATTTTTAAAAAGTTTTGTGTTATAATTGTGAAAACGCATAGTAGTGTGTGGAAAAAGGAAGGAGCAAAAAATGGTAATTACTTTATACTGCATTATCTTCACGCTATCGCTTTTATTGCCCCTTGGCTATAGCCTTTTAGTTAGAAAAAAGCAAAACGAGCCTTGGCTTTTCGTACTTTACGTTTCCGTATGCGTGGTAAACCTTGGATATTTGCTTTTATCTCTTTCAAAAACGGTAGGGTTTGCTCTTTTTGCAAACAAGGTTGCATATTTTGGGCAGGTTTTCGTGCCGTTATGTATGTTTATGCTTATATCAAAGCTTTCCGGGGTAGTTTACAAGAAGTGGGTAAAGTACGTGCTTCTTGGCGTGGCGATGGTAATGTTTGCATTAGTGCTTACAACAGGTCATTTAGATTGGTATTATAAGAGTGTAGAGCTAATACAGGAAGACGGCGCATCCAAGCTTGTAAAGGAATACGGCTTTTTGCATCCCGTAAATTTGGTGTACGTCTTAGGGTATTTAGTTGCAATATTAGTCGTTATAGGCCTGTCTTTAAAAAGAAATAAGGGCGGTTTTAATAAGCTTGCTTGCATGATGTTTGCGGTAGTAGCTTGTAATATTGGCGGTTGGATAGTAGAAAAGCTTGTTAAGTGGAACTTTGAATTTTTATCTGCCTCATATTTAATGAGTGAGTTCGTGTTCTTCTTCGTATATTGGATGCTTCAAGACTACGTTGCAAAGGAAGATATTCCCACCCCGGAAAAGACGAGGGTTATAGTTTTAGACTCTATACCCAAGGCAGAAAAGATAGAAAGGGTATTATCCCTTTTACCTGAAGATAAAAAGCTAACCACTCGCCAAATGGAAATGCTGGAAGGCATATTAGAGGGTAAGAGCTATAAGGAAATTGCAAACGAGCTAAATATATCTGAAAATACCGTTAAATGGCATATAGGCCTACTTTATACGTCTTTAAACGTTAGCGGAAGAGATGAATTATTTATGCTTTTAAAGTGATTTTACAACTGAAAAATAACAAATTTAGGTAGCGTTTATCGCTACCTTTTTTTATGCCAAAAAAGTAATTTTTTAAAAAACTACCCGCACCCCATACTAAAACTATACTAAGTAGGTAGTGACACGCACGCGCGTACGTGATAAAATTATGACACTAAATAATAGTGCTTTGAAGGTTTAAACAAAAAGCACTTAAAGAAAAACAATGCGGAATAACCGCAAAAAAGGAGAAAAAAATGAAAGCAAAAAATTTCATTATTAGCTTTGTGCTAATGCTCTCATTGCTATTTACTGCTTTTGCATTCACACCCTCAAATGTAAATGCGCTTGAAGTAAATGTCAAAGTTAATGAAGTAGCTATTACACTTCCTGCCCCCGCTGCAGGCGAAACCGTTTATCGTGATAACGCATCAGTTACGGTTAAACACCACATGAGTTATAAGGTTGTAGGTTTAAATTGGTACAAAGACTACAATCCCAACGGCTCAAACGATAAGCTTGGTGTTGATGCGAATGCAGACACCTTCTTTAAGGGCGGTCAAAGCTATACCGTTCGCGTTGACCTTGAATTAAAAGGTGCAAACAGCGGTTGGGATTTTGAATATGACGGCGCAAACACCGATTACAGCGGTATCAGCGCAACCGTTAACGGCATGCCTGCTATCGTTACTCACCGCGATGTTAATATTGACGCAAAAACGATAACCGTAATGTATACCTTTGAAAATATCGCTTTTGGCGTGGTTACCCCCAGTATAGTAATTCCTTCGCCTGTTGCAGGTGAAACTCAACCTGATGTAAGCAAAATTCTTTGCACTAACAGTCGCGCTCTTTTTGTTGCCGATTCTTCATATAATTGGTACGTAAGTGAAAATGGCGAATGGAAGTTAATGGGATTATCAGATAAATTCGTTGCAGGCAAAGACTACAAGGTAGTGCTTGGCGTAGTTACCCAAAACGGATTCCGTTTACCCGTTGAAAGCGCCTACGATCAAAACGGTGGAAAATTCATTAAAGGCTACATAAACGGTAAAGAAGCAGCTATGAAGCTAACACGTCTTGGCTATAACGAAGCTAGCGAACCCGTTTATAATGACGGTGGAATAGAAGAAATATCTTACGTGTTTACTTCTTGCCCCGCAGTTGAAATATCTTCAGTATCATTTAGCGGTATAGTAGCGCCTGCAGAAGGTCAACACCCCGTATATACCGCTCCTACCATGGGCGACAATAAATATACTTTAGTTACTGATGAAGAAGTTACCGGCGGTAGTCAATACGATTTTGTTAACGGCATTCAATGGTCAACTGTAACTGAAAGGTTAAACGAACAGTCAGTATTTGAAAACGGCAAAATTTATACTCTATCATTCTTCGTTCAATCAGGCGATATTTACCGCTTTGCAAATTGGCTTGAAGCAAGCGCAAACGTTGGCTACGTTGAAGCATTTATAATAGACGATCCCACTTTGGCCCTCGTAAATATTGAATTTGCACCCTGTAACGGCGGTGTTTTAAGAGAAATAGCAATTAGCGGTGTTACCGAACCCGTTGCAGGCGAGCACCCCGATTACGACTTTATTTATAGCCAAGGATTTAATAGAGGTGCTGCAGACGAATGCGTTATTTGGTACGATTTAACTGCCGGTAAGGCTCTTACGGAAGATGACGTTTTCGTTTACGGCCACACCTACGAACTACTTTTAGTTCTTTGTTCAGATAAGGAAATTTACGGTGCAGAAGGCAAGTTTGAATTTGCGCCCTGCAGTGAATTATCAATAACTATTAACGGCAAGCCCGTTCAGCATAAGAGCATTCACAATACTTTACCCGAAGCTAATTGGGTAGAATGTTCTATATCTTTTGAATGTGCAGGAGAACCCGTTAAGCAAATTGCCGTAACGGTAGAAAACCCCTACGAAGGCAAATTACCCGCATCTAAAATAGAGCTTAACGCAGAAGGTTGCAATATTGAAGAATTCCGCTTCTACGATATGGAAACGTTAGAAGTAGTAGATAAATCAACCCCCTTCGTTGGCGCAAGAGGGTATATGCTGGTAGTAGTTCTTTCTGCAAAAGAAGGTTACGCGTTCAGCGAACAAATTAGCGCAACAGTAAACGGTCAATACGCGGTTGCAGAAAACGCCGTTGGTGGCGTAATTACCGTTGAAGCATTCTTAGTTTGTGAAGAATTACCTTACTTTATGGTAAACTTTGACGCAGGCGAAGGTGCTACCGGACATATGAGTGAAGTTACCGTTAAAGGTGGCGGATACTATACCTTACCCGAATGTGAATTTGAAGCGTCAGAGGGTAAAACCTTTGTAGGCTGGAGCTTAGACGGAACTGTAAACGCCATCGTTACCGGCGAAATTTACGTTGATACTAATATCACTCTTACCGCTCTTTGGGAAAACCCCGAAAACCACGTTCACGTATACGATAGCGTATATAAGCCCGGCGATTGCAACGAATTTGAGCATTACAAGCTTTGCATAAGCCCCAACTGCCCGGATTTCGGCTCAGAAGTAACTAAGGGCGAAGTAATGGGTCACAACTGGGGAAATAACACCCCGTGTGATAGCGTTTGCTTAGATTGCGGTTATGAAAGAACTACCTATCTAGACGGCAGTCCCTTACACTTCTTCACGCATCCTTGTGAATCAACCTGTCCTAACTGCGGTTTCTTTAGAGAAGATGCTGAAGATCACGTTCCCGGCGAATTTAACTGCATTACCGGTCAATACTGTACCGTTTGCGGTGAGCTTGTAAGAGCAGCGGAGGAAGCACATACCCCCGGCGCAGCAGCAACCTGCACGCAAGCACAAACCTGTACCGTTTGCGGTGAGGTTTTAGAACCCGCGAAAGGTCATACTGCCGGCGTTGAATGGATTGCTACCGAAGAAGGTCACCACAAGCTTTGCATTTGCGGTGAAAAGCTAGAGGTAATCGCTCACGTTGACGCAGACGGCGATAAGAAATGTGACGAATGTGGGTTTGATATGTCTAAGGGCTCAAGCACCGGCGCTATTATAGGTATCGTAGCAGGTGCAGTAGTAGTTCTTGGCGGTGGCGGATTCTGCATTTACTGGTTTGTTATCAGAAAGAAAAAGCTTAGCAAATAATAAGGGCTTTTAGCCCAAGCTTAAGGGGTTGGGCGTATTCCCAACCCCTGACTTATTGTAGGGAGTAATTATGAAAAATAAAATTTTAGGCCTTTTAATAGCCTTTTTAGTTGCTTTTTGCTTTAGCGTGAGCTTATTTACGGTAAATAATCAAAAGGTTAACGCGGTAATTCACGGCTACGGCGTTTTCGTTGGCGGAATAGAGGTTAATGAAAATAACGCTTCAGACGTGTTAGAGGACGGAACTGTATCTTACGATACAGCAACTAAAACCTTAACTTTAAATAACGCTAACTTAGCGGAATATTGCACGCAAGCGCAAGAAGGCTATTGCGGTATATATAGCGACCTGGACGGGCTTGTTATAAATCTTGTTGGCACTAATAAAATAACCGAAAAAGAAGATGCAAAAGTAGATAGTATTTTTACAATTTACAGTTCAAAAAGTATAAAAATAACGGGTAGAGGTTCGTTAGAAACGGACTACGACGTGGGCGTTTATTGCTCAGAATCAGTTGTTATAGAAAACGCCTCGGTTGCCTTTTTAGGCGCTGGTATAGAAACGACTGAAGGAACTGTTACGCTTAAAAACGCTACGCTTTCTTCAAAGGACTGCCTAGTTAGCACCGGTGGTGGCGCGATATACGTTAACGGTTCTACCGTTACGGCAGACTCAGAAACGGACTGTTTTCAATCTGAAACTGGTTCTTTGTTTATGGAAAACAGTAGCATAAAAGGAAAGGCAGAAACTTTAATATATTTAGAAGTATCCCCGCATTTAGTTATTAAGAACAGTACGTTAGAGGTAACGGCTAGCTTGGCCGGAATATTCCTTCTTGAAGGCGACGTAGAGTTAGAAGACGTTACTGCAGATTTTAAAGTGTACGGTGAGGCAGCTTACGGAATTTATGCAGGAAAAAAGGTAAGCGTAAAGAATTGTGCGCTTAATTTTGAATGTGACGCGCAAGAGGATTCCGGCTTAGCTATATCTTCAGAAAAGAGGATAGAAATAGAAGCAAGCGAGATAAAAATTGACCTTTCAGCAAAAGAAACGGCTCTTGGTATTGGCGTTATGTTTGAAATAGGTGACGTAACCGTTGAAGATAGTTTGATAGATATTTCCGTTGAAGGACTTGCCGCGGCTTGTATTAACGCTACGAACGTAGAATTAATAAATTGTATGACTAAATTAAACTCTTTTAGTTCGCAAGGAATATCCGCAGGGCTTTGCACGGAAGGCGGTCTTATTACGGTAAGCGGTGGGGTTTTAGAAGCTACTGCACTAGGCCCTACTGCAGGTGAAAATCCTTCTTGTGCCATTTTAGCGTTTGAATCTGTGTCTGCACCCGTAATAATCAACGCAGACGTAAAGCTTAGCGGTAATCAAGCAATATCTCGCTATCCTAATATTTCTCTTTTCACAATGCCTTACGAAATGCTTTCAAGCCTTACCACCAATGCAAGTGATTGCGTTCAGGGCTTAGATGAGGCTAACCTAAAGAACGTTAAGTATTTGCATATACATCCATTTTATAAAATAGAGTTTAATGCAAACGGCGGTAGCGGTGAAATGAGCGCGATAGAAAATCATTACGGCTTATTTACCTTACCCCAAAACGGCTTTACCGCGCCTAAAGGCAAGATATTTAAGGGCTGGGCGATAGAAGAAGACGGCAAAATAATTAAAATAAGTCAATTTGAACTTCATTCAAACTTAATTCTTTACGCAATTTGGGAAGATATGTCACCTGAGCATAATCACTCATATTCAAGCGAGTGGATGAGTGATAGCGCTAACCATTGGCAGGAATGCGCTTGCGGTGCAAAGCAAAACGAAAGCGCCCACAGCGATAGTAACGGTAACGGCGGTTGCGATATTTGCGGTTATAAAATGGTTGCTAAAGAAGAGCCCAAAGGTCTTTCCGGTGGTGCTATTGCCGGAATAGTGGTTGGCGGAGTGGCCGTCGTTGGTATCGGTGGATTTTCAGTTGTTTGGTTTATTATTAAGAAAAAATCCTTTGCAGATTTAATTGCAATATTTAGTAAAAAATAATTAAAAAAGGTGAATGGTATGTGCCTTATAAAATGGTTTAAAAAGATGCGTAAGCGTCGCCGTGATAGAATTTATGAAGGATCTTACGAGGATGGGGGAGTAATAGAAAATAATAATCCCCAAGCGAAAAAGTGTGTTGAATCTTGTGATTTAATAAGCTTTTACTTAAGGTATTCTACGCTGGCGTTTCTTGAAGAGGATAGCAATTTAAAAAGCGGTGTTTATTGCCTTGGCGCATGCTTAGAAAAGGATGGTAGCGCAGTAACCTGTACAGTTGACTGTAGCGAAGGGATTGACGTTGGCTCGGTTAGAAAAGAAAGGCGTTCAATAGAATTTTTAAGCCGTGTGGATGAAATATTAAAAAAATACGACGTAGCCTCACGTAACGGATATTTCCGTAACGTGCAAGGGTTACCCGATTTTTACGGCGTTAAAGTAGATGCAAGCTATAGCTCGGGGGAGAGTATATATTGTTTTGATAACCAAGAATCCTTTTTACCGATTGAGCTTTTGCGTGAGTTATGTACCCTATTCGACGTTAAAAATATAACGCCGGAAGGCTACGGCGCATAGGTGGAGATGGATATGCGCCCTTTTAAAACGGTAAACGCAAAAGAAAGCAATAAAAACGGCGGTGTGGTTAAGCGTTTTTGGCAAGACGCGCCCAAGGAAATAACCTCTAACGAGTTAGTTAAATTTTCTTGCCGTTTTTCAACTAAATTTTTATTAAAAAGTTCAACCCTAAAACCCGCTATCTACTCTTTAGAAGCGCAGATAGTGGAAAATACGGTGCTTTGCAGTATTTTGGTTAGCAGTACAGAAGAAAAGATAAAAAGGGAAGAAAAGCAAGATTTAGCCTTTATAACTAAGCTGGAAAAACTGCTTCGCAAGCACGAGATTGCTAAGCTCAACGGCTATCATCACAGCGTATCCGGCTTGCCTAGCTTTTTTGGCTCTACGCTTACTGCAAACTATAAATCGGGGGAAGAAATTCACTTTTACGATAATCAAACCTGCATTTTAAGGCAAGATTTCACAAAAGAACTGTGTATTTTGTTCGGTTTAGAGATTTAATACGAGCAAATACAAGAAATATAAAAAATGGATATTTTAATCGCCTACCTTGTTTTACAGGGTAGCAAGGAGAGATTTTTATGGATATTATAAGAGTTATTTTATCTAAAATTGGCACGCCAATTACCTTTATTAGGAACAAGCTTTTGGCTCTTTTTAGCAAGAAGGAAAGCTTCACCTTTGAAAAGCTACCTTCTAATTTAGAAGAGCTTAAGGCGCTACCCGAAGCTAGTATGGATACCCCCTTTAAAACGGCGGCGCTGGCTTTATGCGCTCTTTGCGTGTATTCTAAGGATCGCGAAGCGGGTACGGAAATGCTTAATTTTTTACGCGGTCCGCGCCCAATGAGCCCTGCGGATATAGCCTTTTTAAATGACCGCCTAATGGACGGTAAGGACTATATTGCTCGCTCTTACTTTAACGGTGCAACCCCCGCAAACGAGTACACCCCCACCGTTCCCTATACGGTAAAGGTAATATCTAACCAATATTCTAAGTTAGAGGGCGGAAATTATATGAAGCTATTAATCAATAGCGGTGGTGCAGATACCCCCCGTTCAATAACCCTAAGAAAAACGGGTGGCGGGACTTGGTATTTATGGGAACAACACCTACTTACGGATATTCGTATACCAAAATCACAAGACGCATGGGCGTAAAAGGAGAAAAAAATGGAATTATTAGGTATTTGGAAATTAAAAGATATGCTTGGTGCTGATGAAACAGGGCTTATAAGAATAAATAGAGCTGATATTGAAGCTATGCCGGATGATGAAGATCATAGCGAATATAAACAAATGCTTCGCGCGGATTTTGTTATTAGCGAAAGTGCTTTAGATGTATTTTACAAGCCTTTAGAAAGTGAAATAGAAACGCTTAAGGAAGAAGGCTGGGAAATAACCGAAAGAGGCATTTTAATAGATTCCTTCCCTGCTAAAATAGAGGGTGACCAACTTTTATTAAATTATGAAAAAGACGGTAACGATTACTACCCCGTTGAAATGGATGAAGAAGGCTGTTTAATTATTTCTGACGGTCTTATGAAAATAGAAAAAGCGTAATTTTGCTTTTTTAAAAAAAGGCATAAAAAACATACTTAATAACGGTAATTAAAAGGAAAACGAGAATGAAAAAAACAAGAAAATTTTTAGTAGGTATAATGCTTTGCATAACCTGCGTATTTTGCGGTTTTATGGCTTTTATAGCTCCTAATTTTAAGGTAAGCGCAAGCGAACAAAAGGCGTTTACCGTTCAACCCACCGGCAGTATAAGAAGCGTGGGTAGTGCATTGCAGGTTAAATGGGAAATCAATTTTGAAGCCGACGAGTTTAATATTTTATATTTTGACGTAAATATTCCCGACTGGGATCAATGGGATATTCAAGCATATAAATCAGGGGTAAACACTTACGCTTTTACCTGTGATGAAGAAACTATTCATAAGTTTAAAATAGAGGCGCTTATCGGTGGCGAATGCGTATTAGAAAGCGAGGTATTCCAAATTGAATGGACTAACGTACCTTTAATTAGCTTTTTACCTAACGGCGGTAGTGGGGAAATGCCCGTTCAAAAAATGGAAGCAAGTCTTTTCGGTCTTCCAAGTACTACCACCTTTACCGCGCCTGAAGGCAAAAGGTTGTACGGCTGGGAAATAGACGGTGAGATATACGCCGCACCTTCCACTATAACGGTAACGAAATCAGTAGTTGCAACCGCCGTTTGGAAAAAGGAAGTGCAATTACCCATCGTTATAGACGGAAGTAGCTTAATAGGTAAAAAATATCCCTCTGAAGCCAAGCTTGGAGCATTGTTACAGGATACGGAAGAATATTATTTTTGTGATACTACCTGCTGTAATATAGAAGAGGAAAGCGACGAGTGGTATGATTCTGAAACAAATGAAAAGGTTAACACCTTTGAACATGGTAAGTATTATTATTACCGTTTGGGAATACATCCTCGCTCAGATTATATGTTTCCTAGGCCACACGAAATCAACAAAGAAGAAGATGGGCTTATTCAAATTTCATCCGTTGCTTGGTTAGAAACAATGGAATATATGCTTGCTGATGCAAACCGTACAAACAATACGTACTGGGTGCATTTTACAATTATATTTGATCAAAGCAGGGGTATTACTGCTTGGCAAGATCAAACGGGTGAGGTGCTTGAGTCTATTACGATAGACGGCTCTTACTTAGTAGGATTAAAAGAACCAAAGGGAATGCCTGAAGAATTGATCAGCAGTGAGTATTTTTACCCTTGCGGAGATAATTGCGATTGCGGTCAAACTGAATTTCTTGGTAGTAATTCGTGGCACGATATTGATAGTGAATGCACTGCAACCTCTTTCATAAATGGTAAGCAATACGCTTATTGTTTATTCTTGCATTTAAAAGAAGGTTACGTTTTACCGGATTCCATTTCTGAAGATTACGTAACGATAACGGGTGTTGCTTGGGCGTATAAACTGACAGAGGGAGCGCAGAATATCTGCTTATTCATGGGAGGTATTTTGTATAATGAAGAAACGGGCGTTCCCGGCGTTATACACGAATGCGAGCTTGATCATATAAAAGCGGTTGAAGCAACCTGCACCCAAAACGGTAAGAAGGAATATTACAAGTGTAAAAATTGTTACAGATTTTACGAGGATGCAGAGGCAACCCTTCAGATTACGGAAGATATTGCTACTTGGGGTATTATTTCCACAAGCGGTCACCAAGAAAGTGCTGAATGGAGCTATGATAAGAACGGACATTGGATACCTTGCTTAAATTGTACCGAAGTAAAGTATAACGAGGGCGTTCATATAGATAGCAACGCTAACGGCGGTTGTGATATTTGCGGCTATAAAATGGTTACTGAAGAAGAGCCAAAAGGCCTTTCCGGCGGCGCAATTGCAGGCATAGTGGTTGGCGGAGTGGCTATCGTTGGTATCGGCGGATTTTCAGTTGTTTGGTTTGTTGTAAAAAAGAAATCCTTTGCAGATTTAATTGCAGTATTTAAGAAAAGATAATAGGCGTTAAGCAATATCCCCCTTGTCTTTCAGGGCAAGGGGAACAGTTAAAGGAGAAAAAGACAATGAAAACACGAAATCAAATTTTAATTATATTGCTCGCGGTATTCATGGTTTTTGCAATAGTACCATTCTCGGCACTCACGGTGTTTGCCGATACACCTGAGACGGAGATCACCGAGGTTGGCAGTTGGAGCGAGTTGCTCAATGCCGTAAATTCCGACAAGACACATATCAAGCTTATGAACGATATAATGGATACCGTTCCCGATGACGAGCTTCCCACAAAGCACCGTCTTGTTTTTGACGGTGGTAAGGATTACGTGCTTGACCTTAACGGCAACAAACTAATGGTAGGTAACTATGCAAACGAATTCTACATAGACAATTTTTCTATGATCGCCGTATCAAACAGCTCAAGCCTTGAGATTGAAAACGGTAGATTAGTGTTTGAAAATTGGTATACCGATCATCGTACCGCTAAGGGTGTTATTTTCGTAGCGGATGATTCTACTCTTACGGCAACAAGCGTTGATATGTATAACGGTTACACCGGAACGGTGGTCTATGCTACTGATGATGCAAAGGTTACGCTTGACGGCGGTGACTATACCGCAACGAGCGGCTTTGCTATCTATCTTGAAAAGCAGGCAGCCCTTACTATTGACGGAGGTGCTTGGATTGGTACTAAGGTTGGTGACAGTACAGCTACCGTATATCTTGACGGTTACGGCGCACTCTATTCCGAAAGCTCGGGAGAGCTTATTATCAATAATGCTTATTTCAATACGGGCATACAGGTTCACGAGTCGCAGGTAGGTGCTTTTTCCACCTCCACCCACGAGCTTGTGATTGACGGAATAAAGCAAGCAGAGGATATATATTTTTCTAATGCAGGCAACCAGTTTTCGGCAATAGAAGCAGGTAAGAATTATTATTGGTATAAAAACGGACGTTCACGCGCTCTTTATAAGATCGAAAATCCTTTGTTCGCAAACGTTGTAAGCGTTATTTCCTATGAAAAGAAATATTCCATAGACCTTCAAAACGGAACTGCGACAATAGGAGGTAATACCGTAACCGAGGTTGGCTACGGTCAGACCGTTACCATAGTCGCAGATCCTGCCGAGAGCGGTATGGAGTTTGTTCGTTGGGACACAAGCGGAGTTGAGCTTGCAGACTATTACAGTGCCTCAACCACCTTTACAATGCCTGCCGCGCCCGTATATATTGCGGCTTACTACGGTAAGGAAAGCGTAAAATCCGTAAGCGTCACCGTGGGTGATATGATCGTAGGTGAGAAGGCGTACGCTACCGAGATCACCTTGGACGGCGGTGTAAAGCTTGAAAAGGTCGAATGGTACGAAAACTTAATCAAAATGGAAGAAAACGATGTTTTCAAGCCCGGTAAAGCCTATGAAATGAAAATACTCGTTAATCCCCCCGATGAGCATAAATTTGGGAACACTGTGACTGCAACCGTCAACGGAAAGCAAGCCACCGTCAATTCAGACGCAGGTTATGCGCTCATAAACTATACGTTTGATGCCATTGCGCAAAATCCCTTCTCCGTAATATATAACACCTCTACCGCAAAGCTCGGTATAGGCGGTCTTTTGGAGCTTGACACAGCGCTTATGTGCTCTCAAAACGAAGAATTCAAGGGGGCGTTTGAGGCGGGCAACGTAGCTTACCAATGGTACAGGAACGGTGAGGCTATTGAGGGCGCGACCGACGCTTTGTATAGTTTTACAGCAGATGACGTTGACGGTCGTTTCTACGTAACCGTAACGGTAGGCGACAAAACTGCATTTGGCGATATACACAAATGCTATAATTATTTGTATCAAATATATCTAAACGCAAGTGACTTCGTTGCAGGCGGAAAAGCTCCTCAAATATCCTCTGCAACACCGGGCGTATCGATAAATCCCGAGAGCCTCTTTATATGCGAGGGCAAGGGTCAGCCCGAGCTTGATATTCAAAACGCCGTTTTGATTCCCGGAAAGACCTATCTTGTTATCGGTAAGCTCGTACAAACCGGAGAGGCGAATATTCCGTACGAGGCAAACGTCTACGTAAATGATACCTTGATGGAGGATAAGGTTGACGCTTTAAGTCAATTCTTCTACAAATTCTCTATTCCCGAGGCAGATTTCCCCGTATATTACACTGCAAACGGTGAAATAGGCATCGGTGTAACGCTTACCGTTGACGTAGAAAAGATGTGCAACGAAAGCGGTACGTTCAAGAATGCTTACGATAAAGCAAATCCCACCTATCAAACTGTATTCTATCAGTGGTATAAGAACGGCGAGCCTATAAATGGCGCAACCAAAGAATCCTATACCGTAAAAACAACAGACAGAGATAGCTATATCAACTGCAAGGTCACTCTCGTTGACGGCAAATACGGTATTGGCGAGCAGCATGTGATTACCAACGTTATAACCGTTATCAATATTACAATGCCTTACCCTAAAAATGGTGAAACGAGAATTACAAGTGGAATTTATGCTGACGGTGTAGGCAAGATACAGATTATGTGGTGGCCTCAGGAAACAGGCGCTACAATGCAAGGAGATGATAAGTACGTTGAAGGTACAGTATATGAATATCTTATCAGCTTTGAAGCAAAAGATACCTTTGCATTGGACTTTACGGGAGAAATGACCGTAGCTTACGTTAATGGCGTAAAGATTGATGGCGCAGGCTCAGGAAACGGAGCAGCGCGTTATACGGGTCAAGTCACCGCTATTCACAAGCACATTTACGGTGATGCTTATAATCACGATAAAGACGGACATTGGCAGACTTGTATGATATCCGGTTGCTCTTGCCCCGATGAGGAATACGAGGGATACGTTTTCCATTACGGCGGAAACGCAACCTGCCATACCGCAGGAAAGTGTGCCGCTTGCGGTGCGGAGTATTTCGCAGAGCATGATTTTTCAGTTCCCAATTATCAATACGTTGACGATATGAAATGCGCCAACTTCTGTGAGAATTGTGATCTGTGGATCGACTGGAGCTATCACGAGGGCGGTGTTTCGGATTGTCAGCACAAATCGGTGTGCGAGATCTGCCATCACGAATACGGTAAGCTTGGAGAACATAGCTTTGGTGAGTGGATCGAGGAGATTCCCGCAACTACCGATGCCACAGGAACAAAGGCGCATAAGGATTGCAGTATTTGCGAAAAGCATTTTGATACTGACGGAAATGAAATAGCGGACCTTACTATTGCAAAACTTGAAAACAACAATAATAATACAAGCGGTGAAGGTTCTTCCACCTCCGCTCCCGATGATCCGAGCGACGATAAGGACGGACTTTCCGGTGGTGCTATTGCAGGCATAGTGGTTGGCTGCGTTGCAGTAGCCGGTATCGGCGGATTTTCAGTTGTTTGGTTTATTGTTAAAAAGAAATCCTTTGCAGATTTAATAGCAATATTTAAGAAAAGATAAAAATTTTAATTTAAAGAAGGATTACAAGCCTTACGAAGTATATATGGCAGATAAGGATCTCGCAAAGAATATTTGGAAGCTATAATTTGAAATTCTTTCGATTAGTATTGACAAATTTCAAATGTGTGATATACTTAAGTATGCAAAAGACTTAAGTAATAAACAAAACAAGTACGTAAGGGAATATTATTTTTGGTAAAATATTTTTGTAAATATTTTTACTCACAAATTTGTTTTAAAAAAAAGTTACATTATTTAAAAAGGCGTTCTTTTGCGATTTAAGACTTAAATTTAAAAAAGGTTAAAAAATCAAAAAAAAGGTAAAAAACGCCGTTATAGTTAAAATTGGAAGAAAGGGTACCCTTTCTCCGCTTGTCAGCGGAGAA
>SVHG01000007.1 GCA_015055965.1 Clostridiales bacterium
GGAATGAGCCCTGTACAGTACAGAACTCATTCACAAATTTAATATTTTTTTGTCTAAACTTTGGGGTTCACTTCATACTCGCGTGGCTTGGTAGAGGTTTACCGGTGAGTGGAAAAGAGCCTTCCCCAGTGGGGGGAAGGGGGGCACGTTAGTGGTGGATGCGGTGTTTGGGTAAAAAATATAAATAAAAATTAAAGCACTAAATTATACAACTTCTCATCCGTCACTCGAAAACTCGTGACACCTTCTCCCGCAGGAGAGGGCAAAAGTGAAACCCGTTGAAGGATAACAGTTAATAAATAACATTAAAAGCAAAGCTCGGCTTGAAAATAAGCCGAGCTTGTGTTTTTTTGTAGTATTTAGCGAAAAAAACCACCACTTAAAGTGATGGTTTGTGTTTTATATGAAAGTTAAGTTAATCGCGTTATAGCGCTACTTTTGGGCTATTTTTTATTGCATAAAGCAATGCTTTCCTTTGCTTTTTGGCAAACGTTTTCTGCCGTGAAGCCGTAGTGGGGGAATAATTGCTTGGGATTACCGGACATACCAAATTCGTCTATGCAGATAAGCTTGCCGTTATCGCCGGCGTATTTGTGCCAGCTGTAAGAAGAGCCTGCCTCAACGCATACTCTTGCTTTAACCGCTGAGGGTAAAACGCTTTGCTTGTATTCTTCACTTTGGCTATCAAAAATTTCCATACATGGCATAGAAACAACGCGCGCGTCAATTCCTTCAAGTAAAAGCGCTTCTTTTGCCTTTAAGCAAAGCTCTACTTCAGAACCGCTTGCGATTAAAATGCAGTCCGGCGTGGGCTTGCTTTCTTTAGCAAGAACGTAGCCACCCTTTAAAGCTCCTTCGCCACTTAAACCAGATTGAGGTAAGTTTTGTCTTGATAAAACAAGGGCGCTGGGGCAGTTAGATTTTAAAGCGGTAATCCAAGCGTAGGCAGTTTCTATTGCGTCACTCGGGCGGAAAACGTTGATATTAGGTATAGAACGAAGAGCAACAAGCTGTTCTATGGGTTGGTGGGTAGGTCCGTCCTCGCCAACGCCAATGCTATCGTGAGAGAAGATATAAATAACCCTTGCGCTCATAAGAGCAGAAACCCTAATAGCGTTCTTCATATAATCGGAAAAGGCGAAGAAGGTTGCGCAGTAGGGAATTAAACCGCCGTGCATTGCAATACCGTTAGAAATTGCAGCCATAGCGTGTTCTCTTATGCCGTAATGCACGTTAGATCCGTTGGGGTTTGATGCAGAGAACCACTCTCTGTTTTTCATTATAGACTTATTGGAAGGACCAAGATCGGCACTACCGCCGAATAGGTTGGGTATGCTATTTGCTAAAGCGTTAAGCACGTTAGAGCCTGAAGATCTGGTTGCTTCCGCCCCGGTTGCGGGCTTTAAAATTTGAGCATAGTCTAGCTCGGGAATCTCATCACTTAACCACTTTTCAAACTCTTCTGCTTCAGCAGGGTAAGCCTTTGCGTAAGCCTGCATTAAAAGATTCCATTGTTTTTCTATGCGCTTGCCCTTTGCAATAGTCTTTTTAAGCAAGGGCTTAATTTCTTCGGGAACGGTAAAGGGGGGATAATTATATCCTAAATTTTCCTTTAAAAGCTGAGTATTCTTTTCGCCTAAGGGCGCGCCGTGAGAGGCTTCAGAGCCCTGTAAGGGAGAGCCGTGGCCGATTTTAGTGTTGCAAATAATCAAAGTGGGCTTTTGGGTTTGCTTTTTAGCCCTTGCAATAGCCTTGCTTATTTCTGCAAGGTTAGTTCCGTCCTTAACGGTAATAACCTTCCAGCCTTGCGCTTCGTGGCGTTTTGCAACGTCTTCGGTAAAGGCTAAATCCGTTCCGCCCTCAATGGTAATATTGTTTTTATCGTAAAGCACGATAAGCTTATTTAGCTTTAAAGTACCTGCTAAGGAAGCGGCTTCGTAAGCAATACCTTCCTGCAAGCAACCGTCGCCACAAAGGGCGTAGGTGTAATGATCAACAACGTTAAAGCCTTCGCGGTTGAATTTTGCGGCTAAGCGTTTTTCTGCAATAGCCATACCAACGGCGTTGGCAATACCTTGACCTAACGGGCCGGTTGAAACCTCAACCCCGGGGGTGCAGAATGCTTCCGGATGGCCGGGGGTACGGCTTCCCAATTGGCGGAAGCTCTTTAAATCCTCCATAGAAAGGTCGTAGCCGAAAAGATGAAGTAAAACGTAGTAAAGAGCAGAGCCGTGACCTGCAGAAAGTACGAATCTATCTCTGTTTTTAAACCCGGGATTTTTGGGGTTAAAAACCAAATGGTTAG
Source organism: Clostridiales bacterium (assembly GCA_015055965.1). Lineage (GTDB taxonomy): Bacteria > Bacillota > Clostridia > Christensenellales > Borkfalkiaceae > HGM11416. Next base: position 2,306 of record SVHG01000007.1, read on the forward strand.
CAAACAGCGTATAAGCAATAGGGGCAGCGCCAAGAGCTATTCCGGGGTGACCGGAGTTGCTTCTATCTATACATTCAGAAGATAAAACCCTTATAGTGTTAACGGCAAGTTCCTTGTTGTTCATAAGAATCTCCTAACTTGTTAATTGATATTAGTATAACACAGTAAGGAATAAAAAACAATAGAATAACTGAAATTTTTAACAAACTATTTAATTTTTTTCTTAAAATCGCGCTTGTTTTGCGGATTTTTGTATTAAGAGGTTGTAAATTTTACGTTAAATTCAACTTTTTTAATAAATTTTTAAAAATCTCTTGCAAAAGATATAAAAGAGTGGTAAAATTTAACCGTTAAAAAACTACGGCTTTATAAATTGCGATAGGCGGTAAAAAATAATTGCCTTGCGTTACTTTAAAAGCGATATAAACGTAAAAAGTGGCGATAATCGTGCTATAGAGCGGTTTTTTAATAAAAAACACGTTTAAAATTTATGTAAAAAAGGTGAAATTATGACGTTAGAAGAGCTTTGGCAGGTAATTAAGGGTTGGCTTCTTAGCGACGCGCTTTGGAATACTCTTATAAGAATCGTTATTTCTATAATTCTTTTGGTTGTTTCCTTTAAGATTATAAACTCTATTGCCAGAAAGATGGAAAGAAGGGTAAACGATAAGCGTTTTGATAAGACTATAACCAAGACCTTAGCTTATTTATTTAAGTTAGTTGCAAAAACGGTAATAGTGGTTGCAATTATAGGATTTTTAGGCATTGATACCAGCGGTATAACGGCGTTGGTTGCTTCCTTTGGCGTTTGTATCGGTCTTGCAGTTAACGGCGCGGTTGCAAATATTGCAGGCGGTGTGCTTATTATAGTTACGCGCCCATTTAAGGTGGACGATTATATTGAAGCGCAGGGATATGCCGGAACGGTAACGGACATTAAGCTTACCGCAACTAAAATAGTTACGCCCGATAACAAGGTTGTTTATATTCCCAACGGCGCTTTATCAAACGGAAATATCGTTAACTATTCCGAAAAGCAGTTAAGAAGGGTAGATATGAGCTTTACCATTGACTATGCAGACGACTACGGCAAGGCAAGAGAGCTTATTTTAGATATCTGCAACGCGCACGAGCTTATAGAAAAAGAGCCCGCGCCCTTCGTTAGAATGAGCGAGCATTCCGCTTCCGCAATAGTAATTAGCGTTAAGGTTTGGACCAAAAACGAAACTTATTGGGACGTGTATTTTGATTTAAACGAAAAAGTTAAAGCATCCTTTGATGCAAACGAAATCCATATTCCCTTTAACCAGTTGGACGTTCATATTAAAAAAGAAGATTAATAATTTTTACCGCTTAGCTTTTTATAAGGCTAGGCGTTTTTTTTGCGCTAAACAATAAGCTTATAGGGAACGGTCGTGTACTATTGCGTGCCTTTTTTTAAATTTTTTAACTAAAAAAACACTTGCGTAAAAAGGCAAATTAAGCTTTGCTTAAAAAAGGGTATTTCAACAACTTTCATATAACTAAAAAAACATTTTTTACAAATTTTAAAAAACGTATTGACAAACGGTTATTTATGAGTTAAAATGTATGGGCAAGTAAAATAGGGTGGGTATCAATATATATTGATAAAACTCTAAAAGCGCCGTATAAATCACGGGAAAAAGCGTTTTTCTTGCATTTTTATTAACGCGTGAGCATATACGCGTGCAAAAAGTAGGTTTTAACGCCCAAAATTGGCGAAAATTTTATATTTTAGGAGGCATATAATGATGAAAAAATTACTCAGTCTGCTTTTAGCAGGCGTACTCTCTTTAGGCTTGTTTGCTTGCGGTGGCGGAAGCGGAGATTCTGCACCGGATAGTCTTGAAGAATTAGACCCTAACGAAAAGATTACAATTGAATTTATTGGCTGGGGCGATACTGATGAAGAACGCAACTACCAAACCTTAGTTAACAAGTTTATGGAAGAGAACCCCAACATTATCGTTGACTACACTTGCGAAAGCTCAACTACCTATATGCAAACTCTTACTGCAAGAGCAGGCAACTTACCCGAGATATTCTACATGCCTGACTACGATTTCTTAGAATGGGTTGCAAACGGTATGTTATTAGATATTACTAACTACGTAACAGCAGATGATATCAATAAATTATGGCCTGATGCAGTTAACGAATATTACTTTAACAGTGATACCATGACTTTAGGTAAGAGCGAAGGCGCTAGACTTTACGGCTTACCCAAGGACTTAGGCCCCTTCACATTAGTTTACAACAAGACCTTACTTGATCAAAAGATCGCTCAGTACGGATTAAATTCACAAGAAATTTACGGCATTTTAGATCCTACCGATCCTATGACTTGGGACGAGCTTATTTACGTTCTAAAGGCTGTTGACCGTGATTCTACGGATGATTTTTACGGCATTTCTCACTATGAACTTGATGCTGCGGTATATTCTAACGACGCTAACTTCTTCACGGACGATGCAAGCGAAGAAAGAATAAGCAGTAAGAACTTCTACGAAGCTGTTCAATTTATCGTTGACCTTGCTACAGTTCATCACGTAATGCCTGAAGCTGCTAAACAAAGCGCAAACAACGGTTATACTCGTTTTAAATCAGGCGGATGTGTATTTAGCTTTATGGGACCTTGGGACTGTGCTAACTTCTGGCGTGACGTTACCTTTGAATACGACATTCTTCCCGTTGCATACAACGGCAACAACCCCAATGCAAAGAGTACTGCGTGGGTTGGTTCAATGGGTTACTGCCTAAACGGTAAGTTAAGAGACAGCAAGAAGATAGCTGCGGCTATTAAGCTTGCAAACTACCTTTGCGCAGATGAAGATGCTCAACGCGAATTCTATAAATTAGGTCAACAAGTTCCCAACATTCAAACTATGGCGTTTGGCGAATATTTAGAAGCAAGCAACCAATATTTAACCGGTAAGAACCCCGTAAACAGAGCAGTTTGGGTTGATACCATTTACAACTCTGGCGCAAACGATAAGATTCACGGTAAGACCAGAGCTAGATATTACACCTATTCTTCTTCTTGGTTAGAAAACTTAACCAACTACTTTGAAACTGTTAGTATGTGGGACGGCGTAACTTCCGCAAAAGATACTTGTGAAGGCTTTGCAGAAGAATTCCAAGCAATTCTTGATGAAATGAGAGGTAATATGTAATGCAGTTTACAGTTAAGCAGAAAAGAAGCCCTCTTGAAAAAAGAGAGAATATAATTGCTTTTCTGTTCATACTGTTGCCCATAATAGGCTTTTGCGTGTTTACGATAGGTTCAATGGCTTTTACCTTCGTATTTAGTTTTACTTCGTTTAATAAATTAACAGGGGAAATAACTCCTTTAAAGAACGGTCTTTTTGAAAACTATAAAACACTCTTCACAAGTGTAAGCCACTCTAAGTTCTTTATAGGCTCAATTAAAAACACCGTAATTTTACTGTTAAGTATTCCCCTTAGCATGATGATGGGGTTAATTACTGCCGGACTTCTTAAGCTAGGTGAGGTAAAGGGCGCAAAAATCTTTCAAATTTTATATTACGTTCCCACCGTATCCAGTGCGGTAGCGTTAAATATCGTTTGGCGATACATATTCAACGACGAATTTGGTATTATAAACACCGTGCTAGGTCTTGATATTCACTGGCTTGGCGGAGGAACGGGCAACGGTAAATATTTAAGAAGTGCAATTATAATCAAGAACTCTATAAACGGTATAGGTTCTGCAATGATAATGTATCTTGCAGGTATGCTTAACGTTCCCAAGGATTATTACGAGGCTGCAGATATAGACGGTGCAAGTAAGTTTAGGCAATTCTTCAGCATAACCTTACCCCTTATAACTCCCATGACCTTCTATTTGCTCATCACAGGTCTTATTGGCGGACTTCAGTCTTATGCGGATTCTCAGGTATTTGCTGCGGGTAACTCTAACGCGCAAACTATAGTTCACTTCATTTGGTCAAGAGGTATTGGCGGAAGCGCTAAGAACGGCTACGGCCTTGCTGCATCTGCTTCTATTTTACTTGCAACTGCAATAATGATTATAACGGTTATTCAGTTCAAGTTCTCTGATAAATGGGTATATGAGGAGTAAGATTATGGAAAATAATGAAATGATTGCCTTAAACGTTACTCCTAAAAGCAAGCAGGTAGATAGAGAAAAAGCTATTAGAACGGTTATTCGCGTTATAACCTACGTAATGCTAACTATTGGCGCTATAATTTTAGTTTTCCCCTATCTTTGGATGGTTCTAACGTCCTTTAAAACACAACCTGAATCTATAAGCTTAACCTTAAAGCTTTTCCCGGAAAAGTTCGTAACTGCCGCTTATTCTGAGCTTTGGGCAAAAGTACCATTCTTAAGCGGTGTTAAAAACACTTTAATTATTGAATTTTCGGTTATTATAGTTGGTACGTTCGTTTCTACTATGGCGGCGTTCAGCTTTGCAAAGCTTAAGTTAAGACATAAAAACTTTTGGCTATTGTTCCTAATGAGCGGTATGATGGTTCCTTACGCTGCGCTTATGCTTCCGCAGTATAGGGCCTTCCAAGCGCTTAATATGACCAATACGTTATGGCCCTTAATACTTCCCGGCTTTTTTGGAAATATCTCTATGATGTTCTTCCTTATTCAATATATGAAGGGCATATCTAACTCCTTCTTTGAAGCGGCTAAGATAGACGGCGCAAGCGAAATGAAGCAATTCCTTGTAATAATGCTACCTTTAGTAAAAACTGCTATTGCAGCGCAGGTAATCTTCTGGTTTATAGGCATTTGGAACGACTTCTTCGCCCCCGAAATTTATCTTGACGATAAGGAAAAAATGACCTTGCAGCCCTTACTTCAAAGAATAAATACCGATAACTCCGGTGGCGGTAACTATCCCGTTATTATGGCGGGCGCAGTTTTGGCAAGTATTCCCATGATGGTTATTTATATTACCTGCCAAAAGTTCTTTATTGAATCACTAGCTATTTCCGGTGTTAAGGGTTAATAGCGTTTAACTTACCTCAACTACCTAATTATTAATAGGGCGGTTGGGGTAAAATACTCAAAAGTAAAAAAATAAAATTAAAAATAGCAACGCGCACAAGTGCTTTATTTGCAAATAAAGGTGTTAACTACAAAAATTTTATTAGCGTTAACCCCTAGTGCGTTTAGCAAAAATTAAGGAGGCAAAAAATGAGCAAAGTTTGGAAATATCTCTTAACGCTTATCTTGGCGTTTACTTTGCTTGCATCTGCTTGCGGTGAGCCTGCAAACAGCGGTAACCAAGGCGGAGCGCAAGGTGGGGATATCTACCAAGATTACGAAGATAATAAGCAACCGGGTAACGATCAGTTTGATTACGACGGTAACTACGCTGCTCCCGAGCTTACCATCAACGGTCTTGGTGATGACGAAGCATGGAAAAAAATAACCGCGCCCTTAGCAACCTTCGGTCACGGCAACGCTGCAACCGTAAAGGTTTATAGAGGTAGCGAAGCGTTATTCTTCCTATTTGAAGTTCAAGATACTATCTTGCTTACCGAAGGCGAATCTAACGACGATTCAGTTACAAGAAGCGATAGCGTAGAGGTTTATCTTGATACTTTAGCAAACGGCGGAAATAAGCCCCAAAACGACGACTATCAAATTAACCTTGCAATTCACGGCAAAACCCGTATTATGCAAGGCTCAGGTAGCGGTTGGGGTAACTGGAACGGTCTAATAGACTACGAAGTAGCTTTAAACGGTACGTTAAACGACGGTAACGACGCTACTGACGTTGGTTATACCGTTGAGGTTATGATACCTTACACTCAAATCAATATCGAAAAGGACGATACTATTGCAGTAGCATTCGGTCACGTAGATAAAACCAATAACGGCGGTTCTACGCCCGGCACTCATTGGGACTGGTACGGTTGGGATTACAACGGTATTCGCGAGCCCCAAACTCCCAATAACTATCTTCTTTTAGATAAGGATAACAAGCTTATAGACAGAGATTCAGAGGTTAGACCTAACGCTGATATCGCAGGTTACGTTTTAGACGCTAACAGCGGTTTAGCTATTGAAGGCGCAACCGTAGCGGTAGCTTCACCCACTAAGGAATGGAATTTAGTTACGGATGCTCAAGGCTATTTCTTACTAACTAACTTAGATCCTGAAGTTAACTACACCGTAACCGTAACTAAGAGCGGTTATATGGGCAACTCCGTTACCTATACCAGATTAGAGCTTCGTGGCGCAAACGGCGGTAGAGTTCTTAAGGATATTAAGATTAAGGATGAAGACGACGTTGAAAGAACTACGTTAACGGGTACTGTAAAGAGCTTATTAAAGGGCGCTGTTTCCGGCGCAACCGTTGCTTTAGAGGGTACTTTATTAACTGCAACCGCAGATGAAAACGGCTTATTCAGCATTGAAGGCGTTCCCGTTGAAGAAAATAAGGATTTAACCTTAGTAGTAAGGGCAAACGGCTTTGTAGAAAGCAAGAACTACGTTCAGGCTAAGAAGTTAGTTGCTAACGGCGTTACCGAGCTTGGCGACGTAAATATTCACTCTTCTTACGCAGTTGCTTCCGGCTCAGACGGATTTGGTCTAAAGAGTAGCTTATTTGCAGATAGCTCCTTAAAGGTAGGCCGTGCTCTTACCGGTGTTGAATTCTTCCTAAGCGGTACCAGACAGTTAAGCGGTCACCTTGAAATTTACCTTGACACCAAGGAATCAACCGGTCTTCGTGATAATGAAGAAAGCTTATGGTTATTTACCTTAGACGACGCAGGCAAGATTGGCGGAACTCACTACAAGGGCGGTAACTTCTCTCTTGCAGGCTTAGAATACACCCTATTCCATAACGGCTCTAACGGCTATGAAGCAAGATTCTTCATTCCTTATACCTATTTAGGAATTGAGCCCACCGAAGTATTCGGTATATCACTCGGTCAATGGTCAACCACCGCTAACGATTGGGACGGTTGGGGATATGCAGGTCAGTTCGTTGCTCCCGAATACAGCGATAAGTATATTCGTGTAAGCGCAACCAACCAATTCTATCGCCAAGAAAACAACGTTGCAATGGTAACCTTAAGCGGTAACGCTGGTATTGCCGGCGTAAGAGTAGAAGCGGGCGAAAACGCTGCTACCACAGGTAACGACGGCGCGTGGTTCTTTAGAATCCCCGCAACCGAAGAAAGCGTAACCATTAACTATAGCTGTTTAGGCTATCAACCCAAAACCACTACCTTAGAAGCAGGTTACTTTACTTCTAATTACTCATTTAGCGAAGTCGTTAAGCTAGAAAAGCAATACGCAAGCGTAAGCGGTGTTATTACCGATAGCTCAACCGGCGCACCCGTTCAGGGCGTAAGCGTAATGATTAGCGGTTCTGCATATATTGCAACCACTAACGAAAATGGCGAATATTTAATTGAAGGATTATGGACTAAGGAAAACGTAACCTTAACCTATACCTGTTCAGGCTACGCAACTCAAACCTTAACGGTAAGGGGAGCAGAGCTAGCAGCTAACACTTCATATATTCACAACGTTCAATTAGTTTCTAACTATCAAATTCCTTACGTAACCGCAACCGGTACTATTAATAACGTTGCAGGTCCCGTTGCAAACGCAACCGTTAAACTAAACGGCGAGGTTATTGCAACCACCAACGCAAGCGGTATTTTCACCGTTGAAAGCTTCAAGGGCGTTGACTGCGAGCTATTAGTAGAAAAGGAAGGATATATTTCTCAAACCATAGTATTTAAGGCAACCGAATTAGGCTCAAGCGAAAGCTTTACCTTTGCTACCGTAGATATGCCTAAGCAGTTTACCACCGTTGGCGTGCTTGAAGAAAAATCAGAAAGCATAAGAGATCACTTTGCTAAGTTCAGCGGATACGTTACCAGAACTGCAAGCGCGTTTGAATTTAAGTTCGTTGGTGCAAGAGCGTTTACTAACGGTCAGCTGGAAATCTATCTTGATACCGGCGCTGTTGCTCCAAATCAAGGCGCAACCGAAGTTCAGCTTAATATTTTAGCAGATAAATCAACAGTTATCGTTAGAGGTTTAGCTCAAGGTAGCTTCACGGTTAACTTTGGTGGAACGGATGCTAATCCTGAAATTTACTTAAGTATTCCTTACGAAGCGCTTGGCATGGCTTCAACCGACGTTATCGGCTTCTATATGGGACAATGGTCAACTGCTGCTAACGACTGGGATCCTTTAACCTTTGACGGTGTATCCTTAAACGCAGCAGTTATTGGCGATCACTTAAGAATTTCTGCAGAAAACGTAGTTTACCGCTATGCAACCAACGAAAAGGTTGCAACTATTAGGGGTAACGCAGGAATGGGCGGTGTAACCGTTAAGATCGGTAGCCTTACTCTTTACACTAAGGCAGACGGCTCTTACAGCACTTTAATTGCTATTCCTAACCAAGATATTACCATTCAGTACAGCAAAACGGGTTACGTAACGGCAACCACCGTCGTTCCCGCAAGCGCATTCTTAACCTCAACCTTGTTTGAAGACGTTGTAGTATTAGAAGAACGCACCGTTGAAGTAAGCGGTACGGTTAGCGATTCAGCTAGCGCTTTAGAATTAGAAGGCGTTAAGGTTACAGTTAAGGGTAGTGACGTAAGCGTTTTAACGGGTGCAGACGGAACTTATAAATTAAGCGGTCTTTCAACCTCTTCAAGCGTAGTTTTAGTGTTTGAATTAAAGGATTACGCAACCCAAGAAATAACCTTAAGCGTAGCAGACTTAGCAAATGCAAGCGCTCATACCGTAAACGCAAGCCTAGTATGCACTAAGCAAGTTCAAACGGTTGAATTATTCGGCGTTGCTTCTAACGTAAACGGCGCTGTTGCAGGCGCAAGCGTAACCTTACAGGGTTATCCCGAATTAGTTGCAGTAACCAACGAAAACGGCGAATTTACTATTGCCAACGTTCCCGCTGTGGATCACGTTATAACGGTAGAAAAAGCAGGCTATATAACGGTAATCAAGACTTTAGCGGAAGCAGACTTTAACGAGGATGTAACCGATTATAACCTTGGAACTGTTGATATGATGCTTAACTACGAAAGAATGCCCGGCTTTATTGCAGATAAGTCAGATAACTTTGCTCAGTTCAGCGGATACGTTACAAGATCACTAGTTGGATTTGAATTTAAGTTTGTTGGTGCACGCGCGTTCGCAGGCAGAATTGAACTATTCGTAGACACCAAGACCAGCGCTGGCGATAATGGCAGAGATATTACCGACTATTTATTCAACTTAAATGCAGACGGCGCTATTCAAATTATAAACTGGGGAGAAGGCGATAAGAACGAAGCTATTCCCGAAAATATGAAGCTAACAGTTCTTAACGCAGAAACCGCTCCCGAGGTTTACTTCACCTTACCTTACTCATTCTTCGGTCAGTTAGATTCTTCAAAGGGTATTAGCGCAACTGAAGTTATCGGTATTTCAGTAGGTCAATGGTCAACCTCCGCTAACGATTGGGACGGTTGGGATTGCTTCCCCTTAATCGGCGCAAGCAATAGCGAATTCGTTAAGCCCGAAATGCCCAGCGATTACGTTCGTATCGGCGCAGATAACACCTTATATGCAAAGGCAGATAACGAAGCGGTTGATTTCAGCTCTTACTACTTCCGCTTTGGAACCGGCTCTACGGCTGCTCCTAATGCAAACGCAGCAGGCGGTTTAGGTAATGCAGGTCTTAATGCAGACGATTTCCGCGGTAAGATTGCAAGCCGTGACGTAGACGGCGTAACCTTTGAATTTATTACCACCGGAAACTTCTCTACCAACGGTAGCGAAAAGGAAATGATTCTTATTTACCTTGATACCGGCGCTCAATCACTTGACGGTTGGAATCCCGACTACCTAATCAAGATTGCTTCAGACGGAAGCGTTTACGGCAAGGCAGGCGCATGGTGGAGCGCTACCGATAGCGATAAGCTTGCAACTAACGCAACTATCGTTACTGAAAACGGCGTTACCAAGGTTACCTATACCGTATCTTACGAGCTTTTAGGTATTAGCTCAGACGACGTATTCGGCGTAGCAATGCGTGAAGCTTCACACAATGCAACCGACCACATGCTTTACGATCCTTGGCACGACTTCTATTTTGCAGACGAAGTTAACGGACGTGACGCTGCAGCTTGTACGCAGTTCATTCGCGTAAGCGCAAACGGCACCGTATACGTAGATAACAACAATAACCCCAACGACTGATAAGGAGGAATAACAGATGAAATTAGTTAAAAAATTATCAATCTTTGCATTAGCAGCCCTTCTTGCGTTCGGCTCTGCCTGCGGTGGTAACGACACCACGGGCGACGGTAGCGGTTCAGGCGCTGACAATGGCAATTTAGCCTATTACGGAAATCCTGCAGAGGATTTTACCAAGTACGATAACCGCCTATATAACGAATATCTTTTAGGCGAAGAAGCCGTTATCGATAATCAATGGACCGGTTACGGTATTGGCGATCCCTTCGTTATGAGATGGAACGGCGCTTACTATTTATATTGCTCTACGCTTGACTCTGAGTCAGGCGTAAGAGGATACAAATCTTACGATATGATAAACTGGGCGCCCGTAACGGGCAACGGCTTACGTGAAGGATACGTTTCAGAAGATCCCGTAACCAAAGCTGCTTACGCTCCCGAGGTTTATTACTTTAACGGTCAGTTCTATATGTATACCTCACCTGCGGGCGCAGGTCACTACGTTTTAGTCGCAACCAGTCCTGAAGGTCCTTTTGAAAAGGCAACCAATAACTTTGGTCTTTCAATCGACGGTTCAGTTCTTATTGACGACGACGAAAAAATGTGGTTTACCTATGCAAGCAACCAAGGTATTCGTATGGCTGCTATGGACGATATGTTAACCGTTAACGCTTCTTCAACCCCCGTTTTAAACAACACTTCAATCGGCGGTTGGACGGAAGGTCCTTATATCTTAAAGCGTGACGGAGTTTACTATTTAACCTATACCGGTACTCACGTTGCTTCAGACGGTTACCGTATTGCATACTCAACTGCAGATAAGGTTTCAACCAGCGCAGGTAAGGTAGATAGAGCTGCTTGGACTAAAGCGGGTAACAACCCCTTAGTTTTAGAAACGGAAAGCGAGCTTAAGGGTATTGGTCACTCTTCAACGGTTATGGGCCCCGATATGGATTCATACTATTTATGCTACCATATGCTTAACTCTTCAGGCGGTCCTAACAGAAGCTTTGGCTTTGATAGACTTACCTTTAACGGCAAGCAAATGACGGTTGCTCCCTCTTTAACGGATAGCGTTGCTCCCGCTCTTCCTGCATTCTATGCAAACGGCAAGGACGAAGCTAAGCTAGCTTTAAGCGGTAACGCGTTACTTTCAAACGCTTCTCACGGCGAAACCTTTACTGCTGAATTTAACCTTTCAAACGCTTCTTCTGCAGAATATTTATTTGCTTATGCAGATGAAAATAATTACGGAAGCGTAGTCGTTGATTTATCTGCAAAGACTATAGTTTTAAAGAAGGTTATTGCAGGTGTTGAAAGCGAAGTTGCAACCGGAACGTTAGTTAACAGCTTTAACGCAAGTGCTCTTCACACCGTAAGAGTTTCTTACCGTAACGATAAGGTAGACGTTACCTTTGACAATATGACTAAGATTGATAACGCATCTATTGATTTTGGTGGCGGTAAAATCGGTTATAAAAATCTATCTGCAGACGCAGTAGTTGGCTTCACCGCATTCTCTAACGTAGCAATGGGCTTAAGCGATCAAAACGAAGCTAAGCAAGCAGAAAGCCTAATAGGCGCTTCTAACTATCTTGCTCACGATAAATACTGCGCTCCCTACAGCTTAGGCGAAAACGCTATTTCAACGGTAGAAATGGGCGAATACTACGGCGCAAAATCACTTACTCTTGCAAAGAATGATTACGCAACCTACTTAACCAACTTCCACAAGGCTGGCAGATACGGCTTAGAGCTTATCTACAGAGCAGAAGATGCAGGCAAGAAGATAGGCGTTAAGCTTTATAACGGAACGGTTTGGTGTTGTACTCTTCCCACCGTTGCAGGTTATGAAAGTGATTACGTTAAGGCACTAGTTGGCGAATTTGACGTTACCGCAGGTATTACCCCCGTTCGCATTGAAAATATCGACCGTAAGGAGGTTAATATCGTTGGATTTAGATTCGTTGAAGTTGCTAACGTAACTCCTTCTTATGAAAACGCTCTTGATAATTACGCAGAAAAGGGCGCAGACTATAAGACTATTTGGAAGATTAAAGAGGGTGGTCACTATGCAAAAGCAGGTACTCGTCAGCTAGTATACTTTGGCGATAACACTATTACAGACTTTACCTTAGAAGTAGACGTTAAGCTAGAAGGCGCAACCGGAACTTCTACCGCAGGTATCGTATTCCACGCTAAAAACTACGCAGCATCTTCACACGATAACTACACCAGCATTCAAGGCTATTACGTATCTATTAACAATAACTACGTAAGATTAGAAAGACTTAACTTTGCAGACGGTTCTTCAAATATGCAAACCGTTGCAGGCGGAGATAACCCCTATAAGACGAGCGATAAGTTTATTACCCTTAAAATTCAGGTAAGGGGTAATCAAATTAGCGTTTGGGCAGATGGCGCTCTACTAATCAAGACTTCAGATGCTAACCCCTTTACTGCAGGTAAGATCGGTCTTTACACTAACGGTGCGGCTGTAGTGTTTAAGAATTTAAAAATAAGCGCTTAATAAGCCTTATATACTTCGTTATAGCGGCGAAGCCTTGCGCTTGCCCTCGGTCATTTACGCCAAGTAAACTCCCGTCGGTCAATGCTCGGTTTCACCACTCTAACTCGCATCTAAGGCTTATTAAAAATAAAGATGAGGGTAGCTTGCGCTACGGCGAAGCCTTATTCTATAATAAGAGCCATCCCTAAATTCGCGCGGTAGCGAACATCATTTTGCGGTAGCAAAACATCATTTGAGTATCACTCAAACATCATTTGCTTTAGCAACATCATTGCGTAAGCTTTGCTCTTAAACGTTAGCTATACGGCTAATTAAGTAACAAAAAAGAATATGCGGGGTAGTGAACGCTATTCCGCATATTCAAAATATCTTAATACCTTAATTTAAGGACTAATTAATCAAAAGGTAATTTATGAAAGGGAGAAAGATTTTGGCTTTTTTAACAGGGTTTTTAATACTTACGGCAGGCGCTTGCTCCTGTGGGGATGAAAGGCAGTCTTCCGGCGAGGATAGCTTCGTTAGGGGGGAGGAAATAGAGTTTACGCCCACCGTTAGCGAAATATACGTTAATCAGCGTGATATAGAAGGTCAATGGGGCCCGAATAATTGGACGGGCGGTAAGGATTACGGTATCGGCGACCCCTTCGTTATGCGTTGGAACGGTAAGTATTATATGTATCCCTCAACGAACGACGCCTTTAAGGGCGTTAAGGTATTCGTATCCGACGATATGATAAATTGGACCTATGCCGGTCTTGCCGTTGCGGATACGGAGGCAACCTCTCACGGCTCTTACGCGCCAGAGGTGGTTTATTACGACGGCTATTTTTACATGTGCCAATCCCGCGCGGGAAAGGGCCATTACATATATCGCTCTAAAAGTCCTACGGAAGGGTTTGAATTAATAAGTAAAAACCCATCCTTAGATGAAAGCGATTTAGATTACGGAAATATGGGTATGGGAATAGACGGTGCTTTTTACGTTAGTGACGACGGAAAGCTCTATATTCTTCACACCGTTACCCCTGCGGGGTTACAGTATAACGAGATTACGGACGTTAATAATATTTCGCCAAGCACCATTACCAGAGCAAAAACGGTAAAGGAAGCTAACTTAGGGCATTGGATAGAAGGCCCGGGCGTTATTCGTCGCGGTACTTACAGCTATCTTACTTACTGCGGTAATCACGTTAATTCAAGGGGATACCGTATAGGTTACTCTTATGCAGAAAATTTAAGCAGCTTATCTGATTTTATTCAACCTTTAGATAATATCACTATTATAGATACCTCTGCCGGTCATTACGGCTTAGGTCATAGCAGTAACGTGAACGGCCCGGATTTAGATTCTATTTATACGGCATACCATTCATTCGTTTCTGGCGGACCTTGCAGAAGATATAACGTGGATAGATATTTTGCAAGCGGTAGCTTACTTACTGCAAACGGCGCAACCTATCGCCCCGTAGCAGTTCCCGTAAGAGCTACTAAGGAAGCTAAAAACGGTAGCGAGTTAACCTTAAACAACGGCACTTATGCTCTTGGCGAAAGCGCAGGATATTTTACCGCTGAATTTAACCTAATACCAAGCCAAAGCCAAGAAATTCGTTTTGGTGGCGGTTACACCGTTGGTTTTGGTAATAATTCGTTAACCCTTTCTTATAAGGGAAGTCAAATTGCAAGCGCTTCAGTTAATTACACTCAAGGTAACCTAGTTACCGTAAGGGTAGAAAACGGCGACGGCGTTGGTTATATTTACTTAAACGGAATGCGCGTTATTACTTATACCGCGCAAAGCGCGCCCGGTTTGGTTGGGTATTTAAGTGATGAAGGTGTTGAATATACCGCCTTTACTAACGACGTATTTGGAACTAGCGATTTTGAAGCTATAAAGAACTTTTCCACACGCTTTCCCGCAACCTCTTATTTAAAAGGGGAAAACAGGGGCTTTTCTATTAGAAACGCGCAAGTTGTAAAGGGTGGCTTAAGAGTTGGCGAAAAGCAAAGCATAAAGGTTAGCGCAAACGCAGAAAACGCCGTTTGCTTAGGCGAAGGGGATTGGATTAAGTACGCCGTTGATATTGGCGAAAGTGGATTATATTCTCTTTCTGCAAGAATATTAAGCGCTAATAGCGCAAGGTTAAAAATAACTATTGGCGATAGCGTTCATACGGTAGATCTTCCCAACGCTGAAAACTGCAATATTTCACTTGGTAATATGCAGCTTACTCAGGCTGTTACCACTATGAAGGTGGAAGTAGTTAGCGGTAGCGCAGAATTTATTTGGTTTGACGTTCAAGCAGAAGCTAGCGGAAATTCAAGCCAAAGCTTAGAATCCTTTGAAAAATTAAGGGGCTCTGTTACTTACTCTAACGGCGAATTGATTTTAACAAGCGCAAATAAGGCAGGTGACGACGCAGTTGCCGTTTGGGGCGGTCGCGGTATGAGTAATTATCAGGTAGAATTTACTTACGTTGCAGATAGCCAAAGCTTAGAAATGGGCTTTATGATTAGAAGTAACGATTATTCATATCATAGCGCGCAGGCTTCAAATCCTTGGCGCGGATATTATTTAAAGATGACGTCACAGTTAATGGCATTTTATAGGCACGATTACGGCGCTTCTTTAATTTCCGCAAGCAGACAGCTTGATCTGTTTAACGGAAATGAACATCATATCAAAGTGGTTGCTTTAAGTAACACCTTTAAAATTTATTTAGACGGTGAGTTAGCGTTTGAATGTAGTGATGAAAACGCCTTTACATACGGCAAGGTTGGTTTGTACGTATCGGAAGGAACTATTACAGTAAAGAACTTTAAATTTGAACAAATATAACTGCGATTGCAATAAACAGTTGACATTTTTATTAAAAACTGTTATGTTATCATTCGTGGGAAACATTTATTAATAAATTAAAATAACGTTTTACGCTTATAAGGAGATAAAAATGAAACACACAAAATGTTATATTCCGGAGTATCCTCGCCCCCAGCTTGTTAGAACGGATTGGGTTAACTTAAACGGCGAATGGGCCTTTGGCTTTGAAGACGTAAAGGCTGCTAACGCGCTTAAAGGCGAGCTTCCCTTAAAAATAAACGTACCCTTTGCTTACGAAACGGAGCTTAGCGGTATTCACGATGAAAAGATGCACCCCACGGTTTGGTATAGTAAGGTTATTTCCGGCAAGAAGGGAAAAAGAACTCTTTTAAACTTTGACGGAGCGGATTATATTACCACCGTTTACGTAAACGGCCGTTTGGTTGGAACTCACAAGGGCGCTTACTCTAGATTTACCTTTGACGTTACCGATTATCTTACTAAAGCAGAAAACGTTTTAACCGTTCGTTGTGACGACGATAATAATCCCATTCAAGTAAGGGGTAAGCAACGTTGGGAATCACAAAATTTCGGTTGCTGGTACGTTCAAACCACCGGTATTTACAAGAGCGTTTGGTTAGAATACGTTGATAAAACTCACCTAAAGAGCTTAAAGATTACTCCCAGTCTAGAAAATTACAGCGTTCGCTTTGACTGTGAGGTTTCTAAGCCCGCAGAGGACGTTGAGGTTCGTTTTGATATATCCTTTAACGGCAAGCACGTTCAATCCGCAGTAGTTTCTGCTTGCGATATAGATTCCACCGTTTCCGTTCGTTTAGATAGCTCTAAGCTTACCTATCAAGTAGAGCAGTGGTGTCATTGGAATCCCGCTTTATACGACGTTGATATTAGCGTTTTAAAGGGCGGTAAGGTAGTTGACGTTTTAGGCTCTTACTTCGGCTTACGTGATTACAGAGCAGAAAACGGAAAAATTCTTTTCAACACCGTTCCCTTCTACGCAAAGCTTCTTCTTGACCAAGGCTATTGGAAGGAATCGGGTATTACCCCTCCCAGCGAAGAAGCTATATTAAAGGATATTGAGCTTTGTAAGCAAATGGGCTTTAACGGCGTAAGAAAGCACCAAAAGGTAGAAGATGAAAGATTTTTCTATTACGCAGATATTTTAGGCTTTACCGTTTGGTGTGAACTTCCCTCTAACCATTGGGCAAGCGATACCGCAACTCAAGATATCGCTCGCGAATGGATGGAAATCGTTCGCCAAAACTACAACCACCCCTCACTCGTTACTTGGGTTGTATTTAACGAAAGCTGGGGCGTAAGAAATATTTACTTAAACGAAGCGCAACAAAATCTAGCAACCGGCTTATATTACTTAACCAAGAGCTTTGATACTATGCGTCCCGTTATTTCTAACGACGGTTGGGTTCACGCTAAGAGTGATATTTTAACCTTACACCACTATGAACAAAACGGCGAAAAATTCTACGGCTTCTACGATCAGTTCTATAAGCTTGTAGAGGGTGATGCAGGTACTTTCCAACATTTACCCTTCGCGCAAAACTACGAATACGAAGGTCAGCCTATTATTATGAGTGAGTTTGGCGGTACTGCTTACGTTCGTGATACAGATAACGAATGCTGGGGCTACGGTGTTGGCGTTAAGAACGACGAAGAATTCTTAAACCGCTTCGGTTCACTTATTGAAGCTATTAAGAAGATGAATATCAGCGGTTATTGCTATACTCAGGTTACGGACGTTGAACAAGAGGTTAACGGCTTATTAACCCCCGATAGATCAACTAAGCTTCCCGTTGAAGAAATTGCAAAAAGAACTTAATTTTAAAACTTAAAACAAAAGGTTAAAGTGGCGATAATCAACTTATATCGCCACTTTTGTTTATATTTATAGCAAAAACGCCTTTAGCCGGTAAAGCCAAAGGCGTTTAATTTTACGGTAAATATTTAAATAAAATATTTTTACTTAATAGGGTATTAAATAGAATATTTTTGCTTAAAGCTATTGTATTGCTCTTCAAAATTGGGGTTAACCTTTTTAAGTGAGCGTAGTGCTTCGTGAGCGTTCATGTTCATTGCTTCGCCGTCTATTATGCAAAGGGCAATATTTTCGCAGTGGTCTGCAACTCTTTCTAGGTTGGTAAGAATGTCTGACCAAACGAAGCCTGCTTCAATAGAGCATTCGCCCGCCTTTAAACGGGTTATGTGGTTGTTACGAAGAGCGTCCTTAAGCTCGTCTATAAGCTGTTCTAAGGGTTCTACTGCGTAAGCCTTCTTAATATCGTTTTCGGTAAAGCTTTCGTAGGCAAGATGAACTATTTCAGAAAGGGCAGAGCAAATAACCTTAAGCTCTTTTTTACCCTGCTCTGTAAACTGAATTCCCTTTTCTAAAACTTCTTCAACAGATTCTACTATATTAACGCTATGGTCTGAAATTCTTTCGTAATCTCCAATAAGCTTTAATAATTTAGAAATGGTAATACTGTCGTCGTCGCTCGTTTTCATTTCGTTAAGCTTAACTAGGTAAGTTCCTAAAATATCTTCAAAGTGGTCCGTTTTGTCTTCTGCAATACGAATTTCTTCCGCGTAGGTAAGGTCAAGGTTAAGAAGTGAATCAAGTGATTTATCTAAGCCTTCCATAGCAGTTTCTGCCATAGTAATAAGAACGTCGTTACAGCGTTGTAGAGCGATAGGGGGAGTCGTTAAAAGTCTGGGATCAAGCTCTGCAAATTCTTCCTTCTTCTTAGCATCGGGAACAAGCTTGATTGCTATCTTTTCTAAAAATGAAGATAGGGGAAGCATAATTGCGGTACATAAAACGTTAAACGCCGTGTGTGAAAGGGCTATGCTTAATTGTGTTGCGCCTTCGTTAAGAATTAAGGGTTTAGCAATATTTGCAATTAAAGTAAATATTATCAAGCAGAAAACAGTACCTAAAACGTTAAACGCAAGGTGAACTACCGCTGCGCGCTTTGCGTTTTTGGTCGTTCCCATAGATGACAGCATTGCCGTTGCGCAAGTACCAATGTTTTGGCCCATTATGATAGGAATTGCTGCGGCGTTGGTAATTTGCCCTGTTGAAGATAGCGCTTGTAAAATACCAACTGAGGCTGAGCTTGATTGAATAATTGCGGTTAAAACAGCCCCCGCTAAAACGCCTAAAATGGGGTTTTTAAATAATATAAAAAGCTGTTGGAACTGCGGAACGTCCTTTAAGCCGGAAACAGCGCCACTCATAGTATCCATACCGAACATAAGGGTTGCAAAGCCTAATAAAATAGTGCCGGTGTCCTTTTTCTTACTGCTTTTACCGAACATAACAAATATAGTACCGATAAGAGCAAGAATGGGCGTGAATGAAGTAGGTTTTAAAAGTTTAACCCACATATTATCGCTTGAAATACCGCTTAAGCTAAGAATCCAAGCGGTAACGGTAGTACCAACGTTCGCGCCCATTATAACGTTTATTGCCTGCTTTAAGGTCATAATGCCGGAGTTAACGAAGCCGACCACCATAACGGTAGTTGCTGATGAGCTTTGAACAACCGCTGTTACGCCAAGACCCGTTAAAAAGCCCTTGGGCTTGCTTTGGGTAAGCTTAGAAAGCAAGCTTTTAAGCCCGTTTCCGGCTCTGCGTTCAAGCGAATCGCCCATTACGTTCATACCGAATAGGAATAAGCAAAGACCGCCAATCATAGAAAGAATATCAAAAATATCCATAACGTCCTCTGTTTTTTAATCTCTAGTATAAAATTAAGTAATCGTTACCTTATAGTTTCAACTTTAATAGTATTGGTGTTTCCGGGTATGCCGTCCGTTCTGCCACCCGTTAAAACGACGTTATCGCCCTTGGATAGGCGAAGTAGATTTTTTGCGGTTTTTAAGCCCTCAAAGAATACTATTTCTAACGAGGGGTATTGCTCGCTTAAAACTGGAATAACGCCCCAGCTTAAATTGAGCTTACGCCAAACCTTTTCGCTTGTGGTAGTGCCAATGATAACTGCGGGGGATCTGAATCTACTAACCATTCTTGCGGTTATTCCCGATAAAGAGTTTACCACGACGCATTTTGCCTTAACGTCTATTGCCATAGAGCAAACTGAGTGTGAAATAGCGTCTAAATTGCTTGCAATTTTATATTCCGTGGTTTTAAACCATCTGTCGTAATCAATATGCTTTTCGGTAAACAATGCAATTTCAGCCATATTTTTAACTGCTTCAACGGGGTGCTTACCTGCTGCCGTTTCCCCTGAAAGCATTATTGCGGAAGAGCCGTCGTAAACGGCGTTAGCAACGTCAGAAATTTCTGCTCTGGTGGGGCGAATGTTGTGAATCATAGATTCTAGCATTTCGGTTGCGGTAATAACTCTTTTACCAAGTAGCCTGCATTGTTTAATTAAATGCTTTTGAACGGAAGGAACTTCAACGAAGGGGATTTCTACGCCAAGGTCGCCACGGGCAACCATAACGCCGTCCGCAACGGTGCAAATTTCTTCTATATTGTTAACGCCCGCGCGGTTTTCTATTTTTGCAATAATATCTATATCATTTCCGCCGTTTTCAACTAAAAACTCCTTTAAATCCTCAACGTCCTTTTTTGTTGAAACGAAGGAAGCCGCAATAAAGTCAATCCCTTGCTGTATACCGAATAAAATATCCGCCTTATCTGCTTCGCTTAAAAAGTCGTGCTTTAAAAGCTTATTGGGGAAGTTCATGCTCTTGCGGTTGGAAAGCTCTCCGCCTGCAATAGTGGTGCAGTAAACGTTGTTGCCTTCAATTTTATCAACCTTAAATTTAACCAACCCGTTGTTAACTAAAATGATATCGTCAGCGCACAAATCGTCCGTTAAATGGGAGTAGTTAACTGAAACCCTTTGGTTACATCCAACGCAATCCTCGGTTGTAAAAATAAAGGGATCGCCGTCGTTAAGGGTTATTTTATCATTTTCAAAGGTCTTAATTCTGTATTCAGGGCCTTTGGTGTCTAGCATTATTGCTATGGGAAGGTTAAGCTTTTCTCTTACCTTTTTAATAAGGTCTATTGCCTGTTGGTGATATTCGTGCGTGCCGTGGGAAAAGTTAAGTCTTGCAACGTTCATTCCCGCTCTGCACATGGCAGTTAGCGTTTGTTCAGAAAGGCAGGCAGGTCCAATGGTGCATATAATTTTCGTCTTTCTCATGTTTGTCCTTGTTAATTCTGCATAGGTGGTAATTTTCCTTTTAGGAAAACTGCTCTTATTTGCAGAATTTTTCTATATAGTTATCTATTGCTTCCTGTATGATTTTTTTAGCTGCTTCCTTATCCATAACCTCGTTAACGGCAGTTTCCTTATTTTCAAGGCTCTTATACACGCTAAAGAAATGGCGCATTTCCTCAAATAGGTGAACGGGTAAATCTTCCAAAGATTTAAACTGATTATAGTTGGGATCGTCAAAGGGAATGGCTATTATCTTTTCGTCCTTATGGCCGTTATCTATCATGGTAATAACGCCAATGGGGTAAGCGCGCACTAAAGACATGGGCTCAAGTGATTCCGCGCAGATAAGTAAAACGTCTAGCGGATCGTTATCGTCGCCGTACGTTCTTGGTATAAAGCCGTAGTTTGCAGGGTAGTGGGTAGAGGTATATAGGATTCTATCTAAAATAATGTAACCCGTTTCTTTATCAAGCTCGTACTTTTTCTTGCTACCCTTGGAAATTTCTATAACGCAAATAAAATCGTCGGGGGTAATTCTCTTGGGTGAAATATCATGCCAAATATTAGACATAAAAGGACCTCCTAAATTTAGATTATTTTTATAGTTTTTTAACTAACGTTAAAATTAAAGATTTTACGCTTAATTCAAGTATAAAACATTTTTTATTTAATGTCAACGATTGAATATGTAACTTTTTGTAAAATGGGCGTAATAAAGGGGTGTTTTTCTTTTTTTTAAGCTCTTTTTTCGTTTTTTTATACTGTTAAGTATAAGTAATCTTCAGTTAATCATAATAAACGTATGAACAAAACCAAAGTGGCGCTTATTGCCCTTCTAATATCTTTGAGCCTTTGTTTTACCGCTTTTTCGCCCCGATTTATGGGAGTTAACGCATATTTTCAGTCCTTTACCATTTACGCAGACGGCAGAGCTTATAAAATATATCCGCCACAGCTTTATTACGGATTGAACGGCTTGGATTTTTTAGATAAGGAAGGGGTAATAGACCGTATCGTTGCAGATAGCTTAATAAAACCAAAGGATGCAACTATCACCTTTAATCCTAACGAAGAAAAGCTTTTCAGCTTTACCGTGGAAGAAAGCGGAAGGGTGATAAATAGAGACAAATTATTGGCAAAAATAGAATACGCTTTACTTAGCGGTAAAAATGAAATTTTTATTAAAAGTGAGCCTATAAATGCGTTAACAACCCTTTCAAAGCTTAAAAAGCAAACCAATTTAAGGGCGGAATACACAACGTTATACCCTTATTCATCCCAAGAAAGAAAAAATAATATCGCGCTGGCAGTAAGCTTTATTAACGGGTGCGTAATAAATGACGGTGAGGTTTTTTCCTTTAATCAACGCGTTGGGCTAAGAAGCGAAGAACGCGGTTTTTTGCCGGCCAAGGTTATTTTAGAGGGTAAGTTTGCTGACGGCGTTGGCGGTGGAGTTTGTCAGGTATCAACTACGCTATACAACGCAGCTTTGCTTGCGGGCTTAAGTATAGAAGAGTGTCACAGGCATTCCTTGCGGGTAGATTACGTTCCGCCATCCTTCGACGCTATGGTTAGTGATTACGTTAGTGATTTAAAAATTAAAAACGATAGCGGTGCGCCCGTTTACATTCGCGCTCTTTGTGATGGTGAAAGGCTTACCTTTCAAATATACGGATTATCTCCCGCTTACAGATACGAGCTTTATTCGGAGGTTATAGAGGTAAAAGAGGCGAAGAGTGAGATCTTGCCAAAAATTAGCGGGGAAGAGAAGGATATTCATCCTAAAAACGGGCTTATAAGCGAGGGTTATCTTTGCGTTTACGAAGGGGAAAAATTAATAGAAAAACGCAAAATAAGAAGGGATGAATACAATGCCTTAGACGGCGTGTTTTACGTTGAAAAGCAATAAAAAAGAGTGAACGAATTTTAACCACTTGTTCACTCTTTTGTTATTTTTATTAAATTATGCGTTTTGCCTTTAATGCTTTAAACCTTTGATAATCGACCTATAGCCCTATTTTTTAGTTGTTAAGCGGTAAAAATAGTGCCGTTTTGCTCTTTTTGTTGCATTTTTTTAATTACCACGTTAAAGGATATAATAAAGCAAATCATACCGCCAACCCAAGCTAAGCTATTAGAAAAGCACGCGCCTAAGTAGCCGAAGTTTTTAGCAAGCACGAAGCATGCAAAGCATCTCATGAAAAGCTCCGTAATACCGCCGATAACGGTAAGCGAGGACTTGCCAAGCCCTTGCAGGCTTTCACGGGTGTAAAGTAAAATACATAACGCGTAATAGAAGCAGGACTGAATACCTATATATTGGAAAATTAGGTTAACAACCTTATCGCTAGCGCCGTATAGAAGCAGTCTTGAAAGTGGCTTGCAGAAGATAAAGTTCATACTCATACTAACTGCGGTAAAAATCAAGCCCATAAGATAAGACGCTTTAACCCCTTTTTTAATTCTGTCTAGCTTGTTTGCACCATAGTTTTGTCCACAGTAAACGCCCATCGTGGCGGTAGAACCGAATAAAACTGCAGAAAATAGATTATCTATTTTATTTGCGGTTGACTGTGCCATTACGCAATCAGGGTCGGGTAGGGAATTAAAGGCTACCTGCTGAACCATACAGCTTATTGCGGTTATAGTGGACTGGAATGCCATTGGAATACCGATTGCCAAATGGTTAAAGCAGAATGCTTTGTTTAGCTTTAAATCTTGCTTTGTAAGTCTTAAAACCTGATACTTTTTAAATATGATAACGTAACCGACGATTGCAGAAATCGCTTGACTTAAAACGGTTGCCCAGCCTGCCCAAGCGGCAGAAAGGTCGGTAATAAACAGTAAGCTGTTAAGCGCGATATTTAAAATTGCGCAAATAATTAAAATGGTAAGGGGTGTTTTGCTATCCCCCATAGCGCGCATAAAGTGTGCAGAAAGATTATACATGGAAGTAAACAGTATACCTGCAAAAATTGCACGTATATAATCAACGGCGTATTCCATAAACTGCTCGTTGGTTTTCATTAAGGTTAAAATAGAAGGCGCTAATATAATGAAAATAACGCTTAAAATTAAGGAAACGGTGGTGGTTAAAATTAGAGACGTTGCCACGCTTTTGCGCATTAAATCTTCCTTTTTAGCCCCTACGTACTGGCTTAGCTTTATGCCGAAGCCTGCTGTAAAGCCTTGCGCAAAGCCGTTAACTAAAAATATAAGAGAGCTGGTTAAATTTATGCCCGTAACTACTAATTCCCCTCTTGAAAGGGAAACTATAAGGGTATCGCCCAAAGCGTATAGCGTTTGAAGCATATGCCCAATAGCAAGCGGAAGGGCGAATAAAAATATTTTTTTAAATGGCGAGCCGGTCGTCATATCGGTAACTTTTGCCATAAATATCCTTTTGATTCTTTACTTTTTTGCAAAATTTTAGCCCCAAAACAAGGGCGTTTAAGGGCGTGAACAGTATATAATACTGTTAGTATAGCTCACGCGTTAAAAAAAATCAACTAACGAAAAAGCAAAAAATAAAAATTAAAAAAATTCGGTATAAAAATTTATTTCGCTGTGAATAATTAAAGGGAAAAATGGGGAAGGGGGAACTAATGAAAAAACAAAACCTTCAAAAATTAGCGACGTTTATTCTTTTTGCTACCGTTTTTAGCTGGTGCGCCTTTAGCTATCTTGCGCCAAAGCCCTTTTTTGATTGCGAGCAAGGGGCGTATACCTTTTACTTATATTCTAAATCTAGTAGCGCAAAAATCGTAACGGTAAACGCTAGTAACGTAAAAGAAAGCTTAAAAGGGCTTACTAACGTTAAAGGGCAAAGCCTGTTTTTGGATTATTCTTTAATAAGTAAGGAAAAAAGCTTAACGGCAATAAACAATCAAATAAAATCAAAAAGAGCAACGCTGGCTTTTACTGAAGAGGGAGAATGGGGAAAAAGCGAGTATTATTATTCTCCCTTAATTTCGGATTTTATAGTTATTAACGGCTATAAAATAAATCTTCACGTGGTTATTAGCGAAAAAGGAGCGTCTATAGGCTCGCCCATACTTTTTGGCTCTTATTAAAAATTTTTTAAAATAAGGTATAAAATATAAAATGTGGGGAAATAATCTACATACAAAACAGGAGGTTTTAAAATGCAGGCAAAAAAGCATTCAAAAAACAATTTTTTTAAGAAGAATATTTACTATTTAGTTTTCGCGTTCGTGTTATTAGCGGTGGTAGCGGTTAGCGTCGTGCTATTCGTAAACGATCAAGATTCTCTTGACGCTTTAAATTCCTCAGGGCAAAGCGATACCTTACAAAGACCGCAGGATTCAACGGGTGGTGTAAATTCTTCTACCAATACGGAAGATTCAACTCAAACGGGCGGTAACGAAAATGAAGAGGATAAGCCGGAGGATAAGCCCACTCAAACGGTTGTAAGCTTTATTTTACCGGTAGAAAATTCAACCGTTATTTGCGATTATACGGCAACCTCGGTGGTTTATAACAAAACCCTTAACGTATACACGGGGCATTTAGCAATTGACTTTGGCGCAGATTACGGCGCTAACGTAAAAGCAGTTTACGCCGGGGAAATAGAAAGTATAACTACCTCTTATTTAACGGGTACGACCGTAACTATTGATCACGGCAATAATTTAAAAACCGTTTATAACGGGTTAGAGGTTGCAGAAGGCTTAACTCAAGGCATGAAGGTTAGTCAGGGCGCAATTATCGGCTACGTATCCGATAATAACAGACAGGAATATAAAGACGGCCCCCATCTTCACTTTGAGGTTTGGAAAGACGGCAGTAAGATTTCCCCTTATAAATATCTTAGCGTAAGTGACAAGTAAAAGGGAATATTTATAAAAAGTAATAATATAAAAGACCTTGCAGTAAAATATTGTAAGGTCTTTTTATATGAAAAAATTATTAATTTGTTTGTGCTCTTTATTCTTTTTATTTTGTTTACCTTACGGTTGTAAAAGTGCTGATAATCGACCTATAGACCGCTATTTTCTTGAAATAGAATACGAAAATGGGCAAATAAAGGGTAAAATGGAATATTGCTTTTATTTAAAAAGTGAAGATAGCGCTCTGCTTTTTAATTTATATCCAAACCAAATGAATATAGAAGGTTGCTCTATTTTAATCAGCGACGTCAGCTTCAAAAATACGCCCTGTAGTTATAAATTAATAGAAGATGACGCGTATTTATCGGTTGAGCTACCTAATAACTATAAAAAAGGGGAAGAAATTACGCTAACGGTTGAATTTTTAACAACCGTCCCCACTTCTTTATTGCGCTTGGGGCAAAACGGCACTACCGTAAATCTTGCCTATTTTTACCCAATGGCTTGTGTTTTTAGCGAAGAATATATTAAACAAGCATTCGTTGAAATAGGCGATCCCTTTTACTGTGATTTTTGTAATATGCAGGTAAATTTAACCCTTCCTTCCGTAATGAGTGTTGCCTGTGGCTTTAAGCCCGTTGGTATAGAGAATATGGGAGAAAAAACGACCTACTGTTATGAAATGAATGGCGTTAAAAATTTTGCCTGCGCCCTTTCTGATAAATACAATATAGTTAGCTCTAAGATGGGCGATACGCAGGTAAATTATTTTTATTATAAAGAGGATAATCCCGAAGAACTCCTTGATAAAATGATTGATTGCTTGCAGTTTTTAAATAGCGAAATAGGGCAGTATCCCTATTCGGTATTAACGGTTGCTCAATCACCTTACGAGTATGGGGGAATGGAATATTCCGCTTTTTGCGTCGTTGGGGAAAGCATTAGTGAAAGCGACTACGAATATTCGCTATTTCACGAAATTTGTCATCAGTATTTTCCAATATCCTTTTTATTTAACGAATACGATAGCGGTTATTTAGATGAGGGGCTAACCGAATTTTTAACGCAAAGCTATTTAGAAAAGCAAAAGGCGGGTGTAAAAAGGGCACACGCGCAGTATTCCGCTTCTTTAATTTCCGCATACAATCGTGCTCAAAAAACCCTTGGCTATAAGGTTGATGGAGTTATGAAAAAACCGCTTAACGCTTTTTCTTCAAGGGAAGAATACGTGGTTACCGCTTATTATAAGGGATATTTACTTTTTTACCACTTGGAAAAAACGTGCGGAGATTTGCTTCCTTATTTAAAAAAGGCTTATAACAAATATTCTTTTAAAAATTTTGGGGAAGAAGAGCTTATTTCTTGCTTTGGATCTAACAAAAAGCAAGCTGAAAAAATCTTTGAAGAAAATGTTTTTAAAGGGGCGATTATTACGCTTGATTAATGGGGAAAATCGTGTTATAATGTAAACGATAAGCTGTTTGATTATTTGCTAAAACAGCCGATAATCGACTTATAGCCCTATTTTTAGGAGAAAATTATGCCACTTTTTGAATACGAATGTAAAACCTGCGGTGAAAAAATAGAATTATTTGTTAAAAGTCAAGCATCAACCCCTTTATGTAAAAAATGCGGTGCGCCCCTATCCCGTGTTTATAGCGGTAAAATTTACGGTGCAACCGGGCAAAAATGCGGTAAGGGGTGTAGTGGGGATTGTGCTAAGTGTTCCGGCTGTAAATAAGCCCTATCTACTTCGCTATAGAGGCAAAGCCTTGCGCTTGCCCTCGGTCATTTACGCTAAAGTAAACTCCCGTCGGTCAATGCTCGGTTTTCCCACTCTAGCTTGTATCTAGTGCTTATTACATAACCCTGACCTGCTTCGCATTTGTCACGAAAACTCATATTTCTTTCGGTTAGGTACGATAGTTGCGCGCCCATCAAGAAATAATCGTTATTCTTGCCAACTACTCGCATCTAGTGCTTATTGCATAAGTCCTATCTACGCTGCAATAGAGGCGAAGCCTTGTTCTATAATAAGAGCCATCCCTAAATTCGCACGGGTGCGAACATCATCACGAAGTGATATCATTCGTGCAAAGCACGAATATCATTGCTTTAGCAATATCATTGCGCAAGCCACGCTTGTATCCAGTGCTTATCTGTAATAAGCCTTGCTTGCTTCGTTATAAAGACTTATTTTTGCCAGCGAAAAAAGGATTTTCATTTTTTTATTTATCTTTAGATAATTAGAAAAAAACTGTTGACAAAAGGTCGTTTATTTGTTACAATATACGAAGTATTTTATTAAATGCTACTTTTATTATGCTCTTTTTAGGAGATAACTATGAAATTATTTAAGAAACTTTTAGCTATTATGCTCGCAATTTGTTGCGTTGCAGCAATCACCGCGTGTGATGAAAACACCTCTGAAGAATACGATACCAATAAGACTGGTATCGCTCTTGAATACAAGGTTACTGAAGAAGACGGTAAGGGTTACGCAACCGTTACCGGTTTATTCCTTTCTGATAAGCAGAAAGCAAGCCTTGGTAAAGAAAGCTTAAAGACTGAAGCTATTGAAATCGGTGTAGACGGTAAAATCGAAGTTGTTGCTTACGACGAAGATAACGCTCCTAAGTACGACGAAAATGGCAACCTAGTAACTGAAACTATTGAAATCGGCAAAGAATACGACGGTATCACCGTGGAAAGCTTTAAGATTGCAGAAGCTGCTTTCAGCAACCAAACCATCATTAAATCAGTTAAGGTTGGTTCTTCTGTTGAATTTATTGGCGCAGGCGCATTCGCAGGTTGTTCTAACCTTAAGAGTATGGAGCTTCCCTTCGTTGGCGAAACCGCAGGCGAAAACGTAAACTCTAAGAAGATTTTTGGTTTCGTTTTCGGTACTGTTGCAGCAGACGGTTGTTCATCTATCACCTCTAACTACAATACTTCAGGCACTTTAGCATTCTATATTCCTACCTCTTTAAAGGAAGTAGTAATTAACTATGCAGAAGGTTCAGTTCTTCCCGAATATGCCTTCAATAAGATTACCACTTTAGAAAAGGTAACCGTAAACGGCGCAGTAAGCGTTGGTAAGCACGCATTCGAAGGCTGTTCTGCTTTATATAACGTTGTAATGCCCGATCTTAAGAATGAAATCGGCAAGAATGCATTTGCAGGCTGTGCTAAGCTAGTTAACCTATTTGCAAAGGCAGAAGGCGTTGTTACCTTCCCCGCAGGTATCGTTATTTATCAATCTGCATTTAGCGGTTGCTCTAACTTAGGTTACGGCGCAGATCTTATTGATTTAAGCGGTGCTACCATGTACGAAAAGGCTTTCGCATCTTGCACCTCTTTCAAGGCAGTTAAGTTCGTTAGTGCAAACGTTAAGGGCTCAGCTGTATTCAGCGGTTGTTCATCATTAGAAAGTGTTACCGTAGACGGCCAAGATTGCACTGAAGGTAGCTGGGATTTTGATGATAACGGCAATATCGTTGTAAACGGTTAATCTAAAAAGAAGCTAATTTAAAATAATCAACGGTGGATTTATATCCGCCGTTTTATTTTTTAAAAACTGTTTTATAAGTAATTTTCATTCAACGATATTGAAGCCGTTTTTAAGCCGGTAAGCGCCTATTTTTTAAATAATATTTTTTAACAAAAAATATCCTAAAAATATTAGCGGTAAGAGGTTGAAAAAAAAGCCGCCGTATGTTATACTTATAATAGCTATAATTAAAAGTAATTTTTACGTGGGGAAAACATGAAGGATTTCGTTCACTTACATCTTCATAGCGAATACAGCCTATTAGACGGCGCTGCTAAAATAGACGAGGTTTTTAAAATCGCCAAAGAGCAGGGCCAGTCTGCCGTTGCAATTACAGACCACGGCAATATGTACGGCGTAGTATATTTTGCAGAGGCGGCTTTTAAGGCAGGGCTTAAGGCGATTATCGGTTGCGAGCTTTATATGTGTAACGATAAGAGCAAAAAAGACCCAAGGAACAACGCTTACGAGCATTTAGTATTGCTTTGCAAGAACGATATCGGCTATAAAAACCTTATTAAGCTTGTTTCCGGCGCGTATATAGACGGCTTTTATTATAAGCCCCGTTCAGACTATAAAACTCTTGCCGAGCACGCTGAGGGGTTAGTATGTCTTTCCGGCTGTTTGGCAGGTAGGGTTGCTCAGCTTCTTCTTAACGACAGATACGAGGAAGCAAAGGCGCACGCCTTAGAAATGAAGGAGCTTTTTGGCGAGGATTACTATTTAGAAATTCAAAACCACGGTATAGACGATCAAATTAGAATAAATCCCTTACTTTTAAAGCTTGGAAGGGAAACGGGTATAAAGCTAGTTGCTACTAACGACGTTCACTATTTAAGAAGGGAAGATTCGTTAATGCAAGAGGTTATGATGTGTATTAACACTCAAACCACCTTAGACGATCCCAAGCATATGAAGTTTGAAACCAGCGAGTTCTATTTAAAGAGCCGTGAAGAGATGGAAAAGGCCTTTCCTAATATGGAAGAGCTTTTAGATAATACCCTTGAAATTGCTGAAAAGTGTAGCGGAAATTGCATTAAGCTTAACAAAAAGGGCGTTCCCGAGCGTGACGCTTCGTTAGTTCCCGGTTATACGCCACCTAACGGAATGACTCCTTACGAGTATTTAAAAATGCTTGGCGAAGAGGGTATGCGTAAAAAGTACAAGGAAATTACCCCCGAAATACAGGAAAGATTTGATTACGAGCTTAACACTATTGCGGATATGGGATACCTTGAGTATTACCTTATCGTTTGGGATTACATCAACTATGCAAGAGAGCACGGTATTCCCGTTGGCGCAGGCCGTGGTAGCGGTGTAAGCTCTATTATAGCTTACTCAATAGGTATTACCGACGTTGAGCCCTTACAGTATAGCTTGATTTTTGAAAGATTTTTGAATAAAGAAAGGGTAAGTATGCCCGACTTCGACGTTGACTTTGACCCTGAAGGAAGAGAAGAGGTTATAGAATACGTTCGCGATAAATACGGCAGAGATAAGGTTGCTCAAATTGTAACCTTTGGTACTCTTGCTTCACGCGCGGCTATTAAAGACGTTGCGCGCGTAATGCGTATTCCTTACGCAGAGGTAGACCGTATTACCAAGCTAATGGACGGCAAGCACGCAATTCCGGAGCTTCTTGGTTTAAAGAAGCATAAAAAGGACGGCGACGTTACCGTAAGAGAGCTTAAAGAGCTTTACCAAAGCGATCCTACCTTAAGAAACGTTATAGATATGGCAATGAAGCTTGAAGGTATGCCCAGAAACATTTCAGAGCACGCCGCGGGCGTTATCATTTGTAATAAGGTGCTATCCGACCATATTCCCTTGGCTCGTAACGGCGACGATATCGTAACACAGTTTAATATGAAGGTAGATGAACAGATGGGTATGCTTAAGATGGACTTCTTGGCGCTAAAAACCCTTACGGATATTAAAAAGGCTCTTTTATATATTAAGGAAAACAAGGGCGTAGATATTGACTTTGCTCAAATAGGATATAGCGATAAAAAGGCGTACGATTTAATTTCCAGCGGGGATACGGACGCAGTATTCCAGCTTGAATCTCCCGGTATGAAGAAGTTCATGCGTGAGCTTCATCCGGATAATCTGGAAGACGTTATAGCAGGTATTTCCCTATACCGTCCCGGCCCAATGGATTCTATTCCCAAATACATTAAGTTTAAAACCAATCCCTCCACGATGGAATTTAAGCACGAGCTTTTAAAGCCCATTCTAACCGTTACCTACGGTACTATAATTTACCAAGAGCAGGTTATGGAAATCGTTAGAAAGCTAGCGGGCTTTACCTTTGGCCAAGCGGATATTATGCGTAGGGCGATGGGTAAAAAGGATATGGATGAAATGGCAAGGATGAAGAACATCTTTATTTACGGTGAGAAAAACGAGGATGGTAGTATTAAAACCCCCGGCGCGGTAAATAACGGCGTTCCTGCAGACGTTGCTGAAGATATCTTTGATGAGATGGCGGGCTTTGCTCAGTATGCGTTTAACAAGTCACACGCGGCAGCGTATGCGGTTTTAGCATACCAAACGGCATATCTAAAGGCTTATTATCCACACGAATTCTTGGCTGCTATCTTGAACGATAGAATAGATAAGATAGACGAGGTTACCAAGTACGTAATTTACTTAAAAGAGCGTGGAATACCCGTTCTTCCCCCCGATATTAACAACAGTAAGGCCTTCTTTGCCGTTGAAGGTAACGGCGTGCGCTTTGGCTTGGTTGGTATTAAGGGCGTTGGACTTTCTGCAATAGAAACAATCGTTAAAGAGCGTGAAGAAAGCGGTCCTTTTACCTCATTTGAGGACTTTATTAGCAGAGCAGATATTAAGGTATTAAATAAACGACTTATAGAAAATCTAATTTACGCAGGCGCGTTTGACTGCTTTAAACGCCCAAGAAGTCAGTTTATTTGCGTTTACGAAGGGCTTATGGAAAGAGCTTCCGCTATGGCAAAGGAGCGCGAAAGCAACCAAATGAGCTTATTCGGTGGCGCGTTTGCTTCCTTTAATACTTTAACGGTTACCTATCCCGACGTTATGGAATACGACGATAAAACGAAGCTTTCTAAGGAAAGAGAGGTGCTTGGCGTTTACGTTACCGGCCACCCCCTAACCAACTATATGGATTCCTTTAAAAAGTTCTCTTTTAAAACGGAGGTTTTACAGTATTACGAGGAGGATGAGGACGGAAATATTACCTATACCGAAATTCAAGACGGGCAAAGGGTAGAAATGGGAGGTATAATAACTGCGCTTGCTAAAAAGACAACCAAGGGCGGTTCAAGTATGTGCACCATTACCTTAGAGGACGTTTACGGCGGTATAGAATGCGTATTCTTCCCCAAGGCGTATGAAAAATACCGTTCACTCATTCGTGCGGAAGCAATCGTTAGCGTTGGCGGTAGACTGCAAATTCGCCAAGGTCAAAAGCCTTCTATTTCGGTTGATAAGTTTGAGGAAATTCAGCTTGAAGAAAAGGCGCGTAAAGCCCCCGAAAAAGCTCAAAAGACAAACGAAAAATGCGAATGGCTTGGTATCACCTTGCCGGATGGGGATGCACACGCTGAAGAAGAGGTTATGGAAACAATCGGTTATTATCCCGGCGATATGCCCGTAATTATCAAAAAGAACGGCAAGTATTTTAAAACAAATTGCGTTCGTAAATGCAACGGCCTTATTGCAGAGCTTAAAAATACCGTTGGCGAAAACAACATAATCTTCTTTGAAAAATAATAAAAACATTATAAAAAAGCACCGCTAAGCTCTTTCTTGGCGGTGTTTTCTTTTTGCGCTAAAATGCGTTTAATCGTGCTATAGCGGGGTTTTTGCGTGTTTTTTGTTAGGTTTATTGCCTAGAGTGCAGTCGAAATATTTCACTTAGTAATACCGGAGTAGTTTTTCGTCATCCTGGAGCGTAAGCGATAGGATCTCTTGCGTAAAGAAATTTAAACCGTTTTTAAGAGAGTTTATCACTTCGATTCGCTTGTTTTTAATGACCGTTAAAAAACAAAAATTCTAAAATAACGAAAAACAAATAGGTGGTTTTAAATCAGATGAATATATAAAAGAAGTAAGTGGAAGCAAGTGATATTTTTAAGAGGTTAAAATTAAAAATCCCCCTTAAATTAGTGTACAAAAAGTGTTAAAATGTGGTATTATATTTAATAATACTTTTTAATAGGGCAAAAATTTACTTTATGGAAAGGGAAAAATTCAGACTGCTCGCGCAAAAGCTTGGGCTTAAAACGGGGGCGGAAATTGAAAAGCGAATGGAATTTGAATGCGAAGAAATTCAAGAGCCTAACGAGGGTGATTTAGTTACCCCCGAGCTTTCCTATGAGCAAAAGCAGAGCGAATACCTATTGCCCGAAAATTATTCCAATAAATACAATTTAACGCGCGGGGATTTTCCGCCGATAGAGGTTAACGAGGCGTTAAACATTTGCTTAGATAAATTCAGTAGGGTAGATATTGAGTATATCGCATCACTATCCTTGCTTTCCTTAAAGGACGTCATCTTGGCGCTTGGCAGTAAAATTTACCGTGATCCCGCCTTTGAGGGGGATTGGTTTTTTAAGGGCTGGGTTTGGGAAGAAGAATATCTTTCGGGCAACCTAATGCAAAAATATAACGCGTTAAAGGCGATTTCCGGTGTGCAAAAAAGTCAGTATGCAAGAAATTTGCGCGCGCTAGAAAGCATACTTCCGCCAAAGCCTAAGTTTGAAGAGATATATATTGCGTTGGGCGCGCCTTGGATTCCCGCAAGCTACGTTGCAGATTTCGTGCAACATTTATATAGGGTTTCTTTGGTTAGAAATAAGCGAATATGTGAAATCGTTTATCAGTCCGCAATAGCGGAATGGTGCGTTATTCTTAACGTAGACGTGCGCTCTACCGTGCTTGCAAGTAAGACGTACGGCACGGAGCGTATGGATATGTTCAAGATTTTAGAAAAAACGCTAAATCACGAGCAAATTAGAATTACTGATGCAGAAGACGATAGCGATAAAAAGGGTAGAAGGCTTAACCGTGAGCAAACCATGCTTGCGGAAGAAAAAAGGGTTAAGCTAAAGGAAGCCTTCGTTCGCTATCTTTCAGAGCTTCCCGAAGAGAATAAAAATGAGCTTGTAAACATTTATTACAGTAAGTATTGCGGTTATAAAACGCGCGCATTTAACGGCAAAAATTATACCTTTAAGGATACCGTTAACTCCGTTAGCTTATACGATTACCAAAAAACGGCAGTCGTTAGAATTATGAATTCACGCGCAACCTTGCTTGCTCACGACGTGGGCGCAGGTAAAACCTATGCAATGATTGCCGCCGCGCACGAAATGTATTTAAGGCGTAAGGGCTTTAAAAATATGATAGTAGTGCCAAACTCTATCCTTGCGCAGTGGGCAGAGGATTACAAATTGCTTTACCCAACCGCAAAGCTTTTGGTGGTTACTCCGGCAGACTTTACCCCGCAAACTAAAAACGCCACCCTTTTAAAAATGAAGGATGATGGGATAGAAAGTATTTTAATATCTTACAGCACCTTTGAAATGATAGAGAGCGGATTTGATCAGGCTATATTAGACGCGGAGCAAAAAATAGCCACCTTAGATAAGGCGCTGGAAGAAAATATGCTTAAAAAGGTTAAGGTACGCAATAAGGCGAATACCTTAATTCAAAAGCAAAAGGAACGCACGGTTGCGCTACTTAATAAATACCGCAAGGAAAGGGTAAATTGTGAAAATATTATTACCTTTGAAAAGTTAAACGTTAGCGGTTTGTTTATAGACGAGGCGCACAATTATAAGAACTTACCGCTTGAAAGCGCGCTTGGTAACGTTAAGGGTATTAACGTGGAAGGGTCGCAAAAATGTGCAGACGTATACCTAAAAACGCGTTCAGTCTTGGCAAAAGAGGGCGGTAGATTAGTGTTTGCAACGGGCACGCCCATAACTAATTCAGTTGCAGACGTATTCGTTATGCAAAAGTATTTAGCAGATGAAAACCTAGTGGCTAGCGGGTTAAGTCACTTTGATAGTTGGGCGGGTACTTTTGGCGAAATCACGCGCTCGTACGAGATTGACGTTGATACGGACGGTTATAGAATGACCACCCGGTTTAACAAGTTTAATAACTTAACGCAGCTTTCACAAATGATAAATATGTTTACCGATTTTCAGGTTGCCGGGCGTGACGGCTTGCCAGAGGTTGCTAAGGTGCAAACGGTAGTCGTTCAAAAAACGGAGCTTCAAAGAAAAATGCTTGGCGAAATATCTGAAAGGGTAGAAAGAATAAGAGCTGGGCTGGTTGATAGAAGAACGGATAATCTGTTAAAGGTTACCACGGACGGAAGAAAGCTCGCATTAGACGCGCGCTTGGTTACGGATGAGATAGGCGAAAGCGGAAACAAAATTCAACAATGCGCTTATAACGTTGCTTCCATTTATTATAAATATAGCGGAAAAACCCAGCTTGTATTTTGCGATATAGGCACACCAAAGCAGGGCTATAACGTTTACGACGATTTAAAAAAGAGACTTATAGCTTTTGGAATTGGTGAGCAAGAGGTGGGGTTCGTGCACGACGCAACAAGCGATCTTAAGCGCGCAAAATTATTTGAAAGTGTTAATAACGGTGTTATACGCATACTTATTGGTTCTACCTTTAAGCTTGGAACGGGCGTTAACGTGCAAGAAAAGCTTATTGCTATTCATCATTTAGACGTGCCTTGGCGACCTTCCGATATGGTTCAAAGGGAAGGTAGACTTGTAAGAAAGGGTAATACTAACGAAAAGGTGTTTATTTACCGCTACGTAACTGACGGAAGCTTTGACGCATACTCTTGGCAGCTTTTAGAAAACAAGCAACGCTTTATAACCGAGCTTTTAACGGGCGCGGCAAAGGGAGCGGACGAAAGAAAGCTAGACGACGCCGTTTTATCTTACGCGGAAGTAAAGGCGCTTGCTATCGGTAACCCCTTGGTTAAGCACAGGGTAGAAACGGTTAACGAAATAGCAAGGGTTAAAGCACTTTTAAACGAAGAAAGAAAGCGTATAGCTGAGGTTGAATATCTAAAGCAAACCTTACCGCAAAAGGTTGCGGAATTAAAGGAACGCTTAAAGCAAGTAAAGCAGGATGCAAAGGCATACTCTTTAATGGGGGAAATAGCCGATAAGAGTGCTATAGGCGAACTTATTAACAAAGTTATAAGGGATAATTTAATGGGCGGAGCAGAGGTTTTTATCTTTGAAGCAGGCTCTTTTAAGGTGTATTTACCCGCAAGCTTTAATAGGGTGCGCCCCTATTTAGTAGTGGAAGGTAGGGCAAGATATACCGTTGATATTAACACCTTTGGTATTGGCGCGGTTATAAAAATAGAAAACTATTTGGCTTCATTAAGCGAAAAAGCAAAGGAAATTTCCCAAAACCTAATCTCTATTGAAATGCAGTTAAAGCAAGCCCAAAGCGTGGTTGATGAAAGCTTTAAGTATACTGATTTACTTGGCGATCTTTACGAAAAGTTAAAGGAAATAGATAAAGAATTGGGCATAAAATAGTTTTAGCGCCTAGCGCGTTTTTTACTCGCGATAAAAATTTTTAATTTGCTATTGACAAATATATGAAATTATAATATAATACCTTTAGTGATTAAATTATAATAAGTTATAATAAGGAGGTAGTAAAATGAAAGCAAAAGTAATAGCCTTGTTTAGCGCGTTGCTTGCAAGCTTATTTATTTTTAATCTTGTTGGTTGCGCTAAAAAGGTTAATGCAGAAAATCTGTTAGACGGCGTAACTCCGCAAGTTGTAACCGGAATGGAAGCGGATGAGCAGTTTTCCTTAGCGCAAATGGAATTTGCTCTTAAACTCTTTAAGGGATCGGTTGCAACTACGGGTAAAGAAAACGCATTAATTTCCCCTCTTTCCGTTATGATAGCTTTAGCAATGACTGCTAACGGAGCAGACGGCGAAACGCTGGCTCAAATGGAAAGCGTGCTTGGAATGAATATTGATGATTTAAACGAATATTTGTATACCTACGTAAATAGCTTGCCTAATGAAGAAAAGAGTAAGCTAGAGCTTGCAAACTCTATTTGGATTAACGATAACAAAAGGGTAGACGTTAAGCAGGACTTTTTACAAAGGGTTGCAAACTACTACGATGCGGAAATTTTTAAGGAGCTTTTTAATAACGATACTTTAAAAAATATAAACAATTGGGTAAGTAATAAAACTGACGGACTTATTAAAAATGCGTTAGATAGAATAAATGAAGATACTATTATGTATTTGATTAACACTCTTTTATTTGAAGCTGAATGGTCAACGATTTATGAAAAACACGACGTAATAGAGCGCGACTTTACTTCAGTTAATAACGAAAAACAGTCTGCGGAAATGATGTGCTCAACCGAGTGGAGATATATAGAGCCTGAAAACGCAAGCGGTTTTATTAAAAGTTATAAAAATAACGCGTATTCCTTCGTTGCTATTTTACCTAACGAGGGAATGGATATTAACGCCTATATTGCGGGCCTATCTGCCAGCGACTTATTAACGCAAATTAGTAAACCAAAGAGCTACCAAACGGTAACGCGTCTTCCAAAGTTTGAATATGATTACAGTATAGAGCTACAAGAGGTTTTAAAAAATATGGGTATGCCTTTAGCCTTTGACGTAAACCGTGCGGACTTTAGCAAAATGGCAACGCCAACAAACCCTAGCGAAAACGTTTATATAGGAAGAGTTATTCATAAAACTTCCATTAAGGTTGCAGAAAAGGGAACAAAAGCAGGCGCAGTAACTATTATAGATATGAAGTGTGGTAGCGATGCTCCACCAGAAATTATAAAATACGTTTATTTAGATCGCCCATTCGTTTATATGATTATAGATAATCAAACCAAGCTACCCATATTTATAGGTAACGTAAACGCTTTATAAAAACAAAAAGGAACGGAAAAACCGTTCCTTTTTTTAATGCAGTAAAATTAAAATTTCAATACCCTTTGCTTTGATTAAAACGTTAGTTAATCGCCTTATAGCGTAGCTTTTGCCGTAAAACTTTAAAAAAACAAAAGCGTTAAAGTTCTAAAAAATTCACTTTGCTTCTATTTTGCTTTTTCTTACCTTTACGCCCCCGCTTAACAGCTCTGAATAAGAAAAGCTGGTTTTACCCAAAAATTCCCCTTTGGGCATAACGGTAAAAAGGGCGGGGTAAATGGCTGTAAGCTTGCCTTGGTAATAGGCGCATTTATTTCTGCCTAAGTTAACCTGCACGTCTAAATCTTTTCCGCGAAGGGCAAGAATATATTTTTTAGCGTCTTCTAAGCTACGGTTGGTTTTAATCATACCTTAATTGTAGCCAAAACCGTGCTTTTTAATACCTTGAATTTTTAAAGCTTTGGCAATACTTGTAGTGGGATTGTGAAAAAAGGAAATAAAAAAGCGTAACGCATTTTGCGTGATACTCCAAGCAGAGAATTTACACTTTGACAAAAGTGCAAGCATCACATTTGTCTGGGCAAACGAAAAAGGGCTAAGCCCAAACCCTTAATATAAGCAAAAAGAGAGAACAAATCGGTTCGTAGCCGAAATGCTCCCTCTTTTTCTGTTAGTTAAGTGAAATCGTGGCTATGCCACGATGAAATCTTCGCTTTGCTCAGATGAAATCCAATGCGTTGCCTTGGATGAAATCAAATCCGTCTGTTATAACCCTGCGAAGCAGGATTTCATCGCGAAAGCGATTTCATCCACCAACGGTGGATTTCACCCGTCGAAGACGGATTTGACTGTGTGATACTCCGTTAAGAGTATCACGCTATTTGCGCTACGCCTTTGAATTTAATTATAGCTTAATAACCGTTTGACCGCCCATAAAAGGTCTTAATACTTCGGGAATGGTGATAGAACCGTCTGCATTTTGGTACTGTTCAACAAGAGCAGGGAATACGCGAGAGGTTGCTAAACCGCTACCGTTAAGGGTGTGTAAGTATTCGGGCTTGCCGGTCTTAGAATCACGGTATCTGGTGTTGTTTCTTCTTGCTTGGTAATCGTTTGCGTTAGAAACGGAGCTAACTTCCTTGTAGATACCCATAGAAGGAATCCAAACTTCAATATCGTAGGTTCTTGCCATAGAAGCAGAGCAGTCGCCTGCGGCAAGCTTGCTTAGTCTAAAGTGTAATCCAAGCTTTTCCATAAGTGAGCAAGCCTTACCAACCAGCTCTTCAAAAGCCTTCATAGAACGTTCGGGATGAGCGTACTGTACCATTTCTATCTTGTTGAATTGGTGACCGCGAATCATACCTCTTTCTTCTGCGCGATAGCTACCTGCTTCCTTACGGTAGCAGGGGGTGTATGCAAAGAACTTCATAGGAAGATTGCTTTCGTCTACTATTTCGCCGGCGTACATGTTAACTAACGCAGTTTCTGCGGTGGGAAGCATAAATTTGCCCTTCTTTCTATCTTCATCCTCGCCTTCAACCCAGAATACTTCTTCAGTAAATTTGGGGAACTGACCTGCGCCAAAGCCTGCGTTATAGCCTAGCATGTGAGGGGGAAGAATAAATTCGTAACCGTCGTTTAAGTGCTCGCTAATAAAGAAGTTTAAAAGCGCCCATTCAAGTCTTGCGCCTTCACCGCGGTATAACCAGTGACCGCCACCGGAAAGCTTAACGCCACGCTCGTAGTCAATAAGATTTAAAGCGGTGCAAAGATCAACGTGGTTTTTAGCTTCAAAGTCAAAGTTGGGCTTTTCGCCGTAAACCTTAACTACTTGGTTGTTTTCCTTTTCGCCGGCAAGTAAGTCCTCGTCGGGAAGGTTGGGAAGTGAAGCAACGATATCAAAAATGCGATCGCTAACAACGTTTAACCTAGCGTCTTGCTCTGCGATTTTTTCGCCAAGCTTTTTCATGCTTGCAAATATGGGAGCAACGTCTTCGCCTGCCTTTTTAAGGCGGGGAATATCAGCAGAAACTTTATTTCTTTCTGCCTTCATGCTTTCTACGGAAAGAATAATTTCCTTTCTTTCTGCGTCTAAAGCTAAAAGCTCGCTAAAGTCAACGTTGTGGCCCTTTTTAGCAAGGCGTTCTTGAATAAGAGTGGGGTTTTCAATTATTTTCTTTACGTCTAACATAGTAATACCTTTTTGCGCGAAAAGTAAAATTTAAGCGCAAACACGTCTTTTTTTCTTTTAGTATAATGCATTTTTACAAAATTTGCAATAAAAAATAGGGTAATAAACTTAAACTCAATTAAAAATAATTGCAAAAGCGTTAAAAGTATGTTAAAATACATACTTGTAATATAATATTATATAATGGGCGAGAAGGCAGTTTTTCCTTTCGCCGTTGGAGAATATATGAAGATTTATAACACGCTTACCGGCAAAAAACAGGAATTTATACCACTAGAAGGCAACAAGGTAAGAATGTACGCTTGCGGTATTACCGTTTCCGGCGAAGCGCATATCGGGCACGCTTACCAAGCGCTTATTTACGATATTATGCGTAAGTATTTGGTTAAAAAGGGCTACGACGTAACCTATGCAAGAAACTATACCGACGTAGACGATAAGATTATAGCTAAGTCTAACGAAACGGGCGTTCCCGCAGAAGAGTACGCAAAGGAAATGATAAAGG
This sequence comes from Clostridiales bacterium, assembly GCA_015055965.1. Taxonomy (GTDB): domain Bacteria; phylum Bacillota; class Clostridia; order Christensenellales; family Borkfalkiaceae; genus HGM11416. The sequence continues at coordinate 43,209 of SVHG01000007.1, forward strand.
TAATAGATAGGGAAATGGCAAGGCTTTGCGTTGACGATCCCGATATCTGGCTTAAGGCAACGGAAAGTATAGAGGATATTATCTCTTTCGTTTCCACGCTAATAGAAAAGGGGCACGCGTACGCAACCAAAAAGGGTGACGTTTATTTTTCTGTAGAAAGCTTCCCTTCATACGGTAAGCTATCACACAGAAATTTAGAAGATGCTAAAAACGGCGTTCGTATAGATAACGACGAAGAAAAGAAAAATCCATTAGACTTTGCTTTATGGAAGTCTGCTAAGCCCGGCGAGCCCTATTGGGAATCACCTTGGGGACAGGGTAGACCCGGTTGGCATATAGAATGCTCTACCATGAATAAAAAGGCGTTTGGCGATACCATTGATATTCACGGTGGCGGTAGGGATTTAATCTTCCCCCACCACGAAAACGAAATTGCTCAAACGGAGGCGTTAACGGGTAAGACCTTTGCAAACTTCTGGGTGCATAACGGACTTATTAAGGTAAACGGCCAAAAGATGAGTAAGTCGCTTGGCAACAGCCTTTTCTTAAAGGACTTATTAGACAGGTATTCGCACGAAACGGTTAAATTTGCTCTTTTATCTACAAACTATAGGGCGGATATTAACGTTACCGATAACCTTTTCCCTGATGCGGAAAAGCACCTTGCGGAATTTTACGGCGTAATTATTTCCGCTAAGAAAAAGGGAATACAAATTGCAGGCGAAAGCCCCGTTATAGATGCGGAATTTAACGAAGCTATGGATAACGACTTTAACACCGCCGTTGCAATAAGTAATCTATTCGTTTACTTTAAGAGAATTAAATCAAAAATCAACGCAGGCGATTTAAGCGCAGGCGCAGATATAAATCAAATTATCAAAACCTATTCTTTACTTGGCTTATTCACTTCCGTACCTGAAGAATTCGTTGAAAAATACGGCGAAAAGCAGGCGGAAATTCCTGCAGAAGTAACCGCTTTAGCAGAGCAGATGCAAGAAGCGCGCAAGGTAAAGGATTATCAAACGGCAGACGCAATTCGCGCTAAAATAGATTGCATGGGCTACACCGTGCTAATCACAAGAGAGGGTTGCGTAATCAAAAGCAAAAATTAATTAAGAAATAAGAAAAACGAAGGTATATAAAGATGAAAAAATTAACTAGCGAACAATTAAGAGAAAAATATTTAAAGTTTTTCCAATCTAAAGGGCACGCAATTATCCCTTCTGCAAGCTTAATACCCGAAAACGATCCTTCGGTATTATTCACAACGGCAGGTATGCACCCACTAGTTCCCTATCTTTTAGGGGAAAAGCACCCTGCAGGTAACAGACTTACCGACGTTCAAAAGTGCGTTAGAACGGGCGATATAGACGAGGTTGGCGATTTATCGCACTGCACCTTCTTTGAAATGCTTGGCAACTGGTCATTAGGCGATTATTTTAACCACGAAGCAATTAAGTGGAGCTATGAATTCTTAACCGGCGAAGAATACTTAGGTATTTCACCCGATCGTTTAGCTGTAACCGTTTTTGCAGGCGACGAGGACGCTCCCCGTGATGAAGATAGCGCTAAGGTTTGGGAAGAATGCGGTATTGCAAAGGATCATATCTTCTATTTACCCAAGAAGAATAACTGGTGGATTGCAGGCAAAACCGGTCCTTGCGGTCCTGATACCGAAATGTTCATTATAAGAGATCAAGAGCCCTGCTGTGAAAGGTGTGATCCCGCTTGCGATTGTGGTAGATATTTAGAAATTTGGAACAACGTATTTATGCAGTTCTATCGCCACGAGGACGGTACTTATACTAAGCTTGCTCAACGCAACGTAGATACCGGTATGGGCTTAGAAAGAACTCTTTGCACTATTAACGGAACGCCCAGCGTTTACGATACCGACCTATTTGAGGGCGCAAAGGCAGAAATAGAAAGATTAAGCGGTAAAACCTACGGTGAAGATCCCGAAGAAACCAGAGCGTTTAGAATTATTCTTGACCATATGAGAACTGCAACCTTTATGCTTGGCGATTATAGGGGAGTAGTTCCTTCTAACGTAGACCAAGGATATATTTTAAGACGTTTAATAAGACGCGCGGTTCGCTTCTCACGTCAAATTGGCTTACCCGGCGGTAACCTAAGAAATATTGCCGCTTGCTACGTTGAAAAGTATGCAAACGTATATCCCGAGCTTAAGCAGAACGAAGATAGAATTTACGCTGAATTAGATAAAGAAGAAGAAAAGTTCGGCAAGGCTTTAGAGGATGGATTAAAGGAATTCAACAAGGTAATCAGTCATATTCCCGGCGAAGTATTCCCCGGTAAAACTGCATTCCGTTTATACGATACCTACGGCTTCCCCCTAGAAATGACGCAAGAGCTTGCAAAGGAACAGGGTAAGGAGGTCGACGTTGAAGGATACAACAACGCATTCGCAGAGCACCAGAAAAAATCTTCTGCAGGAGCAGAACAAAAATTTAAAGGCGGTCTTGCAGATACTAGCGAAGCAACCGCTCATCTTCACACGGCAACCCACTTAATGCAGGCTGCTTTAAGAAAGGTATTAGATCCTTCAGTAAGCCAACGCGGTTCTAACATTACCGTTGAGCGTTTACGCTTTGACTTTAACTTTGGAAGACCTATGACTGCAGAAGAAATTGCAGAGGTAGAAAAGCTGGTTAACGAAGCTATTAAGGCAGACGTTGAAGTAGTAATGGAAGAAATGACCGTTGAAGAAGCTAAGGCTCAAGGAGCTATCGGCTTATTTGAAAGCAAGTACGGCGATAAGGTTAAGGTTTACACCATGGGCGAATTCAGTAAGGAAATTTGCGGTGGTCCTCACGCTAAAAGAACGGGCGATCTTGGCACGTTTAAGATCGTTAAGGAACAGTCCTCATCAAGCGGTGTAAGAAGAATTAAAGCCGTTTTAAACAAGTAAAGTAAAAACACGCGGTATTCCGCAAAAAATAAAAAGGCCCTTTTGGGCTACCAAATAAAATTAAGAGGTATAAAAATGATTGAAAAAGTAATTTTAACCGAAGAAGGTAAGCTTGAGCTTGAGAAAAGACTTGAATACTTAAAAATGGTTAAGCGCCCTGAAATTACGGAGCGCATTAAAGCAGCAAGAGAATTCGGTGACCTTTCAGAAAACGCTGAATACGACGCTGCAAAGAACGAACAAGCGCTTATCGAAGGCGAAATCGTTGAATTAGAAAATAAGCTTAAACACGCAGAAATTATTACCGTTAACGCTAGAAAGGACGTTGCAGGCGTTGGCTCAACCGTAACCTTTACCGATTTAAGTGATAACAAGGAATACACCTTTGCTATCGTTGGTACTACCGAAGCAGACTTTAAGGCAGGTAAGATTTCTAACGAATCCCCTATCGGCAAGGCTTTAATCGGTAAGCGCGTTGGCGAAATTGCAACCGTAGAAGCTCCTGCATCAAGCTACGGTATTCGCTTAGAAAAGGTATCTTACTAAGAGTATAAATGGATAATCGCTTTACAAAGAAAAGGGTAGCGAATATGCTATCCTACGATTGGATTAAGATGATAGTCTTGGTTGTTGCAATCGTATTCCTTTGGGTATTGGCGTTCACGATAGGCTCTCCGCGCGCAAGCAAAGGGCAGACCTTTGGTATATTCTATTTTTACGGCGGAGATTATAGATATTCTACCGATCCCACTACTCTTGGCGAGAATATGCAAAAAGAGGGCGTTTTTTCTTACGACGTGCTTGATTTTAACGTTCGCGAAATTGGGGAAACGTATGCGGAAATTTTATTAACCTCTAACTCCGTTCAGGAAGGTGACGTTATGATTACCGTTGACCACCCCGAAAGCATAGAAAAGCTTAAATCTCCCTTCCGTATTCTTATAGATAATTACGGCGAGGTGTTTTACGATTATAACGACCTTATTGCTGACGCTAAAAAATACTGCTTAGAAAACGGGTTCGTTTATTCTTCTAACGGCGTTTATTATTTAAACGAGCAAAGAATAACCGATTATTTTGCCCAAAGAATGAAAAAAGATCCCCGCTTTAGAAATGAAGAAAGCCAAAGATATCAAGATGGCGTTAAAGGGGAAATAGAGCGTATTAAAAGGGTTTGGAATAACGCTATTATGCTTGAAGACTGCTTGAATACCCACCCCGAAATAAAGTATTCTTACGTAAGATATACGCAGACGGTGGCGGCTGATCCTAACGCTATTGATGCAGAAACTCTTGCTAATCAAAAGGAAAGAGTTTACGGTATAAACCTTGGTCGCCTTACGGGTACTGAAAAGGTTATTACCAGCGATTTTTACTATAACCTTTACGACGAAGAGGGGGCTGTTACCGGCTCTACTGCAGAGGGTATAGTATTATGCGTATACGATTATTACGGTTATCAACCCCATTTGCAGTTTGAAACCTTAAGCTTCGTAAACGCAATGATTTCTAAGTACAGTAATTTCTTAAACACACAGTTACCCGCTTTAATAAAGTAAGGGTGTTTTACTAACGCGCTAAAGGCGTAAATGCAAAAAAGGACGGAAGTATATATGAAAAAAGAATATATTGCCGACTGCTTGGCCTCTTACGCTAAAGAAGGCGCTGTTCGCTTGCATATGCCCGGGCATAAGGGTAAGGTGGAAGGCTCGCTTAGCGAGGCTTACGGTCGCGATATTACGGAGCTTTCCTTTTCAGATAACCTGGCTAACCCAAGCGGGGTTATTATGCTTGCGGAAAACGATATAGCAAAAATATGCGGGGCGAAAAGGTCGCATATTTTAACGGGTGGCTCTACCTTGGGTGTTTTAACTGCCGTTTTTGCGGTTAAAAATAAGGGTAAAAAAATGATAGTGCAAAGGGGCTCGCATAAAAGCGTTTTCAACGCGCTTGAGCTTTTTGGTATAGAACCGATATTCTTAAATGAAAAAATAGAAAACGGATTGTTTACGGGTGAGTTTTTAAACGGCGAGCTGTTTGATATGGCAGATAACGAGCTTATAGGCGCGCTTTTAACCTCTCCGGACTATTTTGGTAGAGCGCTTGATTTAAAAAATATAAATAAAAGGCTTAAAAAAAATAACAAGCTTTTAATCGTAGACGGCGCTCACGGCGCGCATTTCGTTTTTGATAATCTCACCCTTTACGCCGGTAAATACGCCGATATTTGGGTAGACGGCGCGCATAAAACGCTGGAAACGCTTACCCAAGGCGCAATACTTCACGTTAACGACGAAGAGCTTTTAGAAGGGGTTAACGAAGGGCTTGGTATTTTTTCCACTTCAAGCCCAAGCTATTTAATAATGGCAAGCGTAGAAAGCGGTATTAAAAGATACGAAAGCGTAAAGGCGCAGTACGAAAAGAGCTTTTTAAAGGCAAAGCAGTTGCTTATAAACGGAGCTTGTGAAAGCGGGCTTAAAATTCTTAAAACGGATGATTACTTAAAGGTAACCCTGCTTTGTAAGGGATTTGGCAACGAGCTTGGCGAGCTGTTAGAAAAAAACGGGATATACGCGGAGCTGGTTTCAGATAACGCAATATTGTTTATGCTTTCTGCAAAATTTAGTGAAGAGGAAGCGTTAAGAGTAGTTGAAGCTCTAAAGAGCGCCAATTTAAGCTCTAAGGTTAAAGATATAAAAATGCCTTTACCCGTTAGAAAAATGGGGTACGTAAAGGCAAGAAAAAGTGAAAGCGAAAGCCTTTTATTAAAGGATGCGTTAGGGCGTGTTTGCGCGCAAAACGCGGGATTGTTCCCACCTTGCTATCCCGTTATTACGGCTGGCGAGATATACGATTCTTCAGTTATAAAAAGGCTTAGCGCGAAGAATACTTTTGGCGTAGAGGGCGGATTTGTAAAAGTAGTTAAGGAGTAAGGGCATGGTTGAATTATTTAAAAAGACGGTGGCTTATAAAATAATTCTGGGCGATAAAACGCGCGGGCAGCTTTCGCACGCTTACGCGCTCGTTTGCGAGGATTGTTTTACGCTTAACGCCTTTATTAAAATAGTTGCCAAGATGCTGCTTTGCGATAGCGCCGATTATTGTGACCAATGCCGTAGCTGTAGATTAATAGAAAAGGGTACTCATTCAGACGTAACCTTTTATCCAAAAACTGCAGGCGGAAAAATTTTAACGGGGGATATAGATGAGCTTATTGCCCAAACTTATATTAAGCCCGTAGAAAGCGAAAAAAGAGTATTTGCTTTGGTAAATACCGCCTCTATGAACGGTTCTGCGCAAAACAAGCTTTTAAAAACCTTGGAAGAACCGCCTAAAAACGTGTTTATCGTTATGGGAATAGAAAACGAAAACGCAATACTTCCCACCGTTAAATCAAGAATTAAAAAGCTAGAAATTCCCAGCTTTTCAGACGAGGATTTGTTAGAAGGCTTGCAAAGCGTTTGCCCGGATAAGGAAAAGCTTGCCAGGGCTGTGAGCTTTGCGGAAGGTAAGGCTGGCGTTGCAGTTGAATACTATAACGAAGAAAAGGGGTTACACACCGAAGAATTCGTGTATAACCTATTAAAAGAGATGAAGTCAAGCAGGGAAGTGTCTTCCTTTGCTTGTAAGATAGATAAAGATAATATTAAGGAGTTCTTAGTGTGCTTGAAAAAGACTATGAGCTCTATCGTAAGGCGTTATAGCTGCGGTGGCGGTAGCTCCGTAATAGAAGAGCTTTCACAAATATACAAGCTACCCAGCGCTCTTGCTATAATAGAAAGGGTTAATTTAGCAGAAAGGGCGCTTTACTATAACGGCAACGTGAACGTCGTTACGGACGGTATATTGCTTTCCATATTAGAGGAGAAATACAGATGGCAAAAATTGTAGGAATAAGATTTAAAAACACCGCAAAGGTTTATTACTTTGCTCCCGGTAAAGAAAGGTTTAAAAAGGGTGACGGAGTAATAGTTGAAACTGCGCGCGGTGTGGAGTTCGGTACGGTTACCATAGAGGTTAAGGAGGTTGACGATAGCGAAATCGTTCAACCCTTAAAGCCTATTATAAGAAAGGCAACCCAAGCCGATTTAGATAGATTAAAAAAGAATGAAGAAAAAGCGCCGGAAGCCGTTAAAATTTGCAACGAGAAGATTCTTGCTCGCGGATTAGATATGAAGCTTATAAACGCAGAATACACCTTTGACGGCAGTAAGGTTATCTTTTACTTTACCGCGCCCGGAAGAATTGACTTCCGCGATTTAGTTAAGGATTTAGCTTCCGTTTTTAGAATTAGAATAGAGCTTCGCCAAATAGGTATTCGTGATGAAACAAGACTTTTAGGCGGTATTGCGCCCTGTGGCAGACCTTGCTGCTGCGCAAGCTGTATGTCAGATTTTAAAAAGGTTTCTATTAAAATGGCTAAAACCCAAGGGCTTTCCTTAAACCCATCTAAAATAAGCGGGCTTTGCGGAAGACTTATGTGCTGTTTAGCTTATGAAAACGATTACTATAAAGAGGTTTACAAGAAAATGCCTAAAATCGGTAGCGACGTCGTTTCGCCAGACGGTAAGGGCACGGTTATTTCCGTTAATATGTTAACCTATAACGTAAAAGTTAAAATAGAAGCTAAAGACGGCTCTGTGGTTTATAAAGATTTCCAATTAGAACAGCTTAAATCTATTAAAGCAAATACTGATGATGAAAAGCTAACTAAGGATGAGTTAGAGATTGCAAAAAGCTTCCGCGAAGACTAAAAAATAAACCTTATTTACTTCGCATTTGTCACAAAAACTGCGTTTTTGCGTCGGTTACGTACGCCAAGTACGCGCCCTCGCAAAATACTCGTTGTTTGTGCCAACTGCTCGCAACTAAGGCTTATTTAGTGCCATAGCTATTAGCTTTTTTGTGTGTGATTAACTTTTATTATATTTGCGTAAGCCTTATTCTATAATAAGAGCCATCCCTAAATTTGCACGGGTGCGAACATCATTTTGCGATAGCAAAACATCATTTGAGCACACTCAAGCATCATTTGCTTTAGCAATATCATTGCGTAAGCCTTGCGCTTGCCTTCGGTCATGTACGCTAAAAGTACACTCCCTTCAGTCAATGCTCGGTTTCACCACTCTAGCTCGCATCTAGTGCTTATTTACAATAATCCCTATCTGCTTCGTATTTGTCACGAAAACTCATATTTCTTTCGGTTGCGTACGCCAAGTACGCGCCCTCGCAAAATACTCGTTGTTTGTGCCAACTGCTCGCAACTAAGGCTTATTTAGTGCCACAGCCATTCGCTTTAGTGTTTTATAGGCGAAGCCTTGCGTGAGTAAATCACACATTTATGCGTGTATGCAATCAACGATTTATCGTTGTATGTAATCATTTACGTAGTAAACGTATGTAATCACACCGCAAGGTGTGTATATAATAAGAGCCATCCCTAAATTCGCACGGGTGCGAACATCATTTTGCGGTAGCAAAACATCATTTGAGCAACGCTCAAACATCATTTGCTTTAGCATTATTATTGCGTAAGCCTTGCGCTTGCCTTCGGTTACGTATGCTAAAGTGCATTACCTTGATAGAATATAATTTTTTGTTTTATATATTTATATAGTTAAAGAAATACTTTTACTTTGGTAGTAGTAACCTTTCTAAACTGCGGTTAACGAGGCTATTGCCACACTTTTAGTTAAATTGTTAGGAGATTGCGTATGTTAAGAACTGATATTTACACTCAAAAAATACGTCAACTTCGAGACACCCTGAAAGAGGCAGGGTACTCTCTTTGACGTTGATAAATTAAGAGAGGAACAAAAGGATTTAGAAGCTCAGCTAGAGCTTCCCGAGGTGTGGGGGGATTTGGAAAGATCCACTCAGGTATCTAAAAAGCTTCAACAAATTAAAAATAAGCTTGCCGTATACGATAAAACCGTTCAAGCGGTAGACGACGTAGAAGATTTTCTTGTTTTAGTAGAAGAAGAAAACGACGAAAGCTACGCCCCCGATATAGAGCGTGATTTAGAAAAGGCAGAAAATGATATTGAAGAATTAAGACTTCAAACCCTTCTTCGCGGTAAGTACGACGGTTGTGACGCGCTTATGACCTTACACGCCGGAGCAGGCGGAACTGAAGCGTGCGACTGGACGGAAATGCTTTACAGAATGTATATCTGTTATGCAGAAAAGCACGATTTTAAGATTACCGAATATGATAGACTTCCCGGTGATGAAGCGGGTATTAAAAGCGTCACCTTTAAGGTGGAAGGGGATAACGCGTACGGCTATTTAAAGGCAGAAAAGGGAGTTCACCGCTTGGTAAGAATTTCCCCCTTTGACTCTAACGCAAGAAGACATACGTCATTTTCTTCGGTAGAGGCAATGCCGGAAATAGAAGATACTAACGAAGTAGTTATCCGCGCGGAGGATTTAAAGGTTGATACCTACCGTTCAAGCGGTGCTGGAGGTCAGCACGTTAACAAAACGGAATCGGCAATAAGAATCACCCATATACCCACGGGTATTATAGTTGCTTGCCAAAACGAAAGAAGTCAGGTGCAAAACAGAGAGCGCGCTATGAAAATGCTTATGAGTAAGCTTATAGAAAAGCGCGAAAGCGAAAGACTTGCAGAAGAGGCTTCTATTAAAGGCGAAATTAAAAAAATTGAATGGGGCAGTCAAATACGCTCTTACGTATTTTGCCCTTATACTATGGTAAAGGATCACCGCACCGGTTGTGAAACGGGTAACGTTAACGCCGTTATGGACGGGGATATAGATGCCTTCATTATAGAATATCTTAAGAAATCATAATAGGTGTTCTAATGAGTTATTATGAAAGTGTAAAAGCGCATCCTATAAAGGAAGACGCAATAATATTAGCTATAGAATCATCTTGTGATGAAACTGCCTGTGCTATCTTGCAAGGTCGAAACAACCTGCTAGCTTCCGAAATAGAAAGCTCTATGACTGAGCACGTTAGATTTGGCGGCGTTGTTCCCGAAATTGCTTCAAGAGCGCACACAACCGCCGTTTCTACCGTTGTGGAAAGGGCTTTGCAAAAATCGGGAAAGAGCTTGCAGGATATAGATGCTATTGCCGTAACCTACGGCTCTGGGCTTTTAGGGGCGCTGCTGGTTGGCGTTTCTTACGCAAAGGCGTTAGCCTTTTCTTTGGGAGTGCCTTTAATTCCGGTAAGCCATATTAGGGGGCATTTGGCGGCAATATATCTTGCCGATAAAGAGCTTAAGCCACCCTTTATTTCCTTGCTTGCAAGCGGTGGGCATACCGCTATTATAGAGGTTAAAAGCTACGACGAGTTTGAAATTTTAGGCGGAACGCTAGACGACGCCGTTGGCGAAGCCTTTGATAAGGTTGCAAGGGTATTGGGCTTATCTTATCCCGGTGGCCCTAACGTGGAAAAGCTTGCTCTGCAGGGCGAGCCAAGCGTTCAGCTTCCACTTATGCTAAAAGGCAAGGGCGGTTACGATTTTTCTTATAGTGGATTAAAAACTGCGGTTATAAATTACGTTCACAATCAAACCCAGCAGGGCAAGGAAGTTAACAAGGCAGACGTAGCTTGCTCCTTTCAAAAGGCTGCGGTAGACGTTTTAATAGATAAATGTATATTAGCCGCTCGCGAAAAAGGGCTAAATTGCATTACTGCAGGCGGTGGAGTAGTGGCTAACGGATATTTAAGATTTAAGCTTGCAGCTAAGTGTGAAAAGAAGGGTATTAAGGTGGTATTACCTCCAAAGAGCCTTTGTACGGATAACGCCGCTATGATTGCAGCGGAGGGCTATATACAGTATTTGAAGGGTAACTTTGCGGATTTATCCTTAAACGCCGTTGCAAGAGTGCCTTTAAAATAATATATTATTTAGCTAAAAAGGCGCGTTTAGTGCAAAAAAATAAAAAAAACGATATTTTTAAAAGAAAGTATTGACAAAAATTCCATAAATTTGTATAATACTGCTTGAGGGCGAGTGATTTTTTAAATTACGCGTGCTTCGTCACTAGCTATTAGTGAGTTTTTTCATAGGAGTTAATTATGAAAGCTTTAAAGAAACTGTTTGCTCTTATTTTAATAGGATGTCTTGCTCTATCTGCTTTAAGCGGTTGCTTAAAAGGTCCTAAGGATTACCTTCCTTCAGACGAGAATCTCTTTGATTTCGTTCAGCTTAACGACGGTACTTATTCCGTTGCTTTAAAGGCTGGCGCAGAAATTCCTGAAAACGAAGCGTTAAAGCTTCCCAACGCCTATAACGGTAAAGCCGTTACTCAGGTTGCCGAAAACGGTTTTAAGGAAAGCGCCGTTAAGGAAGTTCAAATTCCCGCAAGCATCAAGGTAATCGGTAAAACCGCCTTTTACGGCTGCGTTTCACTTTCTTCCGTTTATTTTTATAACGGCGTAAGCGAAATTCAAGCAGGCGCGTTTTACGGCTGTTCTTCTATTGAAGAGCTTACTTTACCTTCTTCTTTAAAGGTTATTGGCGAATCTGCATTTGCTGCAACCTCTATTATTAGCCTTCAATTACCTGCCGGCTTAGAAACGGTTGGTAGCTTTGCCTTTGCTTATTGCGAAAGACTTGCTCAGGTTAGTATTTCTCACACCGTAAGATCTTTAGCAGAAAACGCTTTCGTTGGTTCTAACGAAGATAAAATTGAATTTACTATTTCTGCTTCAAGCAATTATTATAAGCTGGAAAACGGCAAGCCCGTTAAAATCTCATAACCCATAAAAACAACGTATAAGCCGTTAGCTTTTGCTTTCGGCTTTTTGTATATAATCAAGCGAAAACCTTGTTTATCGACTTATAGCCCTATTTGTTTACGAAGGAGAAGATTATTATGGAGCATTTAGTAATAGGTATTTGTGGCGGAACAGGTAGTGGAAAAACCACCTTGGCGCAAAAAATTTACGAAGCGTTAAAGGATGATGCGCTACATATCAGTATGGACTGTTACTATAAAAACAACGCGCACTTACCCTTTGAAGAAAGAATTAAAACTAACTACGACCACCCGGACGCGTTTGATAGCGATTTACTCGTAGAGCACGTAAAAAAACTCAAAGAGGGGGAATCAATCAGTTATCCTACTTACGATTTTTCCACACATCTTCGCGGTGAAAAATGGGTTTATGCGGAAAGTAAAAAGGTTATAATAATAGAAGGTATTATGCTTTTTGCCGTTCCGGAAATCGTTGAGCTTTTGGATTATAAGATTTTCGTTGATACTGATGCGGACGTACGTATTTTAAGAAGAATGCTTCGCGACGTTAAGGAAAGGGGAAGAACCTTAGATTCGGTTGCTAACCAATATTTAGAAACGGTTAAGCCCATGCACGAAGCTTATATAGAGCCCTTTAAAAAGAGATATAGCGATATTATAGTGCCTGAAGGCGGTTATAATAAGAACGCTTTTGATATGATAGTAAGCACTATCGTAGATAAGATTAAATAAGGCCCTAATAGCCGTTAATCGCGCTATAGCGTGGTTTTTTATGATAATTTTATTTAAAACGAAGGCTTTTTATGAAGAAAAACAACAAATAGGTAAGCTTAACTACGGCTTACCTTTTTTATTTTTCTTTAAAGATGGGTAAGTCGTTTGCTTTTAATGGGTTTTCTCTTAAAGAGAAAAAAATACTATAATTAGCGGATTTTATTAGAAAATGATTGAAAAAATGACGTGAGTGTGTTATAATACAGTATAATCAAAAAAACAAATACGCCCTTTAGGGCGTTTAATAGGAGGAATTATGTTCCCTAATCCCATACTTTCTATAGGCGATACTCATATTTACTTATACGGCCTTTTGATTGCACTAGGTATTCTTGCATGCTTTTTCGTGCTTTTTCAATACAGTAAAAGAGCGGGAATTCCTAACGAATACGTAGATTTTGCCTTTTATAACGGAATTGCTTCAATCGTAATCGGCTTTATCGGTTCTGCTCTTTGGCATGGATTGTTCCAATATATAGAGGACGTAAAAAACGGAGTTCCTAACCCTCAATTTAGCATTAAGTCGGGTATTACTGCGATCGGTGGCTTAGCAACTGGCGCTCTTACCTTTATCGTTATTTGCTTAATCTTCCGCAAAAAATATCCTTTTTCATTAACTAAGCTCGTAGCAGTTGCTCCTATGTGCATGATAATTGCTCACGCCTTTGGCAGAATGGGCTGTTTAATGGCGGGCTGCTGTCACGGCGAATATTTAGGTCAAGAATACGTTTTTGGCGGAATCAGAATGGACGGAACTAACGGTTGGGGATATTACGTGCCCACCCAGCTTTACGAAGCGTTATTCCTTTTCCTTTTATTCACCGTTTTAACCTTGCTTTTATACAAAAAAGATTTTGAATACAGCTTACCCGTATATCTTGCTTCTTACGGCGTTTGGAGATTTATTATTGAGTTTGCAAGAGCAGACGATAGAGGTGCTTTTATAGGTAGCTTAACCCCTTCACAAACGTTATCAATAGTTTTAGTTGCTTTATCAGTTCCTGCTTACTTTATTTTAAAGCATTTCCTAGCTAAAAAGCGCGCTTACGAGGCAAGCTTACCTACTGCAGCCGCAGAAACGGAAGAATAATTTAACTTTAGCGCATATAAAAAGTTTTAACTGTTGATATTTTCTTAGATTAAAGGAGGAAAATATATGGAAAAAACAAAAGAAAACAAAATTTCAAGATTAACTGCAATTATCATTTCGCTAATAATTACGTTGGTAATTTCCGGCGTTGCAACCATTATTGCAGGACTTCAGCTTCAAGATAGGGAAAGCGGATGGTTTGTGGTTGCTACTATCTTAATAGGCATAGCAACCGCCTGCTTAACCTTTGGCGTTTCACAAATGGTTATCGGCGCAATCTACAAAACCAAGATATTATTGGCAATTTCTGCCGTTATAACCTTCTTAGCAATAATATTCACCTTATTCATTTTGGCAATTTTTGCAATTAAATGGTGGATACTTTTAATTATTGCGTTAACTTGCATTCCTATTTTATTGCTAGTAATAATGCTCGTTTATAGGAAGAATATGGTTTTAGTTTTTGATAACGAAAAAGCTGACTACGTAGATTATAAAACGCGCGAAGAATTAAAAAAGGAAGATCAACTTTGGTACGCGCAAGAAAACAGTAACGTTTATTACCAAAAGCGTAAAGAACGTGATGAAGAAAATCCTCAAGAAGAGGAAGAGGAGCTTCCCGAAATCAAATCATTTAAGTAGAGGTCTATTATGGAAAAAAGAAATCTCACGCTGCTTACCGACCTTTATCAATTAACCATGATGAACGGCTATTATCTTAAAGGCCGACACGAGCAAGTTGCTATATTCGACCTATTCTTCCGCCCCAATAAGCTAATAACTTATTCTCTAGCTGCAGGGCTTGAACAGGCTGTGGATTATATTTTAAACTTAAACTTCGGCAAAGAAGAAATAGAATATCTTCGCTCTTTAAATTTATTCGACGAGGGATTTTTAAATTACCTTGCGAATATGAAATTTACCGGGGACGTTTACGCCCTTCCTGAAGGCACGGTGGTTTTCCCCGGCGAACCTATTTTAACTGTAAAAGCGCCCATTATTCAAGCTCAGCTTATAGAAACGGCGCTACTTAATATTTTAAATCACCAAACGCTAATTGCTTCTAAGGCGGCAAAGGTTTGCAACGCCGCTAAGGGGGATAACGTGCTTGAATTCGGGCTTCGCAGGGCTCAAGGGCCTGATGCGGGCTTATACGGCGCAAGGGCTGCAATTATCGGTGGATGCACCTCAACCTCTAACGTTTTAGCAGGTCAAATGTTTGACGTTAAGGTTTCAGGCACGCACGCGCACAGCTGGGTAATGAATTTCCCCACCGAGTACGACGCTTTTATGGCGTACGCGCAAATTTATCCCGATTCTGCGTTGCTTTTGGTTGATACCTACAACACCTTAAAAAGCGGTGTTCCAAACGCAATTAAGGTGTTTGACGAGTTAAAAAAGCAAGGTCATAAACCGCTTGGTATTAGATTAGACTCCGGCGACTTAGCTTACCTTTCTAAAAAGGCAAGGGAAATGCTAGACGAGGCCGGCTATCCGGACGCTATTATTTGCGCTTCAGGCGACTTAGACGAGTATTCAATAGCATCTTTAAAGAGTCAAGGCGCAAAGATTTCACTTTGGGGTGTTGGCACGAAGCTTATAACCAGCTCTGAAATGCCTGCCTTAGGCGGTGTTTACAAGCTATCCGGAATGGTAGAAGAGGACGGTAGTATTACCCCCAAAATTAAGCTTTCAGATAACAGCGTAAAGATAACAAACCCCGGCTTTAAGAGTATATACAGGGTTTACGTTAACGGCAAGGCAGAAGCGGATTTAATTTGCTTACGTGGCGAAAAAATAGATACCACCAAGCCCTTAACCCTTTACCATCCCACCGAAAGATGGAAATGTATTACCTTTGAAAATTACGAGCTTCGCGAGTTATCCGTTAAGGTAATAGAAAACGGCAAGCTTTACTATAAGCTTCCCCCGTTAAAGGAAATAGCTCTTTACGCAAAGAGTGAGCTAGAAACCTTCTGGGAGGAATATACTAGAATAGATAATCCCCACATTTACAAGGTGGATTTATCAGACGGATTATACGCGTTGAAAACTGATATGATTAAGCAAATAAGGGGAGATAAGGCTTGATTTTTTCTTCAAAAAAGCAAACTGAAAAAATAAAATCGCTTGAAAAACAGCTTGAAGAAAGTCAAAAGGCTCTTTTGCTTTCTCAAACGGAGTTAAACAAAGAGCGCGATAAAACCCAAAAGCTCACAGAGCAGCTTAATCAGCTTAAAAGCGAAGGGGAAAAGCAGGCAAGCGCTAAGGCAGAGGTTATTATAGAGGAAGCGCGCCAAAAATACGAAAAAGAAATTACTAGGCTTCGCATTTTCGTTGAAAAATGGCAAAGCGCCTTGCCAGAGCCTAAGGATATTACCCCTGAAAGTCGCAAAAGAAGGGCTTTAGCGGTTGCTTTAAGCGAAATTTTAAAGGATAATCCCTGTAACAGTAGCTTAGAAGAAGGGGTAAAACTGCTTGAAAAGCTTACTAATGCAATTAACGGCGGTAATGCGGAAGAGGGCGGTTTTAACCTAGAAGAGGTTTTAAATCCCGGTAGCGAGCTGGATTTAGCTACCTTATGTAAAGAACTTGGAGTAATGGACTAATGTGGTATATAATACTTTTTTTTGCAACCTTATTCGTTGACCAAATTAGCAAAATAATTTGTGATGCTTACAAGGTTAATATTCCCGTTTTAGAAGGGATTTTAAAAATAGATATAGCCTACAACAAGGGCGCTTCATTTTCTTTTTTATCTAACGTAGAGTGGGCGCAAACCTTTTTTATCCTTCTAACAGTCGTGGTTTTGGCTTTTGGAGTGGGCTTTATTATTATAAAAAAGCCAAAGAGCAAATGGCTTAACAGCGCTCTTGCGCTTATGTTTTCGGGTACTATAGGTAATTTTATAGACCGTTTGGCATTCCGCTACGTGCGTGACTTTATAAACGTGCCCTTTTTTGCTAACTTTAACGTTGCAGATATTTGCCTTTGCATTGGCGCGTTTATGCTTATTTTCTACGTTTTATTTATGGGCGAAGATCCCGTGTTTAATTTTAAGAAAAACAAAAATGAGAGTAAAGGCGAATGATAACCTTAACCGTGGAAAATGGCGGAGTAAGGCTAGACGCCTTTATTGCCTTAAAAACAGAGCTTAGCCGTTCGCACGTTAAAAAGATAACTGATGAAGGCGGAGTGCTTGTTAACGGCAAGCCTCAAAAGGGTAAATATACGGTAAAAGAAGGGGACGTTATTGAGTTTTCCTTACCGGAGCTTAAGCCGTTGGACGTAAAGCCCGTTGATATTCCCTTAGATATAGTTTATCAAGACGCGGACGTTGCGCTTATAAATAAGCCACAGGGAATGACTGTGCACGCCGGTAACGGAACGGACGATAACACCTTGGTCAACGCTCTTTTATTTGCGTTAGATAGCTTAAGCGGTATAAACGGCGTAATTCGCCCGGGTATAGTTCACAGAATAGATAAGGATACCTCCGGTCTATTAATCGTTGCTAAAAACGATAGGGCGCATATATCGCTAGCAAGTCAAATAGAAAGTAAAACCTGCAAAAGAATTTACCTTGCGTTACTTCACGGTAAGGTAAAGGAGGATAGCGGGGTTATAGATACCTTTATAGACCGTTCTGCTAAGGATAGAACCGCTTACGCCGTTTCTACTAAGGGAAGAAGGGCGGTTACCGATTATAGGGTTATTAAAAGATACGAAGGGTATACTCTTTGTGAGTTTTCCTTAAGAACGGGTAGAACTCATCAAATAAGAGTGCACAGCAAGCATCTTGGAAATCCCGTGGTTGGTGATAAGGTTTACGGGCCTAAAAAATGCCCGTTTAATTTAGAAGGTCAGCTTTTACACGCTTATTCGCTAACCTTTACGCACCCCACCACGAACGAGCAAATGACCTTTAGTTGTGATTTGCCCGAATATTTTAAAAAGACCTTGGCAAAGCTTAAAGAGATATAAAAGTGGCTCTATAACGCGATTAAACGGTGTTTTTATTTGTTAAGTTGCTTTTAAAAGGCGAACTGCAGACGCGAAATTAAGGCCGTTTATTAAAAAAGCCAAACTGAAATAGTTAAATTTATAAGGAAGATATATAGATGGAAGCAAAGAATTTTATTGAAGACATTATTAACGAAGAGCTTGAAGGCGGTGTGGTTAACGAGGTTCATACCAGATTTCCCCCTGAGCCAAACGGTTATTTGCATATTGGCCACGCAAAGTCCTTATGCTTAAACTTTGGTACTGCTAAAAAATACGGCGGAAAGTGCAATCTTTTCTTTGACGATACTAACCCCTCTAAAGAAAAGACTGAATTCGTTGACGCTATTAAGGCAGATATTGAATGGCTTGGCTTTAAGTGGTATGAAATGCATTACGCTTCAGACTTTTTTGACGATATTTTTGAGCTTGCTATTAAGTTAATTAAGGACGGCAAGGCTTACGTATGCGATCTTACTGCTGAACAAATTAGGGAAACTCGCGGTACTCTTACTCAACCGGGTACTGAAAGTCCTTACAGAAATAGAAGCGTGGAAGAAAATCTTCGTTTATTTAACGAAATGAAGGAAGGTAAGTACGCAGACGGCGAAAAGGTTCTTCGCGCTAAAATTGATATGGCTTCACCTAATATCAATATGCGAGACCCCGTAATTTATAGGGTTTTACACGCAACTCATCACCGCACTGGCGATAAGTGGTGTATTTACCCCATGTACGATTACGCTCATCCTATTTGTGACTCTATGCAAGGCGTAACTCACTCTCTTTGCACCTTAGAGTTTGAAGATCACCGCCCCTTATATAATTGGGTTGTAGAAAATACCGGTGTTGCGCATAAGCCCCGCCAAATAGAGTTTGCTCGCCTTAATATTGCAAACACCGTTATGAGTAAAAGATATTTAAAGAAGCTTGTAGAAGAGGGCACGGTAAGAGGCTGGGACGATCCCAGAATGCCCACCTTAACGGGCTTAAGAGCAAGGGGTATTCCCGCAAACGCTTTAAAAAACTTCTGTGAAGCGGTTGGCGTTGCAAAGGCTAATTCAGAAATTGAAAGCGGTTATTTAGAACACTTCGTAAGGGAAGATTTAAACGCTAATGCAGAAAGAGCTATGGCTGTAATCAACCCCATTAAGGTTATTATAGAAAATTACGAAGGAAGTGAGCTTCTTGACTTTGATACCAAGCCTCAGTTAGAAGAAAGCCCCACCAGAAAGATTACTTTTTCTAAAGAGCTTTATATTTCTGCAGAAGACTTTTCTGATAACCCGCCCCCAAAATTCTTTAGATTAAAACCCGAAGGTTACGTTCGTTTAAAGAATGCTTATATCATTAAGTGTGAAAGGGTTGAATATGACGATAACGGCGCTATAGCCCAACTTATTTGCTCGTATTTACCTGAATCTAAGTCTGGTTCAGATACTAGCGGAATGAAGGTAAAGGGAACTATTCAATGGGTAGACGCGGCTACTTGCGTTGACGTAACTGTTAAAAAATACGATTATCTTTTAAAGGATGCTGAATATTCCGGTCAAGACTTTGGCGAAAGATTTAACCCCGAAAGCGAAAAGATTTTCGTTGGTAAAGCAGAAAAATATCTTGCAGAATGCAAAGAAGGCGAAAGCTTCCAGCTTCTTCGCGTAGGATATTATAAAACGGGTAAAGAAAACGGAAAAACCGTTCTGCATGAGATAACCTCTTTGAAGGACACCTACAAAGCAAAATAAGCTTGACTTACTTCGTTATAACGGCGAAACCTTGCGCTTGCCTTCGGTCATTTACGCTAAAGTAAACTCCCTTCAGTCAATGCTCGGTTTAACCGCTCTAACTCGCAATTGAAGCTTATTAAGTGCCATAGCCATTTACTTTTTAGATAAACAAGCCTTGTTTATTGCTCGCATCTAGTGCTTATTTACAATAAGCTTGACTTACTTCGTTATAGCGGCGAAGCCTTGCGTGAGCAAATCACACATTTATGCGTGTATGCAATCAACGATTTATCGTTGTATGTAATCATTTACATAGTAAACGTATGTAATCACACCGCAAGGCGCGAATATCATTGCGTAAGCCTTGCTTGCATTTTACACGGTAAAGGGCTTTTATGGCGGTTGTTTTATACAGTTAATTTGCTCCTTTTATTCTATTAATAATTCAATTAAAATAAAATTTAAGGTTAAAAGTTAAAAAAAGCATTGACAAACCGTGTAAATTATATTATAATTAAAGCGTAAAATAATGAACTTTTGCGCAAAGAAGGTAAAATTATGTTTTGGGTAGCAGATATTTTATTAGTTTTATATTTAGCCCTATTCCTTTATAGGGGTATTAAGCGAACCGGTACGCTTAATTCTTTACTTAACTTTACTAAGGGCTTATTAGCAATGATAATCAGTATAGGCGCAGCCTTTGCTTTATCATTCTTCGTTTTCCCCATGCTTGGTTGGATACAAGATATGCAATTGGGGTTACTTGATTTTGGCCATAGTTTTGCGGGTATTTTAAAACTTGCAAATATCACGTTTATCACCCACGAAGAAATTGCCTTTTACACTGCAGTTGCTATTTGCACTGTTATAATGATAGTTCCCATGTATTTCTTATTCAGATGGCTTCTTAACCTATGGGATCGCTTCATTATGTGGATTCGCAAAAAGAGCAAGCTTATCAATATCGTTGGCGGTACGCTTGGCGCAATAATTAACCTTGCCGTTGGCGCAGTTATCCTTCTTGGCTTCTACTGGTTCTTTGCTGCTTTAGATGGAAGCGGAATGTTTACTTGGACTAACGACGTTTTACGCTCTGGCCGTTTAACCGGTTTAATATTTGAATATAATCCCTTATATTCATTCCTTGGCGAACCCGGTTGCCTTGCGGAAACCGTTGGTAATCTAATCAAGGGTAATTTCTAAAAATAAAAAATTTAACCACCTTGCTTGTTTTTTGCAGGGTGGTTTTTTTATGCTTTTTATCAATTTGCAATAAAAATTATTCGGTTTTGTTACGTGTTCTAGCTTAAAAAGAGCTTAGCCTTAAATGGCGTTTTTTTGGGTGTGAAAAAGAAAATTTAATTGAATAAAATTTTTGTTGAAAATGCCGTTAATAGCGCTATAGCTAGCTTTTTAGTTATCCTTTTCGGCAATAACCTCACCGGTTACACCGTCTATAAGATAGGCCTTTTTGAGCCCTTTATCACAAATAAAGCCAACGTAATAATAATTTTTGCCGTTTTCACAAAGCAGTCTTATAACTATTTCTGCCTTTAAAACGCCCTTTTGGGTGTGTTCCTTTAAAAAGGCTTCCCCTTTACTAGCGGCGCTTTCAAGCGCTTTCGTATAGCTAACGGTGTTTTCGTTTAGCTGTGAAGCTGTGTTAACCAAGGTAGAGCTTTCGCCGTAACAAATTTCAACGGCAAGGCTTTTTTCGGGTAGGGCGGCAACCTCAACGTCGCAAAAAAGGGTGCTTTTAACGGGATTAAAGGTTAGGGGCGCGCTATACTGCTTATCGCCAACGGTGAATTTTACGGTTAGTTGGCTACCAACCTCTTCCTTTTGAATAATTTTGAAGCCAAGGCATAAAAGAGTATCTTGCTTAATTCCGTCAAAGGTAGCGGGTGATTCCTTGCTTCCCGCGTAAACAACCACGCAAAAATTATCTTGCTCGCCAATAAATACGTCCTTTCTAAGCTCGCTTACGTAAGAAAGATAATCGGGCTTAGAGTTGCAGGCAGAAAGTGTAGCCATAACGGTTAATACGCAAATAATAACTAGCTCTACCGCTACAAAAATCTTTTTTCTTTTCATATATTTTCTCCGTTAATAAAGGGTATGAAAAAGCGGTTGAATATATGCAAAAGAATAAAAAAAGAGTAAATAAAGGGCACAATTTTAGAAAAAGGCGCTTATTCGTGGACAATATTTTAAAACTGTGTTATAATTTTAACAAGATAAAACGCTTACTTGCTAACTTTAGCAAAAGTATAAGGGGATTTTATGCAAAAGACTATAATTAAAACCGCGCTTATAACGGTTGGCGCTATAATTATTGCTTGCGGATTGATATTCGGCTCTATTTTGATTTTTGATAGCCATACTTCCGCTCAATTTTTTAGTAATATAGGTAAGGAAGAAACCGCTCTTAAGTATTACGAAAGAGCTTACGAAAGGGAAGAAAGCGAAGAAAATCTTCTTTTGGTAATAAATTCTTCAATAAGCGCAAGTGATAATGCGGCCTTAATTGAATACTTTGAAATATACGATAAAAGCAAGAATAAAGCAGAAGATGAATACGACGAATTTATAGCAGGAAAATACTGCACGGCTCTTTTAGAAGAGGGCAGAACGGAAGATGCGTTTAAGAGTGCTAAAAAGTACGTTGGCGATTATTCCTCAACCTGCGCGCCAAGAGCTATTATTGCTTACGGGTTTAGTAAGCAGGATAAGGCGATTTTAACAAGCGCTTTAGCTTTGTTAAACGCCGTTAGTTTAGAAAATGCCACCACTTTATCTGCTTCTGCATTAAGCACTATTGCAAGCGATATTACAATGATTTCAAGCTATTTAGCTACCAACTAAAATATCTTAAAAACCATCGTTAATCGCCTTATAGCTCAGCTTTTTTAATATAAAAATACCAAAAACCTTACTTTTAGTTAAATAAAAACACTTTGTTTTTTACGCCCTGCCTTATATTAAGCAGGGCTTTTTGATTGTGATATTAAATTTATTTTAAACACTTCTACGCTTTAGCGTGCTATCCTTAACGGAGAACACGCTAAAACTAAGTTTGCCCTTACGGGCAAGTGAAGTTATCTTCAATAGTGAAGTTCACTTCGTGAGTGAAGTTTCGCCTGACGGCGAAGTGATGGGCAAACTTAACTTCACTTGTGCGTAGCACAAACTTCACTGCGTAGCAACTTCACTTTCGCGATAGCGAAAACTTCACTAACAGAAAAAGAGATAACATTTCGGCTGCGAACCGATTTGTTATCTCTTTCTGTCGTTATAAGAACCTGCTACGCAGAACCTTGTTATTTGCTTCGCTCATAATAGGGGTTTGGGTTTAGCCCATAAAGTATTTGACTAGTCAAATGCGATGCTCGCACTTATCGGTATCTTCAAATTCTCCGCTAAGAACATTACCCATTTTGTGGCATTTTTTTAAATGCAATCTCACAAACACCCTACATTAACAAAAAAACACTTATTTACACTTTTTAACTTTCTTTTGCTATTGTAATTGAAAGTTACTCTTGCAAGGTGTGTATTTTAAAATTTTTAATACTTTTTTTAAAAAAGGTATTGACACGCACGCGTATGTATGGTATAATCTTAATGTAATATTCCGTTATCGTTAACGGAAAATTGTAATCGTTCAAATAGGCGGACCAATAAATACAAAAACTAACAAAAAAAACAGTGGTTAGAAATCAAGTGTTTATCGTTCTGTAAAGGATAAAAAATTATGAGTAAAAGTTACACTTTTGTTAACGTTTTTACTTTTGTAGTTATTTTTCTTTTGTTATTTACTAACGACGCATGTTATAAAAAAAAGGAGAGCAGTTCAGTGATTAAAACATCTATAACGGGGATAGGAGATCCCTTCATTCTTTTACATGAAGGAAAGTATTATATGTATGCAACCTCTGCTTCAGACGGCTTTAAATATTTCGTTTCAGAAAATCTTACCGATTGGGAAGAGGGCGGATACTGTTATAAAAACAGTCCTTGGGGCGAATGTGATTTCTGGGCGCCTGAGGTATATTATCGCAAGGGTAAATTTTACATGATTTACAGCGCTAGATGGGCAAAAAACCACAGCTTAAGATTGGGTGTTGCCGTTGCAGATAAGCCGGAAGGTCCTTTTATAGATATTAAAAACGAGCCTTTGTTTGACTACGGCTATGCAACCATTGACGCAACCCTATTTACCGACGAGGACGGCAAGGAATATTTTTACTTTGTAAGAGATTGCAGTGAAAACGTAATAAACGGCGTTCACACCAGCGTTATTTACTATTCTGCTATCAACGAGGATTTAACCGCTCTTATCGGCGAGCCTGTAAAGATTTCAGAGCCTGACTTACCTTGGGAATTAGAAAAGGATTCTACTTGGCAATGGAACGAAGGGCCTTACGTTTATAAGCACGCAGGAAAGTATTACCTTAACTATTCGGGCAATTGTTACGCCTCTAGATATTATTCTATCGGTTGCGCGGTTAGTGATAGCCCCTTTGGTCCTTTTAAGAAATACGATCAGCCCGTTCTTAAGTATAAAGAAAATGAGTATTCCGGCCCCGGTCACAATATGATCTTTAAGGGAAAAGACGGCAAGCTTTACACCACTTTTCATATTCACACTCACTACGACGCGCCCAGCGGTGACCGCAGAGCGTGCATAACTGAAGTTTACTTTGATGAAAAGGGCGAATTTAAAATTCTTCCTTAACTAAAATGGCTAAGAAATTAAGAGTAACGATAAAGGACGTTGCAAGGGTAGCCGGCGTAACTCCGCAAACGGTATCACGAGCCTTTCGCAACGCAGAAGACATTAACAAGGAAACGAAGGAGCGTATACTGCAAATTGCTTCCGAAATGGGGTACGTGCAAAACGCATCCGCCCGTTCGCTAAGAAACGGCTCTAGCAAGCTAATAGCTATCATTTACGATAATATAATGAACAGCTACTTTTCCATTATCACTTACTATTTGCAAGACTACTTAAGGGGAAAGGGCTACTCCATTTTATCTATATCGGTAACCGATAACGTTCTAAAGGAAAGGGATTATTTAACCGCCTTAGAGCACAATGCGGAAGGTGTGATAAGCTTTTTGCAGGCGGATGAAAACATAGCGCGTTTAATAAACACCTATCGCGTTCCCGTGTTAGTAATGGGTAGAAGAAGCGAGGACGAAGGGGTAGATAGCGTTTACGTAGACGACGTTGAGGTTGGTAAAATAGCCGCAAGGCGTTTTATAGAAAAAGGCTGTAAAAATCCACTTTGTATAAGTGAAGCGATGGACATAACCTGTGCCTACGATAGATGTCTTGGCTTTAAAGAAGAGTTTAAAGGCGTCGGCGTGGAGGTAAGGCTTATAGCAAGAGAAAGGCCTGGCGAGGATTTACCTTTAGAGGAGCGTCTTTTACAAGCTTATAAAAGCAATCCGCCGGATGCGATTTTCTGCTTTAACGATATATTTGCATTCCAAGCTTTATACGTTATTGAAAAACACGGTTTAAAAATACCGCTAATAATTGGCGTGGATAACATTCAGCAAGAGATATTTTTACCAAAACGTTTAACTACGGTTGGTTGGGATAAAAGGAAGCTTGCTCAAATTTCCGCAAACGCAATACTTAGCAGGATTAGCGGAAGCGAAGAAAAGCTCTTTAGCGTAAAGGAGGAGGTTTTCTTGGTGGAAGGGGTAACCGCATAAAAAGAAGGGTAAAAGAGCAATATAAACAAAGAAAGTTGCTTTATAGGTTGATTAACGAGCTCTAACGGTTAATTAAACAGCAAGAAGTAACGAATAAAATCGGTATTATACAACACCGTTCCCTCGGTGTCGTTTAAAAAATAAAAAAATAAAATTTAAGGGAAAGGAGGCTTTTTTGTTATGAGAAACAAAAAACTTGCATTATTGCTTTTAGCAATAGTAACAGCGTTTACTATGGTTATGGCAGTTGCATGCAAAACTGCTTCAGAACAAGAATCAAGCGGTTCTGAATCTTCTATTGAAGAATCAGTCGGTTCTGAAGAACAAGGCTCAGGAGATAGTGGTACTTCCAGTGAAGATTCTACCGGTGGGGATGAACCCATAGCTGAAATACTAGAATCAATTCCTGCGGCAAATCTTAAATTTGATGCTGTTACCGAAGATGGTAAAAAGGCTGAATCAAGCTGGTTCATTACTTACGGTGAAGCCGGATTAGAAATAACCGTTTACGTTGTAGACGAAAAGATTTACGTATCTAACAGCGAAAATGGAATTCACGGTAGTGACGCCGTTAAGCTACACGTAGCTAAGGTTCAGGCTGTTACCGGATATTCTGACGGAGCTATTTCTATTCTAGTTGACGCAAGCGGAAGAGTAGAGGTTAAGAATCTTTTAGCTTCTTCTGACGTTGTTGAACACGGCGTTACCGCAGAGGTTACCGAATTCACCTTTGAAAACGAAACTATCGACGGTTACTACGTAGAAATTTTCGTTCCTTACGCAAGCACTGAAGTTAGCAAGGAAAGCAAGGATGCAGCTATTTACGCTTCTATCGTTAACGCTACTAACTTTGCTATCAGAGCAAACGGCGAATCTTCAGAATTTGGCGCAAGCCCTGAAAAGACCTCTAGCTGGATTGCTTTAACTGCAGACAATACCTTTGAAGTTAACGAAAATCTATTTGATAGAATAGACGCGTTATTCATTGGTGATAGCTACATGGATATAAATGAAGCTGATGACAGAGCTGCATTCTGGAATAAATCAGAAGAGTTAAACTACGATCAATTAGTAGCAAGATATTCTGTTGATGCAGTTAACCTTGCAGTTAGCGGAACTAAGATTGAATATTGGGCAGACCAATTACAAACCTTAGCATTAACTTACGCACCTGAAAACGTTGTAATTCACATTGGTGTTAACGATATTAACGATGCTCGCCAAGAAGCAGCAGACACCGCTTTAGAATTACAAACCTTATTAAATAACTACCACGCAGCATTCCCCAATGCAAAGATTCACTGGGTAAGCTTAATCCCCAACACGATGTTTGCTCAAAACAACAACAAGTATGCGGAAGTTAACGCAGCTATGGCTTTATGGGAAGCTGATAAAGAATGGTTTAACTACATTGACGTATTCAGCTATTTCGTTGGCGAAGATTCAACTGAAGAATACGTTACCGCAAGAACTAATATGTTCTTAGTAAACGAAGGCTTACACTTAAACTGCGAATACGGTTATCCTCTATGGGGTTCACTAATCTTTGCTGAATTGGGTTACGAAAGAGAACACGGCTCAGTAATGGGTGATAACGTTGAAGCAAGATTATACCACAGTGACGGTTGGATTATTGATGAAAACGGAGTATTAGCAGAAAACACCGGTTACTGGGAAAAGACCGTTTGGTACAACGGATTTGGACCTTCTGAAGACTTATACTTTGAAGTTGATCTTAAGGCTCCCGGTCTAACTCACGAAGATCCTTATCCTAAGGCTGGTTTAGTATTAAGAAACGACGACGTAATGGTATTTGCATACTTCGATTTATTCGATCCTAATGCAGGTAACGTATGCATAGTTTACCGTCCCACCGGTGTTAGCACAACCGGTTACACCGTATGTTCTGACTGGATATGGGATAACCAAGCTCCTCTTTACACCAGCGGAAAGAATATTAATAATGATTACGTAAACGTAGCAGTTGCAAAGCTTAACGATAGAGTTTATATGTATATCGACGGCAAGCCCGTAACCTCTATGAAGGTTCCCGGTTTAGCTGCAGACGATAAGATGGTTGCCGGCGTTATGGGCTTTAACTATCATATGTTAGTTAAGAACGCAACCGGTACTAACGTAGAAAGTAAAGTTGAAGCAACTCTTCTTGAGCCTCACAACGTAACCGTTGGCGAATACGAAGGCGCAACCATTACTTTAGATAAGACTTCTGCAAAGAAGGGCGAAACCGTAAGCTTCACTATTGAATCTAACGATTACGTTGAAAAAGTATTAGTAAACGGCGAATTAGTTGAAGCTGTTGAAGGCGTTTACTCTTTCGTAATGCCTGATGCAGATGCAAATATCGTTGTTTCATTCCTTGGTAAATTATCTGTTGACCTTTCTGCAGTAGAAGGTGTTATTGCAAGCACTTTAGTTCCTGCTGAAGGTCAAACCGTAACCTTAACCGCTGCAGAAGGCTACCACGTAGCTAAATTATTTGCTAACGGCGTTGAGCTTACCGCAGTAGAAGGCGTTTACACCGTTGTTGCAAACGAAAACCTAGTAATTACCGGTGAAATTTACCGCGCACATGACGGCGTTGTTCTAGACGGTGAAGTAGATAGCGCATACGGCGAAGTAGCAACCGTTGCAGAGTACGAAGGTAATAGAACTATTACTTTACGCGGTGTTAAGACTGAAAGCGGTCTTACCATTCACGTTGTTGCTGTTATGAATAACGTTCTAACCACCGAAGATGCATGGTGGAAGAACACCAACCTTGAATTCCGTCTAAACGGTGGCGTTCAAAGATACGTTGGTATTAACGGCGATATTTCAGGCGTAAGCGATTACGTTTGGGAAACTGCTAACAATTCAGACGGCAAGTACGTATTCACCGTTGAATTATTCGTTGCTTCAGAGCTTATCTCTACTTGGGGCGAAGAAGACAGCGTTTACATCAACTACGCATGGAAGACCATGGGCGAAAACGGTTGGTTAGTTGGCGACGGACAACACCCCTATGCTCTTGACTGGAACCGCGACTGGTTCAGCCACCACCTTGGCGGTCTTGAACTTGGAGCAAAAGACTTTAACTTAGGCGCTGGTAGCTGGGGTATTTACGGCGACGTATTAAGAATTACTGAAGGCGGTTTACAAATCGGTGTTCCTGCAACTCAAGCTACTATCGACGGTAACTTAGAAGAATATGCAGAACTAGCATCACAAACCTTTGGTAACGAAAGCACTCAAATTACCTTAAGCGGTAAGGCTGCAAGCGACGGTTTATATATCGCTGCAACTATCGTTCACGGCGAATGGTCAGCTCCCGTAAACGGCGACTGGGCAAGAAACGATAACTTTGAAATAAGAATTAACGATACTGCAATTCCCGTTGTATTCTACGGCGGAAGATTAATGAGAACTGATTACTGGGATCAAATGGCTGCACAAACCACCGTTAACGCGGAAGGTAAGCAAGTAACCACCGTTGAATTATTTGTTGCAGGTATTTCAAAAGCATACAGAATTAACCTAAGCATGAACGGTAATAACTTCACCGGCTTTGCTTGGACGAACTTATTCTGGAATATTGAAGATGCTAAATTTATAACTGAAGAAGGTTTAGTTGACTCTGCAAACTTCGTTGCACAAGCTAACTTAGACGGTGTTTTAGACGACGCTATTTGGACTGAAGAAGTTCTAGCTAAATCTCATACCACTACTGCAAACGGCGCAACTATTACTATGGTTGGTGTATCTTCAGATTACGGTATTCACATGGCGTTCACCGTAAACCACAGAAAGGCTTTAACCGAACACTGTCAACAAGGCGGTGGAGAATGGTGGCACTATATGGGACCCGAAGTAAGACTTGGCGGTGTTGCATGGCGTCAAATCGCATTCACCGCATGGAACAACACAGTGTTTAACTGCGGTATGGGTTACACCTCTTCAACAAATGAAGACGGATCTTACACAACCGTATTTGAAATCTTCGTACCTTACGACTTTATCGGTGCTACCGGTAACAGAGTAGCTCTTGCTGTTGGTGGCGTATACGAAACCGGATTTAGCCATTTATGGGGAACTTCAGATTGGCCCGGAAAGGCAACTCACTTCGTAACTCCTAACGGTATCGTTGTTGGAGCTCAGTAATAACTTTTAGGTTTATACCGCAAAGGGCGTGATTGCCCTTTGCGGATAACGCATATATTTTGCTTATTTTAAATTTGAATAAATTCGGTTAATTTTTAAGCCGATAACCATTTCTATATTAATAATAAGCAAAAAACCTTAATTTTGAAAAAAAATTTATTATTCAGGAGAATAAAAAACATGAAAAAATTTTTAAAGGTAGGAGCATTTGTTTTATCAATGCTCATTGGTCTTGGCGGAGTTGCTGCTTGCGGTGACGAAGGCGGTAGCGATATCGAGCTAGACAGCGACGGTAATATCATTGTCCGTGACGACCAAGACGTAACAGAAATTACTTTCTGGGGCTTTGGTGATAACAACGAAATGCAAGTTTTCTCTAACCTAGTTAAGCAATTTAACGAACTAAACAACGGCGTTATCAAAGTAAACTACAGACCTCAGGTTTCTGCTGACTACGACGACGCTACTAAGATGGCTCTTTCCGGTCAGGGCGGTGTAGACGTTTTATACGTTAACGATACTGACTTCAAGATCTATGCAGAACAAGGCTTCCTTGAACCTCTTGATGAATATTTAAAAACAAGTAAAGAAGTTAAGATTGATGAAATGTGGCCTACCTCTGTTAACCGTTATTTATACGACGTAGATACTACTACTCAAAACGGTCCTAACGCTCATTACTGGGGTATTCCTAAAGATATCGGTCCTACCGTTCTTTTCTATAACGAAACTTACTTCAACGAAGCAGGCGTAAAGGTATTCTCTGTTGCAGCTAGCGATTTAGCAGCTTTCAATAGCGGAGCAAAGGACTCTCGCGGTAAAACCAAAGCTGAATACGGTATTGCCGGCGAAGTTAAAGAAAAAGGTTACTTCGTAGACGCTAACGGCGCTAAATGGTTTAACAACCAAGTTCCCATGAGCTGGGATGAATGCGTAACCTTATCTAATTTAGTTCAAAATGCTGCTCGCGCTAAAATGGGCAGAAACAACATTTTCGGTTACTACACTGAATGGTGGTTCAACTACGGTTGGTCTGTAGGCGGTGACTGTATCCAATACGTTCCCACCACTGATCCCGCATACAACGGCGGTTACTGGGATTTCACCTTAATGGAAGATACCAAGAACTATATCGTAGCTGATGACAATGCAGAAGGCTTCACCGTTAACGGCAAGAAGTACAATGCAGGCGAAATCATTGAATGGGGCGATAAGGTTGTTAACCCCGAAACCAATAAGAGTGTTAGACCTGAAATTACTGCAGCAGCTGCAGAAGGTAAGTTAAACGTACTTCCCTCTCAAAGAGAAGCATTCGTAGAATTCGTAAGAGTAGGCCAAAAGACTAGCGTTCTAGTAGACGACGGTTTATACGGTCACGGTATTTGTCCCGATCCTAAGTCAATCGGTGGCGACGGTTCTAAGGCTATTGCGTTTACCGAAGGTAACGTAGCAATGCTAGTAGACGGTAGATGGAACGTAACCAACTTCCGTGAAGTTATGGATAAGACCACTATTTCTCAATACGGTCATGCATTTGCTTGGGACGTAGCACCCCTACCCATGTATAAAGAATACGACGCAGAAGGCAATATCACCGTTCACGGTGTAGAAGCAGGTCACTCCGGTTCAGTTGCTTTATGTATTAACTCTAAGTCAAAATACAAGAAGGCTGCTTGGAAGTTTGCTGAATTTATCGGTGGTAGAACCGGTCAAGCTGCTCAAGCTGAATCAGGCTTTGCTATTCCTTCTCAAATTGACTTAGCTAACAGCGAAGTATTCCTACAAAGCGATAAGAACCCCAGAAACTCTATCGTATTCGTTCGCGCAGCAGCTCACCAAACTCCCGGTGACTGGTGGTATTTAAGAGATAACGATTGGATTGACGACTGGGCTAACTGCTTAAACGGTGAAGTTCGTAACGGTTTATTAACTCTTTCTCAATTCGAACAAGATTACGACTATTTAAAGACTTGGGATTTATTAAAGAATTACACTAAAAAGAAATAATCCAAAACAAAAATAAGGAGAACGATACTATGAATGAAAAACATTCGGTATCTTTAGTAAATGACGTAACGGGGGAAGCTCTTTTCCCCGTTACTCCTAAAAAAAGAAAAAAACCTATCAATAAAGAAGCTATTGCAGGTACTATCTTTGCATCAGGTCCGTTACTTGGCTTTATAATCTTTGGTGTAATTCCCCTTTGCTTGGCTTTTGCTATGGCTTTCTTAAAAATGAAGGGCTTTAGCTTTAAGGGCGCAAAGCTTGCAGATCCTATATTTGATAACTTTAAAACGGTTGTTCAGGATAATAAGTTTTGGGAATCTATCGTTAACACCTTAATTTTTGGTATAAGTACCTTAATTTGCTTAGTTTTATCGCTTGCAATTGCATATTTATTAAGTAAAGAAATCAAGGGTAGAAAGACCTTTAGAATGATTTATTTCATTCCTTACGTTTGTTCTGCCGTTGCAGTAGTTTTAATGTGGGGATACATTTTTAATACTGAATATGGTATTTTAAATATGTTCCTTAAAAAACTTAATCCGGAATGGCAATTAAGATGGACGGAAGACGCAACAGACTTCCGTATCTTGGTAATATTCATTAGCGTTTGGGGCGGTATGGGCTATTCAATCGTATTATTCACGGCGGCTCTTACCAACGTTAACCGTTCTACCGTAGAAGCTGCTACGATAGACGGCGCAGGTCCTTTCAGAGTATTCTGGAACGTTGTTTTCCCCGCTATTTCTCCCACCACCTTCTTCTTACTGGTTACAGGTTTAATCGGCGCGTTACAGTCCTTTGCAACCTCTAACATTTTAGATAAAAACGGTGGCCCGGATAGCTCTGGTATTACTATAGTATTCTACTTGTATAACAAGATTTTTGATGAAATGAACATGGGCGTTGCAAGCGCAAGCGCATGGATTCTTTCATTACTAATTCTAATTATAACTATTTTCAATTTCGTTGGTTCGAAGAAGTGGGTGAGCTATGATCAGTAATAATAAAAATTCTAATATTGAAGAAATCATCCCTACTAACGAGGTAGATAATCTTTTTGAAGACACGCACGATATTGCAAAGAGAAGTAAAAGAAGAAGTATTATCGGTAAGGTAGTAATTTACGCTATCTTAGTGTTATACGCAATGTTTATTATCTTCCCCTTCTCTATAGTTATAATTACCTCTATTAAAACTTGGATTGAATCCCGTAACCAGATATTCACCATCTTCCCAAAAGACGGTTATACCTTAGAAGGATATAAGGAGGTTTTAAAGTACGATATATTTGAAACTTTAGAACTTCCCATTATGATTCAAGGCTTTTTAAACACCTTAGTTTACGTTATTCCCCCTACCTTTATGGGGTTATTCGTTTCAACCCTTTCTGCTTACGCGTTTGCAAAGCTAAGATTTAAAGCAAGCAAATTTATGTATGCAGTTCTTCTTGCAACCATGATGATTCCCGGAACTATCACGATTGCTCCTCAGTACTTAGTATACGACACCTTAAGGCTTACTAAAAACTTCCCGGCGTTCCCATTAATTATACCCGGTATGTTTGGTTCTGCAGCCTGCGTATTCTTTATGAGGCAGTTTATTTCCGGTATTCCCGATAGCGTTGTAGAAGCAGCTAAGATAGACGGCGTTGGTTATTTTGGTATCTTTATTAAAATAATCATTCCTCTTTCCGTTCCTGCATTAATCGCTCAGGGCTTACTTGGCTTTATCGGTGGTTATAACGATTACTTCGGTCCGTTAATTTACTTAAAGGACGCAGAAAAGTTCAACTTACAGCTCGCATTACAGCTTTTAGAGGGCGCTTATAACAAACAACGCCCCAGTTACGTTATGGCGGCTACGGTAGTTGCTCTTGCTCCTACTCTTATTATTTACTTTATCGCGCAAGAATTCTTTATTGAAGGTATTGCAGCAAGCGGTATTAAAGGGTAGTTTTAATAATTATAAACAAATAATTATGCCAAAAACGCGCAAATTAAATATTAAAACGGTTTGCGCGTTTTGTTAACTTAAAATTTAAGGAGAATTTATGAAAAAAACCATTAAATTGCTTTTAAGTGGTCTTCTCTCCATTCTACTAATCGTTTCCGTAGTAGGATTAGTAGCTTGTAAGGATGAAGAAGACTCTGGCAAATCAGGCTTAGGCGAAGTTCCTTATGAGGCAGAAATGCTAAGTAAGGCAGAGGATGAGATTTACGGTTATAATAACAATTTATTCTACGTAAACACTCTTGACTTTGAAGGCGCTGACCCCACTATTATCTATATTTCAGATAAAAACAGCTCTGAATACGGTTATTTCTACGCGTACGCTACAAGTGACGAAATCGGTTGTCACGGCTTCCAAGCGTGGAGATCTAAGGACCTAAGCCACTGGGAATGCACGGGTATTGCTTTACAGCCTGACTTCTCTAAGACTTGGGCAGACGATAACTACTGGGCTCCTGAAATTATGTATGATGCGGAAGAAGGTCTATACTATTTATTCTACAATGCGTATAATAAAAACAACAACAATCTTCTTTACCTTTCAGTTGCATACGCAACTCATCCTGCAGGTCCTTTCAGAGCACCTAACAATATGACTAATGCTAACGGCGAAGAGCTAAGCATTGGCAAGCCCGTATTTGACTTCACCAAAAACAATCCCATCATCAAAGAGCTTGACGAAAAGGATGAAACGGGCGATTTAGTTCGTGAACAAGTGCTTGACGCAAGCCCCTTTATTGATCCTGTAACCGGCAAAAAATATATGTACTTCAGCTACTACAACAGCTATAGCGAAGGTTCATTTATTTACGGTGTAGAAATGAAGGACTGGTTCTCACCCGATTACAACACCTTAACCATGATCACCGCTCCCGGTTATACTTCTGTTGAAGCTTACAAGGTTAGAGCAAACGATCAAAGATTAAACGAAGGTGGCGTTAACGAAGGTCCTTTCATGGTTTACCGCAACGGTAAATATTACATGACTCTAAGCGTATTCGGTTATACCAACCCCAACTACCGTGTAATCCAAGCTATCGGTGATGCTCCTCTTGGCTCATTCACTAAAGTTCCCGATCAAAAGGGCGGTAGAGTTATTTCTACTAACCCCATTTGGACTCACTTAGTAAGCGCCGGTCACCACTGCTTCTTCCACGTTGGAGACGAATTCTTCATTGGTTATCATACCTTTAAAGACCGTAACTCTATTGCTCACGGCCGTGGCTTAGCAGTAGATAAGGTTCTTTGGGCAGAAAATGCAGACGGTCTTGAGCTTATGCATACTAACGGTCCTACCTGGTCTGTTCAAGCTCTTCCCGAATTCATTTCAGGATATAAGAATATTGCTCCCAGCGCAGCCATTACCGCAAGCAACACTAAGGACGGCTACGACGTATCTTTATTAAACGACGAATTAGTTAAATATCAAGACTTCGATATCGTTACCGAATATCACGCAAACGAAGGAACTTCTACCATTAAGCTTACTTGGGATGATTGGAAGACCGTTCGCGCTCTAATGATCTTTAACTCTTACGATTACGAAAAGACCTTCGTTTCTATTAAGAAGGTTGAGTTCGAGGTAATGAAGTCTAACGGCAAGGCTACCACCGCAGTTATTAACAATCTTCAATTTGACTGGGATTGGTGCTCTAGCGGTAAGTATATGAGACCCGGCGGATCTGCTATTGCAGAATTTAACGAAATGCCCGTTAAGTCTATTACTATTACCGTTCAAAGCGCTACCGGCTACGAATTAGCAATTAGCGAAATTCTAGTTTTAGGTAAAGACCAAGCTTGCGCAGGTATAGATGAGCTTAAGCCTTACAGCTATTCAACCCACAATTACGGCTCTGCTCACGTTGAAAGAGATAGCGTTACCTTTGGCGACGTTGAAGGTACTTCTCTTGAAACTTTGTGGGGTTACGACCTTTCTAACGACGATGGGAGCGAAGATGCTTACATCATTCAAGAAGGTGTTAACGATCAATACGCCTATTTTAAGGACGTTTATTCAAACAATTTTTACGTTGAAGCAGAATTTACCGTAAATGAAAAGACCTCTTACAGAAAGGACGAATTTCCCAAATTCGGTATCGCTATGACTACTGACGACGGCGTTCTTAACACTATATTCTTTTACGTAGACGCTGCTAATAACTACACAAAACCTACCGTTGGTTGCGCTCAGAGATTACTAGATAACTCTGACTGGGACTGGGACACAACCGAACAGTTAGTTGACGTTCCCGGTTTAAAATATACCAACGGAAACTACGTTAAGCTTGCAGTTTTAAGACTTGGCGAAAAGTTTTATATGATGTGTAACGATCAGTTAGTTATTTACTACGATCAGTTCTATATCTTTAACGACGTTCGTAAAGCAGCAGTTGGTTTCCTTTCATTCAATACCGGAATGGAGGTTACTAACTACTTTGCAAGCGCAGAACAATCTGTTCTTGATGAAAAGAAAGAGCTTTACGCTCGTAGCTTAGAAGGCGAAACCTTTGGTAAGGGCGGTATGTTCGGCTCTACCACCGGCTGGAACTTCTCTGCAGATAACGGCGAAAATCCCACCGCAACCAACATTACCGGTGGCGATCAATACGCTTACTTCAAGGGCGTTAACGCAACCGAGCTATATGCAGAAACAGAAATCACCGTTATTAAAAATCTTGGCGATCCGTTCCCCAAAATCGGTCTTGCTTTAAGAAGTGAAGCTGCTACCTTCTTCTATTATATAGACGGCGCAGATGCTTACACCAAGCAGGGTATTGGTTGGGTAACCCGTCCTGCAAACGGCGATTGGACTTGGGGTAACCCCTTACTAAACGTAGAAAAGGGTGCTGCAGTTGGTTCATATATGAACGGCGAAACCGTTAAGGTTGGTATTTTACGCCAAGGCGCAACCGTTAAGTGCTATTTAGATGACGTTCTAGTATTCACCGTAACTGATTTAGCAGGCTTCGGCGAGGGCGTTACTTCAGCTTGTGCAGTTCTTTCATTCACTACCGGCTTAACCATCTCTAATTACTCTATCTTAACTGATGCAGAAGATATTGCTGCTAAGATCGCTACCTTAACCGAAGGCGAAGAAGAGGGCGGAGAAGTATTTGGTTCTGCAGGTATGTTTACAACCGGCGCTTGGGATTTATCTAACGATAAGGCTGAAAACGGAAGCATCACCAATACCTTAGGTGCTGATCAATACGCATTCTTCAAGGGCGTTAACTCAACCACCTTCTATGCAGAAATGGATATTACCCTATCAAAAGATATGGGTGATCCATACCCCAAATTTGGCTTTGCTATCTGTAACGCAAGCACCACTTTCTTCTTCTTTATTGATGCAACCGATAATTACACCTCTCAAAACGTTGGTTGGGTAATAAGCACTACCGGCGTTAACGATTGGGCTTGGAATACCCCCGGCAAATCTGCTATGGCAGGTGCTGAGGTTGGAGCATATAAGGATGGCGAAAGCGCAAAGCTTGCCGTTAAGCGTGACGGCGCTACTATTGAATGCTACGTAAACGACGTTTTAGTATTTACCGTATCTGACCTTGCAGGCCTTTCTGCAACCGATAAAGCAGCTTGCGCTGTTCTTTCATTCAATACCGGCGTTACCGTTACTAACTATTCAATCACAACCGAATTAAACTAATTTGGTTAAATTAAACCGTATAAAAGGGGCGGAGTTTAACATTCCGCCCCTTTATATATTTTTAATAAGTAAAGTTGATAAAAAACGCGTTAATCGCGCTATAGACCGACTTTTTAATACTTTTTTTAGTAGTATATTATAAGGGGAAATTATGTTAGATAAGCATCTTATAGCAAAAACAAGACCACAAGCAAACGGCAAAAATATTATACTTTGGAAGAACTATCGCGTTACCGTTTTAGATAGCGCGCTTTTCCGCTTAGAACGAAGCGAAAATAAAATTTTCCGTGATGAGGCAACTCAAACGGTGTGGTTTCGTGATGCTGAGCCACAGCAATTTACCTTTAAAGAAGAAAATAACCGTTTAACCGTTACAACTCCTGCATGCTCTTTAATCGTTGATGAAAAGCGTGAAAATTGCAGAGTGCTTTTGAACGGAAAAACGCTAGAAATAAATAACGAATATAACCTTTTAGGTACTTATAGAACTCTTGACGAATACGACGGGGATACCTACGTTGGAAAAACTAAAACCATGCGTAAAAGGGATCAATCCCAAAGCGCAAGAATAAAGCTTGGTAACGGCGTTTGCTCTTTAAACGGCGTTGCGGTATTAGATGATTCCGCTTCATTAACGCTTGCTCAAAATGGTGAGGTGGTTGCAAAAAGGGCAGACGGAAGCGACGAATATATCTTTGCTTACGGCAACGATTACCGCTTGGCGGTTAAGGCGTTGTACAAAATTTCCGGCAACGTACCCATGATTCCGCGTTTCGCGCTTGGTAACTGGTGGAGTAGATACCACGTTTATACGGATAAAGAATACTTAAGACTTCTAAATTCATTTGAAGAAGAAAACGTTCCTTTAAGCGTTGCAACTATAGATATGGACTGGCACTATTCAACGCAGATGGAAGAGGATTTACATATTACCGATCTTGGTAGAAACAGCGAGTTTTACGGCGGTAACAACGGCTGGACGGGATATACTTGGAATAAGAGGTTATTCCCCGATTACAAGGCTTTCTTAAACGAGATTAAGAAAAAGAAATTAAAAATAACTTTAAACGTTCACCCCGCAGACGGCGTTCGTTGGTGGGAGGAATGCTATAAAAATATGGCAAGGGCGCTTGGCCGTGATGAAAACAGCGGGGAATGGATTAAGTTTGATATCGCAAGCCCGGAATTTATTAACGCATATTTCTCTCAAATTCACAAGCCTTATGAAGAGGACGGCGTTCGTTTTTGGTGGATAGACTGGCAACAGGGTGTAAATTCTAAGATGGAAGGCTTAGATCCCCTTTGGGCGCTTAACCACTATCATTATTTAGATAACGGCTTAAATTATTCTTCACCCATGATTTTATCGCGTTATTCGGGTGTTGGCGCGCACAGATATCCCTTGGGATTTTCGGGTGACACCGTAATTTCTTGGGATACCTTAGAATGGCTTCCCGAATTTACTGCAACGGCAACCAACGTTGGTTACACTTGGTGGAGTCACGATATAGGTGGGCACATGTTTGGCGCAAAGGAAGACGAGTTATATCTTCGCCATATTCAGTACGGCGTATTTAGCCCAATAAACCGCTTACACTGTAGCTGTGAAGCAACCTGCACTAAAGAGCCTTGGGCTTACGGTAACGGCGCCGGCGAAATTGCTAAAAAATGGCTACGCTTACGCCACCAGCTAATACCATATATTTATACCGCTTCATATTTAACCCATACGGAAGGTAGGGCGCTCGTTGAGCCTTTATATAACGAATGGAAGTGTGATAAGGCTTACGAGTACAGAAGAGAATATCTATTCGGCAGTCAGCTTTTAGTAGCTCCCGTATATTCAAAAACGGGCAAGTGCGGTTTTGCAAAGGTAAAGGCTTGGCTTCCCGAAGGCAATTGGACGGATATTTTTACAGGCGCAAAATATTGCGTAGGTAAGGGCGGTAAAGAGGTCCTTTTACACCGCGAAATGGAAAGTATTCCCGTATTCATTAAGGAAGGCGGTATTCTTCCCCTTTCATTAAACGAAGGTAACGGCGCAGAAAATCCAAAGGTAATGCAGGTTAACGTATACGAGGGTAACGGCGAATATACCCTTTACGAGGACGGCTTTGAACAGGAAAAACAGGGTAAGTTATTTACTAAATTCGTGAATAAAAATCAAACCGTTAAGGGCGAAGGCGTTCAAACTTTAACGGTTAGCACAAGCGGAGATTTTTCCGTTATACCCCAAAACAGAGAACTAAAAATCCGTTTTAAAGATATTCAAGAAGGTCGCGTTGAAGTGCTTGTAAATGGCGTTAATCAACCTATAGAGCAACTTATTACCGATTGTGTGGCTTTAAATCTTACCTTAGAGGCAAATAGTGAATACGTTATTACGGTAAGATATGCGGTTAAATCTCAAATGCAAAAGCTTCTTGATTACGCTCTTAAGGTGCTTATTATGGCAAGGGGCGAGTTTACCGATAAGCAAGCTTGTTGGAAAAAAATAGAAAAAGCTACCAACCTTTCTGAATATAAAAAGGCGGTTAACTCCTTAAAGGGTGTTAGCCAAAGCGTTAAAAACCTGCTAAAGGAAATATTGTAATAAGGGCAAAGCCGATTTTGTTAATGCAAGATCGGCTTTAATTTTTTATTAAAATATAGGTTTGATTTTAAGTAAAATCAATTGTTGAAGCATAGCGTATAAGCGTGATAAGGGGGATTTTTATTCTTTTGTATACGAATAATTAAATAAAATTAGGATTTTTAGTGTTTGTTACTACTTAATGCTACGAATCCTAATGTTTTTGAGTTTTTTGTATATTGCTTCATAATTCGCGCGTAGTATATAATAAACACGTAAAATAACGTTATTATTTTGGAGGAAAGATGAAAGCTTTTATTAAAATTAGCATTTTAGCTATTTGTTTAACCTTGTCCACTTCTTTATTTTTAGGCTGTGGTGGGGGTGGAACGGGCTCTGACGGCGCTAAGAAGTATTCAATAACGGTAGAGCAATCTGATAACGGAAGTCTATCGGCAAGCGCTCAAAGCGCAAGGGAAGGCGAAAAAATAACCGTTACGGCGACTCCCAACGAGGGCTATTTACTTTCTAAAATACTTTTAAACGGCGAAGCAATAGAGATAGAAGGTAACGGCGCAAGCTTTACTATGCCTGCAAGCAACGTCCTGTTAACCGCAGAATTTAGTGAAGACGCAAGCTCGCCCATATTTGAGAGCGTGCCTACCTTAAAGGCTTTTGAAATAGAGGCTGTTTCGGTACGTACGCCTGCCCGCGGTTTTTGGAAAATAGCCTTTGGCGAAAGCGCGCTTGAAATAACCGTTTGGGTTAAGGACGCGCATTTTTATCCTAATGCGGACGGTATTAAAGCGTATTTTGGTTTAAAGGGCTACGATAGAGCTATTGGCGAAAACAATATTATGGTTCAAGTTCTTGCAAACGGAGCTATAAAAACCTTTAAGGGTGAAAACGGCGAATACGTTGAAGCCTCTTTAAGCGGAATAAGCGCTGGAGTAAGAGCGTGGGGCGAAAGTGAAGTAAAGGGCGTTAACGGCTTTAAGATTTCTTTATCCGTTGATTACGAAAGCTTAAAGGTAGCTCATCAAAGAGCGAAGGGCAATATAACTATGCTTGCCTCACATACTAATAAAAATACGGATGATATTGATGCAAAGCAAACGCTACTTGCAGGCTCTTACGATATAAATAAGCCACAAACCTATCCCGTTTTAGTTGATAACAACGAATACGAAGAAAATCCCTTAGCAAGCGCAACTGCTCAGCTAGGCGCTTCTAACGGTATGAAAATGGGCGCTTATTGGAACACCGAAAAGGACTACTTTGCAGACGAAGCTAATTACGAAAACAGAGTTGCAACCCTAACCGGTCACGATAACGCGGATAATAATATATTCTTCTATCAAACTGCAAACGCGAAGCAAATGTACGCAGAAGCAACCTTTAAGGTTACCAGAGTATTCAGCAACGAGCAGTACGGCAAGTTTGGTTTAATGCTATTCGACGGCGACGATAGAAGCGGGTTCTTCGGCTACGTAGACGCTTACATTGGCAACCAAGCAACCGAAGTGAATAATATAGTAGGAACGGAGCTTGGCTATAACGTTGCTTACGGTGGCTGGGGCGCGTTTAATACTATTGCGGACACCAACGGCTCTTTTGATTTAGCTACCAAGACGGTAACTTTAAAAATGGCGTATAAGAACAATAAAATTTACTTCTATTGTGGCGATAATTTAGTTCTTGCAAGAGAGTACAACGCAGGCGTTAATATCGTTTTAGGTATTAAATCATTTGGCTACGGCTTAGAGGTTACTAATTATTACGCAACTGCAAACGCAAGTGACGAAAAGCTAATTGCTCACACACCTGAAAGCACGGCAAGAAATATTTCCACCTTATTCGTTGGCGATAATTACTTGGCTGCATGGCAGGGCTATAAGGCTCTTGAAATAGAAGGGGGTAAGGCAAACGAAGCTATTACTAACGAAACGGTTAGCTCGTTACAAAGTAAAATAAGCGCGCTTAAGGATGCTTATATTCCCCAAAGAATAGTAATAAGCGCAGGTATGAACGATATCAACGGCGGATCTACCGCTCAAACGGTATTAAACAGAATTAAAGGGCTTATAGGCGCGTATGCGGAAGCATTCCCCGAAGCTCAGCTATATTGGGTATCCGCAATTCCTTCGCCCGCTAACGGCGCTAAATTGGCAGAAATGCTTGCTTTAAACGAATTAGTTAAGGAATACGCGCAAGGCGGAGCAATTAACTATATAGAAGCAACTGAAGCCTTTCTAAAGGAAGGAAAGCTAAGAGCAAATATGTTTGCAGGCGACGGCGTTGCTTTAAATAGCGAATTTGGTTTAGCTCTTTACGGCGCTAAGATATGCGAAGGCTTAAACGTTCAAAGAGCGCAGGGCGTAGACTTTGGCGATAACTCTTCCGGCTACGCTTACACCAGCGGTTGGGTATTTGAAGAGGATGGCGCTATTGCCGTTAACAAGGGCACGGGCGAACAGGTAATTTGGTATTCTTCAATGCAATACAGCGCAGACTTATACGTTGAAGCGTATATTCGTTCAACCCAAAACACCGGCGCGGATGCTTATCCTAAGGCCGGCTTGGCTTTAAGAAACGATAGCTTTACTATATTTGCTTACGCAGATCTTGCAGGTAACCCCAGCGAAAGCGCGTTTATGAATATCGTTTACAGACCTAACGTTAGCGAAAAATACGAAGCAAGCGGTAATTGGGATTGGAATAATCAGGGTAACGGTAACTACGGCGCGTCTATGGTAGGCGGTTTCGTTAAGATTGCAATTGCAAAATTAGATAATGTAATTTACATGCTTGCAAACGACGTTATAGTTGCTACCTACGAAGTCCCCGGCGTTAGCGCAGAGGATGAATTCGTGGTTGGCGCGTTAAACTTCAACAGAAAAATGGAAATTAAGGATGCATACGGTATGACGGATAGAATTGCAATTGGCGAAAAGATAGGCGTAGAGGTTCTACCTATAGTTTCTCTTGAGGACGCTTCTTTATTAGGTGGCGGTCAAAGCGCTCACTCACCTTCAAATCTTACCTATAGCGTAAGCGATTATTCAAAGAGCGTTGCTTTAAACGGCGAGCTAGATTACGCAAGATTATACCTAACCAAAAACGGAGAATGCGTGATTACCGTTAACGGAAGCGAGGTGGAAGAGCCCGTTTCAGTAATAAGAAAGGGGGAATCATTCTTATACGTTTACGATTTAGCAAATTATTTACAGCAG
The DNA here is from genome assembly GCA_015055965.1 of Clostridiales bacterium. GTDB lineage: Bacteria > Bacillota > Clostridia > Christensenellales > Borkfalkiaceae > HGM11416. The sequence goes on from SVHG01000007.1 coordinate 85,838, forward strand.
GGCGAAAACAAGCTACAAATTATAACGGCAGATAAGCACACGGCTTTTAAGGCTAAATTGGTTTACTCTGCTAACGGTAGCGAAAGCGTTATTGCAACCGATAGCTCTTGGGTTTTAGCAGAAGATGAAATCACCTTAAGTGAAAAGCCCACCTATTATTTCTTAGGCTCGTCCGTAACGTACGGCTCTGCAACTAACGGAATTTCCTTCGTAGAAGAAGTTCAAAAGACTCTTGGCTACAATGTTAAAAAGGAAGCCGTAAGCGGAACTACTTTGGTAGATAACGGCGCTTCTTCATATATTGCAAGAATGAAGACATTACCCACCGGAAGTAGCGTTAATCGACTTATAGTTCAACTTTCTACTAACGACGTAACTCAAAATATAGCCTTTGGTGAGCTTGCTAGCGGTTACGATATTAGCTCGTTTAACACCTCAACCGTTATTGGCGCAATAGAATATATTATTGCTTACGCAAAGCAAACCTGGGGCTGTGAAGTAATATTCTATACAAATCCCAAATATAACAATAACAGATATAACTCGCTTGTTAACGAGCTATATAAGGTTCAAGAAAAATGGGGTATTGGTATAGTGGATTTCTTTAACTACGCAGAAATGGAAAGATTAGATAGCGCGACCTTAAACTCCTATAAGGCAGACGATATTCACCCCAACGTTCAAGGCTACGCTTGGATGGGCAAGGTATTTAGCGAATATATTCAAAACAGCTTAGAAAAGGACGTTATTAGAAAATATTTAGCTAAATAATTTACCGTTAAAAAGTATAAAAAAACTAAAAGCCAAGGATACGTCCTTGGCTTTTTTGTACCGTGATATTAAAAATGGGCGTAAAAAACCCCTAAGGTTAAAGCTCCTTAGGGGTGATTTTATTTGTTCGTTAGTCCGTAATTAAGCCGTCTGCAAAGTTAAGAATACTTTCTATAAGCTCATCAGTATATTCGCTAATCTCAGTTCTAAAGCCTTGTGACGTGGTAATAACCTTTTTAAAGCCAATTGGGTAAAATGCAACGTTAGATTTTTGCGCGCATTGCATATCCGTAAAGTTATCGCCTAAAAATAAGCTTTTACTAACGTCTGCGTCGTATTCGGCAATAGCTTGCTCTAAAAGCAGGTTGCCGGGCTTTCTGCAAGAACACTCCACCTTTAGCTTTCCAATGCCCTCTTGGGCGTGGTGTGGGCAGTAATAAACCTTATCTATTCTACCGCCTGCAGGGGCTAAAAGTGTGGCTATATACTCGTTAACGGTGTGTAAGTCCTCTTCCGTATACAGTCCGCAAGCAATTCCACCTTGGTTGGTTATAACAAGAATTTTATAACCGCGCTTGCAAAATTCGGCAATTAACTTATCAACACCCGGTATAAGCTGGATATGTTCTATTTTGTAATTATAACCGAGATTGAATTTGTTTATAGTTCCGTCACGGTCTATAAAAAGACATTTATTCATGATAGCTTATTCGTCTTCGCCTTCCGTTTGGTTGGCGTTTTCTGTGGTTTGGTTGTTTTCTTCAGCAGGTTGTTCTGCTTTTACTTCTTCAGCGGTAGGCTGTTCAACTGTGGGCTGTTCAACTGTGGGTTGTTCAGTCGTGGGCTGTTCAGTCGCTGACTGTTCAACTGTGGGCTGTTCAGTCGTGGGCTGTTCGGTTGTAGATTGCTCGACTAATAGATTTTCTTCAAGATCTTGTTGCGTAGTAGAGCTTTCCTTTAAATTGCTTTCTTCAACGGGTTGTTCTGCTTTTACTTCTTCAGCGGTGGGCTGTTCAGTCGTGGACTGTTCAGTCGTTAACTGTTCAACCGCGGGCTGTTCGGTCGTTAACTGTTCAGTCGCTGAGTGTTCAACCGCGGGCTGTTCGGTTGTGGGCTGTTCGGTCGTTAACTGTTCAACCGCGAGTTGTTCAAGTACGGGCTCTACGCATAGGTTAGTCTCGTTTAAATCTTCGTTAGAAGAAGAGTTAGAAACATTATTAGTTTCATTAATCTGTTCTTCTAAAGCTCCGCTTTCGCCTAAAAGCAACTCATCCATAGAAATTTGATGCTCTTCTACTACGGGCTTTTCTTGAATTTCAATACGCTCTTCGGTAATGGTAACGGTGCTCTTAGATTCAATAACGGCAGTAAACTCTGCAACGGAGTCAAATTCCACAGGCTCTGCTTCCAAGATTTCGGGTAGAATTTCGTCAACCTCAATATCGGGCTCTAAAGTAGCTTCAGCCACGGTAAGGGGAACTGCGGTATTAATATCGTCTTCCGCCGTTTCCACGGTTGCGGGAATGGGGGTGTAAGGATCAAGCTCGTCCTCGGGCTCAATTTCAACCTCTTTCTTTTTCTTGCGACCTTCGCGCTTAGCAAGCTGAATAACCTGTTGATAAATAATAAGGCCAAGGCCAAGGAAAATGTAAATATAGTAACTGAAAATACGCCAAGAGAGCATTGACCAGAAGAGTATACCGCCTGAAAGATAACTTTCAAATATAGATCTGAACGAAAGCTCTGCGCCACCTGAACCGCCGGGGGTGGGTAGTAGCGTAATTGATGCGTAACAAATAACGCAATAAGTGAAGATTCTTCCCCAGTTAACGTCGTGAACACCGCTCATGCGGATGGTAAAATAGGGGAGTGAATAAATAGCAACGAAATACGCAATAGAGCATATAAAACCAACTATAATGCTGATTTTAGACTTGTGTAAGAAGTATTTTATACATTCTGCGTATTCGGTAAAGTTACCCGTCATCTTTTCGTAAAACTCTTGTTGATTTTTTACCAAGTGGAGTTTTTTACCTATTTTAGATATCAGTCTTGCTATTGCAGAGCTAAATCTGGGCATTAGCGCGAACATTACGATTGCGGTTGGTATAATTAAGTTTACGGATAAACCAACTAAACAAAGAACCTTAATGAATATACTAACCTCACCAAAGCCGTAAATCATTAGGGCTATAAGTGAAACGAAAACGTAAGCGATTTTATTTAAAGCGTAAGAAACCAGCGGTATGCCGGAAGCAATACCTATGGGTAAGCCCTTCTTTCTTAAGTAATAAATTTCAAAGGGTTGACCGCCCCCGCCTAACGGAGTAATGCTATCGTAATATTTAACGATAATAGCTGCGTTCATACTGGTTATAGGCTTATTCTTCTTGATAGTGGACTGTAAAAAGACAAATCTTTTTCCCGCTTCAAAAAACAACGATAGGGCAACTAAGATTAGCGCGCCTAAGCCCCAAACCCAGTTTTCGGTAAAAGTACCCAAAACCTTAAAGACGTTAATGGGGTGCTCGTCGCCAATAAATTCCATAACCGCGGTAAGCAAAATTGCAAGCACGTTAACTGCAATAAATAGAGCTGCAATAAGCCATTTCTTGCTTGCGGATTTGGTTTTTAACGCTTCGCCTTCGCTAATAGGCGCAACCTTTTGGAATTCTTCTTCCGCTTGTATGGTTTCAGTTGAGTCAATAGGCTTTGCTTCCGCAACGGGTAGTTCTGCCTTTTCTTCTTCTATAAACTTCTCGTTTACAGCTTTGTTTTCTTCCATATTGCGCCTCCTTACGAATTATTCGGGCTTGTTCCCGTGGGTGTCAAGATTAGTTTAAGCTTGATAGATTAAGATTTGTTTAAAAAGAAAGGATAATTATATTTTTATCCCTCTTTGTTGATTATATGGCAAAATCTTGCAAGGTGACCGTTAATTAAAGACTTTCTACCTTAACTACGATTTTTGCAATTATGCCGGACATTAATTTGATTTCTACGTTGTAGTGACCAAGCGTTTTGATGGGTTCTTTTAAAGAAATCATACGCTTTTCTACCTGGTAGCCCTGTTCAACTAAGCTATTTGCAATTTCCTGTGAGGTAACGCTACCGAAAATTCTGCCCTTTTCGCCCGCTTTTACCTTGCAAACTATAACGTTTTTGTTTAATCTTGCAGCTAAATCTCTAAGGCGTTTTTCTTCTTCCTTACGGTGGAATTCCTGCGCTTCGTTTTTAATTTTTAAGCTGTTAACCTCAACTGCGGTAGCTTCTTTAGCTAACCCCTTTTTAATAAGCATATTGCGTGCGTAGCCGTCGCTTACCTCGTGAATTTCACCTTTTTTACCAGTTCCCTTTACGTCTGCTAAAAGTATTACCTTCATAATTCCTCCTAACCGTTATTTATGGCGTTAGCCGATAATTCGGCAGTTTAACGATTTTAAAAACTATATTATATATATTATAATATAAATTCGCAAAAAGTCAATGCTTTTAAGTAAAAAAAACTCAAAGAAAATGCAGTAATTTTTTACTTCTTGGCGCAAAGGTATAAAAAATGAAATTTTAGGCAAAATATTTTATGCGAGTTTTATTTTTCGCGTAGGAGGATTTTTTTATGAATTGTTGTAATCACAAAATTGACTGTAGCGTAGAAACCTGTTGCTATAACGAAAAAGGTATGCAATGCAATAAGGAATGCATTAGCGTTTGCAATTGTGAAGGCGGTACTTGCTGCGCAAGCTATAAGGACCGTAATACCTGCAGATAAAAAGCTTTTTACAGCCATCTAAAAATCTAAAAAAACAAAAAGAACGCAAAGGGTAATTCTTGCGTTCTTTTTACTTTTTATTTTTTTAAGTAAAGAGTTTAAAATGCCGTTAATCGCACTATAAAGGGGCTTTTATTCGTGATCCCCGTCGTTTATGTAAAGAATACCCAAGCAGTTTTCTCCGCAGTGGCTGGTAATCGTTCCACCTGCGTTGGTAACTAAAATATGCTTAAAGCCGTGTTCTTTTAAAATAGCTCTAACGCTTTCTATTTGTTCCTCACTTGCGGTAGTAGAGGTTATAAATACCTGCTCTAAATCGGGATTGTTGAAGGTTGCTAAGGTATCGTTAACGTAAGAAACTATACATCTGTTCATGTTACCGCGGTATTTGTTGGCAGGGCCCATTTTACCGTCTTTAACAAGAATTTGAATGCGAAGCTTAAGAAGATTAGCCCCAAATAAAGATAAAGCAGAGCATCTTCCTCCTTTATGAAGGTAATCAAGTCTTTCAAGTATAAAGCTTACCTGAAGGTGGGGAATGCGCGCTTCACATTTTTCAACTATCTCTTCCGCACTTAAGCCTTGCTTGATTAGCTTAGAAGCGTAAAGGGCTAAAAGAGCAATACCGGTAGAAAGAGTTCTAGTATCAATAACGTAAACGTTATCGTAATTTTTGGCGCAGGTCTTTGCGTTGTGGCATGCAACTGAAATTTCAGAAGAGAGTGCAAAGTGAATAACTGCGTCGTGTTCCTCTAAAAGCTTATCAAAATGCTCCTTATACTGGTATTCGTTTACAGCGCTGGTCTTTGGTAAAACACCCGTTTCGTTTACGTAGCTTATAATTTCGGGAACGGTTACCTCGCCGTCTAGCTTAGCCTCGTTGCCCAATAAAATCGTAAACGGAGTGGTGTGAATTTGGAATTCATTAAGTAACTCTACGGGTAAGTCTATAGTGCTTTCTGCAGATATTGCTATTTTCATTTTTTGCTCCTTTAAAGTTGCAAGCGGTTGCATATTAAGGGTAGCGTACCCCATAAAAAGCGCCATGCTTGCATAATTTCTAACTTTTTAATTATACACGAATAAATTAAATTTTGCAAAAATTTAAATAAAAAAGTAAAATAATTATTAGATGATGCGGTAACAAAAAAGAAAAGTTGTTCCCGCTTAAGGGCTTTAGATGAATAATTGCCGTGGCGTTGTTAAAGGTATAAACTAAAAAAAGGGGGTAATTTTTAACTTAAAAAATTTAAATAAAAAATAAAATCAAAGGGTATAAAAGTGGCTGGCGTTAGTTTTGCTCCGTTAAAAGTGGCGGTAGAGTGCTTAAAAAAACTCTCCACCGTGGGTAGAATTGCGTTTAATCGCGTTATACGCTTGATTTTTTGCTTTTTATGTGTTAATATAGTAGCGCTATGGAACTTAAGAGTATCGTTGCAAAGAATTTGGTAGACCTAAGAAAAAACGCCGGTTTTACTCAAATTGAAATTGCAGAAAAACTTAATTATTCAGATAAAGCGGTTTCTAAGTGGGAGCGTGGCGAATCCTTACCGGACGTGGAAACTATTAAAAAGCTAGCAGATTTGTATAGCGTTAGCGTAGATGCAATTCTTCGCGAGCAAAAGGATATTACCAAACGCATACATAAATACGCTTTAACGCCAAGCCAAAGAATGCTTATAATTCTAATTTCGGTTGGTTTGGTTTGGGCGGTAGCAACCACCGTTTTTTCGGTTCTTTGTTGGGTAGACGTAGATAATTTAATTGCCTCTTATTCCTTCATTTTAGCTTTACCTGTAACCTTTATTGTAATAATAGTTTTTAATAGCTTGTGGGGTAAGGTCTGGATAAATCTGTTAGCCTCTTCCGCTTTGCTTTGGACAACGGCGCTTTGTGTTTATTTACTTATAAGCTTATCTTATAGATGGTTGTGCTTTATCGTTCCAATTCCATTGCAGGTTGTTTTAATTTTCTTTTACGGTTTAAAAATATTAAACTTAGAAATTCGTAAAAAAAGAAAAGAAGAGCAAATATAATTATTTATGCTACGCGTAGCTGCGTAGCATTTTTTTTGCTTGTATTTGCTTAAAAATGGCGAAAAGGTGTTTAATCGTGGGTTTTTAATAGGCAAAATAAGAAATTTTGAATAATTATTTAATTAAGGTTGACTAACTTTTTTTAAGGGTATATAATTAAAGCAGATAAAAAAAAGGAGATGCGTATGTTTTTAAGCAATTTATTATTTGAATACGTATTTAGTAACGAAGGCTTTTTTGGATATTCTAAAACCAAAGATTTCTACGAGTTTTCGTTTGCACATTTTGCGCCCATAATTTTACTGTGCGTTGCGCTATACTTAACCTTCCGTTATCGCGAAAAGATTGCAAGCTGGAAGGGTGAAGAAACTCTTCGCTTTATTCTTGCCGCAATAATTATTTTAAACGAAGGCGCTTACTATTGGCGTATAATGTACGTTGGTAATGCGGATAACGGCGAACAGCTTTTAACCAAGCTTCCCTTAGAGGTTTGCGAATGGTCTGCCTACCTAGTTGCGTTTATGATGATGAAAAAGAGTAAGCATATATACGATATAAACTTCTATATTTGTTTAACTCTTGGCGTAATTCCCTTATTTACTCCTGCGGTAATTTCCACAACCGGCCCAACCTACTGGCGTTACTATCAGTTCTGGATTGAACACCTCATTCCCATTTACGCCGTTCTTTATATGACCTTCGTTCACGGCTTCCGCCCCAATTACAGAAAGGTATATAAGCCCTTTGCTCTTCTTTGCGGAATGAGCGTGCTTGCAATAATTGCAAACCTAAATATTCCTGATGCAAACTTTATGTATATGGCAGCCGGCACGACGGGGGATTCTATTGCAAATATTCTTCCCCAAAATATGTGGGTAAGACTTCCACTTTACGCAGGTATATTAATAGTTTTATTCACACTTGTTTCTCTACCTCAAATCATTAAAGAAATTAAAGCAAAAAAGGCTGTTTTAAACGAAAAGGTAAGCGAAAACGCTTAATTAATTTTAAACTAAAAACAAAAAAAGAACGGTTTATTTAGCCGTTCTTTTTTATGTATAAATTTAGTAAAAGCTTGCGTATAAGTCGATTATCCGCCTTTTATTCACCTAAAGAAGCCTTTAAAGCTTCGTAAAAATTAGCGCGAGCCATTTGATGATAGGGGTGTACGAAAAGCACGCCGATACCAAAGCATAAGAAGCCTAATAAGTACCAGCCTATAAAGCTAAGGTCTAAAAGGAATAACTGCATTTTTCTTCCTTCCATCATGCGCATGCTCTTTTGAATGCAAAACTCCCAATTTTTGTTTTCACTATCTTGTTGAATATATGAAGCTAGGGCGTAAGAATAGCTCTTTACTATACCGGGGATAATAAAAAGTAAGCTCCATAAAAAAGTGAAAAGAGATTGTAAAAGACCTAAAACTAACGCGTCTGACCAGTTTTCGTTAATAGCGCAAAATAAATCGTTAAAGCTAAATTCCTTACCCGTTCTAACGGTGGTAACGGTAAGGCGGGCTATACCGTAATTTAAAATACCTACGATTAGTAATTGTCCAACGCCTGCAAGAACGGACGCTGCTGCAGAAACTAAAAGTGAGTTAATAAGCAAAATTAAAAGCAAGGTAAGCCATTGTTTGTGAAAGATATTACTGCCTAGCTGGTATCTTGCGTTAGATTTTAAGATATGATTTTCAACCATAAATGCCTCCAAAACTATTATTTAATTTTTACTTTTTTATTTTATCAAATATAAATTTTAAAGTCAATAATCTTAAAGGCAAAAAGAAAAAAGGCGGTTTTAATTAAAATATTTTCAATAAACCTGCGTATAAGGCGATAAACGCTTGTTTTAGTAGTTCTTTAGAAGATGTGTGATTATATCTGAATATTCATTCCACTTGCTCTTTTCAAGGGCTATGGGGGTGTGGTTATCGAAATAAAGTAAAAGGGCGGGGGTTACGTTTTTGTATTTACTAACCGTTTCAAATTTTAATAAATGCCCCTGCTTTATAAGGGATTTTGCCTTGCGTGAATAATCGTAGCTCATATAAATATTATGCGCCGGGGATATTAAAATATTCAAAAAATAAGTCTTAATGAGCTTAAAACGCCATTTATTTTATTCTTAATAGCCATAATTCTTTGACAATAAGATAATATAATGTTATAATTCAATGGAAGCAAAGGGCTTTTTTTTGTGCAAAAAAATTGATTTATTGTGCATAAAATGGGGTAGTTGCTTACTAACTTATGAAGAAGAATGGGAATGAAAAAGGAAATTAAGAGATTTGATTTTAAAAAACCGCCCAAAAATCCCAACCTGTTTTGGCGATATTTAGCAAAGCTCGTAAGCTTATGCGGGTTATCAGTTAAAAAGTACAAGCTTGAAAAGCACAATATGAAAGGCTTAAAGCCACCTTATATTATGCTTGCTAACCACGCTTCTATGGTAGACTTTATGGTTGCGCAGGTTGCAGTTCACCCTGCAAGCCTTAATAACGTTGCTTCAATAGAGGCTTTCCACGATTACACCGAATGGTTGTTTAGAAATCTTGGCGTTATTGGTAAGCGTAAGTTTATTAAGGATTTAGCGCTTATTAAAAACATTAAATATAGCTTAACTGAATATAAGAACGTATTCTGTATTTATCCCGAAGCGCGTTACACCTTAGACGGTTGTACCTCCTATCTTCCCGATTCGCTTGGTAAAATGCTTAAGCTGTTTAAAGTGCCCGTTGTTGTTTTAAAGCTTCAGGGTAATTTCGTTACGAATCCCCAGTGGAACAAGCACGGCAAAAACAGCAGAATAGACGCTGATATGACGCAAATTATTACTAAGGAAGAAATAGAAAACCTTTCCGTTGATGAAATAAATCAAAAAATAAAGGAAGCATTCGTTTACGACGATTTTGCTTGGCAACGGGATAACAAGGTTGCAATTAAGCACAAAAAACGTGCAGACGGCTTGCATTCAATATTATATCAATGCCCCAACTGCAAAACTGAACACAAAATGAACTCTGCCGGAACGGAGCTTTGGTGCGAAGAGTGCGGTAAGCGTTGGTATATGGATGAATACGGCGTGTTAAGCGCTAAGGAGGGGGAAACTGAATTTTCTCATATTCCGGACTGGTTCAAGTGGGAAAGAGCAAACGTTCGCGAGCAGGTTAGAAATGGAACTTACCACGTAGAGGATGATTGCAGAATAGATACCATGCCCAACGCAAGGGGATTTATTAAGCAGGGTAACGGTCACTTCGTTCACACTCCTGAAGGAATGATTTTAACGGGTACTGCTTACGGTGAGCCCTTTACCGTTGTTAAAACTCCGTTAGAGCAAGAAAGTATTCACGTTGAATACGGCTACAAGTACGGTGGGGACGTTTTTGATATTGCAACCGCTAACGAAAGCTATTGGTTTTACCCCTTAACCGCGCGTGATATTTTAACAAAGGTTTCACTCGCAACGGAAGAAATTTATTTTATGCATAAGGAAAATTTACGTAAAAACTAAACTATAAAAACCGCGTTAATCAACCTATAGCGCGGTTTTTTTGTTTAAAATAATATAAAAAATATTTTTTAAAAGAGGGGTAAAAGTGCTTTACAAAAAAACGTAAAAGTGATAAAATATCCACACTAAAGAAGGTTTTCGGCAAACACTTCTTATTAAAAAAACCGAGGTAAAAAGATGAATAAAATTTCCGCAAAGAAGATTGCCAGAATGGCAATTATCGCAGCTTTGTATGCCGTATGCACTTTTATATTCGCGCCCATTTCTTACGGGGCAATTCAATTCCGTATTTCGGAATGCTTGTGCGTATTGGCTTTTTTCTATTTTGAAGGGGTAATCGGCTTAACCGTTGGTTGCTTTATTGCAAACATATTTGGCAACGGCCCGTTAGATTTAATCTTTGGCACGCTTGCAACCTTTATTGCTTCCTTGTGCGCTTACAAAACGGCAAAGCTCATAAAAGGGGAGCTGGTAAAATTTTTCGTTTGCGCGTTATTCCCAATAGTAGTAAACGCAATAATCGTTCCCTTTACCTTTTTAGTGGTAACGGAGCTTAAAGAGCTATATTTAATTTCTTTATTACAGGTTGGCGTTGGTCAAGCGGTGGTAATTTTAACGCTTGGGTTATTCTTATATTTTGCAATAAATAGGCGAATAACAAAAAGAGGTCAATCTGTTTTTAAAAATTTGCAATAATCGGTTGACAATTTTTAACACTTTTCGTATAATAAAGTGCGGAAAAGGGCAAAACGCATTTATTTTCCGCAACTTAATAAGGAGAAATGGCTGAGTGGTCGAAGGCGCACGATTGGAAATCGTGTGTACGTCATAAGCGTACCATGGGTTCAAATCCCATTTTCTCCGCCACACAAAAAGGCAGGTTTTTACCTGCCTTTTTTGTGTGTGAAAAGTAAATCATAAATGGGATTTGATGGGGGAGAAGTTTGCGGGAGCAAACTGTCCGCTTGTGAAAGTAAATAACCTACGGAAGAATATATAGCGGACTAAACTGCCCTGTGTGGCAGTTTATCGGGGCGGTGTGCAAAACACCAAATCCCATTTTCTCCGCCAAACGTAACCTAATCCGAACTTTAGTTCTGGTTTAGGTTATTTTTCTATTATAAAGTCCTTTTGTAAGGGCTTTTTTTTCTTTTTGCAAAAGCGATCCGACTTGTATCAAGACAAGCGCACGCCTAGTGCCAAATTAAAAATAAAAGTGAATAATGTATCATTTTTAACAAGATTTTGCTTGCTATTATTCGAGATTTAGAATATAATATAGATATCATATTTGAGGTGGTATATATGCTCAGTTATATTTCAGCAAAAGAGGCTGCGGAAAAGTGGAATATTTCTCAAAGACGCGTTGCAATTTTATGTGCGGAAGAACGCATTAAAGGAGCAATGATGGTCGGCAATATGTGGATTATCCCAAGCACAGCGGAAAAGCCTATTGATAAACGTACAATTAGATACGAAAAACAAAAAGTTATTGAATTAAAACCTTTTGTTAAATGGGTTGGCGGTAAAGGTCAACTTATTGAACAATTAGAAAAATATATTCCTGTTGACGGGGAAAAAGTCTTAACAAAGTATGCAGAGCCATTTGTTGGTGGTGGTGCATTGCTTTTTAATATTCTTTCTAAATACAACTTTGAAAGCCTTTATATTAGTGATATAAATGAAGAACTTATCAATGCTTATAATGTTGTAAAAAACAAGGTTGACGAGCTTGTAAATAAACTAACTGAAATGCAACTTGCGTTCCTTCCTATGGATGAAAACGGACGTAAATATTATTACTATACAGCAAGAGATAGATTTAATTCTTTGCAAATTACCGAAGAAACCGCAGTCGAAAAAGCCTCTTTATTTATATTCTTAAACAAGACTTGCTTTAATGGGCTTTATCGTGTGAACAAGAAAGGACAATTTAACGTTCCTATGGGAGCATATAAAAACCCAACTATTTGCGATGAAAACAATTTGCGCAACGTATCTGAGGCTTTACAAAATGTTACTATCGTTTGTGGCGATTATACTCTTTCAAAAGATTTTATCGATAAAGATACTTTTGTTTATCTTGATCCACCTTACCGTCCTATTTCTGAAACGGCAGGCTTTACAGCATATAACGCTGATTGCTTTGATGATAACGAACAAATACGCCTTGCAAGATTCATTGATGAAATAAATTTAAGCGGTGCAAAAATTATGTTAAGTAATTCTGATCCGCAAAACGTAAACCCCGAAGATACTTTCTTCGAGGAACTTTATAAATCATATACAATAAACAAGGTTGAGGCTACAAGAGCAATAAACAGTAAAGGCGACAGCCGTGGCAAGATAAAAGAATTGCTTATTTGCAATTAAGGGAGAATTACACTTATGAAAAGAGATTTTAAGGAATGGTTAAAAACGTTTAGAAATAGCATTTGCGATTACGGTTATTACGTTGACTTTAACAAAGTTTACGGAAACGTAGAAACAATTAAGGTTGAACTTAATATTCTTAATTCGCTTATCGGCTCTAAAAATATAGAGGCAGATTTTGAAAAATTGCTTACGGATTATCCGCAAGTATTAAAATGTATTCCCGTGTTATTGGCTGTTAGAGGTCGTGAAATTTACACCATTGACGGCGACGGCGAATATCTTTTCAACTTTAAGAAAATGAACTATTCCGTTGAAGAATATAAAATGTTTATGAGAAAAACAGGGCTTTTCTCTTTGATTTCTGAACACGTTATAAATAATCTCGTTGATTACGTTACAGGAGTTGAAGTCGGTCTTGATAGCAATGGTCGTAAAAACCGTGGTGGTCATTTAATGGAAAACCTTGTTGAAGATTATTTGCAAAAAGCAGGGCTAGTTAAAGGTGTTGACTACTTCAAAGAGATGTATATATCTGACATTGAAAAAAAGTGGTCTATTGACCTTTCAAACATTTCAAACCAAGGTAAAGCAGAAAAACGTTTTGATTTTGTTGTTAAAAAAGGTGCTACTATTTACGGCATTGAAACTAATTTTTATTCAAGTGGTGGCTCTAAGCTGAATGAAACAGCAAGAAGTTATAAAACTATTGCGTTAGAGGCAAAAGAAATTCAAGGTTTTGCGTTTGTGTGGTTTACCGATGGACAAGGTTGGCAATCAGCACGCCACAATTTAGAAGAAACGTTTGACGTAATGGATAATATCTATTGCATTTCCGATATGGAAAATGGAACTATTGAGTTTTTAAAATAAGGAGAAAAGAAATGAACAAAAACGATAAAAATACAGAAAGACCTATTATTCAATCAAGTGGATATAACGGTAGTGAGCCAACTCGTATATGTCCTAAATGTGGCAAAGAAAAACCTATTAGCGAATTTGGGTTTAGAAATATGGGTAATGGCACAATTAGAAATCAATCTTGGTGCAAGGATTGTAGATAAAACTATATGGCAAAGAAAATCCCTTTACAACCCGAAAATTTCGAGCTTGAAACAAATACTGTTTGGGCGTTCCCCAACCGTGGCAAATGGGCAACACACGACGCTAAATATCGTGGTAATTGGTCACCTTATATTCCCCGAAACGTTATTTTGCGCTATTCTAACGAGGGCGATACAGTTTTAGACCAGTTTGTAGGCGGTGGAACAACTGCCGTTGAATCTAAACTGACAGGCAGAAATTTTATAGGTGTTGATATAAACCCTAATGCGGTAGAATTATCTCGTAATAAATGTAATTTTGACTTTGACTCTAACGTAGATATTTCTATTCGTCTTGGAGATGCTAGAAAGTTGGATTTGACCGACGAAAGCGTTGACCTAATTTGTACCCACCCACCTTATGCCGATATTATTCAATATAGCGAGGATATTGACGGCGATTTATCTCACTTGCCTATCAAGTCATTTTTAATGGAAATAGGTAAAGTTGCAGAAGAAAGCTTCAGAGTTCTAAAAAAAGGTAAGTTTTGTGCTATTTTAATGGGCGATACTCGTAAAAACGGCATGGTGCAACCACTTGCATTTGAAACAATGCGAATTTTTGAACTTGCAGGCTTTAAAACAAAAGAAATAATTATAAAAGAACAACACAACTGTAAAGCGACAGGTTTTTGGAAAACGAACAGTATAAAACATAACTTTCTACTGCTTGCCCACGAGTATTTGTTTGTGTTTAAGAAAAAATAGTTAAGGGTTGTAAAAAATGAAATTATTAGAGTTTGGCATTAAACATTTTCGTTCAATCGAAGATATAAATATTAAATTCCCAAAGAATAAGCCTCTTGTTCTTTTTGGTCCTAACAATGCAGGAAAAACTAATATTTTAACTTCATTAAATATTGCATTAGGGGAATCTTATCCAACTTATCGCGAAATGGAAGAAAGTGATTATTTCTTTCGAAACAAAAAAGACTATCCAAATATTGATATATATTGTAAGTTTGATGATGTTTATTACTCAGACAGGTATGGAAATGCTACTTCAAATATTTGCATTACTTACAATTATTACAATGGGGATAATATCGATAATATTTTTCATAATGGAAATTATAAAAAACTCTTTGTAACAAGTGAACAACGAGCAAAATGTCAAGCTGTTTATTTAGATGCGATTCGTAATATCGGAAATTTATTAAGCTATAATTCAAAATATACATTATTAAGTAAATTTTCTACACAAGTACACAAATCGCTAAAAGAAGAAAAAAAGGCAGAATTAAACGATTTATTTGAGCAGATAAAAACTCTGTTTAACGATAATGATAAATTTAAATCTTTTTTCTATACGTTTAAGTCAAATATTGAAGAAACGGTTAAAGGCTTTGTTCACACCCTAGATATTGATTTTTCTGGATACGATCCTAATAACTATACAAAATCCTTAAGAATTGTTGGTAAAGAAAACGGATTTGTTCGTAGTTTTGAAGAATTTGGTAGTGGCGAACAACAAACATTATTGATGGCGTTTGTAAAAGCCTATATGGAGACATTTAATAGTGAAAATTTTATATTAATTATTGAAGAGCCTGAGGCTCACCTGCATCCAATTGCACAGCGGTGGCTAAAGAAATATATTTATTCAATGTGTGAGTCAGGTATTCAAGTAGTTATATCTACACATTCTCCTGAATTTATTGATCCTAATAACTTGCAAGGGCTTGTAAAAGTATACAAAGAAAATGGAATAACAAAAGTAAAGCAATTAACAGCCGCTGAACTATGTCAAAAATGTATCGAACTTGGTGCTCCTGCTGATAAAATTAATACTACCAATATTTTACCTTTTTATTCAGCTTGTTTATATTCGGAACAATTAAAAGGCTTATTTGCTCAGAAAATCCTTTTAGTTGAAGGCGATACAGAAGCGTTATCATTGCCATTCTACTTTGAACGAGCTGGATATAATTTGGAATCTAATGGTGTGGAAATTGTTAAATGTCAAGGAAAAAATAATATTTTGAAATATTATAGATTTTTTAAAATTTATAATTATAAGTGCTTTTGCCTATTTGATGGAGATGAAGATAAGGGAAAAAAGAAAAATCAGCCATTTATTGATGTTTTCAATATTTCATCACTAGAGCTAAGTGAAAACGGATTCAATATCGGAGACGAATGGGCTTGTTTTGGAGCTGATTTCGAGAAGTATATGCGCAGTAATTTCTCAGATTATGATAAAATTGAGATAGAACTTAAAGATTTTTTGGATACAACAAGTAAACCAATCATAGCGAAAAATATTGCTAGAAACTATAATTATAGTCCGACATTTATAGGCGAGATTATAAAAAAATTAGCTGAGTAATAGAATTGACTTTTTCAAAATAAGGAAGTAGTTTTACGTTTCACACGCTCCGCCACACAAAAAGGCAGGTTTTTACCTGCCTTTTTTGTGTGTGAAAAGTGATTCATAAATGGGATTTGATGGGGGAGATGCTTGCGGGAGTAAAAGGGTTGGTTATAGAACGTCAAAGAAATTGAATTTAGAATAAGGGGAAGAAGGTTGCGGGAATAAAGGATTATTCGCGTTTAAAAACCAATTGAATTATTAATAATGGATTAATAGCAAAGTGCCGTTAATCGCGCTATAGATGGGCTTTTTTGATAAAAAAGAGGGTTTTGCCTGATAATATGCAAAAATAATGTTTTTGAACGCATAAAAAGGAAATGAATAATAGTAAAGTAGGGTTAAAATAAGGAATTAGTTTAATAGGCTTTAACGGTTGATAAAAAGAAAAAGATGTGGTATAATAATTTTTAAGGAGAATTATTATATGGATGCATTATGGATAATGCTTAAAAACGTGCTGCTGTTCGTTGCGTACGCCGTGCCCGGGGTTTTGCTTGTAAAGAGTAAGCTGTTAAAAACTAATGAAAGCTTGGCTCTTTCTAAGGTGTTAACTTACGTGGGTATGCCGTTCTTAATTTTATCTAGTACGCTAAGCATAGAGTTAACGAAATCTTTTGCAAAAACTGCAATAACCGCAGTTGCGTTTTGCGTAGTTATAACCTTTGCCTTTTTCTTTTTAACAATTTTGTTAACGGCAAGGGAGCAAGAAGAAAAGAAGCGAGGTGTTATGCGCTTTGCAATGACCTTTTCTAATAACGGCTTTTTAGGCATACCCTTGGCTATGGCCGTTTTTAAGGATAACCCCTTTATCGTTTCCGTTGCGGTTGTGTTTAATATTATAAACAACGTAATGCTATACACGATGGGCGCGTATTTGATATCCGGCGATAAAAGCAAAATTAGTTTAAAAAAGGCGATAATTAATCCCGTTGTTATTTCATTCGTTTTGGGTGTTGCGTTAAACCTAGTGGGAATAAAGAATTACGTTCCGGAGGTAGTAACCTTTTCAGATGGGCTTAAAAATATAGTAACCCCACTTTCAATGATGATTTTAGGCATTAAGCTTGCAAACGTTCCCGTTAAATCACTCTTTAACAGTATAACCGTTTATTACGTTTCTTTAATAAAACTAATAGTGATGCCCGTTGCTTCAGTCGTTTTAGGTGCTCTTTTGATAAATGCTCTTAATTTGCAAGCGGATGCAATTTACGCATTCTTTATAGCGTTTGCAGTACCCACCGCATCACTAGCAACCACCTTTGCAGATCAGTTTGGCGGGGATACTTATAACGCAGTTACCTGCACCTTGGGAAGTACCTTATTATCCGTTATAACCATTCCGGTACTTTTTTATTTGCTTAATTTACTGCTTCCCTTTATTAGTTAAATTTAATATATAAAGTCGCGTTAATCAATCTATAGCGCGACTTTTTGTATATTTTTAAGCAAATTTTACTTTAAATATTAAAACAAGGTAGCATTTATTGCTTTTTATTTTATAGTTAAAAAAATTTAGAACAAGACGCTTGAAAAAGTATTTTTTGTGTGCTATAATAGAATAAATAAAACTCTTGGCGGGGATAACTATGTTAGCTTATACCTACCTTACTAAAGGTAAATTTGCATTAAAGGAAAAAGAAAAGCCAAAGCTACAGCATGAAAGGGATGCTATCGTAAGGGTTACGCTTGCAAGCATTTGCTCTAGCGATCTTCATATAAAGCACGGAAGCGTGCCTAAGGCGGTTGAGGGCATTACCGTTGGACATGAGATGGTTGGCGTGGTGGAAGAGGTTGGCTCTGCCGTTACGCAGATAAAGCCCGGGGATAGGGTTACCGTAAACGTGGAAACCTTTTGCGGGGAATGCTTTTTTTGCAAAAGGGGCTTCGTTAATAACTGTATAGATAAAAACGGTGGTTGGGCGCTTGGTTGCAGAATTGACGGTGGACAGGCAGAATACGTTAGAGTTCCTTTTGCAGATCAAGGTCTTAATAAAATACCTAATAACGTAACGGATAAACAAGCCCTTCTGGTTGGCGACGTGCTTGCAACCGGCTATTGGGCTACAAAAATTTCAGAGATTACAAAAGAGGATACCGTTTTGATTATTGGAGCAGGGCCTACCGGCATTTGTACGCTGCTGTGCGTAATGCTAAAAAGTCCAAAGCGTATTATCGTGTGTGAAAGGGATGACCGTCGCATAAAGTTTGTTAAAGAAAATTATCCTTCGGTTTTAACGGTTACCCCTGAAGAATGCTTGGATTTTGTTCGCAAGCAAAGCGAGCACGGCGGGGCAGACGTCGTTTTAGAGGTTGCCGGGGTAGATTCGAGCTTCCGTTTGGCTTGGGAATGCGCCAGACCTAACGCTACCGTTACCGTAGTGGCGCTTTACGAAAATGCGCAATCATTACCTTTACCGGATATGTACGGCAAGAATTTAACCTTTAAAACGGGTGGTGTTGACGGCTGTGACTGCGAACGAATCTTACAGCTTATTGCTGAAGGAAAGTTGAACACAGAACCGTTAATTACGCATATGTACCCACTTAATCGCATCCAAGAGGCGTACGATTTATTTGAAAACAAGCGCGATGGCGTTATAAAAATTGCTGTGGAGTGTTAAATTATGAAGATTAAAAAGTTAATTCCATTTTTATTATCTATGCTTTTATTTGCGGGATGTTCGACCGTTGATAATCAACAAAAGGGCGTTAAGCACGTTAGTATGAATGAAGCGATTCAAATGATGGAAAAAGAAAGCGGATATATTATTTTGGACGTTCGCACCCCTGAAGAGTTTGCCGAGGGACATATTCCAAACGCAATTAATATACCCAACGAAAGTATAGGCTCTGCAGATTTATCACAGTTACCTAATAAGGATCAGTTAATTTTCGTGTATTGCAGAAGCGGTAGAAGAAGTAAGGAAGCGGCTCAAAAGCTGGCTAATCTTGGCTATACTAATATAGTTGAAATGGGTGGAATTAATGATTGGAATGGCGAATTAGAGGTTTAATTTTATAAAAAATACAGCGCTATTAAATAAGCTAAAAGTGGAGTTAATCAATCTATAGCGTGGTTTTTTATGAAAAATTACACTTAAAAATACGTAAAAACAAAAAGCAGAGAGTGTTTAATCATTTCTCTGCTTTTATTTTGCTCGTTTTATTTATTTAAGCTTAGATTAAAGCTGATAAATCTTGAACGTTTTCTGTGCAAAAGAAAGTGCAAACGAAAACCTCGGTATTGTGGGGAACCTCTTGGCCAAGCGCAGTGTGCTTAACGTCTAGCTTTAAGCAAATTCCGGTTAGCTTGTCTGCATAGTAGTAATAATAAGCGCTGTTGTTTTTACCGCCAACGCCAATTTTATAAACGTCACATTCTCTACCTAAAACGAAATCGCTTCCGCTTAACTTTACGGTGGGCATAAACTGCTTTTTGCTTTCTTCTGAATATTTATTAATATCGGCGGTTTTTTCATCAACGACCTTCTTGGTGTACTTTTGGCTTTCGTCGTTAACGAATGCGCCTGCTTCATTTCTCTCGTATAAGGTGTAAGTACCGTTTTGGTTAATGAATAGTTGTTCGGTTTCGCCGTTATTGGTGTATACGTTGCCGTTTGCATCAACCGTTTTGGTTAAGCTTTTAACAATACCCTCTGCTGTGGTAACCTCGTAAGTAATAGAATAGCTTTCGGGATAAATAACTGCGTTTTCTAAGTTTTTCATAATAGAGCAAGAAGAGAATGCAAGGGTTGCGATTAGCGCGATAGCGCAAGTAAATAGAGCTACAAGTTTTTTCATTTTTAATTTCTCCTTTTCGCGAGCTTTTTTGCTCACCGTTATTTTACGCCCTTATTATACACGCCCAATGTTTAAATATTTTTAAACCTTCGTAAGTTCTTCATTAAAATTTTGTTAAATATTTGTAAAAACAACGAAAAAGCGCAAAAAAAGCAAAAAATATCCGCAAAATGGTTAAAAGTAATTAATTGTTATCTTAAGCATATTCATTTTGCGCGCGCGGAACGCGTATAAATAATGAAATGAAATTTTAAAAAAACATTGACATTTATATTTTGCTATGCTATAATAAACACGAGTAAACATAACATTATGTTTACTAAACAAAGATAAGAGGTGTAAAGATGAAAAAAAGTATATTACTAATAGTATTAGTTTTTTTCGTTGTATTTGGTAGCACGTTATTAATTACCACCGGCGTTAAGTCCTGCAAGGAAGGGCAAGAAAGCAGTCAAAGCTCAAGCAGTAGCGAGCAATCCAGTATAGAGCAGTCTTCGCCGGATAGCTCAAGCAGTAGCGGGGATCAAACGGGCGGAAGCGAAAACCCGGATTCTTTAAGCACTAGCTTGACCTTTTCTGATGAAAACGCAAGCAAGGTTATAACTCAGCCTACCTTTGATATTAGTCAGTACACTAAAAGCGCGGGCGGTGGAATAATGGAATATAAGCTATTCGGTAACGGAATGTGCTTACAGCGTGACGCCATTAACCGTATTTGGGGAAATATTTACAATGCAAGCAAAATTGCTATTGAGTTAAACGGCAACGTTTATTACGGCACGGTTGAAAATAATAGCTTTGAGGTATATTTACCAAAGATGAGCGCGGGCGGACCTTACACCCTAACTATTATATCTGATTTAGGAAGAAAGAGCTTTACGGACGTTTACTTTGGCGAAGTATTTTTATTAAGCGGTCAGTCAAATATGGAATACAAGATGTACAGTAGCTCTTATTTGACCGAATATTACGCAACGGACGATTGCATTAACGATAAAATTCGTTTACTTCAGGTTGGCTGGAACACTCCTGCCGCTCCTGAAAATACCGTTATGAATTACGCTTCTTGGAAGGGCGCGAATAAGAACACCATAAAGGAATTTACTGCGGTTGGCTACTTATTCGGCAAGCAAATGCAGGAAGAATTAGGTTGCCCCGTTGGTTTAATTTCTAACCCCGTTGGCGGTTCAAGCGTTGAATTTTGGTTAAGCGAAGCAAACTACAATAAGGTTCAAGAATCATACACCACCTTTACGGACGGTTCAACGATAATGACTCCTTGCTTAGGCTATAACGGTATGTTGTATCCCTTAAGCGGTTTAAATATTAGGGGAATGGTTTGGTATCAAGGCGAAAGCAACGCATTTGGCACTCAAAATTATTACGATATTGCGTTAGAAATCTTTATTGATCAATGTAGAGATATGTTCAATAACGAAAAGCTTATCTTTACTGCTTGTGAATTGGCAAGATACGAAGGCTTACCCGCTGCTTACAGCACCGTTAACGAAAGAATTAACGAGGTTGCTAAAAAAGATCCTTACGTAATCGTTGCAAGAAACCTAGACCAAGGCGATTGGAAGGATATTCACCCTGCAGATAAGCGCGCTATAGGTTACAGAGCGGCTTACGAAACATTAAGAGTATTCTTTAACAGTAAAGCGCCCGCTCCCGTTACAATTAGCGATTATACCTTTAATCAGGACGGAAGCGTAACTATTAACTTGTCTTGTGAAGCAAGCTTAGTTAACGGAAGCAACGGCTTTGAGGTTTACGTTGACGGTAGATATACTTACGATTGTAACGCTAGTATTCAAGGCAATAAGCTAACCTTAACCGCAAACGGCGCAATTACCAAGGTGAGATACGGCTACACCTGTCAAATGACGGAGGAGATTAAAGCGGACGTTAGCAAAATGGTAACCGTATTCGATAAAAACGGCTTCCCCTTAGATTTATTTATAATCGTTAACGAAAGCGCTATTATTCCCGGCGTGCCTGACGCGCCCAGTTTATCTGCCGGCTATTGTGACGCGGGCTACGAAATAACCGTTGACGGAAGCGGTGATTACCTGATAAACAAGGATGCTACCGCTATTCAATGGACGGCTGCTCAACTAGCGGTAACCGATTATGCAAGTGAATACGATCAGTTAACTATTGAATTTAACACGCAAAACGTTACCAGCTTTTGCATTCAAATAATGGTTGGCGGTATTACTGCAACCACCGGCGAGCCTTATACCACCTACGTGGTTTTATATCAAGCAGAGATAACCGACGGCTCTCACGAGATTACTGTTGACTTAAATAATATTCCTATGAACGACGCAGGTTGGAACGTTATTGCAGGCTCAAGCATTAAGGATTACCAAATTCAAAGCATAACCTTTAGCTTGGATACTGCAGTAGAAGCTAGCAAATTAGTTAACGAAGACGCATCTTGCACCGTTACTAATATTGCCTTTAAGATTGGCGAAAATTAAAAACAAAAGCAAAAAAGGGCAGAGCGTAAAACTCTTTCCTTTTTTTGTTAAAGTGGCGTTAATCGCGTTATAGGTGGGCTTTTGTTAAAAAAAAGAAAAATAAAGGCAAAATTATGCTATTTTATCGTAAATTTATATTTTGACTTTTTTTTACTATTTGGTATAATGTTAAAGTAAGGTTTATTATATAGTTATAATAAAATTAGGAGTTTGTTATGAAAAAGATTTTTACCGTTGCAATAATAGGTTGTGGCTCACGTGGGCGCGGTGCTTACGGCAAGAGTATGTTTGCGCGCAAGGATGAATTTAAAATCGTATCTTTATGCGATATTAATCAAAGAATATTAGAAATTGCAAAAAATACCTTCGAGGTGGAAGATAGCAATTGTTTTACGGATAGCGAACTCTTTTTTGAAAAGAAAAGGGCGGACGTTTTAGTTTTGGCAACGCAGGATAGGGATCACGTTTCTATGTGCGTAAAGGCGCTAAGCTTGGGCTACGACGTGCTTTTAGAAAAACCTATTTCGCCAATAGAAAGCGAACTATACGAGCTTTTAGAAGCGCAAAAGAAATATGGCGGTAAGGTTATAGTTTGCCACGTTCTTCGTTACGCGCCCGCATTCGTTAAAATTAAACAAATTATAGATAGCGGTGTTATTGGTAAAATCGTTACAATTGACTGGACGGAGCAGGTTGCCTACTGGCATCAAGCGCATAGCTTCGTGAGGGGTAATTGGCGCAACGATCAGGAAACCTCGCCTATGATTATGCAAAAGTGTTGCCACGATTTAGATATGCTACAACACTATGCAAATTCTAAGTGCGAAAGCGTATATTCAGTTGGAGATTTAGCCTTTTTCAATAGGGAAAATCAACCCGAAGGGGCAGCGGATAGATGCCAAGATTGCAAATATATAAATACTTGCCCTTATAGCGCAGAGCTAGTTTACGTAAAGCAGTTCGTAGATATAGGTAGCGTAACCGGTTGGCCCTTTGACGTGGTTGACCTAACTAGACCTATCACGGTGGAAAGCTTGCGTAAGGCTTACCAAAGCAACCAGTACGGAAGATGCGTTTTTGCTTGCGATAACAACGTAGTAGATAATCAAACCGTATTTATTAAGTTTGAAAACGGAATAAAGGCAAATCTCGTTATGACCGGTTTTACCGGCTACGCGGGCAGAAAGGTTACCATTCACGGAACGCTTGGCGAAATAGAAATGGATGAAAACAGGGATATGCTTAAGCTTTCCGTATACGGCGAAGAAAAGGACGTTTACGACGTTAGAAAGTCAGAAGCACTTAGCATTAAGGATATAATACAAAGCTCTTCTAAGGATGAGTTCGGCCACGGCGGTGGGGATGAAATGCTAGTAAGGGATTTCTATAAAGCGCTAACGGAAGAGGGGGATGCAGAAACTACGCTAGCTAAATCTATAGAAAGTCACTTAATGGCTTTAGCATCAGAAAAGTCACGCAAAACGGGCGAAAAAATTCGCGTTCATAAGTAAAAGAAAAACATAAAAAGTGGGGCTATAACTCGATTAATAAGGGGTTATAGCTCTTTTTTATTATTAAAAACAATACAAAAGCCACCGCTAAAACGGTGGCTTTTTTGATATAAATAAAAACCACGCGATAGTTGATATGCACCCCAAAAGTTAGACAAACTTTTGGAGGTGCATATTTTTATGAAAGAAAGGAAAAGAACGAATAAAAAATATTCGCCAGAATTCAAAATATCTGTT
>SVHG01000008.1 GCA_015055965.1 Clostridiales bacterium
TTCTCCGCTGACAAGCGGAGAAAGGGTACCCTTTCTTTCAATTTTAACTATAACGGCGTTTTTTTACCTTTTTTTGATTTTTTAACCTTTTTTAAATTTAAGCCTTAAATCGCAAAAGAACGCCTTTTTAAATAACGTAACTTTTTTTTAAAACAAATTTGTGAATAAAAATATTTACAAACTATTTTACCAATAATAATATTCCCTTAGTACTTGTTTTATTTATTACTCAAGTCTTTCGCATACTTAAGTATACCACATATTTGAAATTTGTCAATACTAATCGAAAAATTTTTCGAAAGAATTTCGAATTATAGCTTCCAAATATTTTTTGCGTATTCTTTAACGGAACGGTCTGAAGAGAATTTTCCTGCCTTTGAAGCGTTAATTATGCACTTACGGGTAAACTCTTCACTACCGTAATCGTTTAATAATTGAGTTTTTACTTGTATGTAGCTACGGAAGTCGTGAAGCACTAAGTAGTGGTCTGCGCTCCAACCGCCAAAAAGCGATTGCTTTAAGCTTGCAAGCATACCGGTTCCGTTGTCGTTAAACGTTCCGTCGTCTAAGGTATCAACTATGCGCTTAAGATCCTTATCTGCCATATATACTTCGTAAGGCTTGTAATCCTTCTTAACGCGGGCAACCTCTTCTACGTCCGCACCGAATATATATTCATTTTCTTTTCCGGCTTCCTCGCAAATTTCTACGTTTGCGCCATCCATAGTACCAAGCGTAACAGTTCCGTTCAACATAAACTTCATATTGCCCGTTCCGCTTGCTTCAAAGCCTGCAGTTGAAATTTGTTCAGATACGTCTGCCGCGCAGAATATCTTTTCTGCATAGGATACGTTGTAATCACTTACAAATACCACGCGAAGCTTATCCTTGGTATCAGGATCGTTATTAACCTTTTCTGCTATGCAGTTAATAAACTTAATGATTGCCTTAGCATTGTAATAGCCCGGTGCAGCCTTTGCTCCAAATATAAACGCCGTGGGCTTAAAGTCAGGCATTCTACCCTCTTTAATTTCAAAATAGTAATATAAAATAGAGAAGGCGTTTAACAACTGGCGCTTATATTCGTGTAAACGCTTTACCTGTATATCAAACATGAAGTTAGAGGGAATTTCTACCCCTTCTCTTTTTAAAATAAAATCAGAAAGCTGTTGTTTTTTAGCTTGTTTCATTGCTTTAAACTTAGCAACGAATTTCTCGTCATCAACAAATTTAGCAAGCTCGGCAAGCCTTTCTAAATTATTTTGCCAACCGTCACCAATATATTCTGTTATAAGTGAAGAAAACTCCTCATTACATACGGCAAGCCAACGTCTTGGTGTTATACCGTTAGTTACGTTTTTAAAACGCTCGGGATAAACCTCATACCAATCCTTAAAGGTATCTTGCTTTAAAATATCAGTATGCAACTGAGCAACGCCGTTTGTTGCCGAAGAACAATAAATAGCAACGTTTGCCATATGCACGGTTTCATCCTTTATGATAAATAGCTTTTCATTCTGCAAGTTCTTTTCTATATGCTTTTGCATCATTCTAAGAACCCTTGCTATTTGAGGAATGAGTTTTTTAACTCTTCTCATATCCCATCTTTCTAGCGCTTCACCCATAATTGTATGGTTGGTAAAATTAAACACCTTACGAGATATCTCAAAGGCCTTGTTAAAGGTCATATTTTCTTCCATAAGTAGGCGTATAAGCTCGGGAATAGCAAATACGGGGTGCGTATCGTTTAACTGTAACGATAGGCTTTCATGTAATTTTTCAAGTGGTTTACCGCTTGCTTTATGCTTGCGAACAAGGTCTTGAATAGTAGCAGACGTAAAGAAATATTCCTGCCTTAATCTTAAAAGTCTACCTTTTTCCGTTGAGTCATTAGGGTATAAAACGTAACAAATTTCTTCTGCTCTTACCTTACGCGTAGCAATGACTTGAGTTTTCATTTCATTGAATAAATCAAAGTCAAAATCATCCGCCTCTTCACTTTGCCAAAGTCTTAAGGTATTAATAGTATTTCCGCCGTAACCGATAACCGGCATATCGTAGGGAACAGCCTTAACCTTATAATCTGCAAAGCTTACGGTAACGCTTTCGTCATCCTTTCTAAAGCTCCAAGGATCGCCGGCCTTTTGCCAATCGTCTGCAACCTCACGTTGAAAGCCATCCTCTATGCGTTGACGGAAAAGACCGTAACGATATCTAATGCCATAGCCGTCTAAGGGAATATTTACGCTTGCACCCGATTCTAAATAACAGGCAGCAAGTCTACCTAAACCGCCGTTACCTAAAGCGGCGTCTTCTATATCCTCAAACATAGTAATATCCATACCGCGCAAAGCAAGCTCTTCTTTAACGCCGTTTAATATTCCTAAATTGAATAAGTTTGCGTAAATTGACCTACCAATTAAAAATTCAGCAGATAAATATCCCACTCTCTTTTTACCGTTGGTAACGCCTTTATTCCAACCCTCTGCAATTTCTGCCATAACTGCGCGACTTATAGCGCAATATACTTCTGAAACACAAGCATCTTCTAGCTTTTTGCCCGAATTTGCCTTTACTATAATTTCTGCATTTTTTATAATCTGTTTATAATTCATTATACACCTATAATTTTTTTCCTTTTGTAACGATTAAAACCTAGCTTTTTAATTAGCTTTGCCCTAATGGTTATAGGCAATTATCTGCCCGATTTTTTAACAAGGCCTGCAATAATTTGCGCCCTGCTTTTCTTTAAGTGTTCACCCTTTAATCTCCAGCTCCAGTTCCAAGTTCCCAAAGTTCCGGGGTGATTTATTCTTGACTCTCTGCCTAAAAGCAATAAATCCTGTAACGGCATTATTACGAAGCGAGCCTTACTTAAATATGCGAGCTGAACAACCGCCTTGGTTGCTTGCAATTTGCAATTTCTGGTTAACTCTACACCAAACTTTGCACATTCTTTTCTTAAATCGTCAAAGAAAATTTTTCTGTATTTTGCGGGTAAATCCTCTATATATTCTATAAAAGTCGCGTTATCGTGCGTACCTGTGTATACAACGCAATTTTCACCGTAATTAGAGGGCTTATATTCGTGTTTAGGGTTGCCGTCGAATGCAAACTGTAAAATTTTCATTCTTGGAAAGCCGGTATTCTTCATAAGGCGATAAACACCGTCGTCTAAAAGTCCCAAATCCTCCGCTACGATATTCCAATCAAGCTTATCTTCAAATAGAGCTTCCTTAGGTCCGTCATACCATCTGCCAATCTTAGCATCAGTCATACCTTCAGGAATAGCATAGAAACGGTCAAACCCTCTAAAATGGTCAATACGCACGTAATCATACATAGAAAGCGCTTTTCTAAGCCTATTCGTCCACCATTTATAGCCGTCTTTTTTCATTTCATCCCAATTATATAAAGGATTTCCCCATAACTGGCCGGTTTCGCTAAAATAATCGGGTGGAACGCCTGCAACCTCTTTTAATCTACCGTTTTCGTCAAGCATAAATAATTCGGGATTAGCCCAAACCTCAACGCTATCGTCTGAAACGTAAAGAGGCATATCTCCCATAATGGAAATACCGCGGTCGTTTGCATATTTTTTAATTTCTTTCCACTGCTTAAAGAAAGTATATTGGGTAAACTGCCAAAATAATATATCTTCTTGATGTTCTTTTTCGAACTGCTTTAACGCGCCTTCGTTACGTAAACGCAATTCTTCATTCCACTTAGAAAATGGAAGCCAATCATTATTTTCCTTTATAGCCATAAATAAAGCAAACTGAGCAAATTCACCTTCATTTATGAACTGCAAAAATTTACCGTCCTCTTTATTGAAACGCTTGAATGCCAATTTTAAAAGAGGTATTCTGCGATAAAAAAGCTGTTCGTAGTTAACTCTTTCGCTTTCACAAGAATACTCGTTGGCCTCTTCTTCGGTAAGTAAGCCTTCGTTTATAAGCTTTCTTATATCAATAAGATAGGGACTTCCTGCCGTAGCACAGGTGGACGCGTAAGGAGAATCTCCGTAGCCGGTGGGAACCAATGGTAAAACCTGCCAAAGATTTTGGCGCGCAGTTACCAAAAAGTCTATAAAATTTTCCGCTTCCTTGCCTAAAGTGCCAACGCCGTATTGCGAAGGTAATGCGGTTACAGGGAGCAACACGCCTAAATAACGATTGGTCATTTGAATCTCCTTAAATGTTTTTCGAAAACTTTTCGAATATATTGTAACATTCATTTCTAACGTTGTCAATATTTTTTTAAAATTTTTTATCTCTTAAGCAAAAAAAAAATTAAATTTATAGCATTTTTAAAATCTAAAACCACAAAAATAGTGCAAATTTTCAGCAATTTTAACTATTTTACAAAAATTTCGTAAAATTTCGTAAATTTCGTTGTTTTTTAGAAAAAAAGATGATATACTAAAACCAGCAAACAAAAGAGGAAACTTTATGACTATTAAAGAAATAGCAAGCGCTTTAGGAATTTCCACAAGTACCGTTTCAAAGGCTCTTAATAACGCAACCGACGTTAGCGAAAAAACACGCAGAAAGGTTCAAGAATATGCAGACTCAGTTGGCTTTTCATTTAAGAATGCAGGCCCACAAAAACGTATTTGCATGCTATTCGAAAATATGGATTCGCAAAGCAATTTACAGGTTGGTTATTCCGTTCTAACAGGCTTTCAGCACGCGGCAAACAACTTTCATTACGAGGTTGTTGTTGAACACTGCACCGATACTTGCGCGCCAAATTTAAAAGAGCTTTGCCGTGACAATAATTTTATTGGGGTTATGGTTTTGGGAACTAAGCTTACGAGTGATATCATTAAACAGCTTGAAGAAACAGACGTTCCCGTTATGTTAATGGACTCTTACGTAAAAAACCCAAAGGTTTCTTGTATTAGCAGTGATAATATAAACTCTATTTCTGCAATCGTAGAACAACTAATAAAGGATGGCCACGTTAATATTGGCTTTTTAGGTGGCGAAAAGAGTTCCCTTGTAAGCCGTGAAAGATTTGCAGGCTACGTTACAGCCCTTAACGGCGCAAATATAGAATACAATTCTAATTTTGTTTGTTACGGCAACTTCACAGAAGAAGGAGGCAGGTCATGCGCCAAGCACTTCATTGATAATAAGGTTACTGCCGTTGTTTGCGCTTCTGATATTATGGCTATTGGTCTTATTAGGGGCTTAAAAGAGCTTGGTGCAAAAGTTCCGGATGATATTTCCGTTAGCGGATTTGACGATTTAGAAATTACAAGATACTTCTCACCTGCTCTAACAACCGTAAAGCAAGATTTCTTTATGCTTGGCAAAACCGCATTTACCATTTTACGCCAATCAATAAAGGGCTATGAAACAAAAAGAATTATTTTGCAAGCAGAGCCCATTTTTAGAAAATCAACCTGTAAAGCTTCAAACAAAAATAGTTAACGTAAATTAATAAAAACGTTATCTCTGTCAAGCAGCACCGACTAAGCCGATAGCTTGATTAAACGCTTCAAGCGCATAGTACCAACAGCGCTACTCGCACTCGAATCAACTAACACTCGCACAACCCATACAGCAGCCACCTTTTAGGTGGCTTTTTACTTACTTCCTTTTACCGACTCACCGGTAAACCTCAACAGCCCTACACGACTATAGTATGGTTTTTATTTATATCAAAAAAGTGCCTATATAGGTCGATTAACGGCTATTTTAAAGTAAATTTTACCTTTTTCTTTGAATTTTTACTAAAAAATAATGAAATATAGCAAATAATCAACTTATAGCCCGACTTTTTATTTTTTTAACACAACAAAAAAACGGCCTTTTTATTATAGCTAAGAAAGCAACAAAAACAGTCATTTAGCAAATAAAAAATGCACCACCAAAAGGTCTAACTTTGGGGGTGCATATCAATATATGGTTGCGGTTTTTATTTTTCGGGCATAGCCCTTGCTCACCGGCTAGCGCAAACGTGCTTTTTATTGACTTGCCGGTTATGAAGTTATTACCTGCTACCCGTCAACGGGTTTCACTTTTGCCTTCTCCTGCGGGAGAAGGTGTCACGAGTTTTCGAGTGACGGATGAGGAGTTGTATAATTAGCGCTTTAATTTTTATTTATATTTTTTACCAAAACACCTCATCCACCACTAACGTAGTCCCCTTCCCCCCACTGGGGAAGGCTCTTTTCCACTCACCGGTAAACCTCTACTGAACCACGCGACTATCGCGTGGTTTTTCTTTATATCAAAAAAACGACAAGACTAGTCTTGCCGTTCAATTTTAATGGTTTATTGTTTTTTTAACCCAAAAGTACCGATATAGGTCGATTATCAGCACTTTCATATAAATTAAAAGCGTTTTTCAAAAACTGAAAAACGCTTCTTTTTTATGCTTTTAAAATAACGTTCGCCCTTTCGTAAATACAGCTATCTGCCTTAACGGCAATTTCTAATCGGTCTGCATCAGCAGGGGGATATATGGTAGAGGATAACGCTCTGCCGTCTTCAAATATTTCCACAGAGAACTCATCCATAACGATAGTTAAGGTTATTTCCCTATTATTTGAACAAGGCATACGGCGAATACCGTTTAAAGAGTCTAAATCCTTTTCTACGCCCGTTATAGCCTCGCCGGAGTTGGAACGGTCAAATACCCATTCACCATCCTTTAAAGTCAAATAGGTATAATTAACGCCGTTAGAACGCATTTTTATATTAATATCTTTTAAGTTGGTTACTTTTACCGTAATAACTCCCTTGGTAAGCCTATCACAAAGCCGGTCTTTAACCTCAGCTTTAACCGCTTTTTCGCAGTTTACGATTGGTTCTTGATATAAACGGCCATCCTTAACTGAAACACTTCTTGGAATGGTTAGCATACCCGCAAAGCCGTATTTTTCAGAAGGCACGTTTCTATCCCACATATTAAGCCAACCGATTAGCACGTTTTTACCTGCTACCGTTTGAGGGGCGTACATATCAAATCCGTAATCCACGATTCCGCGATTTACCTCATTGAATTTGCCGGTAGAATAATCTATTTTACCAATATGCCAACGGGAGGTATGTACGTTTAAATGTATTCCGTTTTCACTTGGCTGAAACTGTTCGCAAGAAAGCAAATAACCTAACTCTTCGTTATAGTCGGGACATTCTATCATAGTACCCTTGCTATCTTCGCCAAATAGGTCGTTAACGAAATCCCAATGCAATAAATCTTTAGATTTATACAATAAAATTCTACCGCGACCTTCTATTTTTCTTACGGCAATAACGCACCAAAAGAAATCGTTAAAGAACCAAACCTTAGGATCGCGGAAATCGCAAGGCGCGTAACCGCTTGGTAAAAGCTCTTCCCCAATAACGATACCGTGCTTTTTAAAGGTTATACCGTCTGCGCTTTCTGCTAAGCATTGAACCTGCCTAATGCTTTCACCGCCTTGATTTTCTATAAAGCCGGTGTACATAAGCCATAGCTTGCCGTTATATACGATTGCGCTACCGGAAAAACAGCCGTTCTTATCGCATTCATCCCCGGGTTTTAAAGCAAAGGGTAAATACTTCCAGTTAGTTAAATCATCACTAACCACGTGTCCCCAATGCATAGGTCCCCACTTTGTATCGTAAGGATAATGCTGAAAAAAGGCATGGTATTGGCCGTTGTAAAAGATCAATCCGTTTGGATCGTTTATCCAACCTGTTTCCCCGGTTATATGAAAAGCGGGTTGTTTAGTTTTAATAATAGTCATAATATATCTCGCTTTTACGCTTCCCCCACCCTATTGGCGGGGGAAGCCCTTTAATTAAATTAGAATGCTTTTAAACGATTATCTAATTGCGGCAATAAATCCTTCGGGAGCGCTTGCTAGATTTACTCTGAAATCGTCAACTACTACACAACCGTAGTTAGCGGTTGAATTATCGTATACTCTAAAGAAGCAGTCTGCAGTTTCACCCGTATAGCAATAATAGTAAGCGTACATTTCAGTATTTACCTTACCGGGAGCTTCGTTATAGAAGGTTGCAATAACTGTACCGTCCTTTCTGCAAAGCTGAATATTTACTTCACGCGTGCCTGCACCACCAAATCTAAACGATAGGTAAGCGCCTTGCTTTAGAGTAAACGTAGAGCTTTCTAAACTACCCTTAGTGTTTTCACAGTTGATACCGTCCGGATGGTAGAAGGTAAATAAATTATTACCGTCTTTACGACCGTCGTTTACGGTATACCAACCTTCTGCGCGTTCGTTGCTCGTTACCCAACCTAAGGTGTTGTGAGCGCCAGCTTCGGTTATATTCATAGTCCAACCGTCAATATTACCGGTTTCAAAGCTACCGTTAGCAATATCGTAAGTGCCTTGGAATAGGTTATTTGCAGTAATGCCTGCGGGTAAGTTATCTTTGTTTGCATAGTAGGTCTTAACGTTATCGAATGATACGCATCCCCAACCGCTGCTTGCATAATCCACAACTTGAATTCTTGCGGTTCTGCCAATATATGCGCTTAAATCTGCAACGTACTGAATAAGTTTAGCATCTTGCTGTGCTTGTTGATGGTATCTTGCAAGAACTTCGTTAGTAGCAACGTCAATTACTTGAACGTAACATAATTCGTTTCCGCCACCGCCTAGCATAAATGAAATCCAACCAGAGCCACCAATTTCAAAGGTAGAACTAGAAAGAACACCGCGGTTACCTTCTCTCATGGTATCAGCGCCAAAGCTTTCTACGCCGGTGAATAGATATTCGCCATCTTTACCGTAAGGAATATTGTCGCCCCAGTAACCGGTTGCATTTGTAACTACGCCGATTTCGCCGTTGTTTAACCAACCTTGAACGTTGTTCATTTCAAATCCGCCGTTAAATAGATCGTAAATAGTACCTGAAACGGTATAACCTACGGGTGTTGCAGTATTAAATTCTGCAGGCTCGCTTTCGTAATAGGTAATAAAGCTATCAGCAAAGAATAGTCCGTAACCGCTATCTGCGTTATCGCTAACGCGGAAGAATACCTCTTCGCCCATAAATGCAGATAGGTCTGCCTTGTAAGCAATAAGACTGCAACCGCTCTTTAAGCCGTTAGTATATTCTGCCCATAAGCCGTTATAGTAACGTGCAATAATTTGCTTGGTGTTAGCGTTAACAACGTCTACGTAAACGTAGTTACCATCCTTCATTGCGCCAACCTTAAAGGTAACGAATCCTGAACCGCCAACGGTGAAGGTTGAGCTGGTTAAAGTACCTGCAACTACTTCTAATGCGCCCGGAGCGTATGCAGAGAACATCTTTGCTCCGTCCATACCGAATTCATAGCCCAAGCCGTTATTTTCCCAAGATTCTACCCAGTAATGGCTTTCCGTGCTTACGTCACCGATATTACCAACCTTAGTCCAACCCTCTAAGCCTTCTTCAAAGCCACCGTTTGCAAGCTGGAATAAGGTGCTATCCGTCATAGCTAAAATATAGTTATATTCAATAGAAGAGCTTTCGCCGTTTGCTACGAATGAAACTACTACGCTAAAGGTTTCGTATACTACTACGTCTGAATAAGTGCCAAACGTGAAGGTATATGAAGTTCCGTTAAGAGTTAAAGCTTCGCCGTTATACTTAACTGAATAAGTAAGAGCTAAATTACCCTCGTTATCTACGTTCTTAGCAAAATCAAGTGTGATAGCACTCTTATTTTCTAAAGCGTAAATATCGTATTTTTCAACCACCTCTTGATTGAATAAGGTGGGAGCTAAGTCGTTAGTAATTTGAATTGATAATTCAACTGCTAATTTTGCTTCGCCCTTATAAGATACCGTGATAACTACGGTAACGGTAGTAGCTTGAGTTACGTTACCTGCAGTAACGGTAAACTTACCGTCTGCAAGAGCGCTTACGGTTGCAAGCTCACTATTTGACTTAACGCTATAAGTAATACTGCTTAAACCGTTAACGTTGATATAATCTGCTAAAAGAATTTCCTTATCGTTACCTGAGGTTAATCTAAACGCCTTGTTTGCGCCTTCTACCTCTTCAATAGCTCTTACGGTAAGCGCTAAACGAGCTTGAGTAAGCGCGTTTACTGCGTTATCTACGGTTGCTTGAGTAACTGCTATATCGTTTACTAACGCCTTTGCTTCTGCTAGCTTTGCTACGTATGCTTCGTAAGAAGCTAAGGTGTAATCCCCTTGTTCGCTTACTTCTAACGCTAATTCTGCGTTAAGTGCTTCTTTGTTTGCTAATAGGTTTTCTGCTACTAATAGACCTTCGGGTAATACGTCCGCTGCTCCGTAGTAGGTGTTAAGCTCGTCAAAGTATACAACGCCCCATCCGCTTGATGCGTAATCGTGAATTACGAATCTTACTTCTTCGCCCATAAAGTCTGCTAAGCTTACCTTGTAGCCTACGAAGTTTGCAAGGAATACGGTGTTACCGATCATTGCTCTTCTTTCTTCAAGGCTGTAATCGCCTGCGGGGAAGTCGGTAAAGCGAGTGTTACGGTAAAGTCCTAATACTTCGCCTGCTTTGTTTTCGATAGTGATATATACGTAGTGGTTTCCGCCGCCACCTAGCATATAAGTTGCGTACTGGCTATTTACAACGAAATATGATGATTCTAGCTTACCGTGTGAGTTTTCTGATGCGCCGTCTGCGTATGCAGAGAAGTAGTTGCCTACGTTATTCATAACGTATCCTTCTACCCAGAAGGTGCTCTTGTTATCTACACCTGCAAAGGGTTCGTTACCATAAGTGTTAGTTAACGTCCAACCCTCTAATCCGCTGTTAAAGTTTCCGTTTACAACGCGGTAAGCAGTGGTATCGTTAAGAGCTAACTTATAGGTATATTCAACGCTACCTGCTTGTCCGTTTGCTACGAATGACGCTACAACGCTAAAGGTTTCATATACTACTTCGCCGGTGTAAGAACCAAAGGTAAAGGTGTATGCAGAACCTTCTAAGGTTATATCCTCGCCGTTAAGCTTTACGGAATAGGTTAAAGGTAAATTATCCTCGTTGTTTACGTTCTTAGCAAAATCAATAGTAATATTAGTTTTGTTTTCTAATGCGTAAATATCGTAAGCCTTAACGATTTCTTGGCTGGTTACGGTAGGAGTGATTTCGCTGGTAGCTAGAACGGCTAGTTCAACTACTAATTTTTGTTCACCCTTGTAAGATACGGTAATAGTTACTGTTACTGCAACATCTTCATTTACGTTGCCTGCAGTAAGAACGAACTTGCCGTTTTCGATAGCGCCTACTGCAACTAACGCGTTGTTTGATACAACTGCGTAAGTAACG
Source organism: Clostridiales bacterium (assembly GCA_015055965.1). GTDB lineage: Bacteria > Bacillota > Clostridia > Christensenellales > Borkfalkiaceae > HGM11416. Next base: position 11,283 of record SVHG01000008.1, read on the forward strand.
TTACTTAAGCCATTATCGTTAACGTAATCAGTTAAAGTAATTTCTCTATTCTTATTAGAGATTATTCTGAACGCCTTGTTTGCGTCTTCAACCTCTTCAATAGCTCTTACGGTAAGCGCTAAACGAGCTTGAGTAAGCGCGTTTACTGCGTTATCTACGGTTGCTTGAGTAACTGCTATATCGTTTACTAACGCCTTTGCTTCTGCTAGCTTTGCTACGTATGCTTCGTAAGAAGCTAAGGTGTAATCCCCTTGTTCGCTTACTTCTAACGCTAATTCTGCGTTAAGTGCTTCTTTGTTTGCTAATAGGTTTTCTGCTACTAATAGACCTTCGGGTAATACGTCCGCTGCTCCGTAGTAGGTGTTAAGCTCGTCAAAGTATACAACGCCCCATCCGCTTGATGCGTAATCGTGAATTACGAATCTTACTTCTTCGCCCATAAAGTCTGCTAAGCTTACCTTGTAGCCTACGAAGTTTGCAAGGAATACGGTGTTACCGATCATTGCTCTTCTTTCTTCAAGGCTGTAATCGCCTGCGGGGAAGTCGGTAAAGCGAGTGTTACGGTAAAGTCCTAATACTTCGCCTGCTTTGTTTTCGATAGTGATATATACGTTGTGGTTTCCACCGCCACCTAGCATATAAGTTGCGTACTGGCTATTTACAACGAAATATGATGATTCCAGCTTACCGTGTGAGTTTTCCGATGCGCCGTCTGCATATGCAGAGAAGTAGTTACCTACGTTATTCATAACGTATCCTTCTGCCCAGAAGGTGCTCTTGTTATCTACACCTGCAAAGGGTTCGTTACCATAGGTATTAGTTAAAGTCCAACCTTCTAATCCGCTGTTAAAGCTTCCGTTTGCAACGCGGTAAGCGGTGGTATCGTTAAGAGCTAGCTTATAGGTATATTCAACGCTACCTGCTTGTCCGTTTGCTACGAATGAAGCTACAACGCTAAAGGTTTCGTATACTACTTCGCCGCTGTAAGAACCAAAGGTAAAGGTGTATGTAGAACCTTCTAAGGTTATATCCTCGCCGTTAAGCTTTGCAGAATAAGTTAAAGGTAATTCGCTTTCGTTAATTACGTTTTCTGCAAAATCAATAGTAATATTAGTTTTGTTTTCTAATGTGTAAATATCGTAAGATTTAACGATTTCTTCACTAGATAAAACGGGAGCAGCTTCGTTAGTAATCTTAAGAGCTAATTCTACGGCTAGTTGCTGTTCGCCCTTATAAGATACCTTAACGGTTATAACTACGTTAGTGTTTTCACTAACCTCGCCTGCGGTAACGGTGAACTTACCGTTTTCTATTGCGCTTAATAACGCGCAATCCTTATCCGCTACTACTTCGTAAGTGATATTGCTTAAGCTGTTTTCGTTAACGTAGTCTGCTAAAGTGATTTCCTTGCTGTCGCCTGAAGTTAGTCTGAACGCCTTATTTGCGCCTTCAACCTCTTCAACCGTTCTTACAGTAAGAGCTAGACGGGCTTGAGTAAGCTCTGCAGTTATTTTATCTACCCTTTCTTGAGTTGCTTCTTCATCACCGGCAACCGCTTTTGCTTCTGCCAGCTTTGCTTGGTATGCTTCGTAAGAAGCTAGGGTGTAATCCCCTTGCTCGCTTACTTCTAACGCAATTTCTGCATTAAGAGCAGTTTTATCTACCACTACTCTTTCTACCACGGTGCTTTCTACGCTTTCTTGCTTATCGTATTCGCCTGCGCTGTTTTCAACTGCTCCTGCAATATAAGAACGAATATTCTTTAAAGATAGAGCTTCTTCTTCAAAAGAGGTTTCAAACTCAATTTCGTAAGCAATAATACTGTAATTGGTAAATTGGTCGTTACCGTATAAATCCTGCGCGCCAAGCTTCGCAACGCCATTTTCAGTCTTTAACGCTACGGTAGCGTAATAAAGAGAGGTTTTATTTCTATCTAATTTAGCAGTATCAACCTCTACGCCGTTTAGCGTAAATTTGTAACCAATAAAATAAAGATTACCTATTTCTATAACGGAATCGTCAAAGGCAGATAATAGTAAAAGATATTTTCCGTCCGTAGAAACCTGTACTATTATTTCCTTTAACGTTCCACCGTTTGCCTGAATTGATTGCTCTGGGCTATATTCGGCATAAGTACCCTTTGTGGCGTATTCACCGCGATAATGAGCTTCCTTTTGGTCAAAGGTCTTACAACCAACGGCCATAAAAGCCAGAGTTAAAGCAATTAATACCGCAATTAAATTATTTTTGGTAAATAATTTTTTCATCTTTTTCTCCTTTTATCATTAAAAATTTTATTATCAATTAATTATTTGCAAGCTTATTTTCAATAAGTATTGCTTCAGGTAAAACATCAATTGACTGATAATGAGTAATAAAGCTATCTACTGCTAAACAACCCCACGCGTTTTCTGCATTATCTACAACTCTAATATAAACCTCAGTACCCATAAATTGAGTTAAATCAGCTTTGAATAGGAACATGTAACCTTCGTTACCTTCCTTATCGTTGTGATATTTTGCTACCGCTTGATTGGTTGAAGCGTCAACTATTTCAATATAACATTCGGGGTTGTAACCGCCACCTAATTTAAAGGTGATGAATCCGCAACCGCCAACCGTAAAGGTAGAGCTCGTTAAAGTACCTTTTGCAGCTTCCATGCTTCCCTTAACGTCTTCTATACCGGTAAATAGGAATCTACCGTCCTTATTGTAAGGCTTATCTGCATTTCTCCAGAAAACCTCTTGCTCTGAAAGGTAACCGATTTCCGTTTCGCCACCGGTTTTTTCAAGAGTCCAACCGGTTAAATCACCGGATTCAAAGTCGCCGTTAAGCACTTGATAGGGATCGTTTTCGCCAAGAACGGTATCAGGTAGAGGCTCGGGCATAATATCAACCGCTTCGTAAGCCTTAGTGGGTACGCCTACTAATTCTCTGTAATAGGTAACGAAGCTATCTACGGTAATTAAGCCCCAACCGCTAGTAGCGTTATCTACTACGCGAATCTTTAAGCTTCTTCCCATAAATTCAGAAAGGTCTGCCTTATACCATACCATGTTTGCAAGGTTACTGCCGTTGTTTATGATGCCAATACCCTTATCGTTAAAGAGTCTGTTAGCAAAACGAGCAACCTCTTCTTCCGTTTCTGCGTCAATAATAGAGATGTAACATTCTAAGGGGTTGCCACCACCGCCAAGTAAGTAAGTGATGTAACCGCTACCGCCAACGGTGAACGCAGAGCTTGTTAAAGTACCCTTATGAGATTCTAATACGCCTGCGCCTTCGTCAACTATACCGGAGAATAAGTGAGCACCCTTCTTGTTGTAGGGTAGATTTTCTGCCCACCAGCCTGAAGCGTTGGTTACCTTACCTATCTTTTGACCTTCTAAGGTCCAACCGGTTAAGTCGCCCGTTTCAAAGCCACCGTTTACTACTTGATATTCACTATCAGGCATAACGTCTGCGTCGTATACTGCAAGGAAGGATTCCTTATCCATCCATACGGGCTTTTCTTCCCAGTAGGTTTGAACGCTATCTAAGGTAATACAGCCTAATTCGTCGCTAGAGGTGTTGTTATCTATTACTTCAATATACATGGTTTCGCCAATATACGCAGAAAGATCTGCATAATACTGAACCATATTTAATAAACGCATGCCGTTTTGTACGTATGGGAATTGGAAGTTCCAATATTTGAAGTTAGAATATCTTGCAACCTCAAAGGCTTCGTCGCCCTGCTTAATCATAAATCTTATGTAGGTTTTGCTATTATCTTGGCAACCGCCAAGCTTATACGTTACGTAACCTGAACCGCCTAAAACAAATTCTGAAGAACGCATAACGCCGGTTGCGGTGGGCATATATTTACCGTAATGGTAATTACCGTCACGCGAATAGGGAATGTTTTCATTCCACCAAACCTTTTCGGTATTTACACCGTCGTTAGAAAAGGCTTCGCCTTCAACAACCGTCCAACCTGCAAGTGAGCCTAGTTCAAATCCGCCGTTTTTGATTTCGTAAATAGAAGGAGCAACCGCTTCGGTTTCGTAATCGGTTACCTTAGTAAAGAAAACGCCTTCCGTTTGAGAATCGCTATCGCTACCGATTTTAATATCGTCTACTGCGATATAGCCGTAATAATAGCTTTCGTCGTTATCTACGATTCTAATATAGATTTCCTTATTTGCATATTCAGCTAAATCAACGTAATATTCGTAAAAGTTATCCGTATTATATACGCCTGCAGCGTATCTTTCGGGGATAACGTAGCTTTCGGTATGCTCGTGGAAATATTGGTTGGTTTGCATTGCGATAAGCTTATCGTTTTCTGCTAAATAAAAACCAACGAAGCAAAGTCTTTCCTTTGCCTTTTGGGGAGCGCCCGTGCCCTTACCTACCGTTAACGCGCCACCTGCTAGCTTTAAGCTAACAGAGCCGTCTTCGGGTAAAGTAAAGGTGTTAGAACGAAGAGCGCCCGTTCTTGCGCCTGAATATTTACCGTGATAGCCTTTACCGGTAAGATACCAATTACCCGTTTGGTTAATTGATAGCATATTGTTATTAGCATCCTCTTCATACATAAAGTATTTTTGTGAAGAAACGCAGTCGTCGTCAAAGGCGTCGCCGTATTCAACCGTCCAACCGGATAAATCAGCTGATTCAAATCCACCGTTTAACAGTACCTTTTGTTGGGTAGAGCCTTGATTGCCACCCTGCTGTTGCTGTTCGTCGTTTTTACAACCAACTGCGCCAACACACAAACACGCTACACATAAAACACTTAAAAGTGATATTAATTTTTTACGCATATTGCCCCCCTATTCTCCTAAATTACCCATATTTCCGTAATAAGGAGGAGTTACTGTTTCGCTGTAAGCGCTACCCATACGGTAAATATTAAGCTCGGTAATCTTAAGATTTGCATTGTTATCGAAAACTCTTAAATAATCAGAGTTTCCGTACTTAGGATAAATTCTGGTTGTAAAGCTAATAAGTCCGTCAACGTAAACCTCTAACATAGAACGGTCTAAAAGTATAACAACCTCGTATTCGTTTTTAACGCGTCCCCAAAGGTGGCTGGGCTGACGGTTAACGTAGTCTAGTAATGAAGACTGATTTCTTTCAACTAAAACGCCTTCGTTAGAAAATCTAATTTCAGTTCTTTCAGTCTTGCCGTCTACGACGTTGGGATTATATCTTACGTAAATACCCGCAGAATATTGGGGAGCAGTAGGTGCAACCTCTATCTTTGCTCTGATTTCCAATAAATCTCCGCGAATACTTGATATTTCACTATTGATTTCATCAGCAGTTTTGCCTTCGCCACTGTAAGAATATAGGGTTTCCTTTCTTAAAGAAGCGATTTCTTTAATGGGTTCACGAATTACTTCCTTACCGTCATCTGAAAGCCATAATTCTAGGGGAATTGCAAAGTTATGCGCCCAACCTGCCGTGTAGTTTTGAGCAGTACCTGCATCCTTACCCTGCGCGATAGCGTAAATAACCGTTCTACCCTGTTCGTAGTTGGTTTTTCCTGCAGCAATATCTTCTTCGGTTAAGAAGCAGTAGCCGTTTTGACCGGTATATACCCCTCTTCCTAAATCAAATAGCTTAGGTTGATCGTCGTCAGCAATAAATCTGCAGGTGTTTTTATCAAACGTACCAATCCAATAGTAACATTCAACGATATATCCGTCTACGGTATATTGAGGACAGTCAAATAAAATATATTTGGTTTGAGAGCCGTCTTTAGTGGTAATAGGTAACATTACTACGCATTCCCAATGCGCTCCCTGTTCGGGATATCTGTTGTAATCGCATTGATATATATAACCGCGGTGTTCCCATTCCCTCATATTTTCAGAGGTATAAATTACCGCTGAACCGCCCGCTCCGGGAATAGAGGTAGAAACCATCATGTAGTAAGTTCCGTCGTCGTACCAAACGAAGGGATCACGGAATTGCTCTCTTTCACCTTGAGAGTTGTCGCTAGGTTGAGTAATTACCAGCTTATCTTCAACAACCCAATCTGCTAAATAGGGATCGCTGGGATCTTTTGCGTGCGCAAAAGCAACATTTTGACCGGTCCAAGTGGTGGTATTAGTACCTGCGGTTATAACTAACCAAGGTAAACCGTCAGGGCCGATGCAAGCGCCACCCGTCCAAACACCTTCAGGACAAATACCTGCGGTAGGAACTACGGCGTCTTTAACGTATTCCCAATGAATCATATCCCTACTTGCAATATGTCCCCAACGGATTTGTGACCAGTAAGGACCTGCGGGATTGTGTTGATATAATACGTGATACATACCGTTGTAGTAGAAGGGTGAATGGGGTTCGTTCATCCAAACTGCGGGGGGTAAAGCGTGATATTGAGGACGGTAACGGTCGCCTTCGTAAACTGAAGAATCTAACGCGATATCCTTCCAATCTAAATAGGGATGCTCACCTGCAGTATCGGTATCGTTATAAATATTCTTAACTTCCTTGGGAGTTAAAGCTGATGAATAAATTTTAACCTCGTCTAAAAGACCGGAAATCATCTGTCTTTTAATACCGAATTCAATTTGGGGGTTAACGTAACAGCCTATACGTAAGGGCTCTTCCGTACCGATTATGCTGGTTGCAACAAGCTCGGGAATAAGCGCCTCGTAAGACTTTTGACCGTTAAAGAATAGGCCGATATAACCGGTGTTACCGTCAAATGAAACGGCAACGTGTGACCATTCGTATAAGGGTAAAGCGTTCATGGGATCGTAAAAACCAACCACGAAGTCTTCATCCGTTTCGTTATTATGTAACGCTAGCTGAATGCCCCAAAGACCTAATCTTCCGTAGCCCAGTAAGAAGCCTTCGCACATTTCTATATCGCCTTTATTGATGATAGAAGTCATACGGGTATGACCTGCTGCATCAGAAGCGCCGTCATAGTGAACTATATTTTCAAAAACTCTGGGAGCTACCCATGCAGACATGGTTATTGCTGAAGAGGGAGCTATAAAGTCCCTATTAACGATATTGTTTGAAAAACCGTCCATGTATAAGGCGTTACCCTTTACGCCCTCTCTTCTTAAAGGATCGTTGGGTTCTTTAAAAAGATCGTTTGCGTTTTGAGCGTTAAATACGTAGTTAATGGTATAATCCTTACCGCTAACAGATTCTTTTGCAAGATTGCCGGTAGATTCATCAAGAGAATAATGTAACGCTAAGGTGCTTTTACCTGCGTTTGAGTTATTATTTCCTGAGCCAGCGCTACTGTTATTAGGATTTTCACATCCCGCAGCTACGCTGAATAACATCATTAAAACTATTATGAATGCTGTGATTTTATTAAATTTCATAAGTCCTCACATTTTAAGCCCGGCTGTACCGAAGCCTTGTACGATATATTTTTGTGCCGCAACGTAAATTACGAAAATAGGAATACTTGTAATAACTAACGAAGCCATTATTTCACCGGTAGTAATACCTTCTATACTCTTTATAGAAATAAGCGCCGTTTGTATTGGTAATAAGGGCCAAGAGCCGTCGTCTGCAGAAGGCAGAATCATTGAAGGCCATAGATAATCGTTCCAAACACCGATAAAGCAGAAAACTGCTACCGTTGCGATTATGGGTTTAGATAAAGGCATTATTACCTTTACAAAAACACCTAAAGTGTTTGCCCCGTCTATATGGGCTGCTTCTTCGTATTCCTTGGGAATATTTTGAAAGAATTGCGTGAATAAGAAAACGTTAAAAATACTTATTGCCGCAGGAAGAATTACACCTAAAACAGACATTTGCTGTTTTAACCCAAGCATTATTTTAACGATTGAGTATAAAGGAATAATTGAAGTTTCTACCGGAACTACTATTAAAAAGATTATTAAGAAAGATAAAAATCTTTTACCGGGGAAACGTAGCTTTGCCATAACGTAACCTGCAAGGCCGTTGATTAGCACGTTGAGCACTATAACTATTGCAGCGTATATTAAACTGTTTAAAGCGTATTTCCAAATATCGTAATTTAGTAAAACGCTTTTATAATTTTCAAACGCAGTTCCTGAATTTGCAAAGTCGGGCAAGAACATGTTTACCGTTCCTATGCTTTCTGCATAAGAAACCTCGCTTTTAGTAGAGGTTGCTAACATATATAAAATAGGTAGCAAGAACACTAAAGATAAGCATATTCCCACGATATGATAGATAATTTCTTTAACGGTTTTCTTAACGGGTGTTTTATTGGGTTTAAAGTTAGGTAAATTCTTGATTAAGCGTTTATCCATATTACTTTTCCTCCCTAAACATTCTACGTTGTATAAGCGTTATTCCACCAATAAATATCGTCATAAGTAACGCAACTGCTGATGAATAACCTACCCAACGTTCGGTGTAACCCTTGTTATACATGTAGTAAGATAAGGTTACGGTATGGTCCATATAACCCGTCATTAACATAGGCTGAGTTAAAATTCTGCAAGCGCCAATGAATACCGTTATAAGTATGTAAACGAAGGTTGAACGTAATCCTACCCAAGTAACCAGCCAGAATTTACGCCACCAATTCGCGCCGTCTAATGAGGCTGCTTCGTAAAGGTCTTTACGAATATTAGAAAGGCCAGATAGGAAAATTAGCATTTGGTAACCGCAACCCTGCCATGCGCTAAGCACTATAATACAAGGCATTGCCGTTTTGGGATCGCGTAGCCAATCACGCGGGGGAACGCCGAAAACTCCTAATAAAGAGTTTAATAATCCACCTGCATCCGGCGCTAAGATTTGTTCCCATAAAAACGCCGTAACGGAAAGTGAAATTACAACGGGCGCAAAAAAGCAAACCTTAAAGATTTTACTTCCTATACCGGGACGGTTAACAAAGAGCGCAAGTAATAGCGCAAGCCCTATTTGCAAGGGAACTACCCCTATTACGAAGGTTAAGGTGTTCTTTATCGCATTATAAAGGGTGCCTTTGGTTGCAAGCTCTTCAAAGAAGTCTTTAAAATTATCTAGGTATATAAAGTTGATATCGTTTGGTCTTAGTAAATAATAATCGGTAAAAGCGTAGCCCAAAGAATATAAAATGGGTAATAATATAAACAAAAAGGCAAGAATTACCGCCGGCAAAAGCATAAGATATGCCGTTGCCGAGGATTTTACGCGGTAAACTTCTTTACGCTTCTTTGCGGTGGCTAAGTCGTATAAAACAAAGCCACCGAAAGCGAATAAAAATAATACTAAAATAATTATTGAGGTTTTAAGCATTTTTTCCCTTTGCTAATTAATTAATAATTAGGCTCTTTCCTTTTGCTAATTTTAAATATTATTTAAGATTTTTTAATCTGTTCATTTCAGTTTGTAAGGTGTTGGTTGCAGAGGTTAAAAGAGTAGAAACGTCGCCGTTACCTAAACCTGCAATTACTTGGTTAAAGGTAGTTGAGAAGGTGGGATATGCAACGGTTACAGGGCGTTCTCTTCCGCTTAATTCTAACTGTTTAAGTAAGGTGTATTCAGGTGAACCGGGTTGATAGCTCTTTTCTACGTCGTTACGAGCGGGAATCATACCGGTTGCATCAGTAATAGCCTTTGAGCTTTCTGCTGAAGTCATCCACTTGAGTAATTCTAAAATAGCAGTTTTATCGGTGTGGTGGTTGTTGGTAATTGCGTAAGACCAGCTACCGGTTGCGCTTGCTGCTACTACGTCCTTAGGATAAGGTAATAAGCCCCAATCGTCACGTGAAGCAAAGTTATCTCTGTACTTGTTATCTAAATCGGGAATAGTCCAACCTGAAGATAAATACATACCTACTTTACCGGTGAAGAAATCGGTAGGTCCAATTGCGTAAGAGGTGTATCCGCTGGAAATTAAATCCTTAATAAATTGGAAGCCCTTAGCGGTTGCTGCAGAATCGTAATAACCGGTTGCAGTATAACCGTCGCCAGAAGTAAAGTCACCGCCGGCTGCGTAAATAAAGGGATATAGTAAGTAAGGAGCGGTTTCGTCCTTAGTAGCGTCAATACGCATATCTACTGCAGCGATTTCACAATGAGCTTTTAATCTTGAGCAAACCTCTTTAAATTGAGCGAAAGTCCAGGGATTTTCAGCTGAAAAAGCGCTAACGTCTATGCCGGCTTGACGGAAAATCTTCTTATTGTAGTAAAAGCCTGCGCTTGATTCTTGAATGGGCAAACCGTATAGTTTACCTTCATATTTGTTTAATGAATAGAATTTTGCTTGCTCTTCTGCAGAAATTAAACTACTAATATCGTAAAGTAAGCCTGATTTTGCGTAAGCAGCAGTGTTGGGAGCGTCGAAGGTAATAATATCTGCAAGAGTACCTTCTAGTTGGTTGTTTAAAAGCTCGGTTTCGTAACCTGAAGCGCCTGCGCTACGTGCTTTAAACACGCCTTGTGCTTTGATGTTTTTATCCTTGTAAGCATTGTTGAATGCGTTAATTCTCTTTTGATAAGCTTGACCTTCGGTTGAAGACTTATCAACGTGGAACATGATTTTAACGATAGTGTTACCTTCGCTGTCTACAGCGCCACTGTCGCCTTCGCCACCGTCACCGGTGCCACCGCCACATGCCGTCATACCTAATGCTAATACAACTGCAAACATCATTGAAAAAATTGATTTTAAAAGTTTTTTCATAGTTTTCTCCTTTTTCAGCTTTCGCCGTTTTCCTTTTTATCAAAATTTTTTTATTTTTATCTGGTTGTAGTACCCAAAACGAATTTCGTTTTAAGCACCGTTCTAACACACGTTTCTTCGCCACGGATTTTTTTAATAAGCAATCTAACTACCTGTCTTGCCATTTCCTCAATGGGCTGCTCTACGCTGGTCATATTGCTCGTGCTCCATTGTTTAAAAATACCGTCGTAAGAAACTATTTGCAAATCTTCAGGAATTTTTTTACCTAGCTCTAGCGCCGCTTCCTTAAAGAATTGCGATAACGTGTATCCTGAAACGAACACGCTATCTACGTCGGCGTATTTTTCAAGAAAGCTTGCAACTATAGCAGATTCCTCGCCGTGTTGCATAACCTCGTTTACCATACGAATTGGCATACCGTACTCCTTCATAGAGTCTAAGTACGCCCTTTCTCTTTCCATAACCTCTGAAGCAACTAAAGGCTTAGAGCCAAGAAAGCCAACCTTCTTAGCGCCGCGCTCTATCATATACTTAATTGCCTTTTTCGTTGCGTCGTAGTTATCGCTTGTAACGTAAGGAATATTTTTTCCAAACGCCCTATCTATTGAAATAATGGGGCAATTTTTTAATTCCTCTTCCTCGTGCATATAGTGGGTAACGAAAACGGCTCCGTCTACCTCTCTATGCCTAATTCTCTTTATAATTTCGGTTTCCTTTTCTACTCTTTGCTGTGAAGATACCAAAATTACGGAATAACCGAATTTATCAGCCTCATCCTCTACGTAATAAGCTAGCTTTGCAAAGAAGGGATGGCTAACGACGGGAACTAACAAGGCAATAATACGCGTTTCGTTTTTTCTTAACTGAGATGCCATGTTGTTTGGCGAATAGTTAAGCTCGTTCATTGCTTCCAGTACTTTCTTTCGCGTTTTTTCACCAACGCCCTTTTCGTTATTAATAACTCTTGATACGGTACCTATCCCTACCCCTGCGAGCTTTGCTACGTCTTTAATCGTCGTTGCCAATCTTTTATCCTCCTAAATAATAACCGTGCTTGTAAATCTTTTGTTTTAGTTACAGTTAAGCGTTACGTGCTATTATTCCAGAGTTACCGTAACGGTCTTATCGCCGTTAATGATTACGGTGTTGACTGCTTCCGTTAATAAGCCTGCGTTAACGGTTAAAGTAAAGTTCTTAACCTTATATTCTTCTTGGGTAAGCTGTTTTCCGTTAAGGATAATTGAATCAACTTCAACGTTTCCTAAATATATAACTGCGTTACAACCCTTTTGAATAACTATATCCTTTAAAGTGGTTTGAGTAACTGCGGTAACGGTTACCGTAAATTCGTAAGCAGTTGAACCGCCTGCCGCCTTAAAGGTGTAAGTTCCAACGGGTAATAATTCAAAATAAGAGGCGTCTATGGTAAGATTTCTTCCGCTACTCGTATAGAACGCTCTATCTACCTTGGTATTGTTTAAGGTTTTGTTGTAAAGAGCGGTTACGGTTTGTCTTGAATCGCCAACTACTAATAAGCTACCACTTCCGTTATAGGTGTATTTATCGTTAAAGTTTACTACTGATTTAAAGGTTGCGTTACCTGAGAATACGTTTAATCCAAATAAGCCTTCGGTGGGCTCGTTTTCATTTAAGGTAACGTTAATAACTAAGTTTCCGTTGATGTAAGCTTTAATTAAAGTACCCTTTGCTTCAACTCTTAAAACTACGTTATCGGTATTTACGTTATGAGCGTTTGCTCTGCCGATTTCGCCGTTAGGTGACCACATTTTAACGATCTTTTCGTTGTTATCGTAGTTAAATATAATGTATTCACTCATGCTTGCGTTTGCTCTGAATATAAACGCAGCTGCAACCGCATCAAGTGAAAAGGCTACTGAACAGTTAAAGTCGCTTGCGCTTTGACTTGATAAAATGTAACCGTCGCCTGCGGGGCTTTGAGCAATAATATCTTTACCTTTTGCAATCCAAGTTCCGGAAATTATACCGCTTGATGCAAAGGGAATATCACTATCGGGTGAGCTTTCGTAAACGGTAACGGTTATTAGCTTTTGTTGGTTACCTGAAGATACTACTAAGGTTGCGTTACCGGGCTTTAAGGATTTAACTATAACACCGCCAATCGTGTGTTCAAGCTCAATAACGTCGCTACCCGTTTCTAATTCCCAAGTAATTTCTTCGCCGGAGGTTGCGTATGCGGTTACTAATTTTTCTTTAGTAATGCAGGTATCTAATTCTACCTTTTCTTCGCTAACGTATAAAACGGTTTCGCCCTTTACGCTTTCTTCGTTACGCCATACGGTTGCAATTTCGTTAAGAACAAGCCTTTCAACCGTTACTTCGCCTTCTACTGAAAGCTCAGCACCTACTGAATAGGGGGAAGCTAAGGTTAGTACGTAGAAGGGAATTTTGAAATCGTCACAGAATACTTCTACACCGCCGTTATCTGATAGAATATAGAAGTTTTGTGAACCGAAGCTTCTAGGTCCGGAAGTGAATTTAAAGTGATAATCCTTAATGTTTAATCCTGCTGAAGAGGTATGAGTACGGTCTACGAAATAACCGTCTTCCTTATTCCAACCAATTTCAGTATATTCGTTAGCGCTTACGTTAATCTTTATAGAAATTGCTTCGTCGTTGGGGTTGTCAATACTTAAATCCATTTCAAAAATATGAGTATTAACCTCTTCAAGAAGATTTTGACTGTTTTCGTTAATCGTTTGATTATCAATATTAATTAAGTTTGATTTATTGAAAGCTGAGCTGGTTTTTAAAACGGGGGTTTGAGTTAAAATATAACCTTCTCCTTCGGTTTCTAAGCCCCAAATTACGGGAGTAGTCATACCGCTACCGTTCCAAACCTTTCTTGCAAGAGCGTAAATACCGCTATCGGTATCTGCAGGAACGCCTGCGTACCAGCTGATAGATACTACCTTTCCAAAATAATCGCTTTCGCTATCTCTTATGCTAAAGGTTTGGGTTGCGTAAGAGTCAGGACCAAAGTCCATTTTTTGGAAGTCGCTTTGATCAATAGCATCACCGTTTATATCGCTAAAGGTAATGGTGTTTCCGTCGTAAGATAACTTACCAACTACGTACTCTCTTGCGGTTAATGATAATACGGTGTATTCTTCGCCGTCGTCAGCAGTTAAGGTAACTACGTCGGGACATTCGGGAGCGTAAGCATCAAATCCGCCTGCATAAGACCAATCTAAAAGGTTTTCTGATTTTAAAAACCAAACTCTGTTTTCTTGCTGACCGGTAACAACCATACCCCACGCGGTGGTTTTACCGTTTTCAACCTTAACGGGGAAAACCTTGGGGTCACGGCAAGCAACCTTGTGATGTATTCCTTCAGGACCGGTTGCAACCGTTTGGGGAATAATTTTACGCTTAGTCCAAGTCATACCGCCGTCGTCACTAGACATAATCATTTGATCCTGCATACCGCCGTCACGGGTATAGAAAGCAATTATACCGTTACCCTCGCCGTTGGGGAACCAATTAAGCTCGTCAATAGCAGCGCTATCGCCTAATCTGTATTCGTAAGCAGAGCCCGACCACATATAACCTGCTCCAGCACCCCAATCCTCATCAGGGAATAAGCATATAGGTAATAATTCCCAATGAGCAAGGTCGGTACTTCTTGCATGTCCCCAATACATATCGCCCCAGTAATTGTTATAAGGATGGTGCTGATAGTAAATATGGTAATAACCGTCGTAGTATATTAAACCGTTGGGGTCGTTATTCCAATGCGCGTATTGTGAGAAATGATATTGGTTACGGTATAATTCCGTATAGTAAGAATAGTCGCTCTTACCGTAATAAATATCAGAAAAGCTAACCTTTGAATTAAAGCAGTTAAAGCCGATATTACCGCCACCGTAGGTTACTCCTTCGGGTAATAAAGATAGGCTGTTAAGATCTATAGTGTTATCAATACCGAATCTGCGAATGTTATCTGCGTAAAATTCTGCGTAAACAGCCTCTTCTTCAGGCGTGATAATTACTTTAAGCTGAACCTTATCTATATTTGCAACCTTAGCCCCTACTAAGCGTCTTTCACTATCAGTCATCTTATCGTTACCGATAAAATAGTCCGTTAATAGCTCTATTGCGCTAGTTTGACCGTTTTCAACCGTAAAATAAAGAAGCTTTACTCTGTTGGCTGCTCTATCTACGTTAAATACCCAATAGTGTGAATCCTGTTCTGAGCCGAACGCAAGACCTGAAGCCACACCGCTTTCAAAAGAAACTGTTGCGGTATAAACGAACTTTTCATCTGCCTCGTAAGATTTTTCTGAAAGGGTAAAGCTGTCCGTTGCGCTTTCCATGTTAACTGCCTTAGCCGTTCTCGTGTTTAAGTAAGCAAAAGTAGCAAAAACACAGCTTGCAACGGCAATCAATGCTAAAATTGAAATTCTAAAACTCTTTTTCATCATCAATTCTCTTTCCTTCAATTATTTATTAAGATACTTATTCACGGTATCTAAATCGGGTAAGTTATCTATCGCACCGCGACCTGTGGTATTTAACGCACCCGCAATATTACCAAATTTTAAAGCCCGGTTAAGCGTTTGTTCCGTCAAGGGGCTTCCCACCTTTTTATCTAAAACGGAAAGAGCTCCTGCAAAAAAGGCATCCCCCGCCCCGGTCGTGTCTATCGGCTTAACCGTAATAGTGGATACTTGGTTTTTCTTACCCTTATATCTCCACTCACTACCATCTTTACCTAAGGTTATTAAAACCAACTTATCGGTTAAGGTGTTAACGTACTCTTCAGTAAAGGTTTCAACCTCGTCTTCAGAAAACTTAACGATATCCGCAACGGCCAAAATTCTTTTATACGTTTGTACCGCGCTTTCCTTATCCTTATAAATATCGGTACGGTAGTTAACGTCAAATGCAACCGTTTTTCCAAATGCGTGCGCGCGTTCTATAACGTCAAGCGCAAAATCCACACCCCTTGGATGGGATAGCATTAACGAGCCAACGCACACGATATCTGCCAATTTAATAAGCTCGTCGTTAACCGCCGGCATAACGTAATCTGCCGTATTTTTGCGGTAAAAGCAAAAATCTCTATCCCCGTCCTCGTTTAGTTCAACGAAGGCAAGTGTTGTATTACGCTCGCTATCCTTATGAATATAAGTGGTATCCATGCCAAAATCCTTGGCGTATTTTATTAAAAACTTACCTATTAAATCGTCGCCGACGTTACCAACGAATTTAACGCTTGCGCCAAATTTTTTTAATGCGCACGCTACGTTAAAGGGCGCTCCGCCGGCCTTTCTTTCATAGGTAGTAGTTCCGTTTTTTTCTTCGCCGATCATATCGGCAAGAATTTCACCAATGCAAAGTAACAAATTAAACCTCCGTTCCTACTCTTTCTTCCTGTTGCTCTAACTGTTTTATATACGCTTGAGATTCCTTTACCGCAAATATTATAGCTCTAACTGCAAGAGTTATAAAAAAGAATACCAGCGGTAACGCGTTAATCATGCTTCTTTGAACGAAAAATGCGATTATTACCGTTAACACGGTTGATATTAAAGCAGAAAACCAAACGTAAGAACCAATAATTTTAAACGCAGAGCCCAACGTGTTTATGCTTTCTACACCGCGTAATTTAAGTAGCGAATACGCTAGTAAAGTAACAACCATAGGCATAAGCGCTATAAACGGCGCTAGAGATAAGGTGTTCATTGCGTGGGCGTATAAGCTTAAAGAGATAATTGAGCCGTAAGCACTCTTTATAAACTTATCTACCAGCTCGTTTGCCTTAGCCTGTTCAACCCCTTCTGCAATTAAAATTCCGTTATCTACGTCGTTATAAAACCCGTAAAATGAAAGGATTATCCCCTTTTGAGTTGTAAACGAGCCTGCTAAATAATCGTCAAATATAAATAGGTAATCGCTAATTCCCTTATTTATATATTGATGATAGTAATAATTTCGTAAAAGCGGTACTTTAGAGCTGCTTTCATATTCCTTTATACTTGGATAATAATTCGTAAAGTATAACTCGTAAATAGCCCTATAATATTCCGCTTGGGTTATCTTACCTTCAGCAAAATCACTTGCGAGCTTTTCAGTTGCCTGCTTGTTTTCTTCACTTAATCCTTCTAGGTAAGCTTTATAGCCTTCAACTAATTCGCCGTTTAGCTCAAGCGCCTTGCCCGTATATTTTAATTTAAAATCAAAATTAAGCTTGTTCGCCTCGTTTAAAGCAAGATATTCTTGGTAGGTAATTTCAAGATTTGCACCGTTGTTAGAAACACAATAGGCCTCTACCTCTGCAAGCGTATCTGCGGGGCGTAAATCTATAACGGCTTCACAGCCGTTTACCGAATAGCTTTGTTTATCATCAGCGTTTTCAAGGGTATTTACTAAAAGCTCTTTACCGTATTCACCGCCCTGCTTTTTGGCGTTTAAGCGGTTATTTTGTATTTCTACCGTAATGCGCTTTTCTGCGCTTACGTTTGCAAGTAAGGCGTGCGCCGTTGCCTGAAAGCTGGGCGAACGGTTATAATGGGCGTTAAAGGGCAACATATCGCCACCTGCAAAGCCCAGCCATAGAAATACCAGAGCTAAAATTAATGCTATAAAAAAGCTCGTATAACTGCGTTTTTCTGCTTCCTTAGAAATTTTATTAGAAAAAAAGCTAAGGCAGAAAAATTTAAACCATTTTTTCATAAATTACTTATTACCGTACTCTCTGGTCATAATAGACTGTTCGCTTTCTTTATCAAAAAGATGAATGAACTTTTCGTTAAACTTAATGTTTACAACGTCGCCGGGTAATAAATCGTTTCTTTCAGGAACGCTTACGATAAAGTCGTTACCCTTTTCTTCTAAGTGAAGGAACAACTGGGTTGTGTTACCTAAAACCTCTTTAATGGTAAGAGTTGCTTTAATACCCTTTTCGTCAACCTTCATATTTTCCCCTCTTGCGCCAAGATATACGCTATGAGAGTTACCGTCTAGGTATTCTTCTTGAATGGTGCGTAATTTTGAAAGCTCTAGCTGAATGGTTTGTCCGTCCTTAAAGGTAACGTTAAGCATTTCCTTCTCACGCTTAATATCAACCTCGAAGAAGTTCATTTGAGGAGTACCTATAAAGCCTGCAACGAACTTGTTTTCGGGATAATCGAATAAGTTAGTGGGCGTATCTATTTGTTGAATAACGCCAAGCTTCATAACTACTATTCTAGTACCCATAGTCATAGCCTCTATTTGGTCGTGAGTAACGTAAATAAAGGTGGTTTTAAGTTGGTTATGTAGCTTAACTATTTCCGCTCTCATTGCCGTTCTTAGCTTAGCGTCTAGGTTAGATAGGGGCTCGTCTAGTAAGAAAACCTTAGGTCCGCGAACCATTGCGCGACCAAGCGCTATACGTTGACGTTGACCGCCAGACATTTCAGAGGGCTTAGAATCAAGTAATTCTTCAATGCCTAAAACACCTGCAGCCCATTGTACCTTTTCATCTATCTCACTCTTAGACATGTGAACGTAATTGAATAAGGGAACTTGGGTGGTTTTGTAATATTCTAAATCCCTTTCAGCGTCCTCTATGCGTTTTTCAAGTAAAGCTCTCTTTTCGCTATAGTAAGCAATATCCTTTTCTACCTGAGCTTTTGCATCCTTTGCATCTTCAAGCCTTGCGTTTAACTTCTTAATAAGCTTTGCGTTTTCTTCCGCTTGCTCTTTAGAAAGGGCTTCTAACTGCTCCGTTAAAGCGCTTATTTTAGCTTGCCAAGCTTGGGTTGCATTTTCACCCTGCTCTAAGGATTTTACTAATGAAGCCTTATCCTTATAAAGCTTTTTTAATCTCTTAGATATTTCTGCAATCTTCTTATTATCAATCGCTATTACCTGATTACCCTCTTTATCAAGCTTGGGCACGGATTTTTTGCGAATTTTAAGACCGAACGCAATATTATCGTAAGCGCTAAGGTGGGGATAAAGCGCGTAGCTTTGGAAAACCATTGCTATATCTCTATCTTTAGCGTCTATATCGTTAACCAAACGGTCGTCTATATAAAGCTCGCCACCGCTTATTTCTTCTAAGCCGGCAATCATTCTTAAGGTGGTTGATTTACCGCAACCGGAAGGGCCAACGAATACTATAAATTCGCCGTCTTTAATTTCCATGTTAAAATCACTAACTGCAACAAAATCACCGCTTCTCTTTTTTGCTTCGCCTTTAGCATTCTTTTTTGCTCTGCCAATACCGGGGTAAATTTTGTAAACGTGTCTTAATAATAATCTTGCCATATACGACTTCCTCTAATTTTTCTTAAGATTTTCTTAAAGAAACAATTCTTCTCATTTAGCATTATACAATAAGTAAAATAATAATGCAACTAATTTTTGGAATCGTTTCCAATTTTTTTATATTTTTTTACTTTTTTGTTTAAAAACAGGGGTTTAATACACAAAATCTATATTTTTGCTTAATATTAATGCAAAAACTGACCTTAAAACGTGATTTTTAGAAAAATTACCAAAATTTTTATTAATGATTACTTTAAAGGTTATTTGCAAGCGTTTTGCTATAATATATAAATAATTAAAGTCGCGCGAAAGAAAAAAAACAACTATTTAGGCAGTTCCTATTAGGGAATTTTTGTTCTTAATAAAAGTATAGCACACTATACTTCACTAAAAGTGAAATGTAGTGTGCTTTTCATATCCACAAAAGATTAAACATATATGAGTTATATTTTTAGCCTTATGGCTAAAAGTGATATGCAAAACAAGTTTTGCGTTAGATTGCGACTTGCGGTCACAGTTATATTAAATAAATCCATAACTCGCCGTAAGGCGAATATAACTGCGTAGCAATATCACTTGTCGTTAGACAAATATCACAAATCCGTTCACGGATTTATTTAGTTGCCGAATCCCTTGTAGGGACTCGGCTTTTAGCCACCTCTTTTTTGTATTTATATTTTATTTTTTATTACAAACTAGCCGATAATCGACCTATTCAAGCACTTTTGATTAATTTGCAACAAAAAAAGCAAGCGCTTTAGACTTGCTTTTAATTGATTTAATTATTAATTTACGGAAGAGCCACAGCTGGGGCATTTTACTTCGTTTTGCAAAAGCGTACTGCCACAATAAGCGCAACGGCGTTCGATGGGCTCAATAGGCTCTATGCGTTGCAAGGTATTACCGTCAAAGAAATAACCTTCTAAATAACCGCGCTTAATGCAACGCTCAATGCACTCCTTTGCACTGTTATACGCCATACCGGTTGCGGAAGCTAGGTCCGATACAGAGCCAAGACCGTAACTGTTTATTGCGCGAATAAGGCGCACGTCTTTAGCAGAGTTTGCCATAGCGATAGCGTAAAAAGTGATGCCAAAAAAGGCATGCACCGCAAGCGTAATGCACACAGCCATAAGAAAAAATTGCTTATTAATAGCGAAAAGTACTATGCCGGGTATGCTTGCCACGCCTGTTATAGCGGTAAGCAAAGTCACCCAAAACCAAATGCGCCAACTCTTTTTTGCTTGTTTCATAAAATAACCTCTTCGTTATAGAACTTATATATCTTTATTATATAATATGAAATAAAATTAACCCAAAAATTAATATATATTTACTACGAATGCAAATTTTTTAGTTATGGTTACTATTTTTTACAAGGGTTTACCCTGAAATTAGCCCGTCAAATTGAAATTTGATTATTTGCTTGAATATGTATATTTTGCGATTAAAGTTTGCTCAACACCATCATCTGTTGTATCTGCAAAAAGGGTTCTTTCGTAAGTATAGCTTTCGTGTTCAAGGCAAACTTCCAACATAAAAAGGAATATGCCCATATCAATTTTATTGTAATACCGCACTTTATCGGCAGGCATAATTCCTCTCTTGCCGGACTTCTTGAATCTATATATCATCAAGTTATTGCTTGTATTTTCCACAATCCAAGGTTGTGTATTACAAGCACTTGGAGTGAAACGAACAATCTCTGCAACACGAAGTGTATCACCAATCCAAAGTTCATTCAAGGATTTTCTCTTAGATTTGAACATATCTTTGCGGAACATATCTTCGGGCATTTTTGCTATTGAGATCATAATGACAAAATCAAGACCGTTCACCTTCATATTTTGCGGTTTTCCGATACCAAACCACAAAGCACCTATATTCTGTGATGCAAGATATAAATCAATCTGTTCGCCTATGTATCCGATATTTCGTAAATATTCACCCTTTGTTTCGCTGTAAAACAAGATGCAGTATTGCCCACCTCTTTTGCAAGTAGTTTCGCTCTCGGGAACAATGCAAATCTCTCTTTTGATTTCAGGATTGAGCGGTTTTGTCGTTTTAATAAAGTTTTTTAGTCCTTGAACTTCGCCCTCGGTCAGCGTATCAGTATTTTTGAATATATGAAAGGACTTTCGTTTGAATATTTGCTTGTAGTAATCCATTTTCTCTCCGTCAAATTCTTATTTATCGGCAATTTAATTATATCACACACCTATAATCACAGTCAAGGAATTGCTTAAAAATCATTAAAACAAAAAAAGCAAGCACTTTTTGTACTTGCTTTTTTTGTGTGAGTAATCTAAAATTTTGATACCATATTATAATGGGTGCAAATTTTGGAATTATGGGTTCACTTTTTTTGCAAAAAATGGGTTCAAATTTAACGAATGGGTGCATTTTTATAGTCTGTAGAATAGATTATTTCACTTCTCCGTTTCGAATGTTCTTGACCAAGGCGAATGGGTATACAACAACCGAAAGGGCAAGTCCGAGAATAATTGCAAGAAGACCGAAAAGAGTTGCGAGCAAAAATCCAAGCACCCAAAACAGAAGTTTTACCGTAATAAGCCAAATGATTCCATCAAGGTCAAGAGTAAAGATTAAACCCGGAAATCTAACAAATCCCCAACTAAAAATTTGAAGAATCATATCACCAATGAAATTATTACCAAGTATAAGACAAGATACAAGAGTGAATCCTGTTAAAGCAAGGATGGTGAAGAGCAAGATGTTTCCGGTAGCGATACCTATGATGAACAAAACTACTGAGGTAACTGAACCCCAAATAAATGATTTGTTTCTAAGTGACATATTATCCTCCCCTGCTTCTATAATGTTATTTTTGTGCCTATATATGCGAGTATAACATCAACGTTAAAGGCTTCTTTGTTCTCGGTAAATATCGGTACTAGCTCGGCGTAAGAAGTCATCAGTTGTTCGACGTCCTCATCGATAACAGTTACATGCGCATTTACGTTGTTGGTGGACTTGACATCATCGTTGAGAGAATCGTAATAATCCTCTTGAACGAAGAGCATAGGAACTTGAATCATATGTACGGTATATTCCTGTGTAGTAGAATCGTAAGAAGTTACATACTGAGTTCTAAACTCAATATCAAAGCGTCTGGAGAATGACGCAAGCGAGAAACCTCCTACAGTTTTACTTTTCCATTCTTCGCTCAATCCGTTTACATAAAGCTTGGCAGCATTGTTTTGGGTAGCGGCAACATACTTGATAGAATTAAGACCACTCACGTTTTTGAGATTAAACCAAAGCGTATCAAAATTGACGGTAACACCAAGTTTCTCGGCGGTTTCGTTCACCTCATAGCCAAGCATTTTACCGGTATTCGTGTTGTAAAGCTCACAAATCGTATTGGAAAAACCAACAAGACCGTCAGCCTTGTTACCTACGATAGAGGCATAGCTGTTAGTAATATAAAATTCAGCAGAGCTTGCGACGTCAACAGAAGATACGGTGAGGTATTCGTATATCTTGCCACTAATATCCCCATTGTCATCTCTTGCAATAGAGAACATAGCCCTTCTTGCGCCAAGATATTTGATGGCGAACTCATAGGCATTCTCTCTGACAGTATATGCGAGCGCATTTGCATCACCAAGCTGAATTCGTACACTCTTTTCACCGGTTTCGGCTATCATAGCCATAGCAATCTGAGCGGTTACATTGCCGATTGTGGGAATGTTGGCGGTGTAATCAACAACATAATAAAGAACTTCACCGTCGAATTTAATAGCAATATTATAGATGCCGTTTTCAAACGTATAATGTGCTGTGTCTGCAGGATTTTGGTCGAAATAGTTGTTAAATGCAGTGATAGAGGTTGAAGAAATAGTTTCAACCACAGTCAATGCGTTGAAGAAAAGCATAGACTGATCTATGTTGTTAAGAACCATGTACCACTGTTCACCAAAACCGTAGGTAATATCCGATACATTCACGAAGTCGGAGTAATCGGTAACGATATCCTCGGGTGCAACAAGGTTTTTACTGTAATCAAGTCTCATAGCTTCCGGAATATATGCATACGGATTGAGATTGTATCCGTTCAAAAGCGAGGCAAGAAGGCTCTTGATATCTAAAATCTTGTTCCATACCGCAAAATATTCTGTATTGCCGGTGATAGCCCTTTCAAAGTCTACTTCAATAACTTCATTTTGAGAAGAACTCCAACCTACAAACCTGTAACCCTCATAAGCTGGGGGATCAGGAATGGCAGCCTTACTACCGTATTCAACAGTCTGGGATGCTACCGAACTTCCGCCCAATGTATTAAAGGTTACAGTATATTTCCGTTTAACGGCAGTTATCTTAGCGTAATACGTTGAGTTTTGAGTCGCTTCAGGGATTTCGATAAGCACCTCCCCATCGGCAGACGCTGACCAACCTATAAAGGTGTAATCCCATTCATCCGTATCGCTCTTTGTATAACTGTAATTGGGGACAGAACCTTCTTCGACTTGCGCTGAAGAAATGGTGTTTCCATTTTCATCCACCCAAGTTATAGTGTACTTTGTTTTTTCAGGGTTATCTGAAGGGTCACCACTTTCGTCGCCATTATTACAAGCAGTAAAAATCATAAACGTGGCTAGCAAAAGACATAAGAGGTAAAGTAGCTTTTTCATTGTTTTTTCTCCTTAATAAAAATAAAAAGTGCGGCAACCGAAGTTAACCGCACCGAAAAACGCAAACTCCGATTGTCGCCAAACAAATTTAATAGAATTAGAGTATCTCTACCATAATCGCTATTCGGAATTTGTGCTTTTACCAAATTCTAAAAATGATTATGGCAAAAAAAGGGTATAATTATCCCATAAAGAAAAAGATACCGCTAATTCTACTATTAAATTTGTTTGGCATACTTATTATACACTTTTTTAGAAAATATTTCAATAGTTTTAGAGAAAAAAGGTGAATTTTTTATAAAAAATAGGAATTTGTTTTTATTTATTAAACAAAAAAAGCAAGCACTTTTTGTACTTGCTAAAAATTAATATTCCATTTATTAAACACGCACCTGCTTTATTTGTAAGATTTACTTGCGGGACTTGAATTCTTGCATTTTGCAAAGCAATCCTTCCATAACTCATTCTTTATGCTTTGCAAAACACTTCGCACAAGCCTAAAAACAGTGGGTGTCCACTGTTTTCCGGGCGCTCTTGTTCAAGTCCCTTCAAATTACTTTATCACAACAACAAAAAAGGAAAGTACAAATCGTACTTTCCTTTTTTGTGGTGCGGATGAAGGGACTTGAACCCCCACGTCGTGGACACTAGCTCCTAAGGCTAGCGCGTCTGCCATTTCGCCACATCCGCTTTTAACTATTAAATTTACAACCAGTAATACAAGGTCTTTTTTTTGTGGTGCGCCTTCGGGGACTCGAACCCCGGACCCACTGATTAAGAGTCAGTTGCTCTACCAACTGAGCTAAAGGCGCATTTACTGGTGATCCATCGGAGACTCGAACTCCGGACACCGTGATTAAAAGTCACGTGCTCTACCGCCTGAGCTAATGGACCTTGTAAATTTTTACTGGCTGGGGTGGCAGGATTTGAACCTACGAATGCCGGAATCAAAATCCGGTGCCTTACCGCTTGGCGACACCCCAACGCTGAAAAATAATGGGGCGATAGAAGGGTTTTGAACCCTCGACCTCCAGGACCACAATCTGGCGCTCCACCAATTGAGCTACTACCGCCGTATGCATTCATGGCGCGCCTTGAGGGACTCGAACCCCCCACACACGGCTTAGAAGGCCGTTGCTCTATCCATCTGAGCTAAAGGCGCACGTTCGTGTGTGTGACGGCATACGCTTTTTTGGAGCGGGTGATGGGAATCGGACCCACGCAACCAGCTTGGAAGGCTGGTGTTCTACCATTGAACTACACCCGCACTTCACACAATGCCTAACGATTATAGCAAAAGCGACATTTATTGTCAAACATTTTTTCGCCATTTTTTAAAAAAATATTTTTATTTTTCACTTTTTTATTATAATTGTTTTTAAGCCTTTCTTTTACGCCTTTACCTTATTTTTACTAAAAACCTTCGTTTAAAGCATTTTTTACTTCTTATTGTTACTGCCGTTATGCAAAAAAACCGCGGTAAAAAACCGCGATTTAGTTAAAAATATAGCGATAATCGACTTATAGCCCCACTTTTACAAATTTGGAAGCTCGTTAAACAACCTATAAAACTCTTCGTTTAAAAGCTTAACGTGGTGCTCTTCATCCATAGCAATACGTGTTAAAAGCTCCCTTAAGGTTTGGTTTTGAGTTTTATAAGCAAGCTCTAAATAAGCCCTTCTTGCATCTTCTTCGCCGTTTATATTAGCAGTTAAAAAGTCGCGAACGTCCTTTGAATAATTGGTATACCCGCAAGAAAAATAATTATACCGCCCTGCAAAAACGGGATCTGCGCCCAAAGTCATAAGCGCTTTACCAAGCCTTTCACAATGCTCCATTTCAGTAATAGAAATACGTAAAAGAAGCTTTGCTAGCTGCGTATCATTACAAATAATTGACTGATAAATATAGCTTGTTATTGCAGTTAATTCAGAAAATCTGCCCGCGTAAAGATCGTATAAATCTTCTATTTCACGCGCGCTTGCCTCCCCCGATATTTCAGGATAAGGCAAATTTAAATTATATTCCCCTTCCATAAACAAATCCTTCCTTACTAATATACTCTTAAACTTAACCGTTTGTTAAAAGGAACAAAAAAAAATAAGCGCCAAAGCAATTAGCGCCTATTTTTTTTGTGTGTATGAGGAGTATCAGTAAAGAGCTTTTAATTTTCGCTTCTTAAAGGGAATGAGCAATTAACTTCGCCGTTAAAGGGAATATAATCACGCACGCAAGAAGCAATAACGCGCGCTTTGTTTAATTGCCATTCTTTAAAACGCATATCCTTATTAATTAAATCCGCCGTGTTAGAATAGGTAATATCACTACCGAATAGAACCATATTTTTAACCGCACAAATGCTTTTAGCAAATGCTAGCGAGTTCTTTTGATTTTTATTAGCCTTCTCATCTACGAATAAAACGTAAAATATCTTACTGCCTGTAAATTCCGTGCGTCCCATAGTGATTAAGCTTTTAGCCTTGCAAAGCATAGAATAATCGGCTATTAAAAAATACGGTCTTTCAGAAAATAGAGCGGACGTATCCCCCACCGCTATTTTTTTAGTGGCGTCAAAAACCTCGTCCCCCGTGATTTCTTGAATATATTTGCAAAGATATTCATCCTTTTGCTTGGTATAATTTATTATCATATTTACCCCTTTGTTCTTTTAAGTTCACGTTTATTATAGCATACGAAGGTAAATTTAGCGTTAAAGTTTAGTTAAATTACGGTAAACTTTAATTTTATACCCACAAAGTATTTTTTTAAAGAATACCTTAAAAGCAATATAATAAAAATCAAATAGCAAGGGTTATTGCATAAAAAAAGCCCCGCTAAAAGCGAGGCTTAATTTTACTTAATAATTAGTTAAGTTCTGCAAAGTATTTGATGGTTCTAACCATTTGGCTGGTGTAAGAGTTTTCGTTATCATACCAAGAAACAACTTGAACTTGAGTTTCATTAGTTTCAGGCATGTACTTAACCATGGTTTGAGTAGCATCAAATAAAGAACCGTAAGTGATACCGATAACGTCTGAAGATACTAATTGTTCTTCGGTGTAACCGAATGAATCGTTAGCAGCAGCCTTCATAGCTTCGTTAACTTGTTCCTTAGTAACTTCGCCCTTAACAACAGCAACTAAAATAGTGGTTGAACCGGTGCAAACGGGAACACGTTGAGCAGAACCGATAAGCTTACCGTTAAGTTCAGGAATAACAAGACCGATTGCCTTTGCAGCGCCGGTAGAGTTGGGAACGATATTAACAGCAGCAGCACGTGCTCTTCTTAAGTCGCCCTTTCTGTGAGGTCCGTCAAGAACCATTTGGTCGCCGGTGTAAGCGTGAACGGTAGTCATGATACCGCTTTGGATTTCTGCAAGCTTGTTAAGAGTGTTAGCCATAGGAGCTAAGCAGTTGGTGGTGCAAGATGCAGCAGAGATGATCTTGTCTTCAGCGGTAAGAGTTTTTTCGTTAACGCTGTAAACGATAGTGGGAAGATCGTTACCTGCAGGAGCAGAAATAACAACTTTCTTTGCGCCAGCCTTGATGTGAGCTTCAGCTTTAGCCTTAGAAGTGTAGAAACCGGTACATTCTAAAACAACGTCTACTCTGTTCTTCTTCCAGGGGCAGTTAGCTGCGTCCTTTTCAGCGTAGATATTGATCTTTTTGCCTTTAACGATAACAGCGCCCTTGGGTTGCTTGTCGCCAGCGCCTTCGTAAATTTCGTAAGAAACTTCGTCAGCGTATTTGTATCTGCCCTGAGCTGAATCGTACTTTAATAGGTGTGCTAGCATCTTTGCGTCGGTAAGATCGTTGATAGCTACTACTTCGTAGCCCTTAGCGTCAAACATTTGTCTGAAAGCAAGACGGCCAATACGACCGAAACCGTTGATAGCAACTCTAACTTTTGCCATTTTTTTTGTCCTCCAAAAAACTGAAAAATTTATTTTTTAAACTGAATTATACCGTGAGAAATTGTGGAAATTCTTTCAATTCCCCTCTCTCACCACCTGTAATTATACACTTTTAGTTTTGTCAAGTCAAACCTTTTTTAGTCTTTTATTAAAAAGTTTGGTATTTTTATTATAAGATTTGCTAGCTTTTTTAATTTTTATAAGCTTTTTCCTTATTATTTAATAATGAACTTTTGTTTTTAGTAATAACCGAATATTTTTAGTAACTGCAGTTAACTTTATATCAATAAAAACGCCTGCAAATTCGCAAGCGTTAGAATTATTTTTACTTTGCAGCTTTTACAGCAGATAAAAGAGCTTTTGCCTTATTGGTTACGTAATTAAAATCGCCCGCATTTATCGCCTTTAAGCTTATAAGCTCGCTACCGATACCCGCGCCAATAGCGCCTGCTGAAATATATTCGCCAATATTATCACAGGTAACGCCGGCAAACGCCAATAAAGGTATATCGCCAAATGGGGCTTTTATAGCCTTAAAATAGCTAGGACCTAAAACGTTTGCAGGGAATATTTTAATAAAATCTGCACCCCATTGATGGGCGTTGCATATTTCTGTTGGTGAAAAAGCTCCACTTATAATGCACATTCCCTTTTGATTGCAAAATTCAATTACCTCTTTATTTACGTTGGGGGCAACTATGAATCTAGCGCCCGCTTTAAAGGCAAGCTCTGCCCTTGTTAAATTAGTGACCGTGCCTGCGCCGATAAACATTCTATCACCCGCAAAATCCACAGCTTTTTGAATTAATTCAACCGTTTCGTTATCGTTAAGCCAACCAAAAGTGATTTCCGCAACCTTTAAACCGCCTAAATAAAGCGCATCTAAAAGCGGGGGGATATTCTTATCCTCTACCCCCCTAATTATAGCTATAACGCCTTGATCTTTAATTGTGGAAACAATTTGGCTTTTACAATTATTCATTTTATCCTTTAAGAATTACAGTTTATCTATATAGTTACACGCAGAAATTGCAGCAATAGCTCCGTCTGATATAGCGGTTGTAAGCTGGCGCACCTTTTTAACCCTGCAATCCCCTGCAACGAAAAAGCCTTCCGTTTTGGTAGACATATCCTCGCCAGCAATAAAATATCCGTTATTATCAAGCTCGCTAAGCTCTTTAAACAAGCCGTTATCCGGCACTTGACCGATTGCAACGAATACCCCGGGAACTTCTAAATTCTTAATTTCGCCAGTCGTTCTATCTTCATAAGAAACAGAATTAAGGGTGTTTTCGCCATTAAAGGCAACCGTTTGAGTGTTAGGCATGTGGATTATGTTTTCTTTAGAGCGAATAACGCGCTCTAACGCCTTATCGCCGAAGAATTTTTCCGTCCACGTTAAAATATACACCTTTTTACAAATATTTGCAAGCAAAATAGCGTACTGCATTGCAGTATTTCCGTCACCAATTAGAGCAACCTCTTTATCCTTATAAAAAGGACCGTCGCAAAGAGCGCAATAATAAACGCCTTTACCAAGCAATTCACGCTCGCCGGGAACGCCAATATGCTTATGCTTAACGCCAACCGCGGCAACCACGCTTTTAGCCTGATATTCGCCGTAATTAGTTTTTACGGTAAATACTCCATTTTCCTTGGTAACGGAAATAACCTTATCAAACTCAAACTCCGCGCCACGTTCTTCAATTTGCGTCATAAACTTATCGGCAAGCTCTTCACCGCTAATTTCCATAAAGGTCGGGAAGTTTTCTACCTTGGGTGAATTTACTATTTGACCACCAAAGGAATCCCCTTCAAAAATAGCAACCCTTTTGCCGTTTCTAAGCGCGTAAAGTGCGCAGTTCATACCTGCAACACCACCGCCAATTATTATAATATCATACATATTTATACCTATTTATATCAACAAAGACCATTTGATGTTCCCAAAAAGTGATTTTTAATTACACCTTTAACACCTTTTAAAGTCTTTTACAATTTCTTTGTAAATTTGTTATTTAAATTAAGGCTCTACCACAGAAAAAATCCTTCGGCAGAGCCTTAAAAATACAGTTTATCTTAAATTTTCGTCGTAGAATTTACGAATTTCGCCCTCTCCCCTGAAGATTTTAGCGCCGTCTGCAGTGGGAACTACTAAGGTGGGAGCGTTAGTTACGCCGTAAGCATTAACTAAATCAATATTTTCATAACAGTCAACGGTATCAAAATCAACGTTACCCTTGTTAAAAATCATCTTAATAGCTTTACATCTTGGACAAGTAGCGGTGGTAAATAAGGTCATTTTAGAAAGCTGAGGAGCGGTAGTGCTTTGAGCTTCACTTTCACACTCACAACCGCCGTTATTCACACCTTTGGGTTGATAATTGGGGTTATTAACGTCATAAAGCTTTCTTGCCTTGAATTCTTGTGCCTTACCTGCGTTCCAGTTTTGAACGGGACGGTAGTAACCGGTAATTCTGCTGTAAACCTCCGTTGCCTGACCGCATACGGGGCAAGTATAAAGCTCGCCTTTAATATAGCCGTGATCTTTACAAACTGAATAAGTGGGAGAAATAGTATAGTAAGGAAGCTCGTAATTTTCTGCAATCTTTCTAACAAGGTTAGCAGCAGACTTCCAGTCGGGCATTTTTTCGCCGATAAACGCATGGAATACCGTACCTGAAGTGTAAAGGGTTTGAAGCTGATCTTGAATATCTAATGCAGAAAAAATATCTTCCGTATAGTCAACGGGTAAGTGTGAGCTGTTGGTGTAGTAAGGGGTTTCGCCCTCTTTTGCCGCAGTTATAATATCCGGGAATGCCTTAACGTCGTGTTTTGCCATTCTATAAGTGGTAGATTCTGCGGGAGTAGCTTCTAAGTTATATAAATCGCCGTACTGTTCTT
This sequence comes from Clostridiales bacterium, assembly GCA_015055965.1. GTDB lineage: Bacteria > Bacillota > Clostridia > Christensenellales > Borkfalkiaceae > HGM11416. The sequence continues at coordinate 41,691 of SVHG01000008.1, forward strand.
GGTAGTCAGAAAGTCTTTCTCTCATGTGGTTAAGAACAGCTTTGGTAAATTCTTGAGCGGTTTTATCCGTTAAGTCCTTTCTAATCCAGTTAGCATTTAAGCACGCTTCGTTCATACCGATAAGACCAATTGTAGAGAAGTGGTTATTGAAAGTTCCTAAGTAACGCTTGGTGTAAGGATATAAGCCTTCGTCTAATAGCTTAGAAATAACCGTTCTTTTAATTTTTAACGAGCGGGCTGAAATATCCATAAGTCTATCTAAGCGAGCGTAAAAATCAGCTTCATCCTTAGCTAAATATGCAATTCTAGGCATATTAATAGTAACAACACCAACAGAACCGGTGCTTTCACCGCTACCGAAGAAACCGCCTGATTTCTTACGTAATTCTCTTAAATCCAATCTTAAACGGCAGCACATACTTCTAATGTCGCTAGGCTCCATATCGCTGTTGATATAGTTACTAAAGTAAGGAGTACCGTACTTAGCAGTCATTTCAAAAAGAAGCTTGTTGTTTTCCGTTTCAGACCAGTCAAAGGTTTTGGTAATAGAGTAAGTGGGAATGGGATATTGGAAGCCTCGGCCGTTAGCGTCACCTTCAATCATGATTTCGATAAACGCCTTGTTTATCATATCCATTTCTGCCTTACAGTCCTTATACTTGAAATCCATTTCCTTACCGCCAACGATTGCAGGAAGCTCTGCTAAATCGGCAGGAACGGTCCAGTCTAACGTAATGTTAGAGAATGGAGCTTGCGTTCCCCAGCGACTGGGAGTGTTAACACCGTAAATAAAGGATTCTATGCACTTTTTAACTTGACTATAGGTTAAATTATCAACCTTTACGAAGGGTGCTAGATATGTATCGAATGAAGAAAATGCCTGCGCGCCTGCCCATTCGTTTTGCATAATACCTAAGAAGTTTACCATTTGGTTACATAAGGTAGATAAATGGCTTGCAGGTGAAGAGGTAATTTTGCCGGGAACACCGCCTAAGCCCTCTTTAATGAGCTGTTTTAAAGACCAACCTGCGCAGTAACCTGTAAGCATTGAAAGGTCGTGAATGTGAATTTCCGTATTTCTGTGCGCGTCTGCAATTTCTTGATCGTAAATTTCGCTAAGCCAATAGTTAGCCGTTACCGCGCCGGAGTTACTTAAAATTAAACCGCCAACCGAATACGTAACGGTTGAATTTTCTTTAACACGCCAGTCAATAGAATTAACGTAACTGTTTACTATTTCCTTATAATCTATAATAGTAGACTTAATATTACGCATTTTTTCGTGGTTCTTGCGGTAAAGTATATAACATTTTGCAACGTCAAAATAGCCGGATTCACTTAAAACCTTTTCTACGCTATCTTGAATTTGTTCAACTGCAATTCTACCTTTTTTTACCTTCTTCGCAAAGTCCGCGGTAACCTTAAGCGAAATAAAGTCTATTATATTCTCGTCATAATCCTTTTGAGTTGCTTCAAAAGCCTTCGTTATAGCAACTTTAATTTTTTCTAAATCGAAATTAACAACGTTGCCATCTCTTTTAACAACTAAATACATTTTTTCCTCCTTTTGTTTTTTAATTTTTTGTGATTATAACAGTAAACGCTAAACCCACCTTTTATGGGAAAGCAGTAAGTAAATCAAATTAAGCAAAACCCGCTTTTTAACCCGTTTTTTTTACCGTTTTACCAATTTAAGGGGTAAAAAAAACAGCCACGGTATAATAACTTATAATGGCGTTTTAGTGTTTTTTTTAGGGCTAGCAAATTATTGCTTTAACGATTGTGCCACTATAATATCATAAGAAATTTGTCCTGTCAAGCAAAATATGCGCCAAATACAATATATTGTGTATGAATTTTTTTTCCACACACAATATGTTGTGTAATTATTCATTTTGTAAATATTTATTCAAAGCCAATTTTTTAACCAAAAAACAGTTTGCAATTGCTTTTAATCATTATAAACAACCCTTTTTTGCAAGCCCTTGAATACGCCGTGCAGAAGCCAAAGCAAAAAGTCGTTTTAAACTCAAAAAACATAGCGTTAAACTGTTTGTGAAATTATTCATTTTATGAATACTAAAATTTTTTATTCACCACAAGATATTGTGTTTGCATTTAACGCATTAGTTATTTCTTTTTTTTAAATCATATCCCCCACTCGTTCCAAAGAAACAAAAACAAATACTCGTCATTCTGGAGCGTTAGCGATAGAATCTCTTTTACGTAAGCAATCACGCATCTATGCGTGTATGTAATTGTTTACGTAGTAAACGTATGTAATCAGTCGCAGACTGTATGTCATCACACCACGAGGTGTGTATATAATACGAGCCCACTTAATTCGCACGGGTGCGAACATCATTTTGCATTAGCAAAACATCATTTGCTTTAGCAATATCATTACGTTAGTTTTTAGACTCTATCACTTCGCTTTGCTCGTTCCAGAGTGACAAAAAACAAATACTCGTCATTCTGGAGCGTTAGCGATAGAATCTCTAAATCATACTCAGTCATTCCGAGCGGAATAAAATGCAGTCGAAGAATCTCTTTATTCTAATTTACCGCTAAAAGCAAAAAAATAATTTGGCTTTAACTATTTGCTTAAAGGCTTAAAAAGCGTTGACAAATTATTTAATTATATATAAAATATATAAGTAATATTTGCGCTTAAAATCCATTAAGCGTTAAAATAAGGAGATTTTATGGAAGAAAAAAGAACTGTAACCATGGATAAGTTGGTTAACCTTTGTAAGTCACGCGGTATTATTTTTCCCGGTAGCGAAATCTACGGCGGAATGGGAAACACTTGGGATTACGGCCCTGTTGGCGTTGAAATTAAAAACAACGTAAAACGCGCTTGGTGGAAGAGATTCGTGCAAGAAAGCGATAACTCTTACGGTATAGACGCGGCTATTCTTATGAACCCCACCGTTTGGGAGGCAAGCGGACACACGGCTTCATTCTCTGACCCTAAGATGGACTGTAAGGAATGCAAAACCCGTCACAGAGCGGATACTTTAATAGAAAACCACTCTAAGGGCGCTGTTAACCCCGACGCTATGACCAACGAAGAAATGGAACGATATATCTTTGAAAATAAGGTTGTATGCCCCAAGTGCGGAAAATCTAACTTTACCAATATTAGAACCTTTAACCTTATGTTTGAAACCTCTCGCGGTGTAACCGAAGGCGATAAGGATACCATTTACCTCCGCCCTGAAACCGCTCAAGGTGAATTCGTTAACTTCCTTTCCGTTCAACGCACCACAAGAGCCAAAGTTCCCTTTGGAATAGGTCAAATCGGTAAGGCGTTTAGAAATGAAATTACCCCCGGTAACTTTATCTTTAGAACTATAGAATTTGAACAAATGGAACATCAATGGTTCTGCAAGGAAGGAACGGACGGCGAATTTTATGAATTCTATAAGCAAAAGGCTCACGAATTCTTAAAAGACCTTGGCATTAACGAAGCTCACTTACGCTTTAAAGATCACGAAAAGCTTGCGCACTACGCTCGCGCTGCTTGCGATATTCAATACTTATTCCCCATAGGCTGGTCAGAGCTTAACGGTATTCACAACAGAACTGACTTTGACTTAAAGCGCCACCAAGAATATTCCGGCAAGAGTATGCTTTATAACGATCCTTATACCAACGAAAAGTATATTCCCTTCGTTATTGAATACTCTATCGGTGCAGATAGACTTATGCTTGCCCTTCTTTCTGAAGCCTACGAGGAAGAAGCTCTTGAAGGCGGAGATACGAGAGTTGTTATGCACTTCCACCCCGCTATTGCCGCTTACAAGGTTGCTATTTTACCCTTACAGAAAAACCTTGGCGAAAAGGGCCGTGAAATTTACCGTAAGCTTTCCAAGCACTTTATGTGCACCTACGACGAAGCAGGCTCTATTGGTAAACGCTACCGCCGTCAAGACGAAATCGGCACGCCTTATTGCTTAACCGTTGACTTCGATACCTTAGAAGATAACACCGTTACCATTCGTGACCGTGATACCATGAGTCAAATTAGAATTTCGGTTGACGAGGTTGTATCATTCATTAAAGAAAAAATTGAATTTTAATTAAATACAAAATAAAGAGCCACCCTAATATGATATGCACCTCCAAAAGTGTCTAACTTTTGGGGTGCATATCAATATCGGGTGGTTTTTATTTATATTATTTATATTAAGCAAAAGGACCTTCGCTAAAATGCGAAAGGCCCTTTTTCTTTTGAGATTGGCAATTTATTTAGAACTATGAGATAAGTCTTACGTTTTTTCTTATGATATGCCGTCTAATAACAAACGGTCTGCAATTAGCGCTATAAATTCGCTATTAGTAGGCTTTTCGTTCTCGCTATATATTTTAACGCCGAATAAAGCGTTAAAGCTTTCTACCCTGCCCTTGTTCCAAGCAACCTCTATTGCGTGGCGAATAGCCCGTTCTACCTTGCTTGCGCTAGTACCAAACTTTTCGCCAATAGTAGGGTAAAGCTTTTTCGTTATACTGTTTATTATTTCCGGCTTAACAACGGCTAGCTTAACGCCTTCCCTTAAATAACCGTATCCCTTAATATGCGGTGGAATACCCATTCCAATAAAAATACGGCTAATTTTCTCATCTATACTCTTGTTAGCCTTTTCACGCTCTAATACCTGTTGAGTTTTTATAAGCGATATCGAGCTCATGCCCAACATTCTCTCTATTAAAGCGTTATAATCAACAGGCTTAATCATATAATAGCTTGCGCCTGCATCTACTGCGCTTTGCACGTGCTCCATTCCGGAAAGCACGCTTACTACTATACACTTGGTATTTGGCGAAGCTTCCTTCGTTCTTTTTATAACGGTAATGCCGTCACTTCTTTTTAAGGTTAACGAAAGAACTAAAAAATCGGGTTTTTCTTTTGCAATAAAATTAAAAGCGACTTCAGCGTCTGCAGTATACCCCACTATTTCAAAACTACGTGATAAACGCTCTGCACACTCTAGCGCTTCTTCATCACTTGACTGTAAAACGACAACTGATTTTTGCATATAAGCTTCCCTCTCTCTTTTTATGTTGTACTCTAATTATAGCATATAAAAAAATAAAGTAAAAGCTATTTTAATTAATTTTGAAAAAAATTCGGTCGAATTTTGTTCAAAATTGTCGAATTTTGTTCAAAATTCAAAAAATGACTAAAAAGTATGCAAATAATCGGCTTATAGGGGCATTTTTTAAATAAAATTGCAAAACGAATTTTGTTCAAAATTCATATTATTTGTAAAAAGCTTAATTATTTTGCTTAATTTTAAAGGGTAAAAAACTAAAAATTTTTAAAAGCGCGCACTAAAAAATATTATTAATAAATTTTCTTTATTTTATAAATTCTATTGTGATTTTTTAATTGCGTTGTATAATCTTATTATTAAATATACAGCTATATCGCAACGAGTAGTTGTTTTTACTTCTTAAAAAATTTAACCGTTATTTATGTGACCTCGCCTTAAAAAAACAAAACTCCCAAGCCATAGCGTGATGCTCTTAACGGAGCATTCACGCTAAACGATGTTTGCCCTCACGGGCAAATGATGTTGCCTGCGGCAGTGATGTTCACTGCGTGAATGATGTTGTGCCTTCGGCACAGTGGGCAAACATCACATCATTGCGAGCTTGTATTTGCGTAGCAAATGGCGAGCAACATCATTATGCGGAGCATAACATCACTTTTGCGTCAGCAAAAACATCACTAATAGAAAAAAGAGAGGACATTTCGGCTACTCACCGATTTGTTCTCTCTTTATGTTTGTATAAGGGTCTGGGCTTAGCCCACATTTGCATTTGACCAGTCAAATGCGATGCTTGCACTTTTGTCAAATTGTTAATTCTCCGCTAAGGACGTCATCCTCTTACTTAGGAGTTTTTATTTTTGTTTTATTTAATCACGTCACGTTTAGAGATTTAATAACCGCCAAAAGCTTTATTTTAAAAATTATCTTCTGTTAATACGCAAACGAGCAAGTAATTTTTCATTTCCTGCAACCGCGCCACCGCCAACTGCAACTGCGTAAGCAGGCTCTGCGCATACGTTTGCTCTAATACCCATATTAAAACGGAAGTATTCTTCTAAGCCGATAAACTTGGAAGTTCCACCCGCAAAATAAACCCCTTCCCTTCTGATATCCGCAGAAATTTCTGCAGGAAGCTTGGCCATAACCATACCGGCAAGCTCAAAAATCTTATCGAAGAAGCCCTTAACAACGGGATAAATATCAGCAGAGCTAACCGTAATAGCCCTAGGCTTGCCCGTAATAATATCTCTACCGTTAACTACGGTGGTAGTATCGTCCTTATTGAGCAAGCTACCAACTTGAATTTTTAAACGCTCTGCGGTTAGTCTGCCAATCTTAAGCTCAAAGCTTTCTTCCACAAAATCAATAAGCATGTTATCAAGACTCTTACCGCCAATATTTACGCTTATACCGGAAATTACACCACCTAAAGAAACGGTTGCAATATTAGTTGTTCCACCGCCGATATCAATAATGAAGCAGGGATTACTATCCGTTAAATGCACACCCGCGCCAATGGCTGCTAAAACGGGGGATTCTACGAAGTGTATAGAGAAAACGTCACAGTCGTTTAAAACCTTTTCAAATCTCTTAATGGTAGCGTTATCTGCCCCGCAAGGAACTGCAAAAAGCACGGAAGGTCTTCTACCCAAGCGCTTTAAGGTAACCTTGTTTAAAAAGTTTTCTATCATAAGCTCGGCAGATTCTTCCTCCTGAATAGCCCCTTCAAATACGGGCGAGGTAACAACCGTTCCGTCTACCGTTTTGCCTATTAAATTTTTAGCATCTGCGCCAATAGCCTTAACCTTTTTTCTACCGGTTTCGCTAATAGCAATAACGCTGGGCTCAGATAGCACCACGCCCGCGCCAATTTGATATATCTTGGTTACGGAAGAACCTAAGTCTATTGATAAGGTTGGTAATTTCATAGCTTTTCCCCTTGTAAAATAGTTGCTTTTGTGTTAATAATCGCGCTATAGCCTAACTTTTAAAACCAAACTCCTTTAAAAGTCTTTCAAAAACCTCCGTGGGAAAGCCCACGATATTGTTATAGCTACCCTTAGTTTCTTTAACTAAGCCGTAACCGTCCTGTATGCCGTATCCGCCGGCTTTATCTAGCCCTAAACCGCTTTTTACGTAAGCTTGCTTGGTTTCTTCAGGAAGCTCGTTAAAGGTAACTAAGGACTCGTCTGCGCCAAACACCTGCTTTTGCGCGCTTAAAAAAGCATAGCCGGTGTATACCACGTGCGTTTTGCCGGAAAGCTTGGTTAGCATTGAATATTCTTCGTTATCGTCGGCAGGCTTTTGCAATATTTCATTGCCTAAAACAACGATAGTATCCGCGCCGATAACCGCCGAATCTTGGTGCTTATTAAATATTTCATACGCCTTTGCCTTAGCAATACTCATTACGATTTCTTTAGGCGAAAGACTTTCATCAACCACTTCGTTGCCAACGGCGGGTATAATTTCAAATTCAACCCCCAAAGCAGAAAGAAGCTCCCTTCTTCTTGGAGATTTGCTTGCTAAAATTAGTTTCATTTTAATTACAATCCAACTTTAATTATTTAATATTATACCCTATAATTTGCCTTTTGTAAATCTTTTTTTGCGCTTTTACTTGCAAAATCACCACTAAAAATAACATTTTTTAATTTATAAATTAAAAACTCACTTAATAAGCGTTTTATAAAGGCATATCAGCTTTCTTTTTTAATTTTGCATACAAAAGCATTTTGGGAGCATAATAAATTGTGCAAGGAGGTAATATTATGAGTACTACTAAACAAACTAAGACTTCTAACAAGAAGACTCAAAACAAAACACAAAACACTTCTAAGCAGTCTACTAAAGACTGTAAGTAATTAAGGCGTTAAAGTAAACGCTTTTTGCTAACTACGGCAATTTGCCTTAATATTACAAAGGAGAAAATTATGAAAAAGAAAAATAAAGGAAACAAGAAGATTATTCTTCCACCGCCTATGACCTCCCCCTTTGACCCGCTTGGCAGTTATACGGGGACTTATTTAACGGGCTTTTATGAAGAACCCGTGCAAGACGTAGACGACCTTTAAAAACGCCTTTAGTTACCTAACGGGCCTTATTTACGCTTGAGTATAACACCTTTTTATAATTAAAAAAGTAAAAAACAAGCGTTAATCGCCTTATAGAGTGACTTTTAATAAAAAACAAAGGGCGTTAAAAAAGAGCAGATTGATTTCTGCTCTTTTTTTGCTTATTTTTAAATATGCCATTAACCTTTAAATTTTTTTTAATTTTATAAAGATTATTACAAAATTAACAGTAGCGATTTTTAATTTTTTTTGCAACCTAAAGGTTATTGCAAATTTCGACTAAAAGCTTATACATATCATAAAATTCGATAAGCTTTAATATATTAAAATAAAAGAAGTGGTGAGCTTTATGCTTTACTAATTAAACCTTCTTTTACAATGGATTTTTTTATGAGCGTTATCACCGTTAAAACAATAATTTTAAAGCCTTCTAGCAAGGGAAGTAATAATCTTACTAATGGGGGCGGAATTTTAAAGATTGATGCTTTAAAAAAACAAGCCACCCTTTCCCTTCTTTCGTTAAGCCACGATAACGGTAAAGAATGGTTACTTGTTCTTTACTGCGAAGAAAGGGGTTTTTACAACTTTAAAATTAACCCTTCGTTAAAAAAACAGGAGTTTTCATTTTGCAAAGAGCTTATTGATTGTAAAGGGGTAACCGCCGTTATAATTGATGCAAGCTTAAAAGAACCGGCCCCCGTTTTACAAGGAAGCTTTGGTGAAAGCGCAGTTGATTTTAAGGACCTAACGGAATATGCGAAGAGCGTTAAAAACGAGGAAGAAGATATTATTGCAACGAAGCAGGCTAACGCGCCTTGGACAAATGAAAGCGAGCAAACCGCTTACCACCAAGCCAACGAAGAAAAATTAGCCAAAAACCAAAAGATAGAAAATACTGATTATAACGACGAGGCTATTGCCGAAAGCAATTATTTTTTAAAGGACGATAAGGAACAAGAAAATGCAACCCTTCATAACCAAAATGACGGAACTGAACACTCAAATAGCAACCAAAGCACGCAAGAAGAAAATTGCCATTCTTCACAGGGATATGAAGCTTCGCCTTGCGATACTCAATGCCAAAAAGAGCCCGAATATTATTCCTCAATAAAGGATAAACTGTTGCCCCTTTTTGAAAAATACCCACCTATAAGCGCGTTAACGGCTATTATACCTTGCTCTAGCTGGGTTAAAATACCGTACGGCGAAAACAAGCATTACGCCGTGGGAACGGTTAAAGAAAACAACGTAGTTAAATATTTATGCTATGGTGTACCCGGTGTATACGGCGTAAAACCAAAGGGGTTTGAGAGCTATTCTTACTTTATCCCCCTTAGTCTTTTTGATTTACTTGGCGACGGCTACTGGTGCGTTTTTCAGGAAGCGGAAAGCGGAAAAAGAGTTTACTGCAACCCAAATTAAGCACTTATTGATTTAAGCGGTGAAATCGGTTGTTATTTTTTGCGTTTAATGTTATAATATCCTCACTTCTTTAAAAAGAGAGGTTGTTATGGTAAAGCTTTGGACAAGAACAGTTAAAGACAATAAAACAATTTTAAAACACGATTTCGTTCGCGAAAAAGATATGGAATGGGCAGATTTTTTTGACTACGTTCGCGAAATTTGCCACGAAATGGATCTTCCCACCCCCGTAATTTTAAAAACTCATCTTTTTAATTTTGCAAAGTTTAACTACGTTCGCTTTTTGCCAAGTGACTTTATAGAACAGGTTGACTTTGATTATTTAATAGTGGAAAACGTAAACAAGGGCTAACCTTTTTATTTGATGTATAATTTTAGTAAAATACGGAAAAACTAATTTATAAGTGGATTAACCTCGTGCGGTTAGTCAATTATTTATTAGGAGGTATTTTATGAAAATTGCAAGCGTAATTTCAATGATTTTAGTCATAGTAGGCGCTATCGTTTGGCTACTCGTTGGCTTATTTGATTTTAATCTTGTAGCAATGCTTTTTGGTGATGCATCTATGGTAAGTCGCGTAATCTACTCTTTAGTAGGTCTTGCAGGGCTATTTACCATTTTCTTTATTTTTGCTTACCGTCCCTTCAAAACTGTACCCTAAGGTTTAGCGAAGGTTAAAAGCAATTAAAATTTACTAACAAGTATAAAAATGAAAGCGGACCAAGTTCGCTTTTATTTTTTTGTGCTTTTTAAGGTTATATTTTGCTATTTTTCAATTATTTGCTTTTATTTAATTAAAAGCGTTTACATTTTTTACCTTTTTAGGTATAATAATTAGGCTACTTTGCTTATTTAAAAGCAATTTTATAAAAAGGTGCACCCGTAGCTCAGTTGGATTAGAGCGTGAGATTCCGATTCTCAAGGCCGCAGGTTCGATCCCTGTCGGGTGCTCCAACAAAAAACGCGTTTTTGTAAGTATGCAAAACGCGTTTTTTGAATGATGTTTACATACTGTAAATGATGTTAGCTTCGCCAATGATGACGGCTTCGCCTAATGATGCGCGCCATTCGGCTCATGAGTAAACATCTTATCATTGCGCCCTAAAAAGGCGCTGTATCATTTTGAATAAAATGAAAAACATCATATTACCGCAGGTAATGCATCATTTGACACGCTATTTCTTTTATGTTATAATGATAAAAGCAGGTGTGTTATGAAAGAAAATAAACTCATTGACCTATCAATGGAATTTTCCGTTGAAATTATAAATTTAGTAAAGATTCTAAAATCTAATCATGAGAGCATTATTGCTAATCAAATTGGCAGAAGCGGAACTTCTATCGGCGCTAATATTCACGAAGCACAATATGCGCAAGGCACAAAAGATTTTGTATCCAAATTTGAAATTGCCCTTAAAGAGGCAAGTGAAACGGGATATTGGCTTGAATTACTATATAAAACAAAGTATATTGATGAAGAAACCTTTAAAAGATTAAATTCTAAATGTACTTCTTTAAGAGTTATGCTAATTGCTTCCTGTAAAACGGCAAAGAATAATACGAAATAATAAATAGGGGTTTTATGAAATACTCAAAAAAGATTAAAAAGCATTTTGAATATATTAGTAATAAGGACTACTTGCAAGACTGCGCAAGCGACCTTTCTACCCTTAAATGCGCGGTAGCGTTATTAGAGGGGGCTTGCTGTCACTTTTCCACGGGGGAAAGTCCTTTAAAAAGAGTAAACGAGCTTGTTAAAACGGTAAACAAGGTGTTTACAAAGCAAGCAACTATTGATGGCGACGAGCAAATTAACCTTTACGGAAATATTTTAACGGCACTTTGCGCTTATAAAAAATGTACCGCGCTTAACGAAGCAGACGAGTTAATTGACGCTTGCGTTACCCCACTTTTAAACGCCCTGTTTACCCGTATAGATGCGCTTATTGAAGAAAATTCCTTACTTCCTGCAAGAAGCTTAAGCGCCCTAAACGGCATAGCGGACTTTTACGCTATTACCCGCGATAAGGACGCGCTTTTACTTTTTAATAAGGTTATAACCAACTTAAATAAGCTTAACTTTAATAATTCGCAAGATAACTGTTACGATTATTTATGCTTTATTTCGGGCGCGTTAAAATTAGCGCAAATGAGCGATAATATTGCCGTTTACGAGCCTATAGCGCGACTTTTTGATAATTTGTGCGTAAAGGCGCAAAGCCTTAATTACGGCGTTGCTATAAGCTTTATTAACAAAAAGGAATGCTCTAGCGCGGCAACGGCAAAATCTTTAGAGGTAGCACTTACCTTTTACGCCTTACTGCAGGATGAAAGATATAAATCGCTTGCAAGAAGAATTTGGTTTAACGGATTACAGTTTTGCCAAAGAGAAAAGGGACAAACGGGCGCAGATACCTTTACCACGGAAGACGCCCCCAACCTTAAGGTTAGCCGTTACGAGGTTAAGCAAATAGTTACCCCACTTTACGCAATAGCCTTAAAGTGCTATGCGGCAAACAAAGAGCTGTTTGAAGAAAGCGGAGAGCTTTTTAAAGATAGAAGAGGCAGATATTTTATTGGCGACAAGATGTTCGCGCGTGACGTAAGCGGATTTTTTGGCCGTGATTTAATAGAAATCCCAACCCTTACCGCATTCGACAGTCAAACGGCAATCCAGCTGGACTTTAAGCTAACCTTTTAATATGAAAGCAAACGGAAGCAAAATAGCGCTTTGCGGACTTTATTTAGCGCTTTTAACCATTTCTGCAAAAATACAAATTCCATCCCCCATAGTTCCCTTTACCCTGCTAACGGCATGCTTTTTACTTTGCGTTTTCACCCTAAACGGATTCGCCCCCTTTTTTACCGTTGGCGCGTATATTTTTGCAGGGCTTATAGGGCTACCACTTTTTGCAAGTGGCGGTGGATTTTCTTACCTATTAAACCCGTCGTTTGGCTACCTTTTAGGCTTTTTAATTGCAAGCTTAGTTAAGTGCTTATTAGTTAAAAAAAGGCTAACCGATTACAAGCATTTACTGCTTATTTCATTAGCCCTTTTATTTATAATTCACTTAATAGGAAACCTTTACGTTTATATTATTTTAACCACACATTTATCCTTTAAAATAACCTTACTGCAAAGCTTTATTTCTTACGGATTACTCTTTATTCCCATAGACCTTGCGTGGGCGCTAATTTGTCCGCTTGTAATAAAGCGAATAAACAGCCACGCAAACGTTAAATAACAACAATTAGAAATCGCGTTAATCAATCTATAACGCGATTTTTTTTATTTATCAATATTGAAAGTTCAACAAAAATTGATATAACAACTTTTTATTTTTGTGCCCTTTTTTTAAGCCTTTTAAGGTTGATTTAAAGGAAGAATATTGCTATAATTTTAATAATAAAATTAAAGCAATATCACAAAAAAAGAGGAAAAAAATGGCAAAAGAAAAAAAGGTTAAAAACAAAAGAAAATGGTATTTTGGCTTTTTAAAAAAGCTAATGAAAATCAAGTATAAACAGCCCACCTTTATTTACCTTGGCGAAGAGATAACGAGCGGGGGCGTAATACTTAGCAACCACGAGGGAACGGATGCGCCAATGGCGTTTGAAATTTATAGTAAAAAGCCCATTAGATTTTGGGGAACGTACCAAATGAATTCGGGCTTAAAAATGATGTATAAATATCAATCTGAAGTATATTATCATGAAAAGAAGGGTTGGAAGCTATTCCCCGCAAAGCTATTTTGCTTGATCGCAAGCCCTTTAACAAACCTATTTTACAAGGGACTTAATCTTATTTCCACCTACCCTGACGCACGCTTTATAAAGACCATTCGCCAAAGCATGGAAGCTATTAAAGCAGGCGAAAATATTATAATATTACCCGAAAAGTCTAACAACGGCTACCAACGCACGTTAGAGGGCTTTCACGGTGGCTTTGCTCTATTTGCAGAGGCATGCTTAAGAGAAGGCATTGATTTGCCCGTTTTTATTTCTTATTATAACAAGAAAAAGAACTTATACTTAATAGACGTACCCATAAAATATTCCCTTTTAAAGGAGCATTACCCAGATAGAGAAGAGCTTAGCCAAATGCTTTGCAACCGTTGTAACGCTCTTGGCGAAATGACTTACGACGATAGCTTTACCGCTAAATACCAAAAGGTAGCGTAAAACAAATTAATTTAACCACACGAAATTCTTTTTTATGTTTTTCTTCCAATAAAAAAGTAACGAAAACCCCGTTCATTACGAACGGGGTTTTGCCGTTATATTAACTGTTTTTTACAAATTACTGTAACGCTCTGTAATCGCCAAGAACGATACCCATGTAACCTGCGCTACCTTGTTGAGCGTAGAATAGATTTAGATATCCGCTATCGCTAGCAATAGGAAGAGCTAAATGTTCGCCGGCTAAGAAGTTAACGTGAGTCATAGTGGGTAATCCGGTTAAGGTGTAAACCAGAGGAGTTGCGCCACCGGTTGTGGAGTCTTGACCGCCGTAAGCAATAATACCGGCTTCAGTTGCGCCTTGGAAAATGGGCGCGCCCTTTTTGCTAAGACCGGCTAGGAAGGGAGCGGTATACGCGCCTTCAAAATCAAGCTTATGGTTTTCGCCAATTTCTACTTTACCTAAAATAGGATCAAAAGTCATACCTTCTGCATCACCTGACTTAATTACGATCATAAGGTTTAGTAGGCTTTGAGTGTTACCGCCTTCGTCAGTAGTCTTGGTAACGAAGGTTCTCTTAAAGCTATTAAAGATAGCATCCGTTGCCATGATTTGGCCAACTGCTGATTGAGCGTTAAATTCTGCAAACCAAGCCTCCTGACCGGTTACGTAAGAAGCAACCTCTGAAGCTTCGTCGATTACGATATGGCTAGTCCAACCGCCGCTACCCGTTCTACCTGCGGTATTATCATCAGGGGTAACGTGATCGGCAATAATTGCAGGACCGCCTGCGCCGTAAATTCTACTGTTCTTGATTTTTACAAGACCACCCCAAATGTAAAGAAGTGAGTTGTAAGAGTCTTCAAAGATACAGCTATCAATAACGAATTCGTGACCGGTTGCGTTTTGAGAAACGAAGTTATTAATATACCAGCTCTTAGAAACCATATTGTAGGTAGTACCCTTTGTTAATTCAAACTTAGCTAAGATAAGACCGCCGGAGCTTTCAACGGTTTCCTGTCTGTTTAGGTTACCAATAAGGTTAACGTTGTTCATATGGAAGTCTTCCGTTGTGGTTGTAGAGTCTGCTGAAGCATTACCTCTAACGCGGAATAATGAAGCGTGGCTTACGATTGAAGTGGGAAGACGTTCTAGGTTATCGTCGCCATCCTCTTTCATAACGTAAGGAACAGCGCTTGCATCAAGAGTGAAGTAGTTACCTTCAAAGGTAAATTGACCGTTATCGCCAAGGTGTCTATCCAAAATGAATGAATAATCCTTTAAAGAGCCTTGTAAACGAGCCTTCTTTTCATCAGATAAGCCTGCGAAATGATCTGCATCCCTTACTTCGTCGTAAATGTGGCAAGAGGGAATATCGCTTGCAGTTAAAGCAATATTATTGTGAAGAACTAAAGCGCTAACTGTTGAAGCGTCAACGGTTATCCCCTTTTCTGCTCTGAATGCAGCAACATCTGCGTTATTGTTATCCCAAAGAAGAAGATCTGCTGCGGTATATACGTTATAACCATCTATAACCTTGAATTCTAAAGAGTTGCTTAGTTCAGCAATAACTTCAGCATCTTCACCGGCATCTTCTAATAATCTGGGGTAAACTACAAGCTTGAATGAATTACCGATTGCGCTTTCAGTAAAGTCGAATGAGGCGTTTAGTGCATCTACTTCTACGTAGGTAGCCATATCGCTAACCTCTACATATTCGCCTTCGGTTAAAACGTAAAGAGTAGCAACGATTTCTACTTCACCGGGAGCGTCAAAGTATAAAAGCTTGCCGTCTGCGTCGTAAGCAGCAACGATAGGACTGAATGAGAACGCACCGTCATCACCAACTAAGTAACCTTGAGTTTTATCCTTAAAGTTAGAGGTTGCGCCCTTGTTAGAAGCAAAAGCTGAAATAGAAGCGGGAACGGTTACAGAGTCTGCCCAGCAGTATACTCTTAAGCCTACTTCTACGCTAAATCCGTTATATTCGATTTCTGCAGTAGCAGCGCCAAGCTTAGAAGTATCACAGGTAACGGTTAAAGCTGACTTATCTAATTCTGCGTAAGTAGCTTCTTTAGAAGTACCGTCTGAATAAGAAAGCTCAAGAACTAATTCTTCAAATTCGGCGTCTGCGCCAAGCTCAAGATTGGTAACACCTGAAAGGTATTCAACGCCGGTAAGAACAGCCTGTTCTTCATTTCCACTAGAAGAGCTGTCATTTTCTGAAGAGTTAGAGTCTTCCGTAGATGAATCTTCTATTACGGGGGAAGAGTCTTGAGATTGAGATTCAGACGTACTGTCTGCATCGTCACAAGCAACTGCAAAAGATAAAGATAATGCAGTTAAAAGTGAAAGTAAAAGTAACCAAAACTTTTTCATTTTGTTATAACCTCCGTTATAATTTATCTTTAATTTAATTTTTAACTATTGTTTTAAGCTTAGGTAAATCTAACGCTTATATAAACGCTATCTGAAAGTGATGCGTTTGCCTTAGCCGTTACGGTAACGGTTGCAGCAACTATAGGTCTACCCGAGGTAGGTCTTGTGAACACCAGCTGCCCCGCTTCGTTAACCGTAATATTAGGATTACTGGGGTCAAAGCTGTAAACTACAGATTTATCAGTAGCGTCGTCCGGACCGATATTATATCTTAAATCAAAAACTAAAACGTCTTCGCCGGTTCTGATTTGAGAAAAATACTTATATTGAGCGCCCCCTTCCTTTTCGCCCACTTGATAATCTTCTACCTTATCTAAATAAGCAAGCTGAGTTATCACTAAAGAAGTAGGCTTAATATTGGGTGCGTAAACTCTTACGTTTAAGCCGATAGTTCCTACTATACCGATAGAAAGAACGTAAACTGCAATTAAAATTAGTATAACCGATTTTTTCATTTACAATACCCCCTATTTTTCGTAAAAATAAACTTTAATTTTAGTTACGAACATGTATATAAGAGCTACCATAAATACTATGCCGATTAAACAGAGCTTAACGCAAGCGGTGGTTACCCCTTCCGGTATAATTACGTAAGAGAAGAATGCATATATTGCAGAAGCAATAAACGCCATAACCGTTGCGGACGTTTCGTTGGGGTTATCGTCTACGTTGCCGGTGGTTGCATACGCTTCGTTTTGGGGATTCATTAAATCCGCCGTAGCGCAGAAGAATACGTGCCCCCATTGCATGCCGATTAAACCGATTGCAAGTAAGGTTATTTCTACCCCGCTTAGTGAAACGAATCTAGAGAATACTATTACGCTTGCTATAATTGATATTGCAGAGCATATTAGCATGGGAATTACCTTTATAACGAGGGGAATAAGTGGGGTTAAGGGGAAGGTTTTTCTTAAGTAAGAAACTCTACCGTCACGACTGTATAGCGTTGCAATAACCGCGTTAGACGCCATCAAGGGTAATATCATTATTAATAGGTTGAAGGAATAGGTCATATACTTTCCTTCGGTATCGGTATCCATTGCCACGTACACCTTATTTAAAAGGAATATTAAAACGGGAACGGCAAGATACATTATGATAAAGGTTGCAGTAATACCCGAACGAAGAAGTGAGGAAAGCTCCGTTTTAAAGAAGGTTGCAATAACTCCTCTTTTCTTGTTGGGATTGGTTTTACTAATAAGCTTTTTCTCAAACTCAAAGGATTTACTCATCATGCCGAAGAATAACGGGCGTGATAGGAAGAATACCAATGCGCTAAGAAGGACTATTATGCCAACCATTATGCCAAAATAAAGAAGTACGTTTAGATGCAGAATAGAATACTCAAAGCCCGTAGGATATCCCACTAACATACTTACTAAAAGGTTAACCGGGTAAACGTGATCCCCGCACCATTTTAATCCTTCTAAAACCATTCTTTCAATAGTTCCGCGTTGTTCAATAAGATTAATTTTATCGGGAATTAAAGAAATTAGGCTAACTGAAGCAAATACCGCAGCCGCAGCAACCGCAGCGTAGGTTAAAAGCTTAACAACGGGTACTTTTCTAAAGAATCTGTAAATAAACATTGCAGGAATAGAAAGCACCGCACCAATTAAAACGGGAAGAGCGGATATAAAGATGAAGGCTATAAATAACCAAACGGTATGAAGCCCAATCATTTTTGAAAATACTTCGTAACCTAAGAAAATGGGAATGGTTAAGAATAAGCTTCGCTTAAGCTCGAAGAAGTAATATATGATAAGCTTAGAAACGAAAATCATATTCGCGTTAACGGGGAAGGTAATTAGCACCTTATTATCGTCTGCAAAATACAAATTCTTCATTAAGCCAACCGTGCAGGATATCGTTGAAAGAATAAATATTAACCCAAATATAAAAACCATTATATTGGGCGGAACTCTACCGCTTGTAAACAGTAACATCGGTAGAAGCATAAATACTACGTAAGATACCGCCGTAACGATGCCGAACTTCAAAATCGTGAAAACTATTTTAGAAATAGTTCTTTGCTTTGAAGAAAGAAAGCTGAAATCTAGCTTATCTTTAAGCTGCATCATTACGAGCGCTTTAAGATGTTTCATGTTTTAGCTCTCCTTATTTATTGCTTGCAAGCACCTTTGCTGCAAACTCTTCGTCGTTAATGGTCTTTAAATAGAATTCTTCTAAGGGGCATTCTTCTTCTACCTCTGCAATAGTCTTACAGCACATAATATTACCCTTTTTGATTATTGCAATACGGTCACAAATACGTTCAACGACGTCTATAATATGGCTAGAGAAGAATACGATATTGCCGGCTTCCGCGTGGCGACGCATACATTCCTTAACCTGGAAAATACTGTTAGGATCTAAGCCGGTTAAGGGCTCGTCTAGTATCCAAAGCTTGGGATTGTGAACGAGCGCAGCCATAATGGTTATCTTTTGCTTCATACCGTGTGAGTAGGTCTTCATAGAGTTATCAAAAGATCCTTCAAGCTCAAATAACGCAACCATTTCGTTTATTCTTGCAGTTCTATCTTCAACTGATACGTCGTATATATCTGCAATATAGTTAATGTATTCACGGCCGGTTAGCTTTTCGTATAAAGCGTAATGGTCGGGAACGTAACCGATTTGCGCTTTTGCAGAGCGAGGTTGGGTTGCGCAGTCAAATCCGCAAATCTCAATCGCTCCTTCAGTTATGGGTTGAATGCCTACTATGCTTTTAATAATGGTAGACTTACCTGCGCCGTTAGGCCCTAAGAAGCCAAAGATTTCACCACCGTTTACGGTAAGACAAGCGTTCTTTACCGCGTATATTTTGCTGGTTGCATAGCGTTTAGAAAAGTTTTTAAGTTCAAGTTTTATTCCTGCATCGGGATTCATAGGTTCTTCAATACTCCTTCCGTCTAATTTTGCCTGCAGAGCAAGCTTATCTAATCTTATCTTTCTTTTACGCACGAGCATGTCGTAATGCGCGTCCGCTAAAATGAAAAATTCACTGTAAACAAACCAAATACCAAACGCAATACCTACGTATACGATAAAGAACAGTAGTTGGTAGATGGGGTGGAACTCTAGGCTATGACCGGCTATGTTAATACTCGCCGTAATTTTGAATAAATCCTCTGCCCATTTGCCGAACTTATCGGGAATAAAGTCACTGTTTAGGAAGAAGAAGTCTACGTCGTGCCCCATTGAGGTGAATAACGCGTTAGCAAGTAACGCCACGATAAAATAGAATAAAAAGCCTGCCATTGAATAGTAGAATTGCTTAATTTTTGGTCTTTCAAAAATCTTAAGCGCTACCAATAAAAGGGGCATAAAGAATGCGGGATAGTGGTTAACCCAGAAGTTTACTAACGACCATTCAAATATTCTTGCTTCTTCGTAGTTGGGCATTATCATTGCTAAAAACGCGCCCATTACGTTTATAAAATAGGTGAAATAGAATAATTTCTTCGCTCTTAACAGTAAGCACACGGGAACTATGAACATTGCCGTATTACATAGGTGTAAGGGCCAATACCAAGGCTGTAAGAAGGTCGTATATTTAAATCTGGTACAGTAGCTTAGTAAAAGGGTTATACTTAGAAAGGTCATTGCAAACCTTCTAACCTCTAAATCCCTTTCTCTAAGCGCAAAGTAAATAATTACGGGAATTATAAAGCCTGCGTATAAGAACATTCTGTGGGTTGAAGTGAAATCGTCCACCACGAATGCGGCAGGACCTCTGCCGAAAAGCACCTGTAATCCGTAAGAGGGGAAGGAGCTAAGCACCATAAAGAATAGGGCGATTATTAAAAGCCACCACTTTCCTTCCGGCTTATTCCACTTAAAGTCCTTTAGCCAGTAGGTTAAGCTTAAGAATAATCCAAACGCAACCTCTATACAATGCATTATCGCAGAGAAGCCGTAGTCAGAAAATTCAGGGCCCATTAAAAGATCAACCGTGTGTGGAACTAATACGCTTGCAAGTATATACGCGGGTAAGCAAAAATACTTTGCAAACAGCTTTAAAAAGTCTATCTTGTAAAAGGGGGCAAGCGCTAATACGCAAAAGCTAACTTGGGTAAACGCCACGCTTAAAAGAACCAACACCGTTACGAATTTTGAAGATAACGGCGTTTGATCTAAACCAAACACGTTATCTATTGGGTACTCAACGTAAAAATAATAGCGGGCAACGTATATTGCAACGAAAATAAACGCTAATACCTTTGGTATTAAAGTGCTATTTCTGCCCTTTTCGTTTTTAAAAAGCAACGCTCCTACACCCGCCAATATGGCAAGCGAGCCGTAAGTGATTAAATATTGCATAACTTAAAAAAAACTGATAATCTCCTATTATAATTTTATCTTTCATAATATTATCACAATAATTCACAAATTGTCAACGAATTGTGGACTGTTTTATAATAATATTATAAAAATCAAGCAATAACCGACTTGCGGTTACCCTTTTTTTATTATTTGTTTTCACGCGCTTTTATTTATCCGTTTTGCTTAAGCCAAAGCTTGCTTTTATAATGACAAAAAAGATTTAGCTGAGCTGCTTTTTTTGCGCGATTTTGCGTCTATAAAATATTTCTTATGTATTATACAATCAAAAATAAAAAATTCCTTATAAATTTTTAACTTTTTTCAACTATTTATTTGCTTTACCTTAAAAAATGCGTTTTTTCTTTTTAAATTTATGTTTAGATTTAAAGCGTTTTTAAGGAAATTTTTTAAAAGAAACAACTTAAAAAGGTATGCTATAGGTCGATTATCGCGCTTTTTATAAACAAAAACACCCGCTTGTAAATTAAGGCGGGTATCCTTAGCGGAGAATTTACACTTTGACAAAAGTGCAAGCATCGCATTTGTCTGGACAAATGCAAAAGGGCTAAGCCCAAACCCTTAATACAAGCAGAAAGAGAGAACAAATCGGCTTAAATCCCGAAATGTCCTCTCTTTTTTCTGTTAGTGATGTTTTTGCTGTCGCAAAAGTGATGTTATGCTCCGCATAATAATGTTGCTCGCCATTTGCTACGCAAATACAAGCTCGCAATGATGTGATGTTTGCCCACTGTGCCGAAGGCACAACATCATTCACGCAGTGAACATCACTGCCGTAGGCAACATCATTTGCCCGCAAGGGCAAACATCGTTTAGCGTGAATGCTCCGTTAAGAGCATCACGCTATTAAGGCGGGCGCTTTGTTTTTTATACTGTTTTTAGGTTACAAATAATTTTTATTTTTTAGTGTAAAGCCTTTATTTTAGCTCGCTAACGAAGTTAAGCATTTGCTCTACAAGATAGTTCACGTTTTCTTCCCTGCCAACGGTATCTTTATTAGTGTGAATTTTGCCGGTATAAAACTTAACGAATTTTCCTTTCGTGCAAGCCATAACGCCTATTCCACGTTCAAAATTCTTATAATCGGAATTAGAGGCGCTACCCTTGAAGGGTAAGAAATGTAAATTAAAACCCTCCTTTGCAGTTAAGGTGTTTTTTAAAATAGCGTATTCTTCACTTTCCTCCGCGCCCTTTTTAACGATAAAAATCATTTCGTTACCGTTTGCAACGCAGTCAAAGTTAATAACCGTTTTATCTTTAAGTAAATCCTTATACGCCTTACTCATTGCCTTAGAGCCTAAAAGTCCCTTTTCTTCATTATCAAAAAGAACGAATGCAACTTCCCTTTTGTTAATTTGCTTTGCTAGGCTTATGACGGTTGCCACACCGGAAGAGTTATCGTTTACGTTATTCTTATTAGTAACCATTCTGGTTGCCGCAAAAAAGGCAACGAAGTAAATTACTAAATAAAGAGCTACCGTGTAATAAAGCTCAAGGCTTAACAAACGACCTATACCAAACGCAACCGCCAAAGAAAGTAACGCAAGAATTAAGGGATAACCCAAGTGGTATAAATAATTTATAATCTTATTCGCGGGAAGCATTAGGTTGGGCACGAGTGAGGTTGCAGGGGTATCGTAATGCGCGGTAAAGATTACCTTTGCGCTTTCTATATCACCTATTACTATATTTTCATGCTCCTTTTCTAAAATATCCTTTTTTACTCTGTTTGGCTCAAATTCGCCGGATACGTAGTTGAAAAAAGCGCTCTTTTGCTCTTTAGTTCTTCTTATGGGAAAAAGGGAGCAAATTTCTTTAAAAGAATTCTTCATAATAATTTTTTCCTTATAAATATTGCTCTATAGCGCGATTAACGGCACTTTAAGAGTTTTTTATAAAGGTTAAGGTAGCAACTCCGTTTTCTAATGAATCAACGGTAAAGGTGTAGGCGATTTTATTACCCAAATCGTTAACGATAGTATTTGATAAGCTATCGCCAACAACGTAAGTAAAGGTATCCTCAGGCGATTTAACGAATTCAATTAAGTTATCTGCCGTGCCGTAAGAATCACTAACGTCGGTATTCGTATTGTAAATATCGTAATAAGCTTCGCCATCGTAAACCTCTTTATAAAGGCTTGCGTTTACGTGATAAACCACTATTCCGTCACGGGAGAAAAATCCCGCATCCCCACCGTTTAAGCCTTCGTTCGTATAGTATGCAACGATATAATATTCTTGATATAAGCCAAGCTCTTCATCCCAATCGTTAGCGATAATAACGGTATCACCGCTATTTACAAAAGCTTCAAGCTCTAGCGTTACGCTTTGCTCACAGGTTATAAGGCGTGAAGTAGTAATCCAGCCGTAATTAAATTTTGTAAAGGCGCTGTGATCGCCAAGTAGTCCGTCCATCATATCGCATCCGCCCATAGGATCGTTAACGCCGGCATAATCGTAATAATCGTCTGCGCCAAGCACGTGGCCAAACTCGTGAATATAAGTATAAGTATTTAAAAGGCTTGCGTTTTCGTAAGTTAAATTACCTTCTTCATCATAACCTTCATGCATAAACTGATAGGAAGCCCAAAGGTAATCGTTTGCAGAAACACCGTCGTATTCATAGTAATAACCCTCCTCGTCGGTATAAATATTCCAATAACGGTATGCCCAATTGAAGTCCGACTGGTCGTTTACGTCTAAGGTATTAATTAAAACTATCGCGTCAATAATATTGTTTTTATCACTATCAAAAATAGATAAATCCATACTGCCCGCAACGGAAGCTAAAAACTCGTCTATAATAAGCTGATCGCCAATTGCAACCTCTTCGCCGTAATAATCATAGGTTGCGTTTAGGTAATAAGAACTTGTCTTAGAAGGTCTAAACCAAGCGTTATAAACGGTTATATCTAAATCAAGCTTTCCCGCGCTTGAAATATAGTAATAATCGTGAACGGAATAATAATCGGTTTCGCCCGCTTCACCCTTAAACGCCTTTTCTATTTTTTCAACGGTATAGCCCTTACTGCTTGCGGTTACGTCGCTAAACTCAACGGGAATTACCAAAATCGCAGGGTTTTTGTTGGTTGATACCGTGGGGCATCCATCTAAATAAGTGCCTAGCTCGGTTACGTTTTTAACGTATTTCGCCTTAGTAAAATCCACGCTATAAACACCATTTTCGCCGGTAGGCAATCCTTTACCCGCGTTAGTCATTAGATTTTCGTTTACATCACCGCCTTGGCTTCCACCGCCCTGCTCGCCGGAGTCCGTTAAATAGTAAGCGTATAAATCCACCACGTACGCGCCCTCATAATAGTAAAAGCTAACGTCTATTAATAAATCGCCCTTTGAAAAATAGTACCAGGTATCGCCGTATTCGTCTACGTCCGTACCGTCAGATAGGTAAGAGCTAAATTTTGCAAGGTAAGCGTTAAATTCCGCTTGAGTATTATCAAAGGCGTAAAAGTTAATTCCCTCTTCATCCTCTAAAGTGTATTCTTCAACGTAATATTCGTTATTTGCAATAAAGGGAATTACTTCGCCAAAGTAAGATATGAACAACTGCTTTTCTTCTTGAGTAAAATCGGTATATAAATGCTTTTCTTCAGCTTCGCCACCCTGCTCACCATCACCAGAGCCGATTATGCGGTAAGCGTAAAGGTCCATAACGTATTCGCCTTCATAATAATAAAAGCTAACGTCTATTAGCAAATCACCCTTTGAGAAATAGTACCAGGTATCGCCGTATTCGTCTACATCCGTGCCGTCAGATAGGTAAGAACTGAATTTTGTAAGGTAAGCGTTAAATTCCGCTTGGGTATTGCCAAAGGTATAAAAGTTAAGACCTATTTCATCATCAAAAGCGTATTCGTCAACGTAATACTCGTCGTTTGCAATAAAGGGAATTACCTCGCCAAAGTATTCGTTAAACAGCGCTCTTTCTTCTTGGGTAAAGCTCTCGTACGTGTGAGCGCTATCTTCCCCAACGTTGTCGTCACCTTGGTCACCAGCGCTAGAACTACTATCCGAACTATCTTCTATCGAACTAGAGCTACTATCTTCCACAATTGCGTTTACGCAAACGTAAACGTCTACGCAATTTTTACTATCTTCAACGTAAAAGGCAAGGTCAACCGTTATACCTTCTTTTTCATAAGTATACCAAACATCGCCAAGCATATCCGTATACGTATCCACTAATTTATAACCGTCAAACTTCAAACGATAGGCTTCAAATTCTTCTTCGGTGTTGCCGTAAGTATAAAAATTAATGCCGTTTTCATAGTCATCAACGTCGTAATATCCTTCAACGTAATACTCGTCGTTTGCAATAAAGGGAATTATTTCTCCAATATATTGCGTAAACAACTGCTTTTCACTTGGAGTAAAGTCCTTATAAATACGGTTAGCTTCCGTAATCGAGCTATCTTCACTCCCGCTATTTTTAGGCGTAGTATTGCACGCAGTAAAAAGTGTTAGCGCTAATAATAAAGCAAGCGTTAGGGTAAAAAGCTTTTTCATATTAAAACCTCTTGAAATAATTTACAAAAAAATAATACGCTTTCAGCGTATTAATATTTTATCACAATATTTTTTCAAATGCAAAGCAAATAAAAGGTAATAATAAAAAAATGCAAGATAAAAGCCCTTTTAAAAAAGCTTAAATCTTGCAATTTTTTCGCTTAATTAAGTTGTTTTCAATCCTAAAAGCCCCGCTATAGGTCGATTAACGAATGTTTTAATAAAAATTAAATTATATGATTTCTATCTGACAGGCACTCATTGCTTTAAGCGCGTTTTGGTGTGATTCAACCGTTACGCCCGCGCAAAGTGATGAGTTAACGCAAATTTTAGCTTCCGGCAAGCTAGCCTTTAATAGCATAGCGTTTGAAATTACGCATATATCCGTACAAACGCCAACTAGCTCTATTTGTAATTTAGATTGCACCTTAGAGTAACACTTTCTTAAATAATTTGCAAGCTCAACAGAGCCGAAGGTGGGCTTATCAAATATCAAGGTAAAGGAATGCGCGTTGGGAAGCCCCTGCATTTCTCTACCGGGGAATGATTGACCGTCGTAAATATAAATTTCCCCTAAAGCATCTTCTATTTGTTCGTTGATGCGCCAACCTTGGCTATAACGAAGACAATGCTCAACGGGAAGCTTTGTTCCTTCTTGAGTGGTTAAATAGTCCTTTTCGTGCGTATCACGCGTGGCAATTATCAATTTGTTTTCCGCTTGATATTCCTTAATCCTTTGAATAACGCCGGGAATAATCTTTATACCCTCTTCATTTCTTAAAGCACCGTGCAAAAAGTCGTTTTGCATATCTATAACTATTAAAATCTTCATAAAAAACCTCCTATTTTTTTATAAAAAGTAGGGCTATACCGCTGTTAACTAAGCTTTCACAAAATAGCAAAATTTAAAAACACCGTAGTAAACACTACTAAGAGTATTAATCAAAATATCCTTCTTTTAATAAAATTTCCAATACTTTACACTCTCTTTCAAGCATAGTAAAGCTCTTTGGGCCGTGTGGGTGCGTTCCGTTAACTTCTATTACTTGCTGGGGTGCTACGTATTGCAAGGTAAAGCCTTCTTCTTTTTCATAACCGTCTAATATTTGTTCCTTTAATTCATCTTCTACCTTACAAAGAAAATAGAAGTTATCTTGAACGAAATAGTCAACGCCAACCCTATCACTTTTACTAATCCTATGAACGTAGCCAAAAGGAACAACCCTGTTGGGAATAACAACCAAGCCCGCTTCTTCCAACGCTTCACGAACAACGGCTTGTTCCTTCGTTTCCCCATCGTCTATTCCACCGCCGGGAAATTTATAGTAATCGTATTTTTTAGAGTAAACCATTGCCACCAAACCGTTTTTGATATTTATACATCTTGCAGAATGGCGAATAAAGGCTACCCCGTTAATATTATAATCTTTTGTATCAATTTCAAACAATAATCTCATAAAAAGCCCCTATATAGGTCGATTAACGGCATTTTTGTAAATTTAATCAATCTTAAAAGCAAACATAAAACCGTTTGCTTGTTAGTTGGTTTTTAAGCCAATAATATTTTCTTCCTTGTAGTTTTCTATAAAAGACGGGCATTGACCGGCCAGCTGAATCGTGTAAAGCACCTTACCTTCACTATTTAGCGAAGCAGAAAAAATATAACCAAAATACAAATCGTCACGGTATCTAAAATTAACGTAATCACCCTTTTTATATTTAGCTGTTTCGGGGAATTTTTCTATGCGTTTAAAAAGCTTAAACATACTTTACCGCCTTTAAAAAAATTAACTTATTTGCCTAAAATTAAATTAACCACTTAATTCTAATCTATAAATAAATTATAACACAAAAATAATTAAAATTCAATGCAAGCACAACCCCTTACTAATAATATTACTAATTTTTATTCTTATAAACGGCAATTGTATTTACTTAACGTTTGAATTATGATATACTAATAAAAAAGATTTGGCGGAGCATTATGCTAATAAGAAAAACGGTGGAAGCCGACCTAATACAAATTGAAAACATTTATAAAAATGCTAAAAGATTTATGAAGGAAAGCGGTAACCCCAACCAATGGAATAGCGAAACGCCAAACGCTGAAACGGCGCGAGCAGATATGCAAAATAAAGTTAGTTACGTTGCTGAAGATAACGGTAAGGTGGTTGCAGTATTTATGTTTTCATTAAAAGAAGATCCAACCTACTTAAAGATATACCAAGGCGCTTGGCTTAACGACAAGCCGTACGGAGTTATACACCGAATAGCCGTTTTAGAGCAAGGTAAAGGAATTATTGATTACTGTATTAATTATTGCTTTTCTAAATGCCAAAACCTTCGTATAGATACCCACCGTGATAATTTACCAATGCAACGAGCCCTAATAAAGCGCGGGTTTAAATATTGCGGAATTATTTACCTGCAAAACGGAGAAGAACGCTTAGCATACCAAAAAATTTAATAACGCTACTAAAAAAATTAACCCTTTTTATAAAATAACAAAAAAAAGCAAGCACTAAAAAGTGTTTGCTTTTTACTTTATTCTAGCCTTTTTTACACAGCTCATCAATACGCCTAGCACTTAAAGCAAGCTGTTTTAGACCCTGCAAGATATCTTCATTTGAGTATGCCTTTAAATAATAACTAGCCTCTAGCATTAAATAACCGCCGTACCCTATTTCCTTAAGGGCCTTTGCAATAGCTTCAAAATCTATTTGCATAGAAAATGGAATTTGATGGCTATCGTGCCATTTATCGTTATCGTGAATATGTAGGGCTTGAAGCTTACCACCTAACGCCTTAATCATTTGTACGGCATTCGTGTTTAACCCGCGCATTTCGGCGTGGCCTATATCCAAACAAGCAACTAAGTAATCACTGTTAACCGCGTTTAGGTGAGCTAAAAAGCTTTCCGGTGTGGCGCACGCAGCAAAGGTTGCTTGATCCTTTTCGCCGCTCCAATTCCACATATTTTCGGTTGCTATTTTTACACCGCAATCCTTAGCAAAGGGAAGAAGCTCCATATAAAACTCTGCGTTTTCCTCCGCCGTTTTATCGTTATCGGGGTGAATGATGCAAATATTTCCACCAGCTTCCGCCGTGCATTCAATAGCTCTTTTACACATAGAGCGAATTAACTGATTAGAGGTAGGAAATGGCGCGTGTGACTGATTGCATACGATACCGTTATCTAAGCCTATTTGCTTTAGCTTTCTTGCATAAGCCAAACCGTTCGCACCGTTTAACGGACTGTCACCTACATTAGCCACGCGTGTTTCCCAGTTATACTTACACATATCAAACATAGAAAAATCCCAAGCATCAAAACCGGCTTTAGCTATTAATTCTATTGCTTTTTCTTTACCTACCTTAATTGCAGAAGAATCTATTTCCGTTGAAATCTTCATAATTCCATCTCCGTTATTAGTAGTAACTTTTATAATTTTATCAATTTTAACACTTAAAACACAACTTGTTTTTTATCCAAAAAGCGCGATAATCGACTTATAGCCTTACTTTTTAGATAAAAGATTGAATTTTACACCGTCAGTCTCGTTAACGATACCGTTCTCGTTTACCCAAAGAGTGAAGCTTCCCTCTTCCGCTTCAAACTTATTGTTTATTGACCAGAATTTCAACTGCTCTTCGCTAATAGTAAAGATTACCCTTTGAGCTTCGCCTGCATTTAAGAAAATCTTTTTATATCCCTTTAATTCTCTGTTGGGGCGAGCTAAAGAGGCGAAATCATCACGAATATATAGCTGAACTACAGTTTCGCCGGCCATTTTGCCAACGTTTTTAACGTTAACGCTAACTTCTATACTTTCGCCCTTATTCATAGTTAAAGAGCTAAGCTCCGGGGCTGAAACTTCAAAGGACGTATAGCTTAAACCGTAACCAAACTCAAATAAGCGCGCCTTAGGCATATCTATATACCAACAGCCGTAAGGGCCTTCATACGGTCTACTGCTTCTATAACAATTGTAGTACGCGGGGATTTGACCTTCGCTTCTGGGGAAGGTCATGGGAAGCTTTGCACCAAAGTTAACCTCGCCAAACAATAGGTTAGCAATCGCGTTACCACCTTCCGTTCCCGGTTGCCATGCTAAAACTAAAGCGTTAATATCGTCTATAATATCGGTTAGAACAAGCGCGCGACCGCTGAATAATACGACTGCAGTATTTTTGTTTACCTTACCAACCTCGCGAATAAGCGTTTTTTGAGCGGGACTTAATCTTAATTCCGCGCGCGACATACTTTCGCCACTCATCTTATAATCTTCGCCCGCGCAAATAATAACGGCATCACACTCTTTTGCAAGAGCTTTTGCCTCCTCCACTAACGAGCAATCGCTTTCGTTTACGCCTTCTAAACAGCCCTTTGAATAAAGCACTTCCGCGTTCTTTAATAAGCCTTTAATGCCAGTTAACGCGCTTATACCCTCACTTTCCTTGCCGTGGCATAGCCAGTTACCAAGCATAACTCTATCTGCAAACGGGCCTATTACGGCAACACGCTTAACCGCGTTTTTGTTAAAGGGAAGAACGTTATCGTTCTTTAATAAAACGGCGCTTTTTTCTGCAGCTCTTCTTGCAATATCCCTATGCTTTTCGCAAAGGCATATTTCTTCTTCCGCCTTAGGATCAGCGTAAAGATAGGGCTTTTCAAATAGTCCTAGCTTTTCCTTTAAGCGTAAAACACGCATAACGGCTTCATCTATTTGCTCTTCAGAAACAACCCCTTCGTTAATTAGCTGCGGAATATTTTGCAAATAACAAGGGGACATCATTTCTATATCGCTAGTTGCATCAATCGCTAGTTTTGCGCATTCCTTTTCCGTTTCACAAAAGCCTAATGCCTTCATTTCGCGGAAGGCGTTATAGTCTGAAATAACTATTTTATCGTAACCCCATTCATCACGCAATAGATTTTTAACAAGCCATTTATTGCCTGATGAGGGAACGCCGTTTAAAATGTTAAAGGAGGTCATAAGCATTTCTACCCCTTCGTCTATTGCGGCTTTATAAGCAGGCAAATAAAAATCCCTTAAGGTGCGCTCACTCATATCGGTAGCGCTATAATCAAGCCCTGATTCTGACTGACCGTACGCAGCAAAATGCTTTACGCAAGCGGCAACCTTACCGCTCTTTTGAAAACCCCTTACCATGGCGCGCGCCATATCGCAGTTTAAATAGGGATCTTCGCCGGTGGTTTCCATACATCTTCCCCAGCGCGGATCTCTAACCAAGTCCACCATAGGCGCAAAGGTAACGTGAACGCCACCAACAGTCATTTCCTCAGAAGCCATAGCGCAACACTCTTCAACCGTATCGGTATCAAAGCTTGCGCCAAGAGCCAAGGGAATGGGATAAATAGTTTTATAGCCGTGAATAACGTCGTGCATAAAAAGAAGGGGTATCTTATTTGGATCTAATTCCAAATGCTCCTTTTGCACCCTTATTCCTTCAGCTGCGTTTTCAAAGTTTAAGGTAGAGCCAGCAGAAGCAACGTCTGCCTTAGTAAGAGAAACCTCCTGCTCCGGACCGGTAATATCTTCGCTTGCGCCAACCGTTAAACAGTTTGCATTAACCTGTGTAAGCTGCGCTAGCTTTTGCTCTAAGGTCATTTTACTTAGTAATTTTTTTAAATCCATAATAAGATTTTCTCCGTAATTTTTATGTTTATTTATTAAAAAGTCCGCCTATAGCGCGATTAAAGGCTATATAGCTTAAAAATACTTTGGATTTGTGACTGATAATATTTTTTTCCTGCAATAACGTAATATTCGCCCTTTTCTTCATCAAAGCCAGCGTCATCACAGAATGTATAAATCGTTTCGCCGTTCGTTAAAGTAATTCCAACCCGCTCATCCTTATATATGGAATAAGGATTCGTGTTTCCAACCGTAAAGCAATCAAAGCCTTCTTTATCGCTTTCTTTTAAAATAAGCTCAAAGGGTAAAGAAAGTAAATCCTCTTCATTCGCTATACCTTTTAAAAGGTAAATAGTTTTAAGCTGATCACCGCAGTTTTCCGCAAGATTATAAAGCAAATCTAAATTACAAACGGTAATAACCTCCGGCTCTAAAGTGGCAAACGCAAATTCATCAAAATAAAAGTCGGTTGCGTATACTTCAAGCTCTTTTACGCCGTTTGAGTTATAAAAAACTCTGTCATCAATTTCTTCCAGCTTTTCGCCTATAACAATCTTTTTTAAGTTTTGCATACCTTGAAAGGCGTAAGTTCCAATATGCGTAACGTTTGGAAGAATCAATTGCTCAAAACCCACGCCCGCAAAAGCCTGCTCTTGAATTTTGGTTGCGTTTTTCAAGTTTAATTTGGTTAAATTAAAGCAAGCGTAAAAGCAATTATTTTCATAAACCTTAACTGAATCCAGCCCGCTTACTTCTTCTAAATTATCACAGCGAGTAAAAGCGTAAGACTTAAGCGTTTTTAAATTTTTAATTTCAAAGCTAACCTTCTTTAAGTTTTTGCAGTCTTCAAACAAACCGCTTGCGCTCTTTAAATCAATTTTACCCTTAAGGGTAATTTCCGTAAAAGCGGTGTCTGCAAAGCAATTATCTAATAGAGCCAGCTTATTTTCCTTTGTGCAAATAACGTTTGGCTCGTTATTTAAAAAGTTAATTTTACTTAAATTTTTACTGTGACTAAAGCAATAAGCGCCGATTTCTATTGGTTCTTTAACAAAATTAACGGTTTTTAAGCTCTTGCAGTTAGCTAAGGCAAAGTTGCCGATACTATTACATTTTAAAGTTATTTCATCTAAAGAATCGCACTCGTAAAAGGCGTATTTTTTAATAAATAAGCAGTTAACGAAATCCACCGTTAAAGACTTACAGCTTCTAAAAGCAAAGTCAGAAATCCTATGCAAGGGAATATCTAAATTAATCTTTTTTAAATTAAAGCAGTTAACGAAGGCGTAATCGCCAATTTCGTCAACCTTTTCCGGCAAGGTGACCTCTTGAAGCTTATAATGGTTTGCAAAAACGCAATTATCTATGCTCATAAGGGGTAATAACCGACCAAATTCCTTACTGTTTTCGTCGTTAATTTGGTAGTTATTCTTAAAATTCATTCTTATAATGGAGTTTTCACGGCTTTCCAAAAGCTTTGCGCCGTCCTCGTAACAATTAAGATTATATTCCGAAGTAAAAAGAAGTGAATCCTCGCCAACCAGCTTTTCTATTTGTTCTTTTTTGCGTTGAATAGAATCGCCGTAAGAAAGATAAAGAGTTTTATCTGAAAAGGCCTTTTTAAAGTTTTCTATAAGCCTATCGGATACGTTATGCCCCCTATCCTTTAAGGTTAAAAGGGCTTGCAGACCGCTAACTGCGTTTTGACTACCCTCTAACGGAATATTTATACTAAAAAACTGCTTACCGTTTTCTAGCACGTATTCAACCTCTTTATTGCACGCCTTAGATAAAATAGAATTTTCTGAAAGATAAAAGATGATGCCCTTACATTGGAATTTAGAAATATACATTTCTGCAATATCTTCCCAATTTTCGCCAATGTGCATATC
The DNA here is from genome assembly GCA_015055965.1 of Clostridiales bacterium. Classification (GTDB taxonomy): domain Bacteria; phylum Bacillota; class Clostridia; order Christensenellales; family Borkfalkiaceae; genus HGM11416. Next base: position 74,290 of record SVHG01000008.1, read on the forward strand.
CGAATCGTACCAAATATTTACACCTTGATCTTCCAAAAGCAAAATATCCTTCATTACCTTTTTATAATCCTTATGAGAATAGGAAACGAAGTAATAATCCTCCTTATGCGCTTTAGGCATAATCTCTTTATTTAAATCCAAAAAGGAATTAGACTCTTCTATTAAAGCAATTTTTTCCTCTAAGGTATACATAAAATCTCCTTATATAGGTTGATTATCGGCTATTTCACACCAAAAATCACCTTGCGATTAAATGCTATTAAAAGCACTTTAGATATTAAAAATTTTATCACCTAATCATTATATCACGATTTTTTATTATAGTCAACATACTTTTATATTTTTTAACCCATCTTTCTTGTTTTTTTACAAAGTAAAAAGCCCGCTGAAGCTGCGGGCTTTATGCTTACTTTTACTATTTGTTGTTTAAATAACCGCTACACTCAATTTCCTGGAAGGTAGTTCCTGAACCTGATGCAGATGCAGAAATATAGAATCTTATTTTTTGAGCTTTAACGCCTTGTAAATCAAATAATAAATAATCGTTATTTATTCCGTCGTTTACTACGAGATAAGAAACAAGCTCTGCATTATTTGCGCAAGTTACAACGTCTTTCCATTCACCGTCTGCATATACTTGTATTAAAATATTTGCACCAACGCTTGCTTGTTTTGTTGCTAATGCAGTTTCTTTTACTTCGTAAATATAGAACTTTAAAGACTCAAGATTGTAATTATCACCAAGATCAATAGTGGCATCCATCATACCCGTCGTATTCATTATGGTCGAAAATCTACCGGGTGCATTATCAGCATCTTTAATAGAGTCCGTTAGGGTTTCATATCCACCACCCTTCCACCAGCTTGCCGTTAATATAGAAGCAGTAGCCGCCTCCGTGGGAACAAACTCTTTACCTGCAAAAATATTATCAATTAATACGGGAGCTTCAGGCTCCGGCTCAACCTCAGTTGATAGCTTACCGCTACATTCAATTTCTTGGAAGGTAGTTCCTGAACCTGTTGCAGATGCGGAAATATAAAATCTTATTTTTTGAGCCTTAACGCCTTGTAAATCAAATAATAAATAATCGTTATTTATTCCGTCGTTTACTACGAGATAAGAAACAAGCTCTGCATTATTTGCGCAAGTTACAACGTCTTTCCATTCACCGTCTGCATATACTTGTATTAAAATATTTGCACCAACGCTTGCTTGTTTTGTTGCTAATGCAGTTTCTTTTACTTCGTAAATATAGAACTTTAAAGACTCAAGATTGTAATTATCACCAAGATCAATAGTGGCATCCATCATACCCGTCGTATTCATTATGGTCGAAAATCTACCGGGTGCATTATCAGCATCTTTAATAGAGTCCGTTAGGGTTTCATATCCACCACCCTTCCACCAGCTTGCCGTTAATATAGAAGCAGTAGCCGCCTCCGTGGGAACAAACTCTTTACCTGCAAAAATATTATCAATTAATACGGGAGCTTCAGGCTCCGGCTCAACCTTAGTTGATAGCTTACCACTACATTCCATTTCATAGAAGGTAGTCCATCCAACCGAGGTTTGGCCGGGAATGGTAAATTTAACTTGTCTTGCAGCAACCTCTTTTAAATCAAAAATTAACCATTCTTTATCTGCGCTATCAGTATTATCTACCCAATATGCTTGTAATTCATTAGCTGACGCGCAATTTACTACGGTGGTCCATTCTCCACCAAATAACACTTCTATCTTTAAACCCGTTCCTATATTGTTTATACCGTTATTCCAATATAAATAAACCTTAAATTCATCAAGATCATAAACAGCGCCAAGATCAATAGTCGCTTCTACCTTGCCACCATTTTGCTTAGTTGAATATCTACCGGTAGATTCTTCGTATATAACGCCGTCCGTAATAGTTTGATAACCAAAATTTGCACTATAGATATTTGCTGCAGTATCTGAAGAAGGAACGAATTTCTTGCCTGCAAATAAATTTACAATAAAACCACATTCACTGCAAGTGCCGTTTACAAGCTTATGAGCTGCAGGAATTTCCTCTTGCGCTACTAAAATTTCACCGCAAACGGAGCACTTCTTGCCTTCGGTTAAGCCTTTTTCAGTACAGCTTGCTTGCTTTCCTGCAACGACCTCTTCGGTATGAGCTAAAAGGGGAATTTCCTCTTGCGCTACTAAGATTTCACCGCAAACGGAGCACTTCTTACCTTCGGTTAAGCCTGCTTCACTACAGCTTGCTTGCTTTCCTGCAAGCACTTCTTCAGTGTGACCTAAAGCAGGAATTTCCTCTTGCGCTACTAAAATTTCACCGCAAACGGAACACTTCTTACCTTCGGTTAAGCCTGCTTCACTACAGCTTGCTTGCTTTCCTGCAACCACTTCTTCAGTGTGACCTAAAGCAGGAATTTCCTCTTGCGCTACTAAAATTTCACCGCAAACGGAACACTTCTTACCTTCGGTTAAACCTTTTTCAGTACAGCTTGCTTGCTTTCCTGCAACCACTTCTTCAGTGTGACCTAAAGCAGGAATTTCCTCTTGTGCTACTAAAATTTCACCACAAACGGAACACTTCTTACCTTCGGTTAAGCCTGCTTCAGTACAGCTTGCTTGCTTTCCTGCAAGCACTTCTTCAGTGTGACCTAAAGCAGGAATTTCCTCTTGCGCTACTAAAATTTCACCGCAAACGGAGCATTTCTTACCTTCGGTTAAGCCTGCTTCGGTACAGCTTGCTTGCTTTCCTGCAACAACCTCTTCGGTATGAGCTAAAGATTCCCCCTCCGTTTCACCGCAAAGCGAACAGGTTTTTGGAGCTGAACAGGTTGCATCATTCCAAATATGATCGCAATAATGCGAATGCATGCTGGATAAATTAACCTCACATCCAACAAAAGCTATTATAGCAACTATCATTAATACTATAGTGGCAAAAGCTTTTTTTAAGTTTTTCATAATCCTACTCCTTTTATTATTATTTAGGCGACCTCTAAACAAGTAGTTGATAAAATGAATTTCATGATGTTTTAAAAATTAAAGCTTATAAGCAAGGAATTTAATTTTAAAGCATTAGAAACAAGAAGAAAGATTCTTAGTGAAATGAAAGCCTTATAAGATTTTTGCAAGCAAAATCTATTTTTGCATTTTATCAGTCATTTGTTGTGACAGAGCCTTCCTTTAAAAAACCAACCGCTGTTTTTGATTTCACCATTATTTAAAACTTTGTTTTTTATTGCTTTTTATAATTTACTTTACCAGCTTTCCGTTACATTCAATTTCTTGGAACGTAATGCCGTTAGCGTGTGCAGATCCTGATATAAAGAATCTTATTTTTTGAGCCTTAACGCCTTGCAAATCAAAGAGAAGATAGTCGTTGTTAAGCCCTTCATTTATAACCAAATGGGTTAGAAGCTCCGTACTGTTTACACAGTTAACTACGTCCTTCCATTCACCGTTATAATAAATTTGAATTAATATATCCTTACCAACGCTTGTCTTCTTCGCATCTAAGGTAATGGAATCCTTGGTATCGTAAAGGTAAAACTTAAGTTCACAAAGCTCGTATTCTTGCTCGCCAAAATCTAAGGTTGCATCCATAAATGCGGTGGTATTATTCATTTTTGTAGAAAATCTACCAACCTGTTCTTCTACCTTATTTCCATCCGTTAAGGTTTCATATCCGCCACCCTTAAACCAGCTGGCAGTTAGAACCTCCGCATTAGCCGCTTCAGTGGGCACGAATTGCTTACCGCTGAATACGTTTGCTATAAGCTGGGGATTAGGATCGGGATCAGGCTCCGGCATGCTTTCTGCAACGGTAGAAGCAGTACCGTAGCATTCAATTTCATACAAGGTCGTCCAACCGCTTGAGGTTTGACCGGGAATAACGATTTTAACCTTAGAAGCGTATGCGTCGCCAAGATTGAAAATAAGCCAATTACCAACGCCACCCTCGTTTTTAACCAAATATTTTTCTATTTCGCTCGTAGTAGCGCAATTTACAAGCACGCTCCATTCGCCGTCGAAATATGCTTGAACCTCAAATCCGCTACCAAATTTAGATATACCGTCTTTATATAAGTAAACCTTTAACGTGGAAACGAGATGTGCGCCTTGAAGATCAATAATCGCCTCTATTTTACCGCCGTTTTGCTTACTTGAATATCTTCCCTTAAATTCTTCGTATATAACGCCGTCCGTAAGAGTTTGATAGCCGTAAGTAGCAGAATAAATATTGCCTGCCGTTTCACTTGTAGGAATAAACTGTTTACCGCTAAATAGGTTAATGAGCTCCACCTTTTCATCAAGTAAAGCACCAAATGCAGTAACCTCATTCAATGCAATATTGCTACCCTTCGCGCTTATTCTAAGCTTATTTGCCTTTTCGTCATCAAATTCTAGCATAACGCATTCATCTTGGGCTACGAAATATTCTTCAATTTGACTGTTAGTTAAAAATTCAGCTAAAACGATCCATTCACCTTTATATAATCCCTCTAGCTTTAAATAGTCGCCGGCATATTCAATACCGCCACTTACAAAAATCTTAACGTTAGATAGACTATATACTCCTTCAAAATCCACGATAGCGCTTATTTCACCCGAAGCGATAAACGTACCTGCTTCATCATTAAAGGACTTACCGTCTGTTAAAGCGGAATAATTTAACGCGCTTTCTTTTGCTGAAACAAACTGTTTACCAATTAAAATATTGTTACCGCAGTTTCCTTCAGTTAACGCTATCAATTCACTTTCACTGTTATCGTATTTAGAAAGAATAGAAACAGCGTATTGGCTATTCGGATTATAAGTAGCAGTTATTAAAGTTCCTTTTTCTTGAGAAATTAGGGTAAACTCACTCTCTCCAAGCGCCCTTTCGTAAAGATTAATCTTACCGGCGCTCTCATTAGCGCTTACTTCAACCTTAATTTCCCCTTCTACTATTTCCCAAGTTGCAGAATAAACCTCTAAATCTGTTAGAATGGGATTGGAATAGCAAAGCGCGCGCTTACTTTCCACACCACTTGCGTTTTCTGCAGTTACAACAAAGGTCTTTCTTAAGTTTGCATGCTCTTTAGCAATTGTAAGTAAATATTCGGGTTTAGTTGAGCTACCAACAAAAGTATAAGAAGCATCGTTTTCGATTGCAACGTAAACGTTATATTTAACAGCCCCTTCAACCGCATTCCAGCTTAAATCAAATTGGTTAAAGTTAACCCTTTCAAAGGTAAACTCGGTAGGCTTTTCGGGGCGTTCTACCCTTTTTAATCCGTCAAAATAGTAGGTTTCGCCCACTTCAGTATTAAACGTAATAACGTTTTTACCCGTTACGCTATATTTTACCTCTTCTCCCGCGCTGTTATAAACTTTAACGCCGGTAACAGACGGATATTTAACTGAAAGAGAGCCACCTGACTTAGAAAGAATATTAATTCGTGAAGCAACGCTATTTTCCCAGGCAACGCTAACCTCAAAATTACCCCTTGCAACTAAGCCCGTATAAGAGCCCTTTGACCAATTAGTGGGAAGAGCGGGAAGTATTTCTATATACTGTTCGTCACTTTGTAATAGCATTTCCGCAAGTGCCGCGGTAGTACCGCTGCTTGCTTCTATTTGGAATATCTTACCGCAAACCATAAGTAGGTTTTCCAAGGTAGAATTTCTTAAATTACCTGCAAGCATTTGCTGAGCTAAATCACCTTCTCCGGCTCTTGCGTATAAAGCCTGCTTATGCGCCCACGCCCAAGCAACTATACTTGCCTCGTTATTGCTTGTGTTTCCGTTAGGCCAATCCATAAGCCCGTTATTTCTGCCGTATAAAGAAACTAAAGCCGCATCCAACCACGCTTCCGTTGAAGAATTGATAAGATTGCCGGGGAATAGTCCAACTAATTGAGAAATGTGGCGGTGATTGGGATTGCCAAGCGAGCCGTAATAATCTTCTTCACGGAATTCCTTAATTTGACCTGAAAGGCCAACGTGAATAGGATCGTATTTATCAAGCTGATTCATTATGGTTTTTAAAATAGAATAGTCGTCTAAGGAAAGTATTCCGTTATCTTCTAAATCTATTCCTAACGCCTTAGCGCACTCTAAGGCCTGATAGTTATTTAAATACGCCATAGTCTGCGCGTAAGCAGTACCGGTTGTGTAATACCATACGCCGTTAACGTACATTTCAGGTGAATCGCAATATTCTACCAAATATTTACCGTCGTATTCCTTAACGCACTTAGTTATAAATCTTGCAGCGTTTGCAAGCACCTCGTAAACGGTTTCTAAAACCTCTTCGTCCTTAGTGAACTGATAATAATCGTAGAATACCTGAGTTAAAAGGCCAAGGTTACCGCTTGAACGGTCCGCGTTAAAGAAGAATGGGTTACCGGCTACGCTCATAGCCCAGCCGTTACCGCCGTCCTCACCGTAAACGTCCGGATTATGCTTTGATATAGTGTCGTTCGCATATTGTTCAGCCACCTTCATATACGCCGAATTATAATCCACGTAGGGAATAAAGGTTTCTGCTAAGTTAGTACTAAAGGCGTGCCAATAGTTCATTTGAATATTGATATTACTCCAATATCCGCTTGACCAAGCAGGCGTATTATAACAGTTCCACGCCCCTTGAAGGTTTGCAGGTAAAGCCCCCTCGCGTGAAGATGCTATAATTAAATATCTGCCGTATTGGAATAATAAGGTTTCCAAGTAAGAGCTATGACTACCGCTATTATATTTTTCTAATAGCTTATCGGTTGTAAGGGCAAAATCCAACGAATTACAGTTAAGATTTAAATCTACCCTACCGAATAATTTACCGTAATCGCCAAGATGCTTGTTCTTTAAATACTCGTAGCCCTCCTCGTAATCCCTAATAGATAACGCGGTGGTTATAGAACGCAAATATCTACCAACCTTTGCCCTAGCATCATCTAAAGTGGTTTTTGCAGTTTGCTTATTACGACCGTACTGACCACCTTCAAAATTTTCGCTACATAACTCGTAATCAGTTCCGAAGGTTGCAACTATGTACGCGCTGCTTGCCCCGCTTACTCTTATAACCCCGTCTTTATCTGTAACCACGCTTCCGTTTTTATCTGTGTAAGTGTTATTTACCGTATCGGCAACAACGCTACCGCCGTTAGTGTATACGCGATAATAACCAACGAAATCCACACCGTAATAGCCAAGCGTACCGCTAAGCTCTATACAGCCAACACCCCCTTCCACGGAAGAAACAACGCTACCCGTTTTAGAAAATCCGTCGCCGGGATATTTCATATAAGATTGCTTAAAGGGTATTGTTGGGCGTAACGTAAAGGATAAATCCCCGCCTTGCGCGTTTAAACGAATAACCAACGCCTTATCCGGATAAGAGGTAAAGTATTCTCTACTGTAATTAACACCCTTATAGGTATAAGAAACACCGCTTATTGCCTTTCGCAAATCAAGATATCTGTTATAGTTAGTTACACCTGATAAAACGTGCCCAAAATCTATATAAGTTTCCGAAAAGTTGTTTAAACCGCCGATTTGAGGGTAAGAGGTGCTTCCGTTTTGATTTAAAACGTACTGCCAAGGGTTAGAAAGAGTTTTTTCGGTAATCTGCACCCTTTCAGTTTCCGTTCTACCAAAAACGTTTGCTCCAATATAGCCGTTACCTATTGGCATAGACCAGTTTTGCCAGCCTATATCCTGCCCGGCCATCATACTTGCCTCTTCAGAGCATTCGTTAATAAAGGGCGCAGGCTCGTCGTATTGAAGCTTTAATGGAATATTATCTGCACTAACCGTTAACGTTCCCAAATCTATACCTCCTTGCTCTTCTACGCTGCTTGAAGAAGAGCTTTCACTTGAAGAACTGCTTGAAGAGCTATCTTCTGAACTGCTTGATTCGCTTGATGGAGCAGAAGAGTCGAAAGTCCCGCTTGAAGAGCTTTGCGGATCCTGTTCACACGCAAAGGCTGTAAAGGGAAGCATTACGCAAAAAAGAGCTATCATAATTCTTTTTAAAAATTTCATCATGTCACCTCAAAAAATAATCCTTATAGCTTTTAAAATTTCTTGAAAAATAAAGCCGTTATTTAAAATTTTTTTAATTTTTAAATAAAGGTCATTCTTTTGCTTGATTATACCATACCCTTTGAGGTATAATCAATGTATAAAAATACATTATTTATTGTAAAATCGTTTAAAGGTGCAAATGAATTTAAAAAAATTACCAAAGCACGAGCATTATTACCACACTCACGCTGACTTTTTTAAAAACAACCTAGATTTAACACGCGTGTTCCTTATGCCCGATTATGAAATAGGTATGCACGAGCAGGAGTTTTACGAAATAAACCTGATTACCAAAGGCAAAGGAATTCACTACCTTGGCGAAAGTCATATTCAAGCTAAGAAGGGGGACGTTTTTATTATACCGCCAAATCACAGTCACGGCTACGTTGGAGGTGCTGGATTTGACGTATTCCACGTTATTATTAGTGATGCTTTTATGAGTAAAAATATGGTAGACCTTCAACAGCTTCCCTCTTTTTTTACATTATTCGGCGCAGAACCTCTTATGCGTGGAAAAACTCAAACGTCACTTAATCTGAGTTTAAGCGAAAGTAGCTTTAACAGCGTTATAGCCTTACTTATGAGTGTAAGCGAATATACGAGCGAAACAGACCCCTTTGAATGCTTAAATAGGAATAGCTTAACGATGGTAATTATTAGCGCTTTATGTGAAGCCTACCAAAAGCAAGTAAACCCTTCAAGGCAAATTATGCCGGAGGACCAATCCTTCATGCAATCTATTTCTTATATTCACGAGTATTTTTATAAAAAAATCACCATTAACGATTTAGCTGAAATAGCCCATCTTTCCCGCACGGCGTACATTAATAAATTTAAAAGCATTTGCAAAATGCCCCCCTCTACGTATATTACCAAGCTACGCGTGGACTCTGCAATGAATATGCTTACAAATACTGGCTTAAGCATTTCAGAAATAGCTTACCGCACCGGCTTTTACGATTCTTCACACTTTATAAAAATTTTTGAAGGATTAATTAAAACAACCCCACAAGAATACCGCAATTTAAAAAACAAAAGCTAATATAAAATAATTAAGGGATAGGCGTTTACCTATCCCTTTTTACTTGTTTAGTTATAGTTAATCTATATACTCATTTTTTACCTTTTTTAGACCGTAATTCGTAAATATGATTACGAAATTCCGTAGGCGTAGTGCCCAGTTCCTTACGGAAAGCATAAAAAATATTTTTTTCTGTGCCAAAGCCGGATTCTTCCGCAACGTTACGAACGGTCATTTCCGTATGAACCAAAAGTAAACGCGCCTTTTGTAAACGTATATTAGTTAAATACTGCTTTGGCGTGCTACCGGTATTTTTATAAAATTCACGAATTAAAAAAGATTTTGAAACAAAAAGTTCTTTTGCAAGCTCCTCTATACTAATATTTTCCATAAAATGATGGTTTAAGTATTCCACGGCACGGCTTACAAGCTCTGTTATTTTTCTATCTTCACTTAGCTTTAAAAGTCTCATCAGCATCAAGTAAAGCTGACCTGAAATATCATATAAATCCATTTGATTAAGCGCGCAATCGTGAACTTTTTGAACACAGTTTATAAAAAATTCAGCATCAATATTTGCAAGATAATAACCGTGCGCTTTAACGAAGGTGCGGTATATATCGTCTATATCAGAACCGTAAATATGCATAAAGTAAATTTCCCAAGGTGAATGAGGGGCTTCAATTAAACTTGGGTTTGCTAAATGAATAAACACTAAGCTTTCGGGCATAATGGAATATTTCTTTCCCTCGTAAAGCATTTCCGCCTGCCCGCTTTTGGTGTATGCTAACAGATAAGAGCTTCCACCGCTCCGCTTGTGGCTGTATCCCGCTTTATTATACTCGTACCCCACGCTTAAAACTTTATATAATGACTTTGGCAAGGATGGATCACGGGGGATGTGTTGAATATAAGAGTTTTTAGTGCGAGTATTAATATATTCGCTCTCAAATTGAACTTTTGACATACTTACCTCATTAGTTCACTTTTTGGTACTAAAGTAGTCATTTTTTCACCTTGAAATAACCACTTTACTATGTTATTATAACATTAGATATCTATTTTGTAAACAAAAAGGAGGTATAATATGAACTCTAGCTCCAAAAAGATGTTTTTTAAATCATCTTTACTTATTTTAGTTGGTGCAATTTTTTTCACGTCAATTTTAGTAATTGCTCCAATAGCTTCTGCAAATGCATCAACAAAGTTTTCACCCACTGTTACAGTTAGCTACAACGGTTCATTTTCTTCCAGCAATGAAGACTACACCGTAACCCCCACACAAAGCGGTATTACCGCCGATAACGTTATTAGCGGAGGTTGGAATTATTCTTCAACCGATTCATACGTTGCTATTACCGCAAAAAACGGTAAGGCCATCGCTACGCAAACAAGCGGTATTACCCTAACGTTTAAACAGCGTACCCTAGTTGACCGTGACGTTGATAAAAATGCTGTAGACCCCTACGAACAGTTATTCACGGTAGAGGGCGCAAACGGCGAAACCGCCCATATATGCGCAGGTGGTGTTTATTACATATCCGGAACGGGCGCGAGCTCCGTTTACGCACAAACACCTACTAGCCATTACGGAATGTTAACCGCTACCGAAAAGCATATTACTATTACCATGGATTTTATAAGCAACGTTATTTACGTTTACTTTGACGGCGAGCTTGCTCAAAAATATATTGATGCTAACTCCAGATATCAAAACGTTGTTAGTGTTGTTAACACCTTTGAGTCCGTTTTAACGCAACCTAATTCCACTTTATATTTACGTAAGCCCTGCGAAAACAAAGCTAGCCGTAATACCGAAAGCTTCGTAATGGGTGACGTTCAAATTCACAACTCAGTTTTTACCGCTGAACAAGCCGCTGAATATTACGATAGCTTAAACGCTACGCCTAATTTTAACGTTGAAATTAAGGTTGAAAATTTAACTAGCGAAGAATTTACACAGCTTTCTAACGGCACGGGATTTGAAGTTAGCGAAGAAAGAGAGGGAGCGTTCCACTTTACTGATATTTCAAGTTACTTAACTATTACCGCAAACGAAGGTAAAAAGTTAGTTTCTGATGAAAAGGGTATTTCCTTCCACTTCTACCAGAAAAACACTACCGATATTTATTATAAAGATGAAAACGCCGTTCGCCCCGAAGTAACCGACGATTTTGAACAGCTATTTTGTGTAGAGGGCGAAAACGGTGAACTTGCATACATCTGTACCGGTGGCTTATATTACGTTGACGCAGAGGGAACCCGCACGTACGCTCAACCTAGCACCGGAATCAAAAAACTACTTACTACCACTTGGAAATACGTAAGCATAGTGGTTAATAATAGCGAAAATAGCATTAGCGTTTACGTAGACGGCGAAAGAGCTCAATATTTTTCACCCACGGCGAATAAAGCTGCAGTTACTGCAAACGTAGTAAGTTTATTCTCTTCAGTGGCCACTAAAGAAGGCGCTAGCATTTACGTTCGTAAAAGTTGTCCAAAGAGGGAAGACCGCAACACTTCTACCCTAGTATTAGATGACATTATAATTGGTAACGGAACGTTAACTGATGCTCAAGTGCTTGATTATTACGATTCAGCATTAGGCAACGCAAGAATACGTTTTGCTTCAAATATGCAAAACTGTGATATCCCTGACTTAGTAATTAAAAAGGGCTCTGCTCTTGCAGTAGATTCTTTCCCAGAAATTGAAGGTTACGTTTTTGAAGGCTTGTTTACCGACGAAAACTTCACTACACCCATTGAAGCAGGCGCTACGATAAACGCTTCTTGCACCATTTACATTAAATATTCTTTAATTGAATATACTATCACCTACCACGGCGCAACCGTTAGCGAAAACCCCACCTCTTACAATCTTGAAAGCAACGGCGTAACCATTTTAGACGCTCATAAGGAAGGTTACGTGTTTGACGGCTGGTATAGAACGGAAAACTTTGAAAACCAAACCAACTATCTTGTTCCCGGCTCTTACGGAAATATAGATTTATATGCTAAATTTACGCCTATTGTTTATTCTGTAACCTACGTTAAAAACGGCGGTGTATTCCAAAGCGCACCGGTAGAAACCTTCACGGTTGAAACGGTTGACTTTACACTTGCTAACCTTTGGAAAGCGCATTACGACTTTGTAGGTTGGTTCTTAGACGAAGCGCTGGAAAGTGAAATCACTCAAGTTGATACGGCTATTGCTAACGACGTTACCGTTTACGCTAAATTCTCACCCGTACATTATACTATTGAATATATTGTTGGTGAAAATGCGGTATTAAGCGAAGGTGCTATTACCTCTTATACTGTTGAAGATGAAAGCGTGGCTCTTGCAACCGCAAGTAAAGAAAACTACGACTTTGCAGGTTGGTTCTTAGATGAAGCTTTACAAACTGAAATTACCCAAATTGACGTTGCAAATGCAAACGATATTACCCTTTACGCTAAATTCATCCCCACCCCATACGCTATTGAATACGTTATTGGCAAAGGTGGAGTTTTAGCAGAAGGTGCAGTTACCTCTTATACGGTTGAAGATGAAAACGTTGTTCTTGTTTCTGCAAGCAAACACGGATACACTTTTGTAGGTTGGTTCTTAGATGAAGCGCTAGAAACGGCAATTACTCAAATTGATACTACAGCTGGTAGTAACGTTACCGTTTATGCTAAATTTAGCCCCATCGTTTACACTATTGAATACGTTGTTGGCAAAGGTGCCGTTTTAGAAGAAGGCGCTATTACTTCTTATACGGTTGAAGATGAAAGTGTAACTCTTGCAACCGCAAGCAAGCACACTTACACCTTTGAAGGTTGGTACTTAGACCCCGAATTCACACAAGCAATTAGTGAAATTGATACACAAAAAGGTGAAAATCTTACTCTTTACGCTAAATTCACTAAATCTTCTAGCACGATTAGCTGTAACAGCATAGTAGGAAGCGCTAGCACCCTACTTACTTCGCTAGCTTTCGCTATTACCGCTTTATTTATCCACAAAAAAAGAGGTGAATAATATGAAGAAAAAAATTATAGCGCTAACTCTTATTTTAACCACTATCATAATGTTGAATGCAGGAATTATAATAACTAACGCGCAACAAAATAATATCGAAGGAGCTCAAGTTGAGCAATCACAGTTAGATTTTGACCTTTACACCTCTGGAAACGCTTCATTTATATATGAAGAGGGCAATTTAACCTCTAACGTAAACGGCGAACAAAAGGCTATTCTTCAAGACTTTGAATCACGCATGTTAGATGCAAGCTTTACCGTAGCACCAACTTCTAACGAAGGAATAATTAACGGCGGTATTTATTTGTTTGCAAGCCAAGTAACCCCCGTGCAAGACGGTATTGATGCTATTAACGTTCAAGTAGAGCGTCAATTAAATTCAAACTATTACAAGGTTTTCATATTTGAATTTACCAACGGTACATTCACAAGGGCTATTTCAAACACCATTCCCCTTGCTTATGAAAACAATCAAGTTAAAGTACGCGTAACCGTTAACGAAGATAATATCAACGTTTATTTAGACGGCTCAGATATACCTTCCATTACCAAGAAAATCACATCTAACGCACATAACGGTATGCAGTTTGGTTTCCGCAGTCAGGTTGCATCACAAATCTTTTCTGATATAAGCGTTTCAAATGAAGTAAACGCACCGGAAAATAAAACTGTAAAAGTTCTTATGGTTGGTAACTCTTACGCACAAGACACCATGACCTATGCCCACGAAATTGCAAAAGCGGACGGTATAAATATGGTTTGCGGTGTGCTTTATTACGGTGGTTGTACCATTAAACAGCACGTTGAATTTATTAAAGGCAACGAAGCGGTTTACACCTACATCAAAAACGGTGGCACCGATCGCACGCAAGCAACCTTCTTTGACGTTTTATATGATGAAGATTGGGATTACGTAACCATTCAAACCGGTAAGGGTGAACAGGGATTAAAAGAAACCTTTTACCCATACCTACCCTGGCTTATCGCTCTTGTAGAAAATCGCCTTCCTAGCGTTGAAATAGGTTTATTTGAATCTTGGGCAGTACCCAAATGCTACGAAGGAACGGGCAACAGCAGACTTTCACATTATAACGACAATTCACAACAAATGTATGAAAGTATAATTAGCACCTTTAAGGATTTAAAGCAAGAAAACGGCGTTAACTTCGTAGTTCCTTCCGCTGAAGCATTTTATCGTATGGATCAAACTGATATTTGCGACAATTCAGTATTTGAAACAAGCTTCTTCCGTGATAGCACCGCCCACGCAAATGAAAAAGGTCGCTATATGCTTGGTCTTACCATGTATAAAGCAATTACGGGTAGAACGGTAGAAGGCAACGGTTTTATTCCTATGGGTTCTACTTACGGCACAGATGCAGGTGTAACGGCAGAAGATATTAAGGTTATACAACAAGTTGTGGAAGGCTTATTTGAAGATTATAATAGCACTAACGCAATTCCTACCGTTGTTACTTTAGATTCTATTGAAGTTGTAAATGCAAAAACTCAGTATAAGACAGGAAACTATTTTGATTATAACAGCATAGATGTTTACGCTATCTATTCAGACGGTAGCAAAATCAAGGTTGACTGCTGGGTAGGCAACCTTTTCCACCGCTTAACGAGTGAAGATTCACAAGTTGTTATAACCTATCAAGATAAGAGCGCAATCATAGATATTTCAGTTAATTAAACCTATAAGATATGAAAAAAAGTCGAAGAAAACTCTTCGACTTTTTTTGTTTAAAAATAATTAAGGGATAGGCGTTTACCTATCCCTTTTTACTTGTTTAGTTATCGTTAATTTTATAAACCTATTTGTTTATTTAGTTAAGCTATAAAGCGATTAACGACTATTTAAGCGTTTTTCTATTTACGCTTTCTTAATAATAAAGATGCCCCGCCAACACATAATAACGCAAATAATAAGCCTGCATTATTCATACCGATAGAGCTACCGCATCCGCCACCGGAGGAATCTTGTGCGCCACCGCCTTGAGAGCCGGAAGAGCTTTCCCCTTCTATAGTAGAACCGCTTGAAGAATCGTCATCAGGAAGCTTTGGTAAAGCGGGGATTTCACCGACTTTATAGTAACCGCATTCGCATGATTGACGCTTTTCGCCTGCAACACCGGGAGCGGGTTCTTTAGTTACAACCCATTCTCCAAGAGTATGTTCTTCCTTAAAGCTAATACCGCATGAAGAGCATTTACCCCAGTGATAAGTTGCGTCATGTTCGCAGCTTGCGGGAGTAGTATGAGCCGAAACCTCTTTATCAACTATATTAACGCGATATTGATTGGTTTCCTTATAGAAGCCCTCATTTACGGTTGAATAGTATTCAACGTCTATAAAGTTACCGTCTTCAGAGAAGTAAAGCATAGCTACCATACCGGTTGCGCCAAGTCTTTTATCCACTTCTTGGGGATCTATTAGCATTTCGGTTACGGTGTTACCGTGAATACCCTTGCGCTGAGTCGTTACTAAATTATTGCAAGAAACGTGACCGGACATTACCAAGAAAATATTGCCGTGCTTAGAAATAAGCTTATCCCAAATAGCGTCGCCGTCGTTGTATTTAAGGGTGGGCGCATAGTTGATATCGGTTGCATCAGAGGGGGGAACGGCATCACCTTCGCCGATAGTAGTACCGTCAGTGTACATATAAGCGTGAGTAGTAATTACTACTTTATGAGTGGGGAACGCCTCTATAATTCTTGAAGCCCAGCTAAGAACCTCGTCACAAGCGCCGTAGTCAAGAGTAATAAATAGATAATCGGTATTGCCCAAAGTCATAGTCTTCCAAGAGTTTTCTATTTTACTTTCATCATAGAAGCCACCGAACTGTGACGTATAGGTTTTGTTGTTAAACGTCTTGTTATACATATAGGTAATATCGTGATTACCGCGAACTAAAGAATATGGAATTTGACCGTTTAGCTTAGAAATAGCGCTTTTTGCAGTTCTCCATTCCGTTTCCGTATTCATATCGGTTATATCCCCAAGACCAAACACGTGGGCAATTTTCTTTGCTTCCTTGTTGGCAAGAAGCCAATCGTAAATAATAGAAAGCTTTTCAGGCTCGTCCTCGGTAATATTTTGGGTATCGCCTATTGCAGCAAAGGAGTAAGCGTAATTTTCAACTGCGGGCTTTTGGGTGTAGAACGCCTTTCCGTAATTTACGTTGTAGCCGTTACCGGTAAGGTCCTCTAAATCATTTTGAGCGCTTGACGCGGGCATATCGTATACCGCAATTGCATTTTCATCGGCAGTATATGCGCCGTTAACGAAATCTCTTGCAATTTCACTTTGACTTCTTACGTCTGAATAAAGAGCAAGCGAACGAATGCGACCTTTAAAGTAAGAGCTATTATCACTTCTGTTATCGCCACCTATAATGAACCTAACAGCTATATCGTCTGCGTAAGTAGAGCTTATAACGCTATCTACCTTAACGCCGTCTACGTAACAAATAAATTCATTCTTTTCTTGGTCGTTAGTAATTGCTAAATGAACCCAGCTATCCCTTCTTAAATCGATGTTAACTACCCTATTCCAGGTAGCGCCGTTGGGCGTATTGTAATATAAGCAGGGCTTACCGCCGTCTACTATATCTAAGCTAATACATGGGCTTAATCCGTCGTCGTAGTTGCTAAATATACAGCCTATTCTACCGGATAAGCCAACGGGAAGATATATTTCCGCCTCAAAGGTTTGGGGCATTTTTTCTAATTTTTTGGTTACTTCGTAATATTCGTTAGCGCTAAACGTAACGCCATCCGTTGCGGGATAGCTTGCTGCGTTAACCCTATTAAAATTTACGCCTCCGAAGGAAAATGCTAAAACGAGTAACGCTACTATTGCAAATGATACTGATTTACAAATCTTCTTCATAATTTTTCTCCTTTAAGCGTTATTTAGCGTGTAGCCGCAGGGGTTACGATAAAGGGGTTTTTAACGGCGTTTACAGCCGCTTCTATGCAAACGACCTTTATATCTGCAGGGATTCCGGGAGCAACGTAGCTTACGTTACTTACGTCCACACCGGTAATCGTGCTAAAGAAGGTTAAGCCTGCAATATATCTGCCGTATTCAAGGTTTAAGTGATAACCGTCACGGGTTAATCTATCCCCTAAAATAGAGGTTCTTGCATTTTGAATAGCCGTGCCAACGGGGGCAACTAAAGCAAACTGCTCGTTAGGCATAACGACTGACTGAACAGCTTGAATAATTGCTTCGTACATTTGGTCTTGACTGTTATTATAGTTTGCAAATCCGCTGTGATTTGAATCTGCTTGGTAAGCCCAAGTCATGTGCCAAATAAACTTCGCGTCTTGGTTGCAAATAGCCCTTACTCCGGCCATTAGAGCTTCTAAATTACTCATTGAGCTTACTCTACCTGAATCGGGACTTGCTTGCTGGAAGGAAATGTAATCCCAGCTTTGCGACTTAATTGCATCCGTACTCTTGTATCCTTGGGTGGTTTTCCAATAGCCGTTAGTGTAAACCCTGTAATCGTATAAAGCGTTTTCGTTTTGTAAGTTAGTTAAGTGTGTATCTATGTTACATCCACCAATATATAGATTGCCAAGGAATACCTGCATTCCGTAAGATTCTGCAATCTTACCAACGTATTCCATAGTATCGTCAGAAAAACTGTTACCTATGGTAAGTATTCTTAAAACGCCATCGTCCGTTACACTCTTCATACTAATACCCTCATTGCTAATATAGTGTGTAGTAGTTTTACCGTTCGTGCCGAATAACCAAGAGAACTTGCTTTCAAACCAACCGCCAAAGGCTAAGGTTGCGCACTTTTGATCTGCGGTTATTCCCGTTATGCCGTTAGGAACGAAAATTTCAAAGGTAGAAAGATATTTTCCTTCAGGCGTGCTTTCAGTTTTACAGTATGAATAGGTATGCTCGCTTCTATCGTTTTTAACGGTTGCTATAAACTGATCGCCCGTGTGACCGTTAATAACTGCTTCTATATTCATATAGTTCCACCAATTGTTTTCGCCGTTTACTGAAACGTCAGGAGCTTTAGTGTGAAGCACGGTTACGCCGAATACAGTTCCGTTCTCTAATAATCTACCCATAATTTCTATTTCAGCGCCGTTTGCGGTGGTAGAAATAGTGTTAGCTTTAACGCTTTCGCTCCATACCTCTTCGGTAAACTCGCCGTCTAATGCAAGAGCGCCAACGCTAAGAGTCTTCTCCTCAGAAACGCCCGCTTCAGTAACGTAGATAGCGTCTGCGCCGTCCCATGATAGACTTTGCCAGCCCTTAAATCCGTAGCCGTTCATACCCATTTTTACCTTATATGCGTCTGAATTGCCTTGAATATAAAATTCCACGTTAGTTACTAGCTTTCCGCTTGAATCGGTAGTGGTAACGGCAACGGCTTCATCTATAGCCTCGGGGATAATAAGCTCGCCCGCGTAGAACATAAACACCACGTGCTCGCCGTTAATATACATTTCTATATTATCATTATTCCACCAGCTCTTGGTGTACGTAGACCAATCACCGTGGGTTATGGTTAAGCCCACGTATAGGTCGCCGTTTACTACCTTACCGGTGGTTTTTACTACGGCCTTAGACATATCTCCCTTAACGATAAAATCACCGCTATATTCATCAAAATTACCGTCTATAACGGGGCCGTTTTCGGGGGCAGTCGCCGTGGTTAAACCGCTTGTAGAAATCATAAGGTTTGCAGGTAATTCAACGAATGAAGTGCTTAAACCGCCAAGTCTTTGATAAGAGTGCCAATCACTGCTCCAATCACAGTGCTTAACGTGTAGCATATCACTTAATATATAACTGCTTTCACCCGGACTCTTCCAAGCGTAGTTGATTTGAACGTCCTTATCTATATCCCAATCCTTAATTAACTGTTTTTCAACGAAGAATTCAAGGGTGTGTAAATATTTACCCGTATCAGTTCTTACAACGTCTAAAACGTAATCGGTCACGCCTAAATATCCGCCTTCAATATTCACGTAAGAGGTTGCGCCTGCGTTAAGCTTAAACTCAAAGTCCGTGCTTCTACCCCAGCTTGACCCCGTTTGATCTACATGTGAAGTATTAAATAAAGCTCTTGTATAAACGAAAACACCGTTTTCAGTTTTAACCGCAGAAATATCAAACCATCTGTCACCGCTTAATACAACGGTATCTGTGAATTCGCCATACTTTTCATCACGCGCGCCGTCTACCGTAACTCCATCATAAGTGTGGTATAGATTGGGGTTTTGCTCTAAAGCTCCGCTTTCCTTAACCCATAAATAGCTTTCGGGGTTGTTGCGGTCCGTCTTTACACCCTCGTAATCAACAGTTTGCCATTCCAGCTTGCTATCTGAGTTAGATAAGGATAGGCATACCGTTAAATTGGGCTCTGCCCCAACTTCTCCACTAATAGCGCAAGGATATGCAATTTGTGCTCTCCAACCGTCCACTCTGTCCTCTGCAAGGGTAAAATCGCACGCGTTAGCTATTACGCCGTGGTCTGTTAGTAAATTACCGTTTGCATCCTTTACTATAAGGTCGCCGTATGCGTTAACGAGTACGCTAACCACCTTTTGAGTGCCGGTAGTCTTTGAAAATAGCACTTCTACGTAATCGTTATATTCGGGAATTAGGTTCGCCTTGTAAACGACGGGATCTTCAACGTAAACGTCAACCTTTAAATATCCCTCTTCATACTTAAAAAACCAATTCGCGGTAGCCGTTTGGGTTGCCTTAGCGCTTAAAGTTATTTCACTTTGAGGAACGCTATCCAAGTGCAATAACTCGTGAACCAACGAAGGCTCATCCCTTTCAACCGATTGGCTTCTAGCGTAAAATATTGTATTTTCCGCTTCGGGCGCGTTTGTTTTTCCTTCTTCATTAAAATTAGCGCAAGAAACACAAAATCCAATAACCAATATAAGAAGTATTAGCTGCGCAAATTTAAATGCTTTGGTGATTTTCATTTTTATCTCCCTTAACTTTATTTGCGGTTACCTTTGATTAATTTTAGCTTAATAAAGGCTTACGCATAAAAATAGCTTTTTGCTTTAATTCTATTTTACCCCTTAACTATAGTTAAGTCAATATGAATATTTGTTAAAATATAGACAAAATTAGTCTTTTTTGCCTTTTTTGTTGGCACAGAAGGATATTATAAATTAATTCAAAAGATAAAACTGTAAGCTTTGTTTAATTTTTTTATTCCTAACTCCTTGTTCGCCCTTCTTTTCCTTTTTTATAGAAATATGCTCTAGGCAATATTCGTTTTTTTGCAAAATAAAAGGGAACAGCCTATTAACAAAACCGCTATTCCCATTTTTAGTTCATTTAATTGTAGGATTTTAATTATTTGCCTTGCTTTGAATAGTAATCCTCTATTGCCTTCTTAATTGCTTCCTCAGCTAAAACCGAGCAGTGAATTTTTTGTGGGGGTAAGCCCTCTAAAACCTCAACTACCTTTTTGTTGGTTAAGGTTAACGCTTCCTCTAAGGTCATACCTATAACCATTTCCGTTGCGGTAGAGCTGGTTGCAACTGCTGCCGCGCAACCAAAGGTTTTAAACTTTGCGTCGGTTATAATTCCGTTTTCTACCTTAATAGTGATTTGCATTATATCCCCGCAAGATGCGTTGCCTACAACGCCAATACCGTCGTAGTTTTCTACTTCGCCAACGTTTTTGGGATTTTTAAAAGCTTCCATTACCTTTTCGTTATACATATCTTTTCTCCTAAATACACTATAAAATATCAGTTAACGCGCTTATAGGCGCACTTTTTTAATTTTTTATCCTTTAAATAAGGGTGACATCATTCTTAATCTTGAAATAATTTCTTTAAGCTTATCTACCACAAAATCAACCTCTTCCAAGGTGTTAGATTTACCAAAAGAAAATCTTATAGAGCCGTGAGCTAACGCTTCATCCACACCGATTGCAAGCAATACGTGGCTAGGCTCTAACGAGCCGGATGAGCATGCAGAGCCTGAAGAAACGGCAATACCTTCTAAATCTAAAGAGAATAAAATTGATTCCCCTTCTATAAACTCAAATGAAAAATCTGCGTTAGAAGGAACTCTTAATTCCTTATGTCCGTTATAGTAAGCATAGGGGATTTCTTCACTAACTCTTTTTACAAAATGGTCGCGAAGCATCTTTATCTTGGCGTTATTTTCCTCTAAGTTAAGTCTGCTTAATCTTAAAGCTTCAGCAAGGCCAACAGCACCCGCTACGTTAGAAGTTCCCCCTCTTTTCGTTCTTTCTTGATGTCCGCCGGAAAGTATGCTTTTAATTTTTACTCCGTTTCTAACGTATAATACGCCAACACCCTTAGGCCCGTTAAACTTGTGGGCAGATATTGCCATAGCGTCCATTCCCACCTTCTTAACGTCAATATTCATATAGGGAATAGCTTGAACTGCATCAGTAAAGAAAAGAACCTTTTTTTCCTTTGCTATTTGTGCAATTTCTTCTATCGGCTGAATAGTGCCTATTTCGTTGTTTGCATACATGCAAGAAATTAAAATGGTATCTTCACGGATAAGGCTCTTTAATTCTTCTAAGCTAATTCTACCCTCTTTATCAACTGAAAGATAGCTAATCTCAAATCCTAAAGCCTCTAAGTCCTTACAGGAAGCAAGCATAGCAGGGTGCTCTATTACGGTGGTAATTATATGCTTGCCCTTTGCTTGATTTGCAAGAGCAATACCCTTCATAGCCCAGTTATCCCCTTCCGTTCCGCCGGAAGTAAAATAAATTTCAGAAGGTTGTGCGTTTAAAAGAGAAGCAATAGTATCACGCGCTTCATCTAACGCCTGTTGCGCCCTTCTGCCGTAAAAATGTTGACTGCTTGCGTTTCCGTATACCCCCGAAAAATAAGGGAGCATTTTTTCGATAACTCTTGAATCTACTGCCGTCGTTGCAGCGTGATCAAGGTAAATTTGTTTTTCCATATATCCTCTTCGCCCATAAAAACGGGCTATTTTTATTACAAAATAGTTTGATTACTTTTAATTTTTAATTAAACAAACACAAAAAGTAAGGCTATAGCGCGATTAACGGCTATTATTTACTATTGTTAGAAAAGCAAGAGCAGTTTTCCTGCCCGCTTAAGCCACACTTTAAACAACGGGGCTTTTCAACCGAATTTACCCTATCGTTTTCCACCATGCTTTGAAGTGTAATACCGTCTAAAACGGCGTTAATACCGTTATATAGTTTTTTCCAAACGAAGCTTGTTCCGCACTTATTACAAGCGCTGTTTTTAACGCAGGTAATAATTTCCAGCTCGTCCTCTAAGGCGCGAACTATTTCGCCGGCTGTGGTTTCGCTTGCGCTTTTTGCAAGGTAATACCCACCCGAAGTTCCGCGATTTGCCTTTACCACACCCGCAGCCGAAAGAGTACGCATTATGCGCTCTAAATACTTAGCGGATACTCCTATTTCCTTTTCTAAATCCTTTGCGGAAAGCATTGCGTTTTCCCTTGCAAGTAAAAAAGCAGCTTGCAAGCCGTAATGTGCCTTGGATGAAATTTTCATTTTACCACCTTTAATTACTACCAAATCAGTAGCAATTTATATTATACTCACAATTATACCTGTTGTCAATTCAAATATACCCTTAAATATAAAATAAAAGGGCGCTTTAAAGATATTTTTTTCATTATTTATAGCAAAATTCACCTTTTTAGAAATATTAACAAAAATTAACTGCATTTTTTTGAAAGCGTGTAAAAAAACGTTGACATAAAGATTTAACTGTGATATCATATCAGTCGTAAATTTAATAGTCGAATCATAGAATGATTAGAGGCGCAACCTGTAATAAGTAACTTTAGATAGACGCTCAAACGTTTAAAACCTAAAGCAGAAAGGTGCGGTTGCCGAAATTTTTAACCGTTTGAGCGGTTAAGAGTTGGGTGCAAGGAAAATATCTTTGCAACTGTCACAAATTTTTGTGGAGTGCTTTCGTTCGATTTAATTACCGTATTTTTGCGTAATAAGGTCGTAGCACTTGCTTCGACCTTTTTCTTTTACACAAGGCTTTAACAAAAACTCACACGGTTATGCCTAAAAAAACACACTATATTATTAAGGAGAATCCTAAAATGAAGAAACTACTCACCCTTTTAACAACCGTTGTTTTAATGCTTTCTTTCGTTGCTTGTGGCGGAAGAGATAAAGTTGACATTTCAACTGCAAAAAATATTCACGATCTCAAAGGTGCATCAATTGCAGCCCAAAGTGCAACCTTCCACCTTGAAGTATTAAGCCAAATTGACGGCGTTAAAATTTCTGACTATGAAGACTTCCCCGCATTACTTATCGCTCTTAACAGCGGTGTTATTGACGGATACGTAGCAGAAGAACCCACCGCTTATGCAGAATGCTTAAGAAACCCCAACCTTGCTTATCTTCCCTTTGTTAATAACGACACCGGCTTCACAGCAGGTCCTACCGATACGGGTATTGCTATTGCTTTTAAAACAGGAAGCTCTATGGTTCAACCTGTAAACCAAATTCTTGCAACCATTAATGAATCTACAAAGAAAAAACTTATGGAACAAGCTGTAGAAATGAGTATTAATAAAAACTCTGCATTAAACGAAGAGCTTGCTTTAATTTCTTCTAACACAAATACATCTAACGGCACTTTAAAAATCGCAATGGAATGCGGATACGATCCTTTTAACTGGACACAAACTTCAAACGTTAACGGCGCTGTTCCCATTGCAAACGGAACTACCGGTTCTACTCTTTATGCTAACGGTTATGACGTTCAAATTGCAAAATACGTTGCTGCAGAACTTGGAATGGCTTTAGAAATTCATCAATATGAATGGAACTCACTTATTCCTGCTGTTCAAATGGGTTCTGTTGACGGCATTATTGCCGGTATGAGCCCCACTGCTGAACGTGAAGCAGAAGTTGACTTTACTGACTGCTATTACCTTTCTAACCTAGTAGTAATTTACAAGAAAGCAAACTAACCGCGATTTTAGGTACTAAAAATGCACTCTTTTCCTATTCTTACAAACCTACTTGCGACTGCAAGTAATGAGCTTAACTTTTTTGAAAAAGTTATATCTATAATAAAGGATTACTACAATAACATTTTAGAAGGTATTGCCAATACCCTTCTTATAGCGTTAATAGGTACCGTAGTGGGATTGATAATAGGTGTTTTAACCGGTTTTATTAGAACAATTCCTACTTCAAAGAATAAAACGGTAAAAACTATTCAAAAAATAGTAAACGGCGTTATATCTGTATACGTTGAGATATTCCGTGGCACCCCAATGATGGTTCAAGCAATGGTAATATTCTGGGGATATGCAGGACTTGCAGGCGGTAGCACCCTACCCGTTATCCCCGCAGGTATATTAATAGTTTCTATTAATACCGGTGCTTATATGGCAGAAATTGTGCGAGGCGGTATTATTTCTATTGATAAAGGCCAATTTGAAGGCGCGCACTCACTAGGAATGAACCATACCCAAACAATGTTTAACGTAATAATTCCGCAAATGTTCAGAAACATTTTACCTTCAGTAAGCAACGAGTTTGTTATTAACGTAAAAGATACTTCCGTTCTTAACGTTATTGGTGTTTACGAATTGTATAAAATAGGTGATATTATTATCAAAGGCAACTTCTGGATGTTTGAAACCTATTTGATTATTTGCGTAATCTACTTTATTTTAACCTTTACTATTACGCGTATACTTCGCCTTATAGAAAGAAAACTTGCAGGTAGCGATAATTACGTTATTTGCGGTTCTCAATCTGATCCTAAAGCAGAAATCAAGGTAAGGAGTAACGGCTAATGGAAAAAATTATTGAACTTATAAATTTAAAAAAGAGCTTTGGCAATCACGAGGTACTACGCGATATTAACCTTTGCGTTGCAAAAGGCGAGGTCGTTAGCGTTATTGGCTCTTCAGGCTCCGGTAAAAGCACTATGCTTCGTTGCATTAACCTTTTAGAAGAACCCACCGCGGGAAGCATTTTATATCAAGGTGAAAATATTACCCTTAAGGGATTTGACTTAAACGCTTACAGAGCAAAGGTTTGTATGGTTTTTCAGCAGTTTAACCTATTTAACAATATGACTGCGCTAGAAAACTGTATTCGCCCACAAACGGTAGTTTTAAGAAAAAGCAAGGAAGAAGCTAAGGCTATTGCTCTTAAAAACCTAGAAAAGGTTGGTATGAGCGCATATATTAACGCAAAGCCCGCACAGCTTTCCGGCGGACAAAAGCAACGCGTTGCAATTGCAAGAGCGCTTTGCATGAACCCGGAGGTTATTCTTTTCGACGAGCCCACCTCTGCACTAGACCCCGAAATGGTTGGCGAGGTTTTAGAGGTTATGAAGGCGCTTGCTAAAAGCGGACTTACGATGATAGTAGTTACCCACGAAATGGGATTTGCTCAAGAGGTTTCTTCAAGAGTTATCTTTATGGACGAGGGATATATAGTTGAAGAGGGTGAGCCCGTTGAATTCTTCACTAACCCCAAAATGCCAAGGACTAAAGAATTTTTATCTCGCTTTTTAGAAAAATAGTAATAAAAAATGAGCAACGCCGTTGGTTTTTAATTACCAACGGCGTTTTTTTGCGTTCTAAAAAATAAGCCCTGCAGTAACATTAAAACGCACTGCAAGACTTAAAAAAAAGGAGAAAAAAAGGCGTATAATTACTTTTATTCGTCTTTAAGATGAAGCATAACCATACCCTGCTTTGCAAAGCATAAGGGGCAGGTTTCCCATGCTTCCTTGGATTCATGCTCGTAACCGCAAGCAGCGCATTTCCACTTAACAACCTTAGGCTTTTTATATAAAGTGCCGTTTTTAACCTGCTCGTACAAATCCTTAAAGAGCATGTGGTGGCAGTTTTCTACACCTATAATATGTTCGTATAAGGTTGCAATTTCTTCAAACCCCTCTTCTTCAGCAATCTTTTTATGGGCGGGATAAATTGATGAAAATTCCGCGTATTCATCCTCTGAAGAAATTCTTAAATTTTCTTCCAAATCCCACTTTTGCTTAAAGGGATAGTCTGCACAAAATTCAATTTTTTCTAAAACCTCGTTGCTTTTTACCTTTTGAATAAAGGTATAAAACATTCTTGCATGGTTAAACTCGTTAAAAACCACCTTATCTATTACTTCCGCAAGGCAGTTTAAGCCCTGATTTCTTGCGCCGTATTCAATAAACTTATAACGCGTTCTTGCCTGACATTCGCCTGCAAAATCCTTTGCAAGATTTAAAAAGGTTTGACTTGTTTCTAATTTCATAAAAAATACCTCCGAGAAAATGATTTCCAACGGAGGCTTTTTTTATACTTAAATTATGATTTTAGTTTTTTTGTTTTTAATAGTTAATAAGCTCGTTAAATACCTTAACGCAATATCTATCCGTCATACCGGCGATATAATCGAATATTGCCTGAACGTAAACCTTTTTATCTGAAAGATTTGCATAAATCTTGTGATTTAAGCAGTTTTGTGAAATTGGTTGATATTTGGGGGGTAAATTATTAATATCGGTATATTTTGCTAAGAATCCCCTAAACTCGTTCATTAAGGTAGGATACTTTTTAGATTTAGCCTTTAAGGATGCAAATAAGTTATCTTCTGAATATGCGTTATATAAAATTTCAAAAATATCGTTAAGAATCATTTCCGCATACTTTTTAAAGGAATTAAATCTTTCGTTATCGTAGATATATTTATAGTTAAACTTTTTAATTTTGTTTAGCGTATCAGACATTTCTTCCGATAAGCAAATACCCTTTTCAGGCGAGCTTGACTCACAAATATCCACTATCATATTACTCATAATGGTACTGGTGTTAACAACGCTGTTTTCGTTTAGCTTAACGATTTTAGAAAGCTCTTTTAAATTACTTTCCGTTAAGAAGCCCAGATTAATAGCGTCTTCTATATCTCTGCCAACGTAAGCAATCTTATCTGAAATCTTAACAACGCAACCCTCGTAAGTAGCGGGATTATATTCACCGGGAAGGTTAAAGTCGCGCTCTAGGTCGATAAACTCACTTCTGGGCATGATTTGGTTAATGTCCTTTTCCCCACAGTGGGAAATAATTCCGTCACGCACGGCGTAGGTTAAATTAAGGTTTTTTTCGTTGTTATTACGGTCAGGTAAAAGCTCTACGTTATCAACGAAATATAAGCTGTTGCGTTCGTGCCAAAACTTTCTTCCCAAATGCGCCAAGTGAAGCTTGTTAATAACGCTCTCACCGTAATGACCGAAGGGCGCGTGACCTAAATCGTGGCCGATAGAAATAGTTCTTGTTAGCTCGTCGTTTAAGCCAAGCCATTTTGCAATAGTACAGCTTACCGATTCAACGTGCCAAACGTGTTCCATTCTGGTACAAATATGGTCGCTTTCTATGTTATAGAAAACCTGCGTTTTATGCTTTAATCTTCTGAACGCGGTAGAATGTAGAATACGGGTGTAATCGCGCTCAAAGGGAGTGCGAAGCTCCGTTTGCGATTGAAATATGGGATTTTCCCTTTTTATTAATTTTTCATAATTAGGATTGTGCTCTCTTGCAGAAACCTCGTAAAAGGTATTTCTTTTCATAATTCACTCCTTATCTAGATTTTAGTAATTACTTTAATTCGCCAAGGGCGTTCATAACTATTGCGGTTAGCGCAATACAAGCCGTTTCCGCCCTTAAAATTCTTTTGCCCAAGTATACCGTTTTATATTGCATTTGGTTAGCTATCTGACCTTCTTCAATAGAAAAGCCACCCTCACTTCCAACAACGATTGCAGTTGAGCCCTGCATTTCATTTAATATCGTATCACTTTTAGTTGCAAACTCACAGGCAAAAAGCTTATTCACATATTCCCTTCCGTACTCAAGCGCGCTTTTAAAATCATTAGCGTAAACAACCTTGGGAGCTATTGCCCTACCGCATTGTTTAGCTGCTTCTACGGAAACCTTATTTAATCTTTCCAGCTTATTATCGTTCATATATGCAGAAGAAAATTCAGATGAAAAAACGACTATTTTTTTAACGCCAAGCTCCGTTGCCTTTTGCACGATAAGCTCCGTTTTATCCCCCTTTAGATAGCCGGCGATAAGTAAAACGTCTTCCTTGCATTCGCATTCGTTAAGAGCTTTTTCTTCTACCTTAGCAACTAAGTCCTTTTTGTTAATTTTGTTAATTACGGCAAGATATTCGTAACCGGAATTATCGCAAAGTAAAATTCTTTCCCCTTCCTTAACGCGTAAAACGTTAACCGCGTGGCGAAATTCTTCACCCTCTATTACCGTTAAATCCGCAACGGATTCAACGAAAAATCTTCTGTATCCTGCCATTTTTGTTAATTTTCCTTATTCCTGTTTACGCCTACATTTTAATATATTTATAGTGCTTTGTCAACTATTATATAAAAATTTTATAAAAAATACCAAAATTTGCAGTAAAAAAGTGGCGGATAATCGACCTATTCCCCCACTTTTACAATATTTTATTTAATTTTTAACCAAAAACAGGCAAATTTTACTCCAACTAGCCGTTAATCGACTTATAGCATAATTTTTGGTAAATTTAGTTTTGACTCCACCCTAAAAAAGCGCTTATATTTTACCGGTAAATCCTTTTTTAACCAAGTAAAAAATCCATCGCCATCATAAAGCAAAAGCCAATAAGTAAGGCGTACGTTGCCCCCCTTTCGCTACCGTGCGCGTGCGTTTCGGGTATCATTTCATCACTAATTACGTAAAGCATAGTTCCGCCTGCAAACGCCAAAGCAAAGGGTAAAATAAACTCACCTATTTTAACTGCAAAATAGCCTAAAAGCGTTCCGACAACCTCTACCAAGCCTGTAATAAGGGCGCAAATAAAGGTCTTCTTTTTAGAAACGCCCGCAGCAAGCATAGGCGCTATTATAACCATTCCTTCAGGAATATTTTGTAACGCAATACCAAGCGCAATTATAAACGCCCTAGTAATATCGCCAGAGCCAAAGCCAACGCCTGCGGCAATACCTTCCGGTAAATTGTGAATTCCTATTGCAATTACGAATAAAAGCACCTTACTTAAGCTTTTGTTATTTCCTTCACTAGCTTCCGGCTTAACCAAATTATGAATATGGGGTACCAGCTTATCTACTAGGTTTAAGCAAACAGCCCCAACGAAAACGCCCGCAATAGTTATTAACACGGCGTATTTTCCGCCCCCTTCTAAAGAAGGAATAATTAAACCGAAAACCGCAGCTGCAAGCATAACGCCTGCGGCAAATGCAAGAACTATATCAGAAAACCTATGCGTTAAGTTTTTAAAAGCAAATCCTATAACCGCGCCGATAACGGTTGCTCCGCCAACGCCAAGCGCAGTTAGTAAAACCATTTCCATAATAAATCCCTATAATTATTTTTTTTATATTGTAGCATAGCCTAAAAAATATGTCAACTATGAAATAAAAATATCTATAAAATAAAAATGAGTTCAGCAAAAAACACCAAACTCATCTTAATACTATTAATAAAATTCTTTAAGCGGTTTAAAAAACACGATATATTGCTTAAAATATTATCTTTGAACACGACCGCTACCGTCACCGCCGGCAAGCTTTTCTACTTCTGCAACGCCAACTCTGTTATAATCGCCTTCTACAGAGTGCTTTAATGCAGATGCAGCAACTGCAAATTCAATTGCGCCTTGGGTTGATTTACCCTTTAATAAAGCGTAAATTAAGCCACCGCCAAATGAATCGCCACCGCCAACTCTATCTACTATATGAAGGTGGTAAGACTTAGAGAAGCAATAGTTTTCGCCGTCGTAAAGCATACCTGCCCAGTCGTTATCGCTTGCAGAGATAGAGGAACGTAAAGTAATTGCAACCTTTTCAAAGCCAAACTTATCTGCAAGCTGTTTTGCAACTGACTTATAGCCCTCGTGGTTAAGCTTTCCGCCGTAAATATCCGTATTTTCTGCTTCTATACCAAAAACGTCTTTAGCGTCTTCTTCGTTAGAAATGCAAACGTCTACGTATTTGCAAAGCTCACTCATAACCTCGCGCGCCTTATCCCTTGACCATAGCTTTCCGCGGTAGTTTAAATCGCAAGAAACCTTAACGCCCATAGCCTTTGCCTGCTTGCAAGCTTCTAAGCAAATTTGGGGAAGATTTCCGCCTAGAGCGGGGGTAATGCCTGTAAAGTGAAACCAGTCTGCTCCTTCAAAGATTTCTTTCCAGTTAAAATCGCTTAATGATGCTTCTGCAATAGCGGAATGCGCTCTATCGTAAATACAAACTGAACCGCGTTGAGAAGCGCCCTTTTCTAAGTAATAAATACCAACTCTATCGCCACCGCGAACAACCTTAGAGGTATCTACGCCAAAGTAACGAAGTGAGTTTACTGCCGCTTGACCTATTGCGTGTGCGGGAAGCTTGGTAACGTAAACGCTATCTAACCCGTAATTAGCAAGTGAAACCGCAACGTTAGCTTCACCACCGCCAAAGGTGGCCTGCATTTGATCGTTTTGAAAAAATCTATAATAGCCGTTGGGTGCAAGGCGAAGCATAAGCTCGCCAAAGGTAACTACTCTTTTCATTTTACTTTTCCCCCTTCATTTTTTCAAGAGCTTCTTTTACAAAAAAGCTTCCGCCGATAGCAGCAATCTTATCGAATGCTAAAAACTCGTCTATATTACTTCTGTCAACACCGCCGGTAGGAATAAATTTTACCTGTGGGAAGGGTGCTGAAAGAGCCTTAATGGCCTTTAAACCGCCGTAAACGTTTGCGGGGAAGAACTTAACGGTAGTAATACCAAGCTCTAACGCCTGCATAATTTCGGTGGGGGTTACGCAACCGGGATAATAGGGAATTTTCCTTTCGTTGCACATTTTAGCAACCGCAACTGATAAGCCGGGTGAAACTATAAAGGTTGCGCCGGCCTTAAGAGCAGCTTCACATTGTTCTGCGTTTATAACCGTACCTGCGCCGATTTCCATATCGGGATAATTCTTGCAAGCGTAAGCAATAGCTTCTGCAGCGCAAGCGGTACGGAAGGTAATTTCCGCGCAATTTATTCCGCTATTTTTTAAAGCGGTAAGTATAGTATCTGTTTCGCTTAGTTCTTTAATAACTACTACGGGAATACATCTTTCCATTATTCTACCATCCTTTTAGCGTTATAGTAACAAATATTTTTAACAAGCTCAACTGCGCTTTCGCCGTCGTATTCGCCCTTTTCAACCAAATTACCAACGTAATCGCATAAAATACGGCGGAAAAAATCAAAACGGCAATAGCTTGAAAAGCTTCTTGAATCGGTTAGCATACCAAGATTATTGCCAAGACTTGAATACTCTGAAATAATCTTTAAGTTTCGCCTAATACCCTCAACGGTATCGTTAAACCACCAAGCAGCGCCCATTCTTACCTTTCTAAACGCGCCCGTTAAGCAAGCGATAGAAGATAGGTTGCCGTCGTTAAGGGTATAAATAACCGTTTGAGGTCTTTCTTCATCAGGAATCTTATTGAAAAATTCAATCAAATTAGAAACGGTGGGAAGCTCGCTTATAACGTCAAACCCGCTATCTGGCCCACAAACGCCAAAGGTTTGGGGATTTACGTTTCTGGTTACCGCAAAGTGAAGCTGAACGGTTATATCGCGCTTTGCGTATTGCTTGCAAAGCCACACCAAAATAAACCCTTTTAGTCTTTCCTTTTCTTCTTGGTTAAGCCCACCTATTTTATTGAATAAAGCTTCAGCCTCTTCCTTCGTTGCATAACCCAAGGGGAACTGCTCCATTCCATGGTCTGCCATACGGCATCCCTTTTGAACGAAATAGTCCAAACGGCAAGATAAAGCGGTCAATAGGTCGGTTAACGAACATATTTGCATATTCGCGCTATCTGCTAGCTTAGCTATATATTCCCTCTCAAAAGCAAATAACTTGTCTGGGCGGAAGGTTGGCGTAACCTTTAAATCGCCGTAATTTTTATGATCTAAAAGTCCGTCTACGGGATCGTCCGTCGTGGCAATAAATTCCACCTTAAAGCTCTTTAAAAGCTCTTGAACGGTTAAATCCTTAAGCTTTTGATTTGCAAGCTCGTAAATGCGTTCTGCCGTGCTTGCGTTAAGTGGCATATCTATACCGAAGATTTGTTTTAACTCTAAATGCGTCCAATAATAAAGAGCGTTACCTATTAGATTGGGAACTATTTCTGCATACTTAAGAAATTTTTCCTTATAACTTGCATTTCCCGTAATATAATACTCGTCTACCCCGTTAAGACGCATAGCGCGCCATTTATAGTGGTCGCCGGCAAGCCAAAGCTCGCCAATATCGGCAAAGGAAGAGTTTTGGGCTATCTTGGTTTGGTCTAAATGACAGTGATAGTCTATTATAGGTAAATCCTTTACCTCATGATATAATTTTTTAGCGCTTTCGTTATAAAGCAAAAGGCTATCGTTAAAAAAAGCACTCATTATAATTATACACCTGAATATGAAGCAAAACCGCAGTCAATGGGTAATACTACGCCGGTAATAGCAGAAGCAGAATTATCGTCGCAAAGGAATAGAGTTGCGCCAAGTAATTCCTTAGCGTCAACGAATCTGTTCATAGGCGTACCGTTAAGAATTTTTGCACTTCTTGCGGTGGGAGTTCCGTCTTCGTTAAATAATAATTTGTAGTTCTGCGCAGAAACTAAAAATCCGGGAGCTATTGCGTTGCAACGAATACCCGTGCCTGCAAAGTGGGTTGCAAGCCATTGTGTGAAGTTAGAAATACCTGCCTTAGCAGCTGAATACGCGGGTATCTTGGTAAGAGGTGTATATGCGTTCATGGATGAAATATTTAATATACATCCCTTCTTATTTCCAACCATATCCTTAGCAAATACTTGGGTGGGAAGTAAAGTTCCTTGGAAGTTTAGCTTAAACACGAAGTCAACACCGCTTGCATCAAGATCAAAGAATGACTTACCGCCCTCTTTTGCTTCGTGCTGGTATTCGTTATCGGTGGTCGCTCTGGGATTATTACCGCCTGCTCCGTTAACTAAAATATCGCAAGCACCTAAATCTTTTAAAACCGCCTGATGCACTTCTTCAAGACTTGCAGGCTCTAAAACGTTAGCCTTGTAGCCTTCGCAAATAAATCCTTCAGCCTTAAGCTCATCAGCAAGCTTTTTAACTGCATCTTCGTTAAGGTCTAAAGCGGCAACCCTTGCACCGCTTTGAGCAAACGCGCGAGCCATAGCGCCGCAAATAAGACCGCCTGCGCCGGTTACGACTACTACTTTTCCACTAAAATCTATATTTAAAGGAAGTTCTATCATAATTCACCTCTTATAATTATTTATCAAATTTTTCAAGCATATCCCAAACGCCAAGCATATACATAATACCAAGCGCTCTATCGTATAAACCGTAACCGGGGCGCACCGTGCCTGGGCCTTCATTCCATAAATGTCTGCCGTGGTCGGGGCGAATATATCCCTTAAATCCACAATCGTGATAAGCCTTTAATATTTCTAAAATACCGGTATCGCCGTCGCAATCACGGTGACTAGCTTCAGAAAAATCCCCGTTTTCAAAGTGCTTTACGTTACGAATATGAGCAAAGGCAATTCTATCGCAATGCTTTCTTACGATTTCTGCCACGTTATTAGCGGGGTTTGCGTTTAAACTGCCTGAACAAAGGGTTAAGCAGTTATATACGTCGTCTACCATTCTTAAGAAACGGTCTATACTGGGCTCGTCAACCAACAATCTGGGAAGTCCGAAGATATCCCATGGGGGATCATCCATGTGGATTGCCATTTTAATATCGCATTCACGGCAGGTAGGCATAATTGCTTCTAGGAAATATTTTAAATTTGCCCAAAGCTTTTCGTGGTCTACCCCTTCGTAAGCCTTAAAGAGCTCGTCTAGCTTAGCCATACGCTCCGGCTCCCAACCGGGGAAGGACATATTGTACTTTTCAGTAAAGTCCAAAATGTATTTAGCCATAGCGTTATAATCGTCCTGAATCATATTCTTTTCATAGAAAAGAGCGGTAGAACCGTCCCCTACCTCGTGGAAAAGATTACTTCTCGTCCAGTCGAATATAGGCATGAAGTTATAGCAAATAACCTTAACGCCGAACTTAGAAAGATTGCGAATGGTCTGCTTATAGTTTTCGATATATAAGTCGCGAGTGGGTAACCCGATTTTGATATCGTCGTGTACGTTTACAGACTCTACTACGTCTATATTAAAGCCGTACTTATCACACTGCTCTTTTACCCTTGCAATTTCCTCTTCTTGCCAAATTTCGCCGGGCATTTTATCGTGTAGAGCCCAAACGATACCTTCTACACCGGGGATTTGCTTAATATCTGCAAGACTTATACGGTCGTTTCCCTCGCCGTACCAACGAAAAGTCATTTTCATAATATTTTATATTCCTCTGTTTTTAGTTTTGTTTTTAAAGCTTTAATTAATGATTAGCTAATGGCTATGGCACTAAATAAGCCTTAGATGCGAGCAAAGCTTACACAATGATATTGCTGAAGCAAATGATGTTTGAGTGATACCCAAATGATGTTTTGCTAATGCAAAATGATGTTCGCACCCGTGCGAATTTATGGATAATAAAGCTTCGCAGCTATAACGAAGGGCGATGAGTAAAAAGAATTTTAGAATAAGCGTAGCGATAAAACGTTTAAATACGAGTAAGAGAAAAAAACTGCGGATTTAGCAAGGGATTGTACTTGCCGTACATGACCGAGGCTAAAACGTAAAGCTTCGCCGCTATAATAAAAGTTAATCTCACACAAAAGCTAATGGCTATGGCACTAAATAAGCCTTAGATGCGAGCAGAGGTTACGCAATGATATTGCTGAAGCAAATGATGCTTGAGTGATACTCAAATGATGTTTTGCTTACGCAAAATGATGTTCGCACCCGTGCAAATTTAGGGATAATAAAGCTTCGCAGCTATAACGAAGGGCGATGAGTAAAAAGAATTTTAGAATAAGCGTAGCGATAAAACGTT
>SVHG01000009.1 GCA_015055965.1 Clostridiales bacterium
GGAATGAGCCCTGTACAGTACAGAACTCATTCACAAATTTAATATTTTTTTGTCTAAACTTTGGGGTTCACTTCATAAATACCTGTGGTTTTGCTTTTTTCTTTTTAAGTCATCATCTTTCATATTATTATTTTAGGGCACTGCGCAAGCGGTGTTTTTTGTTTGTTAAAATATTTGAGCTTAAATTTTGATTTTTCAGCGTTAACGCTGTTAATAAATTTTTTTAAGGAGATGTTTTATGAGCGAAGAAATGAAAAACGTTTCTACCTCGGAAGTAGCAAAGCCTAAAACTCTTGGCGGTCGTATAGACGGCTACTTCCAAATCACCAAGCGCGGCAGCACCGTAAGAACTGAAATCGTTGCAGGTATAGTAACCTTCCTTGCAATGTGTTACATTCTAACGGTAAACCCCAACCAATTTTTCTATGCAGGCACGGCTGATCCTAGATGGACGGCAGTGTTTATGTCAACTGCATTCGGCGCTATCATAGGTACTTTACTTATGGCGTTTTTGGCAAAGCTTCCCCTAGCTCAAGCACCCGGTATGGGGCTTAACTCACTTGTTGGTTCAATTATTGGCGGTGGTTTAGGTTTTTACGCTTATACCTACAGCTTCTCTTTAGCTAACGCAATGTTAATGGTATTAATATCAGGCGTTATCTTCTTACTTTTATCCGTTATTTCTATTAAAGGTAAGTCTCTTCGTCAGCTTATATTCGACGGTATTCCCGAAGGTATAAGAAGAGCAATCCCCGTTGGTATAGGTTTATTTATTGCCTTTATCGGCTTCCAAAACGCAAAGGTAATAGTTGATAATCAATACACCTTAGTTGATTTAACCGCCTTTAGCTCTATGTTCACCGGGGATGCAGCTACCAAGCTTAACGTATACAACGCTTTAGTTTGCATATTCGGTTTAATCGTTATTGCAATTCTTTCACACTTAAAGGTAAAGGGCGCGGTTATTTTTGGTATTTTAGCTGCAACTATTTTAGGTATTCCCCTTGGCGTTACCAACTTAAGCGTTTTAACCGGTAGTGTAGACGGTATTTCTTGGAAGTTCTGGGAAAACTTTGCTAACTATTTTGCCGGCGAGCATAGCGTTTTTGCTATTTGCTTCACGGAAGGATTTAACTTCCCCGCAGGCTCTTTATTCACCGTTATAATGCTAGTTATTACTATGAGTATGATAGACATGTTCGACACCATGGGTACTTGCGTTGGCTGTTGCTCTGCAGCAGGTCTTATGGATGAAAAGGGAACGCCTATCAATTATAACAAGATTATGTATTCAGATTCAATTGCAACCTGCGCGGGCGCAATCATGGGTACTTCAACGGTTACAACCTTCGTAGAATCAGGCGCGGGTATTGCTGCAGGCGGTAAAACGGGCTTAACCGCTTTAACCACTGCAATTATGTTCTTCCTTGCAATATTTGCTCTTCCTCTATTTGCAATGATTCCCAGCGCGGCTGCTGCGTCTGCATTAGTTTACGTTGGTGTTCTTATGCTTAAGGGGGTTAAGGATATTGACTTTAGTGACGTTAGAACTGCAGTTCCTGCATTCTTAGCGATTGCTATTATGCCTTTAGGTTATTCAATTACCAAGGGTATTGGTATGGCTATTCTTTCTTACGTTATAATCGGCGTTCTTTCTTACCTTGTAGACCTTGTTAAGTATGCAGCTTGTAAGCAAGAAAATAAAGAAAAACCCGAATGGAAGGTTTCAATAGTAACTATCGTAATTGCTTTATTATTCGTAGTTTACTTCTTCGTTCCCACGGTAATATCCTAAATTTTACTTTTTAAGACGTTATTAAATAACTAAAAATAAAGCCGTTCGCTTAAAATTTTAGCGGGCGGTTTTATTTTTTTATTATAACTTTTTTATATTAAAAGTGCCGTTAATCGACTTATAGGCTGGTTTTTAATTAAAAAATATATAAAAATGTTATCCCTTTAAGCATTTGTTATAAGTCAAATAGAGTGCAAGGTTTAACGCTTATTTATAAGCTTGTAAGGAGCTTTTTATGGTTGACCGTTTGCATATAAAAAGCAGTTTTGCTTTGCTAGGTAATAAGATTTCTTGCGCTTAGAAAATCGTTAAATTCTTTATTTACTTGAAAAAAATGGGGCGTTTTTATTTTAAAAGATTAAAAAAGGGTTGCACCTTTGATTTTTATGTGATATAATCAAGAAAAAAAGGATTTTTTATTATATATAATAAAAAAATTAACGTTCTTTTATAAGGCTGTTAAATAAGGAGGGGCAATTGAACGTTTTTCATTTAAGATACGCAGTAGAAATAGCTAAAACGGGTTCAATAAAAAATGCGGCAGATAATTTATTTATGGCTCAACCAAACTTAAGTAGGTCAATAAAGGAGCTGGAAAATTCGCTTGGAATTACTATTTTTGAAAGAACAAGTAAGGGGGTTATCCCCACTCCGGACGGGGAAAGGTTTTTAATTTATGCAAGAAGCATTTTAAAGCAGGTATACGAGGTTCAGGATTTATTCAGTAAAAAGCGCAACCGTTCAATTTTTTCTATAACCGTTCCTCGTGCAAGTTATATTTCAAAGGCCTTTACTGAATTTTCCAAAAAGCTTAACGCGGAAACGGATACTGAAATTTTTTATTCGGAAAGCAACTCTTTAAAAGCTATTAACAACATAGTCTACGAGGATTATAAATTGGCAGTCGTTCGCTACAACGAGTGTGACGAGCAGTTCTTTAAGGATATGCTTGAAGAAAAGGGCTTAAAAGGTGAAATGATTGCTCGTTTTTCAATGAAGGTAGTTTTTAGTGAGCAAAGCAAGCTTACTCTTGAAAAAAATATTACTCCACAGGTTCTTTCACAGTATATCGAATGCTCTTACGGGGATAGATTTATTCCAACCCTTTCAGGTGAGGAGGCAAGAGAGAGGGCAAGACTTTCAACCTCTAAGCGAGTGATTTATCTTTCGGAAAGGGCAGGGCTTTTTGATTTGCTTGCCGAAAACCACCAAACCTTTGCGCGTTGCTCTTCTTTAACAAGCGATATCTTAAAGCGCTACGGCTTGGTTCAACGGGAGTGTGAGGAGGCAAAGGAAATTTATAAGGATTTCTTGGTTTATAAAAAGGATTACCGTCTTACCGATCTAGATAAGGATTTTATAACCGAGCTGTGCTCATCACGTAGAAAATATATCAATTAAGCGCAAAAGCCCATAAAGGACTCGTTGTGAAGTAGTTTTTAGTTTTAATCGATAAACGGTATATCGATAATGATATATCGATAACTAAAAAGAGTATTGCAAAAGTTGAAAAAGTGAATACGTTTGCTTTCGTTTTTTTTAACTTTTATGATAAGATTGTAGTGATATAATTAGGGTTCGCGCCGTACGCGAGCGCATACGAAGCCCTTTTTTGATTAATTTTGAAAAAAAAGAGTAACAAAATATAAGGAGTTATTATGAAAACAAAAGTTACAATTATCGGCGCAGGAGCTGTAGGCTCAACCACTGCTTATTCCGTTTTAATGAGCGGATTGGCATCTGAAATCGTGTTAATAGACGTTAACACACAAAAGGCTTTAGGGGAGGCTCTTGATATTAGACAGGCAACCCCAGTAGTATCAAACTGTAACGTTTACGCAGGCGATTACAGAGACGCCGCAGATTCAGACGTTGTTGTAATTACTTCCGGCCTTGGCAGAAAGCCCGGTCAAACCAGACTTGAGCTTGCTCAAACTAACGTAAACATCATCAAGTCTATTGCTCCCAAAATTATGGAATATGCTCCTAACGCGTTATTCGTTTTAGTTGCAAACCCCGTAGACGTATTAACTTACGCTTTCTTAAAGTACACAGGTCTTCCCAAAAACAGGGTTATCGGTTCAGGTACGGTATTAGATACCATTAGATTAAGAACCCGTCTTGCTGAAATTTATCACGTAAGCCAACAGCAGGTTCACGCAAACGTTCTTGGCGAGCACGGCGATTCTTCCTTCGTTGCATGGTCTGCGGCAAATATTGCAGGTATTCCCTTAGACGAATACAACAAAGCTATTGCAACTCCCCATAACATTACCAACGAATACACTCACGAAGAGGTTGAAGAATACGTTCGTAAGTCAGGCGGTAAGATTATTGCTCGTAAGGGCTGTACCGTATACGGCGTTGCTACTTCAGTTGCTCATATCATTAAGGCGTTCAAGGGTAATGCCGAAACCGTTTTAACCGTATCTACTTTAATGGAAGGGGAATACGGTGTAAGCGACGTATGCTTATCTGCTCTTACCTTAGTTGGCTCTGAGGGTGTTAAATCCGTTTTAGTAGAAAACCTAACTGAAGAAGAAATTGCCAAGATGAGAAAGTCTGCAGAAGCTTTAAAAGCAGTTATTTCTAGCATTACGTTCTAAGGAGTAAGTGAAAATGAAATATCGCATAGAGAAGGATACAATGGGGGAAATGCAAGTTCCCGCAGATAAATATTGGGCTGCTCAAACTGAAAGAAGCCGTCTTAACTTCCAAATCGGCGGTGAGCTTATGCCCCGTGAAATTACCTACGCTTTTGGTATTTTAAAAAAGGCAGCAGCATTAGCTAACTGCAAGCTAGGTAAGATTTCAGAAGAAAAAACCAAGCTTATAGCAACCGTATGTGATGAAATAACTGCAGGTAAGCTATACGAGCATTTCCCATTAGTCGTTTGGCAAACGGGTAGCGGAACGCAATCAAATATGAACGCAAACGAGGTTATTGCAAACCGCGGTAA
Organism: Clostridiales bacterium; assembly: GCA_015055965.1. Taxonomy (GTDB): domain Bacteria; phylum Bacillota; class Clostridia; order Christensenellales; family Borkfalkiaceae; genus HGM11416. Next base: position 4,756 of record SVHG01000009.1, read on the forward strand.
CGAAATTGCAGGTCAAAAGCTTCTTCACCCCAACGACGATATAAACAAAAGTCAATCAAGTAACGATACATTCCCCACGGCAATGCATATTGCTGCGGTAATAGCAATAGAGGATAAGCTTTTCCCCGCTATGGATAAGCTAATTGCAACCTTTAAGCGCTTAGAAGCAGAAAACGAAGGAATAGTAAAGAGTGGTAGAACTCACCTTCAAGACGCAGTTCCCGTTGGCTTTTCACAAGAAATTAGCGGTTGGCGCAATATGCTTGAAAAAACCAAAGAACAGCTTGAGCTTTCTCTTGGCGGATTAAAGGAATTAGCTCTTGGCGGAACGGCAGTAGGAACGGGACTTAACGCTCCCATCGGCTTTGCGGAAGAGGTTGCAAAGCAGGTTAGTGAAATAACCGGTAAGCAGTTCGTAACTGCAGCAAATAAATTCCACGCGTTAACCGCTAAGGATGAATTAGTGTTTGCTCACGGCGCTTTAAAGGCTCTTGCCGGCAACCTAATGAAGATTGCTAACGACGTTAGATGGCTTGCATCCGGTCCTCGTTGCGGTATTGGCGAAATCTTTATTCCCGAAAACGAGCCCGGTAGCTCAATAATGCCCGGTAAGGTTAACCCCACTCAATGCGAAAGCTTAACCATGGTAGCCGTTCAAGTAATGGCTAACGACGTTGCAGTAAGCGTTGGAGCTTCACAGGGTAACTTTGAGCTTAACGTATTTATGCCCGTAATCATTTACAATTTCTTACAGTCAGTTCGCCTTTTAGCAGACGGTATTACTTCATTTGAAAAGAACTGCGTAACGGGTATTAAGGCAAATAAAGAAAAGATGCATCATAATTTATACAATTCTTTAATGCTGGTAACCGCTCTTAACCCCTATATCGGTTATGAAAATGCAGCAAAAACGGCAAAGAAGGCATATAAAGAAAATATTTCTTTAAAGGAAGCGTGTGTTGAATTAGGCTTCTTAACCGCTGAAAAGTTCGACGAAGTTTTCCATCCCGAAGAAATGATTAAACAAAAATAATAAAAATAGGGAGTATCGTATGGTATTCAGTTATTATCCCGGCTGCACGCTTAAAAATCAAGCTAAGGATTTAGACGTTTACGCAAGAAAAAGCGCCGTAGCGTTGGGAATAGAATTAAAGGAAATAGAAGAATGGCAATGTTGCGGTGGCGTATATACCTCTGCGCCTGACGATATTGCCCCACGCCTTTCTTCCGTAAGAGCGTTAGCAAACGCAAAGGAACAGGGTGGAACACTCATTACTATTTGTTCTGCATGCCACAACGTTATTAAACGCGTTAACGACGATATGGTAAATAACGCCGATATTAATATGCGCGCAAACAACTATATGCAATTAGAACAAAGGTATAACGGCGAAACGAAGGTTTTACACTATTTAGAAATGCTTCGCGACGTGGTGGGCTTTGATAATATTAAAAAGGCGGTTAAAAACCCCATTAATAAGAAAATAGGCGCTTATTACGGTTGTTTGCTTTTACGTCCTAACTCCGTTATGGCGTTTGATAATCCCGAAAATCCCACTATTATAGAGGATTTTATTAAGGCAATAGGCGGAACGCCCGTAACCTATCCCTTCCGCAACGAATGCTGTGGTGCTTACGCAAGTCTTAAGAATAAGCCTTTAGCAGATAAGAAGAGCAACGCAGTTCTTTCAAGCGCAAAAGGTCACGGTGCAGAAATGGTTATTACCGCTTGTCCTCTTTGCTATTACAATTTAAAGCGCTGCGACGAAGATTTACAGGTGGTATATTTTACACAATTATTAGCGCAAGCGTTGGGGGTGGCAGATAATGAATAAGCAAATGCAATTAAACAGCTTAATTGAAATGTCTGCAACTGACGTTCGCAAGTGCATGAAATGCGGTAAATGCTCCGGCAGATGTCCCGCGTTTAAGGAAATGGATATCAAGCCCCATCAATTCGTAACCTTACTTGGTCAAGGAAAGATAGAAAAGCTACTTTCAAGTAAAGCTATTTGGAGCTGTTTATCATGCCTTGCTTGCGTAGAAAGATGCCCAAGAGGGGTTGCTCCTGCAAACGTAGTAGAAGCAGTTAGAACCACCGTTGCAAGAATGCAGGGTGGTGACGGTATTACCGCCGAAGAAATCCCCGCAGAAGTAAACGAAATGATACCTCAACAGCTATTAGTATCTGCGTTTAGAAAATACAAGAAGTAATAAATAACGATCGAAGGAAGAAATATTATGCATAGAATTGGTGTATTTGTATGTCACTGCGGTTCTAATATTGCAGCCACGGTAGACGTTGAAAGAGTTTCTGAAGCACTATCACACGAAGCAGGTGTAGTGCATTCCGTAAACTATCAATATATGTGTTCAGAAAACGGACAACAGTTAATTAAAAACGCAATTAAAGAGCATTCTCTTACCGGTATAGTGGTATGCTCTTGCTCACCCAGAATGCACGAAGCTACCTTCCGTAAAACTGCGGAAGCTGCAGGACTTAACCCCTATATGGTTGAAATTGCAAACATAAGAGAGCAGTGCAGTTGGATACATAAGGATATTGAAGAGGCAACTGAAAAGGCGATTGTTTTAGCAAGAACTGCGGTTGCAAAATTAACCCTTAACAAACCCCTTATTGCGGGCGAAACGGGCGTTACTAAGCGCGCTTTAGTAATTGGTGGCGGTATTGCGGGTATTCAAGCTGCTTTAGATATAGCAGACGCCGGTTACGAGGTTGATATAGTAGAAAAGAACCCCACGATTGGCGGAAGAATGGCTCAGCTTGATAAAACCTTCCCCACGTTAGACTGTTCTGCTTGTATTTTAACCCCCAAGATGGTAGACTGCGCTCAGCACGAAAAAATTAACATTTATTCTTACAGCGAAGTAGATAAGGTTAAGGGCTTCGTTGGTAATTTTAAGGTTACCATTAAGAAAAAAGCAAGATACGTTGACGAAACTAAATGTACCGGTTGCGGTGTTTGTATGGCTAACTGTCCTTCAAAGAAGGGACTTAACGCCTTCAATATGGACTTAAATACCAGACCTGCAATTTACATTCCCTTTGCTCAAGCAATACCTAACGTTGCGGTTATCGATCCCGAGCAGTGTATAAAATTAAAAACGGGTAAGTGCGGCTTATGTTCAATGAAGTGCGGTGTTGGCGCAATTGATTATAAGCAACAGGATACCTTCGTTGAAAGAGAATATGGCGCAATCGTAGTTGCAACCGGCTTTAAGCCTATTAGCTTAGAAAACTTTAACGAATACGGCTACGCGGATAATAAAGACGTTATTACCTCTCTTGAGCTTGAAAGACTTATGAACGCGGCAGGTCCTTCAAAGGGAACTTTAGTTCGCCCAAGTGACGGCGAGCATCCCCACGTTATAACCTTCATTCAATGCGTTGGTTCAAGAGACGTTTCCGGTTGCGGTAAGCCTTATTGCAGTAAGATTTGCTGTATGTATACCGCAAAGCACGCAATGCTTATCCGTGAAAAATATCCCGATACTCAAGTTAACGTATTCTATATTGACGTAAGAACGCCCGGTAAGAACTACGACGAATTCTACCGCAGAGCAGTTGAACAGTACGGCGTTAACTACATTAAGGGTATGGTTGGTAAGGTATACAACGAAAACGGTAAGCTTATGGTACAGGGTAGCAACCTTATTGATAACGAACAGGTTACTATTCCTTCAGATTTAGTCGTTTTAGCAACCGCAATCGAGCCCGATCCTTCCGTTAAGGATTTAGCAACCAAGCTAACGATCAGTATTGATACCAATAATTTCTTAACCGAAGCGCACGCAAAGCTTAAACCGGTTGAATGCGCAACTGCCGGCGTATATTTAGCAGGCGTATGTCAAGGTCCTAAGGACGTTCCCGAAACGGTAGCTCAAGCATCTGCGGCAGCGTCAAAGGTAATTGGATTACTTGCAAAGGATAAGCTAAAGGGTAATCCTTGCGTAGCTCACGCAAACGAAATGACCTGTACCGGTTGCAGTCAATGTGCAGAGGTATGCCCATACGGCGCAATCACTTACGAAAACAAAGAATTCCGTATCGGTGGCGGTAAAACTGAAAAGAGAAGAGTTGCAAGCGTTAACCCTGCAGTATGTCAGGGCTGTGGCGCGTGTACCGTTACCTGTCCTTCAGGCGCTATGGATATTCACGGTTTCTCATCTGCGCAAATTCTTAAGGAGGTAGAAGCAATATGCAAGAGATAGAAAAGAAGGAAAAAAAGCCTTTAATAGTAGCTTTTTGCTGTAACTGGTGTAGTTATGCGGGGGCGGACCTTGCAGGTTCTTCAAGGCTTTCTTATCCCGCAGAGGTAAAAATTATAAAAGTTCCCTGTAGCTGCAGGGTTAACCCCATATTTATTTTAAAGGCCTTCCAAAGGGGGGCAGACGGTGTTATTTTATGCGGTTGTCACCCCGGCGACTGCCACTATTCAGAGGGTAACTACCGTACCAGAAGAAGAATGGGCTTACTATTCTCTATGTTAAACTATTTAGGTATAGAAAAGGAAAGAACCAGAATAGAATGGGTTTCTGCTGCAGAAGGCGCAAAATTCTCTGCAGTTATGAACGATTTTGCAAAGACCATTAACGAGCTAGGCGAAAACCGCAGACTGGAGGACTTAAGATGCAAGGATTAGAAAAATTAATGCTTGAAAGAGCAACGGCTCTTTTACAGTCAGGCGAGGTAGATAGAGTTATAGGTTGGAAAAGAGGTGAAAGCTATTACGATAATTCACCTGCAACTTTTACCAAGGATAATCTTGAAGGCTTTGTTTATAACGGCTTTTGTGGCGCTAACTTAAGCAAATACCTAGTTGCAGAAAGTAAAAAAGAGGGCAAGATGCTAGTTTTCTTAAAGCCCTGCGATACGTATAGCTTTAACCAGCTTTTAAGCGAGCACAGAATAGAAAGAGAAAAATTCCACGTTATCGGTATCGGTTGTAACGGTCATTTAGATATTAATAAGGTTTACGCTGAAGGAGTAGAAGGCATTCTTTCTATGACGGAAGATGAGGATAACCTTATCGTTGAAACCGTTTACGGCGAAAAGAGGGTAGAAAAGGAAAAGGTTTTACTAGTTAAGTGTGAAACCTGTAAGAGTAAAGAATTTGCAGTTGCAGATGAAACCTTAGTTGTTGGCGAAATGAAGCCCGCTAAATCTAACAGATTTGACGTGGTAAAAGAGCTTGAAGCAATGACGGAAGAGCAAAGATACGCATTCTGGAAGGCTCAGCTTTCAAAGTGTATTAGATGTAACGCATGCCGTAACGTATGCCCCGCGTGTACCTGTATTAATTGCGTATTCGATAACAACGCTTCAGGTATTGCAGGTAAGGCTAACTCTGATGAGTTTGAAGAAAAGCTATATCACATAGTAAGAGCGTACCACGTTGCAGGCAGATGTACAGACTGTGGCGAATGCTCAAGAGTATGTCCTCAAAACATTCCCTTACATTTAATTAATAGAAAGTTTATTAAGGATATTAACGAAAATTATGGTGAATATCAAGCGGGTGCGGAAGTAAACGCTCGTAATCCCTTGGTAAATTACACCAAGACGGACGTTGAAGCTAGCGAAGTAGTTGACGGAGGTGATAAGTAATGTTAAAAATATCACTTGCTAACGTTAATAAGCTATACGACGCTATTAGCGCTGAATACCCCTTATACTTACCCGTTGAAAAGGCAGGCGAGGTTAACTATTCTTATTACGAAGAGGGCGCTAAGGTTCGTTTAGACGTTCTTAAAACTGTAAAATCTCCCAAGGATTGCTTCTTCCCTCAAAGTGAAAACCTTATGAAATTTAAGGTTGAAGGTCAAAAAATAGAGCTTATAGACGTTCGTGAAGAGGCAAAGCCCTTCGTAATCATGGGCGTTCGCGCGTGTGATTTTAAGGCTTTTGACGTTTTAGACAGAGTATTCTTAGTTGATCCCTTAGATACATATTATCAAACCAAGCGCGAAGCGGGTATAATCATTACCCACGCTTGCGGTAAGGTAGAAGAAAGCTGTTTTTGTAAGAGCTTCGGTATTGATCCCGTTAACCCCTTAGGTGACGTTACCGTTTGGACTGATAGTGAAAGCCTTTATTGGCGCGCTAACAGCGAAAAGGGCGAAGCATTAACTAAGAAGTTAAGCTCTTTATTCACTTCAGATAACGGCGAAAGGGTAGCAGAACAGCAAGCTAAGGTAAACGAAATTTACGCAAAGCTTCCCCTTGCCGGTTTAACCACGGAAAGCTTTTCTAACGGCGATATGATGGAGCTATTTAATTCAGATAAATGGCAAAAATTATCTGAAGCTTGTTTAGGATGCGGAACTTGTACCTTCGTTTGTCCTACCTGTCAATGCTTTGATATTCGTGAATTCGTAACTAATAGCGGTGTAACCCGTTTCCGTTGCTGGGATAGCTGTATGTGTTCAGATTTTACCAAGACGGCAGGCGGTCAACCCAGAACCACTCAAATGCAAAGATATCGCCAAAGATTTATGCATAAATTGGTATACTTCCCCAAGAATAACGAGGGTGTATATAGCTGTGTAGGTTGCGGTAGATGTGTTAAAAAATGTCCTCAAGGACTAAATATAGTTAAGGTTATTAAAGAATTTGGAGGTAAGCAGGATGCATAACGTAGAAGCTTTAATGCCTATAATTGCAGTAGTAACTGATATAAGAAGAGAAACTCCGGACGTAAAGACCTTTCGCGTAGTTGGTCTAGACGGTAAAAAGCCCTTCGAACATATGCCCGGTCAATGCGCAATGATTTCTATTCCCGGCGTTGGCGAAGCACTTTTCTCTATAACGAGCTCACCCACTAATAAGGAATTCGTTGAATTCTCTATTAAAAAATGCGGTTGTGTAACGGACGTTCTTCACGCAATAGAGCCCGGTCAACAAATCACCGTTCGCGGACCTTACGGTAGATATTTCCCCGTAGAAACCGTTTTCAAGGGTAAGGATATGCTATTTATCGCAGGTGGTATAGGTCTTGCTCCCTTACGTAGCGTAATCAATTACATTCGCGATAACCGCGATAATTACGGCAAGGTTGCAATCGTATACGGCGCAAGAAGCGCAGACGATTTAGTTCAGCTTAAAGAAATAGAAGAAGAATGGAAGAACGAAAAGGATTTTAGCGTTTACTTAACCATTGACCGTGAGCAGGAAGGCTGGGAAGGTCACGTTGGCTTCGTTCCCAACTATGCAAAGGAAATAGGTATTCCCAACAGCTATACCGCCGTTCTTTGCGGTCCTCCTATTATGATTAAATTCACCTTAGCAGGACTACTTGAACAGGGCTTTGAAAAGAAAAACATTTACACCACCTTGGAATTACGCATGAAGTGCGGATTTGGTAAGTGCGGTAGATGTAACGTAGGCGATAAATACGTTTGTAAAGACGGTCCTGTATTCTGCATGACTGAGCTTGATGAACTTCCCGACGAATATTAATTCGTTAGTATATACGGAGCGTATTATTATGGAAAATAAAGTTAACGTTTATTTATTCGGTAAAAAATATGAAGTACCAGAAGAGCTTACTATTATGAAGGCGATGGAATATTGCGGTTATAAGCTGGTAAGAGGTTGCGGTTGCAGAAACGGTTTCTGTGGCGCGTGCGCTACTTTATATAGAATTAAAGGTAAAATGGAGCTTAAAACCTGTCTTGCTTGTCAGCAAAAGGTAGAAGAGGGTATGTACGTTGCAACCCTACCTTTCTTCCCCTTAGTTAAGCAGGTTTACGATATTCAAAAGGTTAAGCCGGAGCAAGCCGTTATGATGCAGCTTTATCCTGAAATTTATTCTTGTATAGGTTGTAACGCTTGTACCAAGGCTTGTCCTCAACAAATTAAGGTAATGCAATATATCGCTTACGCGCAAAGAGGGGATTTTGAAGCTTGTGCAGAAGAATCCTTTGACTGCGTAATGTGCGGTATTTGCTCTTCACGTTGCCCTGCAGGTATATCTCATCCTCAGGTTGCTTTACTTGCAAGACGTATTAACGGTAAATATCTTGCTCCCAAGTCAGAGCATCTTGAAGATAGAGTTAAGGAAATAAAGGACGGCACTTTCGTTGAGCTTATTGAAGCTTTAATGAATAAGCCTATTGAAGAGCTTAAAGAGCTTTATAATCACAGAGAAATCGAGAAGTAGGAGGTAATAGAAGATGTATAACTATACGCAAGAACAACTCGATTCAATGAAGAAGGTAGAGGCGTCAAGAGAACAAAGGGTGGGCGCAGAGCTTCGCCGTATGACTGCTGAAGAAAAACAAACTCTTCTTCAAAATTTTCACCCCGACTATATTGAAAGCGCTTACGAAACCTTAAAAGTTGGTGTAAATAAAGGGGATAAGGTGCTTCACGAGCTTGCAGGCTTACTTCAAGGTAAGTCAAGAGTTCTAGATATGAATATTAATCTTGAAGAGGTTGCTTACGACGTAGACGTGCTGGTTATCGGTGGCGGTGGGGCAGGTTGCTCTGCTGCAATTGAAGCAGATAATAAGGGCGCTAACGTTTTAGTAGTTACCAAGCTTCGCGTGGGTGACGCTAATACTATGATGGCAGAAGGTGGCATTCAAGCGGCAGATAAGCCCAACGATTCACCTGCTATTCACTACATAGACGCTTTAGGCGGCGGACATTACGCTAATAAACCCGAGCTTTTATCTAAGCTTGTTTGTGAAGCTCCCGAAGCAATACAGTGGCTTAACGACTTAGGCGTTATGTTCGATAAGGCTGAAGACGGCACTATGATAACCACTCACGGTGGCGGAACTTCAAGAAAGCGTATGCACGCTTGTAGGGACTATTCCGGCGCAGAAATCATGAGAGTTCTTCGTGACGAGGTTGCAAACAGAAATATTCCCGTTATAGACTTCGCTCCCGCAATAGAGCTTATTAAAGACGACGAAGGCAAGGTTGCCGGCGCAGTTTTAATGAACTTAGAAACGGGCGAAATCTTAATTGCTAAAGCAAAAACGGTTATTATTGCAACCGGTGGTGCAGGAAGACTTCACTATCAAGGATTCCCCACCTCTAACCACTACGGCGCAACTGCAGACGGCTTAGTTATTGCTTACAGGGCAGGGGCTAAATTGCTTTATGCAGATACGTTACAGTATCACCCCACGGGCGCAGCCTTCCCCACTCAAATCTTTGGCGCGTTAGTTACAGAAAAGGTTCGTTCTTTGGGCGCACAGCTAGTTAATAAAGAGGGTGTTGCTTTTATGAACCCCCTAGAAACGCGTGACGTATCTGCTTCCTCTATTATAAGGGAATGCAAGGAACGCGGTAACGGTATTAAAACTACGGACGGCGAAGGTATTTGGTTAGATACCCCCATGATAGAAATTATCGGTGGTGAAGGCACTATAGAAAAAAGAATTCCCGCTATGATGAGAATGTTTGGTAAGTACGGTATAGATATTAGAAAAGAACCCATTTTAATCTATCCCACCTTACACTATCAAAACGGCGGTATAGAAATTTCTGCAAACGGTATGACCAACGTAGAAAATCTTTACGTTGCAGGCGAAGCCGTTGGCGGTATTCACGGTAGAAACAGGCTTATGGGTAACAGCTTGTTGGATATTATCGTATTTGGTAGAAACGCGGGTAAGGAAGCAGGTGAAAAATGCAAAACCGTTAAGGTTGGCAAGCTTTCATTAAATCACGTAAACGACTTTGCAAAAGAGCTTAAAGATGCAGGTCTTAACCCCACCGAGCTTTCACCCAGAATTTTACCCGATTATACGAAAAAAGAAGGTTAATAAAGGTATATAAAAATGAATAATTTACTTGCTTTTAGTGATATTCTTCAAATTAGCGGGGTTACGGCTGTAATATTTTCTGCATTCTTAATTGCAACCTTAGGCTATTTACTTGGTAAAATAACTATAAAAGGTGTAAATTTAGGTACTGCAGGCGTATTCCTGGTTGCAATTTTAGCCGGCGTCGTATTTGCTATTCCCGCTTTAGTTGAAGTTGACTTTTTAAATAATTTTTATCTTTTAAGCGATAAGGAAAAAATAGCAGAGCTTTCCTTAAAATATATTACGGATAAGCAAATGCTTAAGGTTATTGGTAACAGTACTTCTAATATGGAGGTGTACGGAACTATTGCAGATATAGGTCTTATACTTTTCGTAACCTCAGTTGGCTTTATTGCCGGCCCAAGCTTCTTTAAAAACTTACGCGCAAACGCAAAGAGTTACGTAACGCTGGGTGTTATTATAATTTTATCGGGCGTATTAGTTGCAGTAGTATTTGCATTACTTCCCGGTATCGGCGCAGAATATTCAATTGGCGTTTTATCCGGCGCGCTAACTTCAACTCCTGCCTTCTCTGCAGCAAAAGAGGTCGCTTCAGATGAAGCTTTAGTTGCTTTAGGTCACGCAGTTGCTTATCCCTTTGGTGTAGTTGGCGTAGTTTTATTCGTTCAGCTTATGCCTAAATTTTTAAAGACAAACCGTGAAGAAGAAATTGCAAAAATGCAAAGCATTAACACGGGCGCTAAAAAGGTTGAGCAAGAAGAAAAGCTTTTTGAAATAGACGAGTTTGGACTTGCAGTATTTGGCGTAGCAGTAGTTTTAGGTTTAATCTTAGGTAAGCTTACCTTAACTATTTCCGGTTTAAAATTTAGCCTTGGTTCAACCGGCGGTCCTTTAATTATGGCTTTAATTTTAGGTCACTTTGGAAGGGTTGGAAAAATCAGCTTAAAAATTCCCGAAAAAACCTTAAAGGTTTTCCGTGAATTCGGTCTTGTTTTATTCCTTATCGGAGCAGGTGTAGAAGGCGGTGTAAGCCTACTTGAAAAAATCAATGCAGGTACGTTCTCCGGCTTAACCATTTTATGGGGCTTTATTGCCGGCGTTATTATGACTATCGTTCCCATGGTTATCGGCTTCATCTTTGCAAAGAAGGTATTAAAGTTACCTTTATTCAACAACCTTGGTTCTATTACAGGTGGCATGACCTCAACCCCCGCGCTTGGAACTTTAGTTCAGGTTTCCGGAACTGATGACGTTGCCGGAGCTTACGCTTCAACCTATCCGGTTGCGCTTGTTCTTATAGTTATAGCTTCTAACTTGGTTATAACGTTAATTGGCTAATATAGGGATATAGGTCGATTAACGATACTAAAATAAAAATTATAAGGAACGGGAAATGAAGAAAACACAATTTTCTAAACCACTTTTAGAACGCGTTCCGTTATATTTAAAATATCTTTACAGCATAAAAGATAATGAAAAAAGAGTTTCTTCTACTGCAATTTCTCAAGCGTTAAAGCTTGGGGAAGTGCAGGTAAGGAAGGACTTAAACGTAATAAGCGGAAGCGGTAAGCCTAAAATAGGCTACGAGATACAAAGTTTAATTTGTAATTTAGAAGACTTTTTAGGTAAAACAAAAAGAGTTAAGGTTGCACTGGTTGGCGCAGGTAAGCTTGGTAAGGCGTTATACGGCTACGCCGGATTTGAAGAATACGGTGTGGAAATTTGCGCTGCTTTTGATCTTTTAGTAGAAAAAACCCAAGCCTTTCGTGATGAAAAATTAATTTATCCCATTGGCGCGTTTAGCGATTACGTTCGTGAAAATAACGTTATGATAGGTATTATTGCAGTTCCCGAACAAAGCGCGCAGGCAACGGCAGATATGATGGTTAAAAGCGGTATTAAAGCCATTTGGAATTTTGCTCCGGGAAAAATCAACGTACCGCAAGAGGTTACGCTAAGAAGTGAAAATATGGCTGCGTCGTTAGCATTACTTGCAAGCGAATTTAAAGGATAAAAAATGGATTACGATAGAATTATTGCAGTAAGTAACGATAAAACCGTCTATCACCACGGTGATAAACGCATTAAGGCTTACGCGTTAAAGGAAGGCTTTGTTTACGCTTTAGAAGAGGCTTTAAAAACGGCTAAGGTATTAAATAAAACGCAACTAAGAGTTCCCCCAATTTATTCGGTTACTGCAAATGAAAAGGGCGTGGAATGTGTTGGCGAATTTATTGAAGGTGAAACGTTGCTTTCAATACTTAAGCAAGACTTAACGAATTATAAGAGCGTTATAGATGAATTTCTTTTATTGCACAAGGAAATACACTCTTATAAAAACGTTCTTAGTGATGATGAAGGCTGTGATAACCAATCCTTAGACTCACGTTTTGCTAACGATACCCTATGCCACGGTAAGTATGCTTTAGAAAACGTTATAAAAGACAAACAGGGCAATTTGTACGTTATAGATTGGGTTAACGCATTTGAAGGGAACAAGGAAAAGGATTGCATGATAACTTATTTCCTTTGTTTATATTCATTAGGTCAACCTGTTGCCGATTATTATTTAGAAGGCTATTGTAAGCTTAACTCAACCAGCGAGGCAGAAGTAAGGAAAGAAGAATCTTTTGCTTTGCGTTATTTAGTTAAAAATTTTAAAGGAAGTAAAAACTCCTTTTTTACGTCATTATTAAATAAGTGATTAAAATTGTAAAAAACAACGGCTACGCCGTAAAAAGATAAAATCAATAGGAGAAAAAACATGAAAATTACCGTATGTATCGGAAGTTCTTGCCATATTAAAGGCTCACGAATCGTAGTTGAAGAATTACAAAAGTTGATTGCAGAACATGGGATTGGAAACAAGGTTGAACTAGAAGGAACGTTCTGCATGAACAAATGTCAACAAGGCGTATGCGTAACCATAGGCGACGAATTTTTCTCTGTAACACCGGAAGGTGTTGGTGAATTTTTCCAAGAAGTTCTTAAGAGGGTTAACTAATGTTAATAGTTCAAATTTGCATAGGATCTTCATGCCATTTAAAGGGTGCGCCGGAGATCGTTGAAATGTTCCAAGCAGAAATTGAAAAGCATCAGCTTGAAAACGACGTTGTTTTAACAGGCTCTTTTTGCGCGGGTAAATGTAACCGTTCAGGTGTAACCATCACCGTAAACGACGACGTTTATCCTGGAATAACTATAGAAAACTTCAAAGAATTTTTTAACGAGAAAATTTTAAAACCCGTTAGAGGGTAGAGGTTAATTTATGAATTGCTTGACTTTAAAGAAATCGAACTGTAAAAACTGTTATAAATGTATAAGGAATTGCCCTGTAAAGGCAATACGCTTTTCGGGTAACCAAGCTCATATTATAAGTAACGAATGTATTTTATGCGGTCAATGCTTCGTTGTTTGCCCACAAAACGCAAAGGAAATCGTAAACGAAACGGAAAAGGCAAAGGTTCTTATTCAATCAGGCGATAAGGTTATCGTTAGCCTTGCTCCTTCCTTTATTGCAAATTATGAAGGCGTTGGTATAGAAAGCATGCGTGAAGCGCTTAAAAAGCTAGGCTTTTACGACGTGGAAGAAACGGCAATAGGCGCAACCATCGTTAAAAACGAATATGAAAGAATGCTTAAAGAAGAAAATAAAGATATTTTAATATCTTCTTGCTGTCATTCAGTAAATCTTCTTATTCAAAAATATTTTCCGGACCAGTTGCAATATCTTGCAGACGTAATGTCACCCATGCAGGCGCATTGTTACGATATTAAAAAGCGTTATCCTGATGCGAAAACTGTGTTTATTGGGCCTTGCGTTGCAAAAAAGGATGAAGCAAGTCACTATGAAGGTATCGTAGACGCCGTTCTTACTTACGAAGAGCTCACTAACTGGTTAATAAGCGAAAAGGTAGAATTAAAACAGGATATAGACGATTACGAAAAGTCAAAGGCAAGATTTTTCCCCACGACCGGCGGTATTTTAAAGACCATGGCGCAGGATTTAAAGGAATACACCTATCTTGCGATAGACGGTACGGAAAACTGTATTAACGCGCTTAAGGATATTCAAAGCGGTAAAATACATAAATGCTTTATTGAAATGTCTTCGTGTATAGGTAGCTGTGTTGGTGGCCCGGTAATGGAAAAATATCATAAAGCGCCCATTCAGTCTTATAACGCAGTTGCTCGCTATGCAGGTAAAGAGGATTTTGAGGTTAATCAACCGGAAAGCTTTGAGCTTCGCAAATTCTTTACCACGATAGAAAAGGAATTAAACACTCCTTCAGAAGCAGAAATTCAAGAAGTGTTAAAGCAAATGGGTAAAACCAAGCCTTCAGATGAAATTAACTGTTCATCATGCGGTTATCCCACCTGTAGAGATAAAGCTATTGCTATTATTCACGGAAAGTCAGAAATTTCAATGTGCTTACCTTTCCTTAAGGAAAAAGCAGAAAGCTTTTCAGATAGCATTATAAATAATACTCCCAACGGTATAATCGTTTTAAACGATAAGCTTGAAGTTCAGCAAATCAACCGCGCTGCAAGAAAGATACTTAACGTTCGCTCTGCATCAGACGTCTTAGGCGATCAGGTAGTTAGAATTTTAGATCCGCAAGTATTTATGCAGGTGCGCGATTCACGTAGAACGGTAAGAAATAAACGTTTATATCTTGCGGAATATAAAAAATACGTTGAACAAACGGTTGTTTACGATTTAGAAGGCAATATGATTATTTGTATCATGCGTGACGTTTCTGATGAAGAGGGCGAACGCCAAAAGAAGGAATCTATTAGCCAACAAACCATTGAAATTGCCGATAAGGTGGTAGAAAAACAGATGCGTATCGTTCAAGAAATCGCATCTTTACTTGGTGAAACTGCCGCAGAAACCAAAATCGCGCTAACCAAATTGAAGGAGTCCATTACAGATGAATGATTTATGTGCCGATATCGGATACAGAAGTATTAATCATGAAGGCGAGCTTCTTTGCGGTGATCATATAGACGTTGTTAATTCCGGCGAAAATTCTACCATTATAGTTTTAGCAGACGGACTTGGAAGCGGTGTTAAGGCAAGTATTTTATCCACTCTAACCTCAAAGATAATTTCCACCATGATGGCAGAGGGATTAACTCTTGAGGATTGCGTTAAAACTATTGCAGAAACACTACCAATATGCTCTACGAGAGGTGTTGCGTATTCAACGTTTACAATTATTCACCTTGTAAATAACGAAGAAGCGGAAATTATTCAATATGATAACCCACACGTAATACTTATTAGAAACGGCAAAAATTACGATTACAGCAAGCAAGAAATGAATATAGAAGGCAAAAGAATTTTTAGAACCAATATTAGGCTTATGGAGGGCGACGTTTTTTTAGCTATGAGCGACGGATGTCCCCACGCCGGTATTGGTAGAATGTATAATTTTGGTTGGAAAAGGGAAGAAATCGCTTCGTTTATGGAGCCCCTTACTCTTGCCGGCTATACTGCAAAAACGCTTTCCACTATACTTATTGATGAAGTTAACAAGCTTTACGCCCAAAAACCGGGTGATGATGCTACTGCATGCGTTATTAAAATAAGAAAGCGCGAGCCTATGAATTTATTATTCGGTCCTCCTGCAAATAAGGGGGATAACGATAGAATGATGTCGCTATTCTTTTCTAAAGAAGGTAAGCATATCGTTTGCGGAGGAACGACTTCAGGTATCGTTTCACGCTATTTAGGTAAGCCAATAAAGGCTTCTTTATCCTTTGAGAAGTCAGACGTTCCGCCTATTGCAGAAATAGAAGGAGTTGACCTTGTTACGGAAGGAGTTATTACCATTAACAAGGTGTTAGAGTACGCTAAAAACTACCTAGATGATAACGAAAGCTACCAACAATGGAGCTTTAAAAGAGATGGCGCGTCACTTATATGCAGATTACTTTTTGAAGAAGCAACAGATATTAACTTTTTTGTTGGAAGAGCAATAAACCCGGCTCACCAAAATCCAGAGCTTCCAATCAATTTCAATATTAAAATGAATTTGGTTAAGGAGCTTTCGGCCTGCCTTGAAAAAATGGGCAAAAGAATAAAAGTTAGTTATTTTTGAGGATGAGATTATGAAAAAATTTGACACTAAAGTACAACATCTTAAATATAAAGTATTACGTGAGGTTGCCCGCGAGGCATGGGCAGATAGACTCACGTACACGGCCTTAGATATTCCCACTCGCTTAGTACCCGGTAAAGTACCCACGATGCGTTGTTGTGTTTATAAAGAAAGAGCGATACTTGGAGAACGCGTTAAGCTTGCTATGGGTGGTGATAGAGATAATCCAAACGTTATCGAGGTTATTGATATTGCGTGTGATGAATGTCCTTCCGCAGGTTACGAGGTAAGCTCTGCGTGCAGAGGTTGTCTTGCTCACCGTTGCGAAGACGTTTGTAAGCGTGGTGCAATTACCTTTGACCACAACCACGTTGCGCATATAGATAAATCAAAATGCGTAGAATGTGGCGCGTGCGCAAAGGTTTGCCCCTATACTGCAATTATTAACCATAAACGTCCCTGTCAGGTTGCGTGTAAAATCAAAGCTATTTCTATAAATGAAACCAAAGCGGCGGTTATTGATAATAGCAAGTGTATTTCTTGTGGCGCGTGCGTATATCAATGCCCCTTCGGCGCTATTTCAGATAAATCTTTCATTTTAAGTATGATAGATATTATTAAAAAGAGTGAAAACAATTCAAAATATAAGGTTTATGCAATCGTTGCTCCTTCTATTTCAAGCCAATTCACTTATGCAAAATTAGGTCAGGTTATCACAGGGCTTAAAAATTTAGGCTTCTATACCGTTATAGAAGCGGCTCTTGGTGCAGATATGGTAGCTTATTCAGAAAGCCAAGAGCTTGCAGAAAAGGGATTTTTAACAAGCTCATGCTGTCCTGCATTCGTAGATTTTATAGAAAAGCATTTCCCCAATTTAACTCACCTTATTTCACACAACTTATCTCCAATGGGAGCGCTTGCTAAATACGTAAAGAGCAACGATCCCAACTGTAAGGTTATATTTATTGGACCTTGCACCGCAAAGAAAATGGAATTCCAAAAGGATAAGGTTAAGGATTACGTTGATTGTGTTATCACCTTTGAAGAATTGCAGGCGTTATTTGATAGTCGTGATATGGATATATCTACCTTAGAAGAGGGTGTTCTTGATAACGCTTCTTACTACGGAAGAATTTTTGCCCGTAGCGGTGGTTTATCAGATGCAGTTGCACAGGCTATTAAAGAACAAAATATTAATTTTGAAGCAAAGCCAATCGTGTGTGACGGTATTGAACAATGTAAAATGGCGTTACTTCGTAAAAGCAAGAACGCTTTAGATGCAAACTTTATTGAAGGTATGGCTTGTATTAACGGTTGTATCGGTGGTGCAGGCTGTTTAACTCACGGCGAAAAGAATAAGGCTGAAGTAGATAAATACGGCAGGGAAGCGCTAGAAAAAACTATTGGCGACGCTATTTCTGTTTTAAAATAATAAATAAACAGTTGCAAAAAACGATTAACTGTGGTAAAATATCAATCGTTGTTTGTAATAACGCTTAAATTATAAAAAAATTTTAAAAATAAATAAAAGGAAGAAAAAATGAAAACACTTGATTTAACAAAGTACGGCATTTTAGGTACTACTGAAATCGTTCACAACCCCTCTTACGAAGATTTATTCGTAGCAGAAACTGATCCCTCTCTTACCGGCTTTGAAAAAGGCCAAGTAACCGAGCTTGGCGCAGTTAACGTTATGACCGGTATTTACACTGGCCGTTCACCCAAAGATAAATTTATCGTTATGGATGAAAATTCAAAGGATACCGTTTGGTGGACTTCTGATGAATTCAAGAACGATAACCATCCTTGCAGTGAAGAAACTTGGGCTGCAGTTAAGGAGCTTGCAGTTAAAGAGCTTTGCAACAAGAAATTATACGTTATGGACGTTTTCTGTGGCGCAAATAAGGATAGCCGTTTAGCAATTCGTTTCATTATGGAGGTTGCTTGGCAGGCTCACTTCGTAAAGAATATGTTTATTTCTCCTTCCGCAGAAGAGCTTGAAAGCTTTGAGCCCGATTTCGTTTGCTACAACGCATCAAAGGCAAAGGTAGAAAACTATAAGGAATTAGGTCTTAACAGCGAAACCGCAGTTGTATTTAACACCACTTCACGCGAACAGGTAATTTTAAATACTTGGTACGGTGGCGAAATGAAGAAGGGTATGTTCTCTATGATGAACTATTATCTTCCTTTAAACGGTATGGCGTCAATGCACTGCTCAGCTAATACCGATATGGAAGGTAAAAACACCGCATTATTCTTCGGTCTTTCCGGTACTGGTAAAACCACTCTTTCAACCGATCCTAAGCGTCTTTTAATTGGTGACGACGAACACGGTTGGGATGATAACGGCGTTTTCAACTTTGAAGGCGGTTGCTATGCAAAGGTTATTAACCTAGATAAGGATTCAGAACCCGATATCTATAAGGCAATCAGAAGAAACGCTCTTTTAGAAAACGTTACCGTTGATGAAAACGGTGTTTGTGATTTCGCAGACGGTTCTGTAACCGAAAACACCCGTGTTTCTTATCCTATTAACCATATTGAAAAAATCGTACGTCCCGTATCTACTGCTCCCGATGCAAAGAACGTTATCTTCTTATCTGCAGACGCATTCGGCGTACTTCCCCCCGTTTCAATTCTTACTCCTGAACAAGCTCAATACTACTTCTTATCAGGCTTCACCTCTAAGCTAGCCGGTACTGAAAGAGGTATAACCGAGCCCACTCCTACCTTCTCTGCATGCTTCGGTCAAGCTTTCTTAGAGCTTCACCCCACTAAATATGCAGAAGAGCTTGTAAAGAAGATGGAAAAGAGCGGTGCTAAGGCTTACTTAGTAAACACCGGTTGGAACGGAACGGGCAAGAGAATTTCTATTAAGGATACCCGTGGTATTATCGACGCTATTTTAGATGGTTCAATCCTTAAAGCAGAAACCAAAACCATTCCTCACTTCGATTTAGAAGTTCCCACCGCGCTTCCCGGTGTTGATAGTGGCATTTTAGATCCCAGAGATACTTATGCAGATGCAGCTCAATGGGAAGAAAAGGCTAAGGATTTAGCTGGTAGATTCGTTAAGAACTTCGTTAAGTACACCGGTAACGAAGCTGGTAAGGCTCTTGTTAAGGCTGGTCCTAAGGCGTAATAATAAGTTAAAAATTTAACGAAAAATAATAAAAAAGCGAGGTTTTTAATCTCGCTTTTTGTTATGTAAAATATTAGATAATCGCGCTATAGAGCCACTTTTTATATACAAAACGTAAAAATTATGCAAAAAACAATTTAAAAAGCACCGTAAAAGAAAAAAATCTTTTAAGGTGCTTTTATTTTTACCTAATCGTTATTAATAGCTTATAAATTCGTTATTATTAGAAAGCAAGAACGCCAAGATGCTCAAGTAGAATTTTTAAGCCCATTAGTATTAAAATTACACCGCCGATAAATTCCGCTTTATTTTTTAATGCAGAGCCAAATTTACAGCCTATAAACGCGCCTGCAAAGCATAATATAAGGGTAGTTGCGCCGATTATAGAAATAGACGTAAAGATATTAACCTGTAAGAAAGCAAAGGTAATACCAACGGCTAACGCGTCTATGCTGGTTGCTATTGCCATAAGTAAAAGCTCGCCTATAGCAAGGTTATCGCCACATTCATCCTCTTCCTTTTTGAAGGATTCAATAGCCATTTTACCGCCGATAAAGGCAAGTAATCCAAATGCAATCCAATGGTCAACGGGCACTATGTAGCTTTCAAACTGCTTACCCAAGAACCAGCCTATAAGTGGCATTAAGGCTTGCGCTCCGCCAAAGAAAAGGGCGATTATGCTTGCGCGCTTAACGCTAAAGGGGCGCATTTTAATACCCTTGCAAAGGGCAACGGCAAATGCGTCCATAGAAAGCCCGATTGCAATAATAAAAATTTCCCAAAAGGTCATGATTAATTGCTTTCTCCTTTTAACTGTAAGTTATCATCTTTAACAAGGTTATTTAGCCAAATTCCCTTTTTAAGTAATATTAATCCCCAAACGAGCTTTCCAAGGTCAACTAAGTGAATGCAGATTAAAATAAGCGGGGCGCTTAAGCTTGTGAACTTTGCAAGTATAAAGGCGCAGGGAAGGGACACGAAGGTTGCAAAACCGCTATCAAAAATAAAGGTAAGCATAGTTTTACCGCCTGATCGCATCGTAAAGTAGGTTGCGTGAAGTATAGAGTGCATCGGCATAAAGCAAGCAACCACCGTCATAAATGTAACGGCTAACTGCTTAACTGCAGGGGTAACCTCTTTATACATTTGAACGAGCAAGGGGGAAGTAAAGGCGAGTATTGCGCCTAAAACTAAGCAGCTAACGAAAGATAGTGCAATAATCTTATTGTCTGCATCCCTAGCTTCTTCAATTTTACCGGCTCCAAGTAAACCGCCAACGATAATTGCAATAGAGTTACCAAGCGATAAGAATACGACGCTAAACAGATTATTAAAGGTATTGGTGATATTCATTGCCGCAACAACCTCTATTCCGCGAAGAGAATAGCAGTATAGTAAAGCGGTTTGTACGCCAGACCAAAGCCCTTCGTTTACAAGCAGGTTAGTACCCTTTGCAAGCAGTTTTTTGAATATATCCTTGGGGATTCTAAACGTGTTAAATATTTTAATAAAGAAGGGAAATTTGCGGGCGTTAGAGTAGATGTAAACAAGCAATACTCCAAGCTCTATAATTCTTGCAATTAAGGTTGCAAGCGCAGCGCCCTTAACACCCATCTGTGGAAGCCCAAGCTTGCCGAAAATTAAAAGATAATTTAGTACCGCGTTAGTAAGAACTGAGGCTATAGATGCGTAAAGCGGTACTTTAGTTTCCCCCGTTTCACGCAAAGTGCCCGCGTAAATTTGTGTTATAGTGTTGGGGATTTGAGCAAACAAAGCAATAAAAAGATATTCTTTTGCGTATTTAAAGGTAAGCTCTAAATCCCCCGATTCACTTCCTTGATTTAGGAATAATCGAATTAGTGGCTCGTGAAAAAATAGGAATACCGTTGCGCCCAGTAGGGCTATAAAAATACAGGCGTAAATTTTAAATCTTACGGTGTTTTTAATACCCTCGTTAGAACCGCTTCCGTAATATTGCGCGGTAAAAATACCCGCGCCCGCCGTTCCGCCAAAAACGCATAAAATATAAACGAAAATCAATTGGTTTACAATGGCAACACCGCTCATTTGCTCCGTTCCAAGCGAGCCAACCATTAAATTGTCTAAAAGGTTAACGAGGTTGTTAAGTCCGTTTTGAAAAATAATGGGTAAAACTATTGCTAAAACGTATTTGTAAAAGGCCTTATCGCCAATAAATCTTTTAAGTCGCATAAAGGAATCTCCATTAGCAACTATTTTATCATAAAGCACTTTATAAAGCAAAAGAAAACGCGCGCTTTTAAAAAGGTGCTGGTAAAAAAGTTAAGAAAAATAAAAAAACCGCTTATAATATTTTAGTCACAATTAGTTATGTAAATAACTAAAAAGATAAAAATTAGCGGTAAGAGCAAGTAATTTTTTTTACTTGATATTAAAAAAATGAGAAATTTGTTGATTTAGGTAAGAAAAAGGAAAAACGGGAAAACGGTGAAGGTCCGTTTTCCCGCCGTAAACGCAAGGGGGGCTCGCGTTTACTATAAAAAGAAGGAGATGGGTTGGGCAATTTACTAAAGCATCACAGCTTTATTGCTCCCATTTTAGCACTTGTAAAGTAAAATATCGGTAAATTAAATGTTAAATTTCGGTAAATTTGAGCATTTTTACGATAATAAATTAAAAATTTATCTATTTTTATTAACTGCTTGAAAAATTCTTTTAATTATGTTATAATTAATTAGCGTAAAATGGTAAAATGCGTAATATTTGCGCTATATTTAGGATAAATAGTTCTAACGGCCTACAAATTAACCTTTTGTTTACTTCATTAATATATAATAAAGGTATTAAAATATTAAATTAATAGCTTAAATTATCCTTTTTGGGGGTATTATGTATAACGTACTTGTTGTAGAAGACGAAATAAATATATTAAAGCTAATGAACATAAGGCTCACGAAATCGGGCTTTAACGTTTTTACTGCAGAAAATGGGGAAATGGCTCTTAACGTGCTTAGTAAGGAAGAAATAGACTTAGTCGTTGCAGACGTTATGATGCCCGTTATGGATGGGTTTGAATTTGTGGAGCGTATGCGCGCGGAGGGTAAAAACATTCCCGTTATCTTCGTTACCGCAAAGGAAAGCTTAGACGATAAGCGCACCGGCTTTAATCTTGGGGCAGACGACTATATGGTTAAGCCCATAGATCACGAGGAGCTGGTGTTAAGAATAAACGCTTTGTTAAAAAGAGCAGACATACGTAGGACAAAAAAGTTGACCATAGGTAGCTGTACCTTAGATTACGAAAGCCTTTCCGTGTTTAATAGCGACGGCTACACCGTTCAGCTTTCTAAAAAGGAATTTTTAATTTTATACAAGCTACTTTCTTATCCCGAACGCATATTTACCAAAAATCAGCTTATGGATGAGTTTTGGGGATACGAGAGCGATACCTATTCAGACACCGTAAAGGTACATATTAACCGTATAAGAAATAAAATAAGCTCTTTCCCTGAAATAGACGTTATTACAGTTAGAGGCTTAGGCTACCGTGGGGTTAAGAATGGATAAAAAACAAAACAGATCGGTAACCTTTAGATTTATACTGATAGTATTCGCTTGCTTTTTGCTTTCTTCTGCGTTCGTAATTTTAATTACCTTTTTGATTGCAAAAATGGGCATAAAAATTCCGCCGGCAAGAACGACGGTATACCTTTTAATATGCTTTGGAGCTTCTTGCATACTTGGAACGATTTTGGCGGCAGTTCTTTCTA
Source organism: Clostridiales bacterium (assembly GCA_015055965.1). Taxonomy (GTDB): domain Bacteria; phylum Bacillota; class Clostridia; order Christensenellales; family Borkfalkiaceae; genus HGM11416. The sequence goes on from SVHG01000009.1 coordinate 27,561, forward strand.
AAAAAAGTGCCAGAAGCTATAATAAATTTAGAAGGGCGCTCAACGAGGTTGCTAATGGTAATTTTGACGTTTCTATTCCGGAAGATGAAGATATGTTTATGTCGCTGTTTGCAGAGGATTTTAACGCCACCGTTAAACAGCTTAAGGGTGTGGAAATAATGCGTTCGGAATTTATTACTAATCTTTCGCACGAGTTAAAAACCCCCATAACCTCCATAAACGGCTTTGCAGAGCTACTTTTGGCAGACGGCATTAGTGAAGAGGAAAGAAAGGAATACGCGCAAATTATTTATAATGAAAGTAACAGGCTGTTAAAGCTTGCGAAAAACACCTTGCTTTTATCTAAGCTAGAGGGGCAAACTATAGTTACCGAAAAAAGGCTGTTTTCATTTAACGAAATGATAGAAAGCAGTTTAATCCTTTTAGAAAAGGAAATGGCGGCAAAAAACATTAACTTACGATTAGACTTAGATAGAGTTAATTATTATTGGGATTCCAGCCTACTTTCTCAGGTGGTTATAAATTTAGTTTCTAACGCAATAAAGTACGGTAAGCAAAACGGGAATATATCCGTTGAGCTTCACTCTAATTCCGGCTACGTATTCTTATCCGTTAAGGACGACGGAATTGGCATGAGCGAAAAAACGCTTGCAAAAATATTTGATAGATATTATCAGGGCGATAGCTCGCATAAGACGGAAGGCAACGGCTTGGGGCTTTCTATCGTTAAAAAAATTATAGACCTTTGCGGTGGTAAAATAGACGTGGGCAGTAAGGAAGGCGAAGGCACTTACTTTATGATCACTCTTCCCGAAAAAATGCCCGTATAGGTCGATTAACAAGGGTTTTATTAGAGAGTTAAGGTGTTAATTTTAGCAACGCAAGTTGCTTTAAGGAGTTTGGTTGTATGGCTAAAAAAGGTCAACACAAATGGGTTAAATTTAGGCATAAGGTTATTACTAAGCTTGCCTATATATTCTTCTATATGGCGGTTAGATTTAAATACGGCGCAAAAATTACCAAAATGAGTCGTAAGGATAAGGGACAATATCTTATCCTGTTTAACCATCAAACGGATTACGATCAGTTCTTCGTTGGGTGCGCTTTCCGCACGCCCGTTTACTATGTTGCAAGTGAGGATTTATTCTCTAAGGGCTTTATTTCTAAGCTATTAAAGTGGGCGGTTGCGCCTATACCCATTAAAAAGCAGTCCACCGACGTTCGCGCGGTTATGAACTGTATTAGGGTTGCAAAGGAGGGCGGAACTATAGCGCTTGCGCCCGAAGGTAACAGAACGTATAGCGGAAAAACTGAACATATTAACGAAGCTATTTGCGGGCTTTGTAAGGCGCTTAAGCTTCCCATAGCATTTTTCCGTATAGAAGAGGGTTACGGCGTGCATCCCCGTTGGAGCAATAAGCCCCGCCACGGTAAAATGCGTGCGTATACCTCAAGGGTAATGCAGCCTGAAGAATATTTAAATATGGATAACGCAGAGCTTTACGAAATTATTAAAAAAGAGCTTTACGTTAACGAAGGCGCTTTAAGCGGAGCTTTTAAGAGTAACAAGCGCGCCGAATATTTAGAAAGGGCAATTTACGTTTGCCCGCATTGTGGATTTTCTACCTTTGAAAGTCACGGCAATTTTATGGAATGTAAAAAATGCTCGCTTAAGATTGAATATTTAGAAACCAAGCAATTAAAGGCAGTAAGTGGAAATTTACCCTTTGAATTCGTTACGGAGTGGTACGATTATCAGGCAAGCTTTATAAACTCCTTTGACGTTAGAACGGTTACGGAAAAGCCCTTGTATGAAGAAAGGGTTACCCTTTATAAGGTAATACCGTATAAGAATAAGAAAAAGATAGAAAGTGAGGCTATAGTTCGATTATTCGGCGATAGGATAGTTGTTGAAGGGGTAAAAACAAGGGAATTTTCCTTTGACGAGGCTTACGCTTTTGCAGTTTTAGGAAGAAACAAGCTTAACGTTTATATAGGAAAGGACTTATGGCAAATAAAGGGCAGTAAGCGCTTTAACGCTCTTAAGTACGTGCATTTTTATTATAGATATAACAATTTAAAGAAAGGTGATGATAATGTATTATTTTTGGGACTCTGAGGTTTGGTCATTCCTTTGTTTAATGACCGTTTTGTTCGTAGCAATGCTACTTGCAAACGTAATTAAAAAGACCGGCTTTTTTAAAAACTCACTTATACCCACTTCCGTTTTAGGTGGTATTATATTACTCATTATAAGCACCGTTTACGAAGCGATTGCTGAAAAACCGTTTTTTAATCTTGAAATATTCGGCGGTAACGGAAACGCTAATTTAGAGGTTATTACCTACCACGCTTTAGCGCTTGGATTTATTGCAACCACCTTAAAAACTACCGAAAAGAAGTTTACTAAAGAGCGCAATAAAGAAATATTTAACACCGGTGTTACAACTGTTTCTACCTATCTTTTACAAGCGGTGTTCGGCATGGGAATAACCCTTGGCTTGTCTTATATTTTAACGGACGTATTCCCCATTTCAGGTATTTTACTTCCCTTTGGTTACGGTCAAGGCACGGGGCAGGCGTTAAACTGGGGTAAGACGTACGAAAACGATTGGGGCTTTATTGGCGGTTCTAGCTTTGGCTTAACCGTTGCAGCCTTAGGCTTTTTAAGCGCAAGCATTGGCGGTGTTATTCACCTTAATATATTAAAGAAAAAGGGCAAGGTAATAATTGCTTCAGATAAAGAAAGAAAGCTTTTAAGCGAGGACGTTCAGTCCGATAACGAAATACCTATGAACGGCAGTATGGATAAAATGACCGTTCAAATCGCGCTAGTATTACTTGCATATATTTTAACTTACGCGCTTATGGCGTTACTTACCAAGCTTATAGGAATGCAATCTGTAATATACGGCTTTAACTTCTTATTCGGCGTGTTAATGGCAACTTTAATTAAAGCTGTTGCAAAGTTTTCACACAAAAAGGGCATTATTAAGAAATATCACAGAAATAATTTCTTGTTAGATAGAATAAGCAATAGCTGTTTTGACGTAATGGTAGTTGCAGGTATTGCCGCTATTAGATTTGACGTTTTAGGTAACTATTGGATAGTTCTTATAATACTTGGCATCGTTGGCGCGGTTATCACCTATTTTTATAACTTGTATATTGCAAGAAGGTTCTTCCCCGCTTATTCTGAAGAGCAGTTCTTAATGATGTACGGTATGCTAACGGGTACTGCAAGTACCGGTATGATTTTACTTCGTGAAGTAGACGAGGGCTTTAAAACCCCCGTTGCAGATAACTTAGTTTACCAAAACTTCCCCGCAATAGTATTCGGCTTCCCTCTAATGCTTTTAGCAAACCTTGCGCCTAAACAGCCTTGGTTAACCTTTGGAATTTTATTCGCCTTCTTAATCGTTATGAATATAATCCTATTTAGATCGGTTATTTTTAAACGCAAAAGCAAGGCTGAAAAAACGCAAATAGAAGCTAATGAATAAATAAAAACAGCAATTTAAAAGAGAGTGAAAAAAACAAATTTCACTCTCTTTTTTTAGTATATTAATTTAGTTAAAAACTGCCGTTAATCGCGTTATAGCGCGGTTTTTATTATAAAAAAGTATTATTCTTCTTCGGTTTTTGGGGTGGAGTAGTACGCCGTCATTACGATATCTTGATTGTAATTGCCGGAGCCCTTGCCAAATAGGTTCATACCGCCGTAATAGGTAGAGTCGGGCTTATTGTAAATTCTTAGCTTAACCCCCTTTCCTTCAGATAAGCGCAAATCCTTTAAGGTAAAAGAGCTTGCCGGCTTATTGTTTAAAAAAGTACCTTCTTCGGTAATGCTTAGCATAACCAGATTGCCAAACTGAGTCATGTTTGCAGGCCACCAGTCGGGGGTATATTTACCCTTAGTTCCGCCAAAGTCCCCGGGTGAAAGATAGTGCGCAATTTCCACGCCGTTAACCGCAATAAAAATATCGCTTTTCCAGTCGTTTCTAAAGCAGGTGGTTTCAGAGCAAATCTCAAATGAAAAATCAAGCTTAGAAATAGCGTTTTTCTTGGTTGCAAACTCGTTAGAAAAGGTGTAGGTTAAATCCCCGCCAAAGCTCCAAATTAAGTTAGCGTCCATTCTTTTTTCGTCAAAGGGATTTAGTGCGGAAAAAAAGGTGTTGCCAACGGCCATTCCCAAATAATCGTTTTCGGTGTGAGTGTAAGCGCCCACCTTGACGCTTTGCTCAAAGGTGGTTATCTTGCTCATATCCTTGCCGATTTTTCTAAAGAAGGTAATATTGTTCAGCGCTTGAATAAAAAATACCTGAGCAGAGCCCTTTTTGCTTGGTAAATAGCGCACCTTTATTATGCCCGCCTCGTGCAGTAAATTAAGGTGGAAAATTGCCGTTGAGTTGGTTATATTATTGGTTTTTGCAAGCTCTATAACCGTCATTGGGCGCTCGTGAAGCTGGCGAATTATATTTAAGCGCAAAGGGGAAGCAAGAGCCTTTGCTACTCTTTCTATTTTTGGAAAGTCCTGTTCGTTTAGTAAAGATAGTTCTATATTTTGCATAAAATTCCCCTTAAATTAAGTTCTATTTTTCTTAAATTATAAGCTATTGGTTGATAATTGTCAACCGATAACAAATAAAAGTTATAACAATTTTTTTTAAAATGAATTTGACACTTTACTTGCTATGTGATATACTGTATTAAGTAAAATTTATAATTTTACCTAAAAGGTCACAAAAAAAGGGTAAAAAATCGCCTATAAAACTTTTAAGCAAGAGTAAAGCGATATTAAGGTTGTATTTTTTCAACCAAGCCCAAGGTGCTTTTTGGGTAAACACAATGTAATAAAAAATTAGTGGAGGTTTTTTATGCGAGGACTTCGGTCTATTTTAGTTGCGGCAGTACTGCTACTATGCTTTATTCCCTGCGCTGTAACTACCCACGCTCAGCCCACCGCTTCTTACGAGCTATATCTTGAAAGCTATCTTTCAGTAACTAGCGCGGAAACGGGCGTATGGCAATCAAGCAGTGCTTCAAGCGAGGGTGGTTCTTTAGTAAGCTACGGATTAGAGCTTGCAGACGGCGCATCAAACAAATTTATTAGGCTTGCAAACTTTAACGGGTTAAGGTTTTCTACCTTTACCACCGCAAACGTTAAGCTTGCATACGGCGAGCAGTGGGGGGATACCGTTACCGTTAGCTTTAATTACAGACTTTCTGAAGGTAGCGAATATTACGCAGAGGATGATAAGGTCTTAACGCTATCTATCGGCGGGGTAGAAAAGCACTTAACGGTAAAGGAGCTTGCAATTAGTTCACAGTCCGGCGTAGATTGGTCAAGCGCAAGCGTTACCATAAGCGTTGGCACTAATAAGGCAGATAGGCTTACCCTTAAATACTATTACGACGGGAATATTGCTTGGCGTACTAATCAGCGCTATTTAGACGTGGATAACGTCGTTGCGGTAAGCGGTACGGCTAACCTATGTAACGTTAATTTAGAAAACGCGCCCATAACTACTGCTAACAAAAAGGAGATTTCTATTGACTATGCCTCAATTGCTCCTCAAAGCAAGCAGTCATACCTTCTTCACGGAAAAGACGGGGTAGATTACGCTAATAATACCGTTTACGCAAGGGAAGAAAGAGTTTTATTTGACGGCGGTGACGTTGCGGTAGCTCTTCCCAAGGCAGGAAGCTTTTTATACAGGGGCGCTGCTTCAGTTAAGGCTAACGAAAGCGATTTATACTTAATTTACGACGCTTCAGATGAAAACTCCTATTTAAGAATGGGTAACTATAACGGATTAGCAAGCGCAACAAGCACCCGTTTTACAATGGCGTTTTACGATAACGATAGCAATCAAATTTCTAATATGCCCGTTACCAACCGCATCTATTTTTCTTTTGATTATAGACTTTATATGAGTGAAGCGGTTGAAAACAGTCTTGATTTTAGTAAAAATATATTGCAATTCAGCACCCGTAGCTCAAGCAGTAACAATTCCGGTAATATTTCCTTCGACGAGCTGGTTATAAACGAGGATGGCGACGGAACGTGGCGTAGCTTCAGCGGTATTTTAGACGTTTACACCACTACCACCGCAACTATAGCAGTAAATTATTTTGCATATCAGCAGGCTTCCTTTACTCCCGAAGTATATCTTGATATGGATAATATCACTCTTAGGGCGGAAGGCTCTAACGTTAACTACGCTTACTTAAACGGAACGTTTGAAGGGGCAGTACCTACCGTAAGTGACGGTAGCGATCCCTTAAACGGTAAGGTTTATTGCAATCCTCTTTTAGGTACTAAAGGAGAAAAGGTTCGCGTTGGTAGCGTAGATTATGCAATGCAGTTAGAAAAGGGTGATTCTCTATCCTTAGATTTAGGCTGGAAGCCCACGACTAACGTGTATAATATTTGCTTCGACGTTAAAGAAAAGGTAGGAGCTTTTAAGCTATTTATTTCAGGCAGAAGCGGTGATTGCCTAGAGTTAACGGTGGGAGAAAACGCAGTAGCGGATAACGGCGCTTACGAAGTATATTGGGAAAGCTTATCTGAAGGATATAAGTGCCATATATTCTTTATTCGTACCGCGCCTAATGCGTTATATTCTATTGATTTTATAAACAGCGGTTTAAGCGCTCTTACCTTAAATAATTTGTTCGTTGGCGAAGTATCTTCAGTATGTAGCGTAGCAGGCGATTTTACTGCCTTTACGGAAAGCTATAACGCTTTAGTAAGCTCTTACGAAGCTAACGCTAACGGCTATACGTCAAATGCAAAAATGCAAGTAAAAAGAGCAATTTATAACGCTTCTTTAATTAACGAATATAGCTCGCAGGCAAATATGGATGCAGCTATTTTAGCTTTAACAAGCGCGGTAAATAACGGCGCGAAGCTTGCGGATTTATCAAAGCTAGAGCTAGCTTTAGAAAAGGCGGAAGCTATTTATCAAGGCGGTGGCGCTAAAAAATACACCAGAGCAAGCTGGCTATTGTTTGATCAGGCAGATAAGGCTGCCCGCGCGCTAAACGGCGAAAGCTCACAGGAAGCCGTTGATGGGGCTGCAGAAAAGCTGGAAATGGCTATTAAGGAATTAGTTTTAGTTGAAGATAACGGCTCATCCGTAGTATTGGCTATCGGCGTAGGTGGCGGTGCTTTAGGCTTGGGCGGTGTTGCTCTATGCGCAGTAATGATTAAAAGGAGAAAGAAAAATGAAAAGAATTAAGCGTTTACTTTCTTGTTTAATATTAGTGGCAATTTTACTCACAGTTCCCGTTTCGGTTGCAACGGCTAACGCATCAAGCGGTTCTTCTGGGGTAGATTTTACCAGCGGAATTTTAAAATATAATCTTTCAGCTCCTTTAACCGATAACCCCAACACCTTTGAGGCTTGGTTAAAAATAGATAAGAACGTTACCGGCGAAATTGGTACTCTTTTTAGTAACTACTGTATGACGGCCACTCCCGAGGTGGGCTACGAGGTTAACGGAAAGGGTAACTTCTGCGTTGCGTGGAATAACTATGAAAAGTACGTAGTATTCGACGGTGTGGATTTAAGAACCGGCGAATGGACGCACGTAACCGCAGTTCGTGATGCAAGTAAAAACTCATTCTTGCTTTATATAAACGGTAGACTTGCCCAAGAAAAGCAGGTTGGCGTTGGTTCTGATATAGAAGAATTTTATAACCTTCACGCAATTGGCGGTGACTTCTTATCAAGGCAAAAGCAAAAAAGACAGTTTAAGGGCAGTATTCGCCAAGTAACCGCTTATTCAGACGTGTTAACCTCAGGCGAAATTTACCGCGATTACAGAAACGGAAGCACCATAAGCGCATCAACGCGTAGCGATTTAATACTTAACGTTTGCTTAGACGCATCTTTAGTAGTCGCAAAGGATACCTCTTCATTTGGTAACGACGCATACCTTGCTTCTAACGACTATTTTTACGAAGGCGACTTATACGAAGCAAAGGATTACACTATCGCAGTAGTTCCCGATATTCAAATGATAACCCTATTCTATCCCGAAATGGTTGGAACGCTTCCCGATTATCTATTAAAGAAGGAAAGCGAGCAAAAGATAGAAGCAGTATTTACCGTTGGCGACTTAACAAACGGTAAGCATTCAAAGGGTAGTTCTTTTGATAAGCAATATAAAACTATTAGGGATGAGTTTGCTAAGCTAGACGGACATATGCCTTATATGTTCGTTCCCGGCAACCACGACTACGACGACGAATGCGCAACAACCAAAAATCTTACTTATTTGAACAAGTATTTAACCATTGAAAAAATAAGTCAATGGAATGAATGGGGTGGCTCATTCTCTTCCGATAGCGTTGTTAACGCCTATTATTTATTAGAGTACGCGGGCGTTAAGTACATAGTATTCGCTATGGAATTCGGCCCCTCTGACGAGGTTTTAGAATGGGCTTGTGAAATAACCGAACAGCACTTAGACCGCAGACTTATAATGTTAACGCACGGCAACTTAAATCCCGATTACCGCTTAATTACTAGCCACGATTACGGATTTACTAAAAACGAAAGCGTTAACTCTGCAGTTCAGGTTTGGGAAAAATGGTTAAGCAAATATCCCAACGTATTTATGACCTTTAGCGGTCACGTTATTGCAGACGATATTACCGTTAAAGAAATGGTTGGCGAAAACGGAAACGTAGTAACTCATTTCCTTATAAACGCGCAAGGTATTATAATGAACGACGGCTTAGAATCAATGGTTGCGCTTTTAAACTTTGACGAGCAAAATCAACTTTGCTATATCAACTACGTAAGCACCATTCAAGATAAGCTTTACAACGTTCAAAATCAATTCGTTTACGATTTTAAGGGTAACACTTCAATAGTAAGCTCTAAATACGCAGGCACTAGTGCAAAAAGCGTAACTAGGGAAGAAAATTTACAGGCAACGGTTGCAAAAGCTTCTTTAATTAAGGGCGTTCAAGCTCCCGTTTCAAGCAGTTTAGAAAATCCCCAAAGCCAAGCGTTAATAACTGCAATAACCTTTATTGCTATCGCGGTTGTTTGCTTCGTTCTTGCAAGGGCAATAAGGAGGGCTAAAAATGAAAAGAAATAGGCTTTTAATAGGCGCACTTTTAATAATTCTAGTTCTTTCCTTAGGCGCGTTATTTGCTTGCCAGCCTCAAGATGAGGGGGAATTTACCATAACGGTAGAAAACAGCTTATACGGCGGAATTAAAACTCAAAAATCTGCAAACGCGGGCGATACCGTTAAGCTGGAGCTTTACGGCAGTAAGGGCTACGAGGGTTGTGCGGTATACGTTAACGGCAGTAAGCTGGAAGGTAACGAATTTGTTATGCCTAACCAAAACGTAGTAATAAACGTAACCTCTGCAAGCACTCTTTCAACTGCGTACGCAATTACCGTTGAAGATAGCGATAACGGCGTTATAGTGGCAGATTTAGCTTCTGCAAACGCGGGCGATACGGTAACCTTAAAGGCATTTTCCAGCTATAATAAAATGCTGGATTATTTCTGTGTGGACGGCGTTAAAATAGAAGGCAATAGCTTTACCATGCCGGAAAAGGCGGTAACCGTTTCTGCGGTGTTTATTCCCGTTTATAAAGAAACTAACGTAAAGCTTTCGTTAACGGTAAGCTATCAGCAGGCAACCAGCTATTGGTATGCGGAATATACCCCTGAAGCTATCGTGGTAGAAACGGTAGTAGAGGACGATTTAATATTCACCTCTAAAAAGGGTACTACCAGCGTTGGTATGGCAGATAATATTGAATTTATAATCGGTTTAAGAAGCTCTGCTTCTGCGCTAAACAGCTCTTGCTATAAGATGGTAGTAAGCGGTATTGGCGAATACTATTGGCAACGCTATAGCACTTATTTTTATAACGCAAGCAGTTACGGAATTAAGGTTGAGTTTGAGGAATATAACCCCTTTGATCAAGGCTTCTTGGGCTATAAAACGCGCGTTACCATTCCCTATTCAGTAATAGGAACAAGCTACAACGACGCATACGGCAATCTTACCATTTGCCCCGCTATGAGAAACACCACCAATACCCTAAAAACGGGTTGGATTTCTTATAGTGAAATGAACTGTAATTGGGAAAATCCCTCTACTCACTTGCTAATAAACGCAAACGGCGAATTTGCTATGAACGTAGCTCAGGTGGATTATTTATTTACCGGTGACGAGCTTCTTTCACACGTTGCAGGCGCGAACGGTATGAACGCATTAAAGGGCTCTTATACCTACGTCGTTCCCGGTAGCACCTTAGAATATTGGTCTAACAATATTGGTGATATAACCAGATTTAGTCCCGGCGAAATATTCTTCTCTTGCGGTTCTTGCGATTTAAGAAGCACTTCAGTTTTAGCAACCTTTAACGGTATGAAGAATTTTATAGCCGAGCTTTCTAAATTAAGTAGCGCAAAGATAAATATAGTTTCTTCCATTCCTTCAGTATCAACTCACGATGCAAAGGCGGTAATAGCTTATAACCGCATGGTTAAGGAATACGTTCAAACCCTTTCTAACGTAGAGTATATTGATTTAAGCGAAGAAATTTTCGTTAACGACGGCGTAAACGTTCCCCTATACGCAAGCTCAACAACCCTTTCAGATGAGGGTAACAGACTGTTAGCCAAGCAAATTTTAAGCGCGCGCGGATTATATAATGATAGGTGGGGCGCAGAATGGGGTAGCGTTGGCTCTTATCTGGCAAGTGGGGCGTGGACGTACTCAAACGGAGTTCTTTCTAATACCGCAGGCGGTACTAACGTTATTTATAATAAAGCGGGAAGCAACACCGATTTTCTATTTGAAATGCAGGTAACTGCAACCGCAATTTACAACGGCGATTTATACCCCAAGTTCGGTATTAATCTATTAAACTCAAATCACAGCAGATATTATTATATTTCAGCAGTTAACTTAAACGAAGAAATCGCAGGTATAGTAGAAAAGCCCTATAGCGGTTACGATTGGCTAAACGGCACTACTTACACCATTAAGGATATGCCTTATTCAAACGGTAAGTACGTTACCTTTAAGATTATTAAGAGCGATAACACCATTCTATTCTACATGAACGGTACGCTACTTGCTTCTACCTCTGCGGAAATATTTGATAGCGAGCCTATTACAATCGGCATATTCTCATTCAATACAGGTTTAACGGTAAAAAATATTAGATTAGTTACAGACCTTAACGAAATAGAAAAGGAGGTGGGCTAATATGTTAAAGAACAAGTTAATAATTTTAGTTTTGGCAATTAGCCTGGTTTTCTCTGTTTTTGCTCTTTCAGGCTGTGGAACAAGTCAAGATACCGGCTCAACGGGCAGTTCTTCTCAAGAGCAAAGCTCAAGCGAGCACTCTGAAGATTCTTCAAGCAGTGAAGATTCAGCAATCTCAAGTGAAAGCTCAAGCGAGCATTCTTCAAGTAACGAAGATCCCGTTACGGTAACCGTAATCTTCTTAAATCACGATGGGGCGGAGCTTTATTCAGTAGAAATTGAAGAGGGTAGCGTTCCCGGCTATAATGGAGCAACCCCCACTAAGGCAAGCACCCCCGCAACTGAATATCAGTTTGAAGGTTGGGCATTAAACGGCGTCGTTTACACCAGCTTACCCGCAGTTAGCGTTGATACCAGCTTTACCGCTTCTTATACGGAAGCTGCAAGAAAGTACACCGTTACCTTTATAGTAAACGGCGAAGAAAACAGTAAAGTGTACGAATACGGTGTTATGCCCTCTTACGAAGGCGAAACTAGGTTTGAAATAGACGGTGAGGTTTTCGTTCTAAGCGGTTGGGATAAGCCCATAACGGCAGTAGAAGGGGATTGCACTTATACGGCTAATTTAGTTAGTCGCGGGCCAGTTAAGTATTACGACGTAACCTTCGTTGTAGACGAAAGCTCTATAGTGGTGGCGGTTAAGGAAAATACCGTGCCCGTATTTTACGGCGAGCCTTACCGCAAGGAAAAAGCAGAATGCTCTTACCGCTTTATAGGCTGGAAGAATGGCGACGCAGTTTACGAAGAACTACCCGTAGTAACCGAAAACGTTACTTATACCGCCTTATTTGAAACGGTATATAAGCAGTTTACCGTAACCTTTAAGCACGAGGGCGAGCCCGTTCAAACGGTAAGCGTTCAGTACGGACAAGCTCCCGTTTATACCGGAGCAAATCTAACCAAGCAATCAGATTCTAAATACGATTACAGCTTAGCCGGCTGGATTAGATACGGCGAGGTTTACTACGGCGAGCTTCCCCACGTATACGAGGATATGGCGTTTGAAGCAGTGTTTGAAAAGACCTTACGCGTATACAACGTAACGGTTAACTACTACTTAAACGGCACTATTTTTGATAGCTATTCTCAAAATTATACCTGCGGTGACGATTATGAAATAGCTTCTCCTGCAGTAAGCGGATATTCCCCCTCTTTTGCATACGTTTCAGGTTGCGTCGTAGAAGATAGAACGGTGGACGTTTATTATTCCTCTTACGACGTTTGGAATGGCGAAAGTGAAAGCGTAACCGCTCAGGGCGAAGGAACTCAAGATTCACCCTATATTATTACCACGGCAGAGCAGGTTGCTCAGCTTGCCAAGGACGTAGACGGCGGAAACGCTTACGAAAACGTATATTTTAAATTAAACAACGATTTAGACCTTGCAAATATTGCGTGGGAAGCAATCGGTCATTACGACTATCCCTTCGGCGGTCATTTTGACGGTAACGGACACTTAATATACAATTTAAGCTATAGAAGCGAGCTTGCTAACAGTAACGCAAATTCCGGCCACGGATTATTCTCTACGGTAAGCGGTAGCGTTAAAAATCTTAACGTAAGCGGTAGCGTATATTCAGTTGCTAAATACACCGCGTTGGTAGTTGGTCACAATAAGGGCGGTTTAGTTCAAAACTGCAATTCCTTCGGTACGGTATGCGGTTTTGGTAATACCGCGGGTATCGTTGGCTGGTCTAGCGGTGAAATTAAAAACTGCAATAACTACGCAACTATTACTCAGACGGGCGCATCAGGCTCATATAGAACTGCAGGTATCGTTGGCGGAACTAACGCTTCAGTAAGCTATTGCAATAACTACGGTCAGGTTATAGTAGACGGCGGTAGCGGTACTGTTGCAGGCATAGTTGCAAGAAAGGAAGGTAGCGCGGTTATAAGTTACTGCAATAACTACGGCTACGTTTCATCAACTAAAAACTACGTTGGCGGTGTTATAGGCTACGCTTTAGGTCAAGCAGACGCAATTAAAGGCTGTAACAATTACGCCCCCGTATACGGCGCAGCTTATACTTCAGGCGTCGTTGGTTACAACGTAGAAACGGCTATTGAAAGCTGTTCAAACTACGGCTTAGTTAAGGGTAGCTCTAACGTTGGCGGTATCGTTGGTTACACTAAGGATAACGTAACTAACTGTGAAAACGTTGGTTATATTTACGGTACGTCAAACTACGTTGGCGGTGTTGTTGGCAGAGCCTACGCTAACGTTCATAACTGCGTAAATAAGGGTGACGTACTTGCAGATAATTCATCTGCCGGCGGTGTTATTGGTTATTTTTACGCAAATAAGGATTTAGCTGAGGTTAACGGCGTAAAGAACTGCGTTAACTTCGGTAGCGTAACCGTTACGGTTAGCGGTAGCAACGCAAACGCAGGCGGTGTTATTGGCGTTGCAGCAAAGGTAGATGGCGATAACGGCGATTACGTTAAGCCCTACGTTGAAGAGTGCGTAAACCACGGCTTAGTTCTTTCTAACGCAAGCTATACCGGCGGTGTGCTTGGCGGATGTAACGGCGCTTTAGTTAAAAATTGCGTAAACCACGCAAACGTTATTTCTGAGAGCGGTTCTTACGTTGCAGGTATTGCAGGCAGTAACTGGGGCTACGGCTCGGTAAGCTCTTGTACTAACTACGGCGCAATTTTAGGCGGTGCAACCGTTGGCGAAATTTGCGGTCAGTTAACCAGCACCTCAACTGCGGTCGGTAACTTAAGCTTAGGAAAATTATTATAATAAGATTTGTTAAGGGGAAATTAAAATTTTAACGTTTTAATTCCCCTTAAAGCCGTTAAAAGGGAATATTTATAAATATATTTATAAAGTTATAAAAATTATAGCGGTAAATTTTTAAAAAACTATTGCAAAAAGAATAATTATGTGTTAAAATAGAATTTGCAAGTTAGAAACCAATAGGCAAGGGGTAAAAAAGGGTTAAATTTTGATAAAAAACCGTAAATTTGCCTCAAGCCAGTAATATAACGCAAAGTTATAGGAGGAAAAAATGAAAAGAAAACTTTTATCAGCTCTTTGCATCGTAATTTTTGCGATTGCAACGGTAGCGATGACTGCTTGTACACCACTTAAGCACACCGTTACCTTCGTTAACTACGACGGAACACAGCTATATTCCGTAGTAGTTGATCACAACGCAATCCCCGCTTACGAGGGCGAAGCCCCTGTAAGAGCAGAGGACAACTTGTACGTTTACGAATTCAACGGTTGGTTGGATTCTGAAGGTACTTATTACGAATCTCTTCCCGTTACCGGGGCAGACGTTACTTACACCGCAAGCTATGCGTTAACCGCTAAATATCTTGCAGTATTCGTAAACGGAAGCGAGGTTCTACAAAGCGAAACCCTTTACGAAGGCGACGCAGTAGTATACAAGGGCGAAACCCCCGTTAAGGCGGTAGACGAACAGTATACTTACACCTTTGCCGGTTGGACGGAAGGCGGAGTTGAGTATCCCGTAGGCTCAGAATTACCCGCAATCAGCGGTCACGTAACCTACCACGCATATTTCAGCACCACTAACAATTACCGTATCAACTTCGTAAACGGCGAACAAACCTTACAGTCTAGCTTATTAGTAGAAGGTAGCGCTATTGCTTACGAAGGCGAAACCCCCGTTAAAGAACCTGATTCTTATTACCGTTATGAATTTGCAGGTTGGTCTTTAACTGAAGGCGGCGAAATAGTAGATATCGCTGCTACCGCAACCGAAAGCTTAACCTACTACGCAGTATTCAATTCATTTGAAAGAGTATACGTTGTTACCTTCGTTGGCGCAAACGGCGAAACTCTATTTAGTCAAGAAATGAACTACGGCGAAGTTCCCGCATATAACGGCGAAGCTCCCGTTAAGGCATCAGACGCTCAATATCACTACACCTTCTCCGGTTGGGATAAAGAAATTGGCGCAGTAGAAGGGGATGTAACTTATACCGCACAATTTAGCACCACTTTAAGAGAATATAACGTAACTTGGCACGTAAACGGCGAAGCTTCTACCGAAGTTCTTGCATACGGCACAGCTCCCTCTCGTGAAGACGCTTACGTATACGGTAAGGTATTCTTAGGTTGGGCAACCGGCGAAAACGGCGAAGTTGTTGATTTAGCTAGCCAAGCTATTGCAGGCGAAACTCATTATTACGCAGTATTTAGCGATACCAGCGTTTGGAACGGTACTTATCCTAACGTTGCTAACGGCTACACCTTCAGCGGTGAAGGTACTGAAGAATCTCCTTGGTTAATTCAATCTGCAACTGATTTAGCTGCTCTTTCAAGATTAACCACCGGCAAGAAGGACTTTGGTAAGGGTACTTATTACAAGCTAACCGTAAACGTTGACTTAAGCGTTGGCGGATGGGTTCCCATTTGTGATAGCAACACCACCCCGGGCGGTTGGCATTCTATAGCTAACTTCTTTAGCGCAAACTTTGACGGTAGCAATAAGACTATAACCATGAAAGAAGAAAACGCAGCAGTATGCTTCGGTTTATTCATGGGCTTAGCTAACTGTACCGTAGAAAATATTAACTTTGAAGGTAGCATTACCGGCGCTCACTACCACGCAGCTCTTGCAACCTATATGAACGGCGGAGTTACCGTTAAGAACGTAACTACTAACGTAGATATCACCGTTACGGATACTATTAATGACGCTCAAGCAAGAACGGGCGCTATCGCAGGTCAAGTAAACGGTACGGGTAACGCTCTTATCAACTGCAAGAACACCGGCGATATTACCGCTTTAGCTCATCAAACCAAGGTTGGCGGTTTAGTAGGCTTTGCATACGGCGAGCTTGCATTAGAAAACTGCTCTAACGAAGGCGTTGTTAAGGGTATCGTAACCGCAAACACCATTTACGGTGTAGATAGCACCTTCGTTGGTTTACTAGTTGGTGACTACTTTGGCACGAAGTTCACTATCACTTGGAATGCTAACGGCGTAGAAAGCACTTCTACGGTTGATGCAGGTCGTAAGCCCGTTTACAGCGGTGAAACCCCCGTTAAGGCAGACGACGAGCTTTACAGATACACCTTCGCAGGTTGGTCTTTAACCGAAGGTGGAAAGGCTGAAGAAATCGGCTTTGCATTATCAGATTTAACTTACCACGCAGTATTCAGTAAGGTTGACTTATACACCATTACCTTTACTGATGAAAAGGGTAACGTATTAGACGTTCAAAGAGTATTAGAAGGCGAATGCGCAACCTTCCAAGGCGAAATTCCCACTATCGAAAACACTCCTGAACATAAATATAAATATATAGGTTGGATTGTAGACGGCGTAAGCTATTCATTTGAAGACGTACTTCCCGAAGTATTTGAATCTGCAACCTACGTATTAGAAATTAAGGAATCTATTAACGAACACGAAATCGTTTGGAACGTAGACGGCAACTTAACCAAGAAGGACTTTGCTTTCGGCGTAGTTCCCACCTTTAACGGTACTCCCGAAAAAGCTGCAACCGCTCAGTACACCTACACCTTTGTAGGTTGGTCAACCAGCGAAAACGGCGCAGTTATAGAAGTTCCCGCAGTTAGCGGTCCTGCAACCTATTACGCAGTATTTACTGCAACCGTTAACAAGTACACCGTAACCTTCCTTGGCGAAGACGGGGCTAAGCTTCAATCTCACCTTTTAGAATACGGCACTCAAATCGTATTTGAAGGCGAGCTTCCCACTTTAGCAAGAACTCAACAGTATACTTACTATCCCGCATGGAAGGTTGGCGAAGAGGTTATTGACCTTCGTACCGGCACTCTTCCCGAAATCACGGCAGACGTAACTTACGAATTCGTTAATATTGCGGAAGTTAACCAATACACAATTACTGTTAACTACGTTGTTAATAGTGGCGCAGTAGTAGCTCCCACCTCTAAGAGCTTTACCGTTGATTACGGCACTGCTTACGGCGAAGCAGAAACCGCTTCTCCCGCAGTTAACGGCTTCGCTCCCGACCGTTACTGGTTAGCAGGTATCGTATTTGACGATGCTACTTACACCGTTAACTACACCCCCGTTACCGTATGGGACGGCTCTACCGGAACTTCATTTGAAAGCGGTTCAGGTACTGCAAGCGATCCTTACATTATTAAAACGGGCGCTCAGCTTGCTTACCTTGCAAAGCTTGGTATGGATAATACCTCTGCTAAGGGCTCTGTTTACGGCACGGGCGTATACTACAAATTAGGCGCAAGTATAGACTTAAGCGGATATCAATGGACTCCCATTTGCTTCCGTGATACAACAACCACTTATAACTGGACTTACTTTGACGGTAACTTTGACGGTGCTGGTCATACCATTATAATGAATATCTCTAACACCGGCTTCGGTTACGGCTTATTCCAAGGCGTTGGTCCTAAGTCAGTTGTTAAGAACTTAACTATCGCAGGTAAGGTTAGCGTTAAGCACAGAGCGGGTGCTATTGCATACATCAGCTTAGCAGGCGCTGTTATTGATAACGTTCATAACTATGCAGATATTTTAGCATCTGTAACCGGTGGAGATTACTGGGTAGGTGGCTTCCTTGGTTCAGCAACTACTACTCAGTTAACCAATAGCACTAACTACGGTGAAGTAAAGGGCGGCAGCTTAACTGGTGGCTTCTTCGGTACTGCAGCAAGCTGTACGGTTGATAACAGTGTAAACTACGGAAACGTAACGGGTGGCTCTGGTGCTAGAAGAGTAGGTGGTATCATTGGTGAAGGTACCGGTACAACGAAGGTAACCAATTCAGCAAACTTTGGTAACGTTACCGGTGGTAAGGTTACGGTTTATAAATCAGATAAAACAACTGTAGATTATTATGAAGGTAGTATAGGTGGTATTATCGGTCATGCGAATAAGTCACAAGTACTTAACAGCGCAAACTACGGCACAGTAACCGGTGTAGCTGCTAGATATCTTGGCGGTATTACAGCTCTTTCTTCCGGTGCTACGGTAGACGGTTGCGTAAACTACGGTGAAATCAAGGCTTCCGGTTCATACAACGGCGGTATTACAGGTACTACTCAGTCTGCTTCAAAGACTCTTAATAGTGTAAACTACGGTAAGGTAACCGCTTCTGACGTTAATACCGGCGGTATTTCAGGTTACTTAGGCAACGGCTCAAGATTAGACGGATGTACTAACTACGGTGAAGTAAGCGGTACGAGTGACGTTGGTGGTATTGCCGGTGAAAACCAATCTAACCCCGGTGTTAATGCTTCTAACTATAACTACGGTGCAATTAAAGGTACCGGCTCTAACATTGGCGGTATCGTTGGTAATAATACTAAGGCAAACGGCGGTAAGGTACTAAATTCATTCAACTACGGTACTGTAACCGGACCTAAGTACGTTGGCGGTATTGCAGGTACTTCAGCTACCAGCACGACTGTAGAAAATTGTGAAAACCACGGAACGATTTCCGGTACTAACCAATACATTGGCGGTATCGTTGGCGGTGGCGCGACGGCAACTGTTAAGAATTGTAAAAACTACGGCTTTATCAATTCTCCAAAAGCAAACAATATCGCAGGTATCGTAGGCTTTGCAACTAGTACTACTGAAGTTATCCTTTGCGAAAACCACGGTGATATTATTGCCGGAACAAGCTCTAACGGCGCTATCGTTGGTTATCTTGGTGGCGGTGCTACTTTAGAGACTGCTTCTAAGGTTGTTGGTTGTGTAAACTACGGTGATATAAGCGGTACGGCTACAGTTGGTGGTATCGTTGGTCTAAATAACGGTTACGTAACCCGTTACTTCGTAGAAGGCGAAGCAGAGGTTAAAACGGTTAACTACGGTAACGTAACTGCTACCAGCTCATACGTTGGCGGTATTTGCGGTAACACGGGTATTTCTTCTAACTGCGTTGCTTCTATGACGGAATACGCTATTAACTACGGTACTATTACTGCAGGTAAGAATTCAGATAGCGTAAGCTCTGTTGGTGGTATTAACGGTCAAGTTACTAACGGCGGTTCAATTCAAAACTGTGAAAACCACGGCGCTGTAAGCGGTACGGGTAGCCAAGTTGGCGGTATTACCGGTTACTTAAACGGAACTGTAACGGGATGTATTAACGATGCAGACGTTTACGGTGGCGGTAACTACGTTGGCGGTATCGTTGGCGAAAGCAAGGGTACTGTTAAAGACGTAGAAAATAGCGGTAACGTAAAGTCTTACACCAGTTATATTGGCGGTGCTGTTGGCCGTAACAATGGCGGTACTGTAGAAAATGCTACTAACCGCGGTTCAGTTACTGCAGAAAGAGCTGCTCAAGAAGCAGGTACCGGCATAGGTGGTGTTATTGGTTCTAACCAAAATAGCGCAACTGCTTCTAAGCTTTATAACTACGGCGACGTAATCGGTTATACCCAAGTTGGCGGTATTTCAGGTTACCAAGGCGCAGGCTCAAGTATAGATACTGCTGTTAACGAAGGCGACGTTACTGGTTACGGCACGGTTGGTCAAATCGTTGGTACTAACAACTCTGTTGACTTAACAACTAACGCAAGCGGTAGCGGTGTCGTTACGGATTTAGAAGAATAATAGCAAAATAAAAGTTTTCATTAAATAAACAAAAAGCGCGCAAGTTAAAGCTTGCGTGCTTTTTTTATATAAAAACTCGCGCGATAGCAAATGCACCACCAAAAAGTGTTTTACTTTGGTGGTGCATTTTTTATTTGCTAAATGACTGTTTTTGTTGCTTTTTTAGCTATAACAAAAAGGCTGTTTTTTGTTGTGTTAAAAAAATAAAAAGTCGGGCTATAAGTTGATTATTTGCTATATTTCATTATTTTTTAGTAAAAATTCAAAGAAAAAGGTAAAATTTACTTCAAAATAGCCGTTAATCGCCTTATAGCGTGTTTTTTTGTGGTTTTTTCCGTTTTTATGCAAAACGCTAAAAATCGTGCTAATGCGGTGAGTTGCTTTTTTTAAGTTTGATTAAAAAGCAGTAAGGTATGGTAAAACCTTCTAAAAAACTATTTTTTTATGCGAAAAAATATCTAATTATTAGGTGTTTTTGCGTCCGTTATCAAATGGCTTTTTTTCCTATTCTTTTAAAAAAATATAATTTATTTTTTTTTATATACCTTCAAGTGCTTGCTATATTGACAAAAAAAATATACAATGTAAACGTAGTAGTTTTTACTATTTTAGAAATAGGCTTAAAAACGCCACTATTTCTTTTGAAAAATTTAACTTTTTAAAATGTTATTTTAAGTAAATAAATCGTTGATTTTTTAAGCGATAGTGAATTGGCTTTGAAGTAAGTAAAAATACGGATGATTCAAAAGTTTTTTATAAATGCAAAAAACTTCGTAAGAGGTAGATATGAAGCTTAAAAGAATTTTAACAGTTTTATTATGCGTGGTTGCATTGTTTGCCACGGCGTGCTCAGATGAGAATGATTACAGCGATCAAGCGAAGGTAACCTTTTGCTTAGAAGGCGGTATTTATCAAAATAGCTCTCGTGACGTCGTTCACTATTACCAAGTTGGTGATGGTGCTACGAAAATCGTTACGCCCAGCGAGTTATCTAAAAAGCCCATTGAAAGAAGCGGTTATTATATCGAGGGCTGGTATAAAACCAAAACGGGTGAGGGGGAAAGCGCAGAGTATTCAAACGTATGGGATTTTGAAAACGATACGGTTGATATTAACGGTGTAACCCTTTACGCAAAGTGGGTTAAGAACGTAAAATTTACCTATTCAGTTTGCTATAAGGATGCAAACGGTCAAACGGTGGTTATCGGCGAATATCCCGTTAGCGAAGGGGAAGCCTTTAACGATTACGCAAAATATGCAGAAAAGCGTTACGACGGTATTTACACGCCAATCGGCTTCGTTGATGAAAACGGCGCTCCTTGGGATTCAAGCTTTACCCACCCCGGCGGTGAAGAGAGCTTAGATATTAAAGTATTCGTTAACTATATTGAAGGCGACTTTGAAGTGGTTTCAACTGCAAAACAGCTTAAATCGGCAGTAAAGAAAAATATTTATTTGATTGCAGATATAGATATGCAGGGTGAATCAATTAACTTTGGCGACTATAAGGGTATTTTTGAAGGCAATAACCATACGGTAAGCAATTTCACTATTTCTTATTCGGCATCTAAAAACGACTTAAAGGAAAACAACCTTCACATAAGCTTGTTTGGTAGCGCAAAGGGCGCGAAGATTAAAAACGTTAACTTTACGGGCGTTACGGTAGACGTTAAAACCACTCTTACCGCAACCCAACAAATTTATCTTGCGCCTATTGCCGTAAACGCAAGCGGTGTGGAAATTTCAAACGTAACCTTTAACGGAACGTATACCGTTTCAAAGCTTCCTTCCGGAAGAGAAGAAAGCGATATTTTAATCGTTGTTAATAACGCTCCCTTCTATCAAGCGGATGAAAGCACCACTCAAACGAACGTAAGCGTAATGCTTACCAAGCAGGGCGAATAAACCTTGTAACCAAACTTTGAAAAATAAACTAATACTTAGTAGGAGAAATACAAAATGACTATGCAAATTGTAAAGAAAAAATTAATAATTATCATTTCCGTTATCGTTGCGGTTGTGATTGCAGGCACGATTCTTATCGTTTCTTTCGCCGGTGGGGATGATTCTGCATCTAGCAGTTCGTCAGGTGATTTTCCCGGCGGTGGATCAGTGGTTTACGATAACGAAAACGATCCGTTAGTATTTTCAAGTCAAGAGGTAGATAAGGTATTTAACCCCTTCTTCTCAACGGCTGCGGCAGATAGTAACGTAGTTGGTTTAACTCAAATCGGTATGATTGGCAACGATTCATTAGGTAACCCCGTTTGGGGGGACGAAGAGGGTGTTGTTACAAAAGACCTACAAATAGTAACCAAGGGCACTCCCAACGTAAACGAAACCACCACTTATTATTTCGTTCTTAAAAATAACGTAAAGTTTTCTAACGGCTCACCCCTTACTATGAAGGACGTTCTATTTAACCTTTACGTTTATTTAGACCCTGCATACACCGGTTCAAGCACTATTTACTCAACCGATATCGTTGGTCTTAAGGAATACAGAACTCAAGCAAGCACTGAATCTGAACAAGATAACTTTGGTTCTAAGTTCCAAAACGAAGCAACCTCAAGAATTCAATCCTTAATTGCTGCATGCGAAGAGGTTTTAGAAGATCCTAACAATGCATTTTTAACCGACAACGAATTCAAGGCTAAGCTTCAATTAATTCAAGATAGAGGCTTGGAAACGGACGCTAATTTAGTTGCAGACTACACAAAGGCAGTAAGCTTATTCCGTGAAGAGCTTGAAACAGACTTCTCTAACTCCCGTGATTCTTACCAAGATATGGTGTTTACCGGTGATGACGGTAACGTTTACAAGAATTTATTCGCAACAGACGTTGAAATGTTCCTTTACAACGAAGGTTATATAACCTGGAATAAAAAGGAAAACGGTGGTAAGGGCGCGCTTATTTCTTCTCTTGCAAACGATTATAAAGAGCATAGAGATTGGACTAAAGAGCAGGCAATTAATACTATTATCATGGATAAAATTCCCGGTTCTATTGCGGAAGTCGTTACCTATTGGAATACGGCAATTACCTTAAACTCCTTCATTTATAACCAAGAAATGGAAAAATACTTCCAAACCGAAGGCGCAAACCGTAAATATACCAACATTTCAGGTATTAAGTTTGCAAATAAGAACGGAAGCGTAACCGTTAACGGTAAGGAATACGGCGTTCCCGAATATAATTCAGACGGCTCTGTTAAAAACGGCTCTAACGAGGTATTATCAATCACCATTAACGACGTTGACCCCAAGGCAATTTGGAACTTCTCTTTCACCGTTGCTCCCATGTATTACTATTCAGATGCAAGCCGTATCGCAGCGTTTGACTACGAAAGCAATTTCGGCGTTGAATACGCTTCACAAACCTTTATGAACGAGGTTGTAAAAGCCCCCGAAAAGCTAAGCGTTCCCGTTGGTGCGGGTGCGTATGCGGCAAGTAAGGCAAGCGGTGGTATTGAAAATATTACCGAAGGTGATTTTTACGATAAGGGCGTTATTTACTTTGAAAGAAACCCCCATTACGTATTAGGCGCTGCAAGGATTAAGAAAATTCGTTATCAAGTAGTTGCTTCAGCGCAAATGCTTAACAACCTATACAGTAAGGCAATCGACTTCGTTGAGCCCAACGCAAAGGCAGAAACAATTGATGAGCTTAAGGGTAAGGCAAACGACGGTATTGGTTACGAGTCAATTAGAACGGCAGGTTACGGCTATATTGGTATTAACGCAGGTAAAGTTCCCGATATTTTAGTACGTCAAGCAATTATGCACGCAATCAATACTCAAGAATGCGTTAACTATTATAAGACGACTGCAAGCGCAATTTACCGCCCAATGTCACTTTCAAGCTGGGCATATCCCAAGGAAAGCGTTCCTTATTATAACTACGTTGGCGCAAAGATTCCTTCAGATGCTGACATGTTAAAGGGTAACCGTGATTTTTACGATTACGTTAAGGGGCTTGGCAAAAAGGCAGGTGATACGCTTACTGAAAGCGAGCAAATCGCGTTTATTACTAAGCTTGTTGAAAATGCAGGATACGTTCTTGGCGCAGACGGTATTTACGTTAAGGGTAACCATAAGTTAAAATACACCTTCACTATTGCAGGCGAAGAAACCGATCACCCCGCGTTTGACGCAATGTGGCATGCAATGGAGCTTTTAAACAAAGCAGGCTTCTCTATCAACGTAACCACTGATGCTAACGCTCTAAAGAAGCTTTCTGAAGGTTCACTTACCGTTTGGGCGGCAGCTTGGGGCTCTACTATTGACCCTGATATGTACCAAGTATATCACATTGATTCAACCGCAACCTCAACCTTAAACTGGGGTTATAAGCAAATTAAAGCAAACGTTGGCGATAAATATGCAACGGAGCTTGCTTTAGTTGAAGAGCTTTCAGAAATCATTGAGCTTGCTCGTAAAACTAACGATCAAAAGCAAAGAGCAGTTCTTTATTCTAACGCGCTTGATATCGTTATGCAACTTGCAGTTGAGCTTCCCACCTATCAAAGAGACGACTTGTTTGCTTATAACGCAGGCAAGATTGACGTTTCAACCTTTACTCCTAAGGAAGAGCTTTCACCCTACATGGGCTTAACGAGTGATTTACACACCATTTCATTAAGGATATCTTAATCGTTTAAACGTTAATCACTCTTCCTCACGGGTAGTGGGGAAGAGTGGTAAAAATAATGGCTGTGCCACGCAAAAAGTTTTTAGAATTTTGCATAAAATCATTTTATTTACGTAAAAATCAACCCTTTGTTAAAGCGAAGCCAAATTAAAAATAAAGGATTTACCGCGAAAAAGCGGTTAAATAAAGCTATGTTAAAATACATTCTTAAAAGACTGTTTATTTCTATATTCATTCTTTTGGGCGTTTCAATCATTATTTACACCTTAGTAAGACTAATGCCCAACGATTATATAGATTTAAAATATGCAGAACAACTTAAAAGCGGTGCAATAACGCAAGAGCAAATTAACCAATTCAAGGCAATGTACGGCATTGGCGATAACTCCTTTAAGGGTATCGTTGGCGGATATTCTCAATGGATTGGAAGACTTTTACAGGGCGATCTTGGAAGATCTTTTAAATATGAAAAGCCCGTTGCTACGGTTATCGGCGATAATATGTGGATTTCATTTGCTATCGCGGTGGTTGCAACTATTTTGCAATTCTTAATTTCCATTCCCTTGGGAATTTCGGGCGCAACTCATCAGTATTCCGTTCGTGATTACACGGTTACCGTGTTTACCATGATAGGTATATCTTTGCCCACCTATTTCTTTGCTGCAATAGTTATTAAGATTTTCTCCGTTGAGCTTGGTATTTTGCCTGCGGGCGGTCTTATTTACGCAACTAAGGATTACGCGGAAACCTTTGCAGGTAGCCTTGAAAAGTTCGGCGATATAGTGGAGCACTTGATTTTGCCTATTTCAGTAAGCGTAATTTTATCTATCGGCGGTCTTATGCGTTATACCAGAACGAATATGTTAGAGGTTTTAAACTCTGATTACATAAGAACGGCAAGAGCAAAGGGCTTATCTGAAAACAAGGTTATTTACCGCCACGCGTTTAGAAATACTATGATTCCCTTAGCAACCTTGCTTGCGGGTATTCTTCCTTCGCTTTTCGGCGGTATGATGATTACCGAGCAGGTGTTTGGTATAGACGGTATAGGTAGACTTGCTTATCAGGCGTTAAGAGAGGGCGATATTCCCTTCGTAATGGGCTATAATATGTTCCTTGCAATTCTAACCGTTATAGGAACGCTGTTATCTGATATTATGTATTCAATAGTTGACCCCAGAGTCAAGCTCGGAAAGTAGGTGGCATATGGAAAAAGAAAAATATAACGTTACGCCTGAAGCCGAGGTTGTTGAAAATAACGGCTCTACGGGCGCAGAAATAGTAGAAGAACAACAAACCTATAAGGAAATGAGCCCATTTCAGCTTATTTTAAGAAGATTTTTCCGTTCAAAGCTTTCTATCGTTGGGCTTGTGATGATTGTTTTCTTATTTATCTTTTCATTCTTAGGCCCGGTTATTTACACCCGCGTTAACGAGTGGGGTGAAGCAACCGTTGATAGGGGCGAATTCGTTGAACAGCACTTTGACGAATATAAAATAATAGGCGATAACGGCGAAGAAATTATCATAACCGAGGTCGTTGAAACAACGGATACCATAAATAAATACGCTCCTATATCTTCAAGTCACCCCCTTGGAACGGATGAAAAGGGTATGGACGTTTTTATAAGACTTATGTATGGCGGAAGAATTTCGTTAACGATTGGATTTATCGTTGTTATTTTGGAAACCCTTTTGGGAATTTTACTTGGCGGTATAGCCGGTTATTTCGGCAGATGGGTGGACCAGCTTATTATGAGAATAGTTGATATTTTTAACTGTATTCCCACTCTTCCCATTTTATTAATTGCTTCAGCGGTAATTGATTCGTGGCAGGTAGAGGCTGACCAGCGTATTTACATATTAATGGTTATAATAACGATATTCGGTTGGAGCGGAACGGCAAGACTCGTTCGCGGTCAAATTCTTTCCCTTCGTGAGCAGGAATATATTACCGCAACCGAGGTTATGGGGCTTCCCACCTGGCGCAAAATATTCAAGCATTTAATACCTAACGTAATGCCTCAGCTTATAGTTTCTATGACGCTTGGCTTAGGTAGCGTAATTTTATATGAATCAACCCTTAGCTACTTGGGCTTGGGCGTTCAGCTTCCCAAGGCGGCGTGGGGAACGATGATTGCGGGCGCAAACAATCCGGACGTTCTTAATTACCACTTAAATATGTGGCTTCCTGCAGGTGTTTTAATAGTTATTGCCGTTCTTGGCTTTAACTTCGTTGGTGACGGTCTTCGTGATGCGATGGACCCCAAGGCTAAAAAGTAAGGGAGGGCGCAAGCGATGGCTAAAAAAGACAACGGATATATATCTGTAAAAGAAAGTAGAAAGATTATTAAACACAATATTAAGCAGATGAAGTACTATGAATCGCTCAAACGCCTTAAAAAGAATGAAAGCGAATATACTACTTCAATGAAAAGTGATGAAAACATTATAGAAATAGAAGATTTAAAAACCTGTTTCTTCACCGATAACGGAACGGTTATGGCTGTTAACGGCGTATCCTTTGATATTCCCAAAAACAGTATCGTTGGCGTGGTTGGTGAATCCGGTTGCGGTAAGAGCGTAACCTCTTTATCGGTAATGCAGCTCGTTCAAGCCCCTCAAGGGCAGGTTATTGAAGGAGCGATTAGATTTAACGGCGGTAACGATTTAGGCTTAACGGAAAATGGTGAGCAACGCGCTTACGATATTGCAAAAATGCCAACGGAGGCTATGTATAAAATTCGCGGTAAGGATATTACCATGATTTTCCAAGAGCCTATGACGAGCTTAAACCCCGTTTTTACAATTGGATATCAGCTTGATGAAGCAACCTTTATTCACAGCCCTGAAACCCCCAAGGAAAAGGCAAAGGAATATAGCATTGAGCTTTTAAACAAAGTAGGTATTTCAATGCCGGAGCACGTTTATAACAGCTACCCACACGAGCTTTCAGGCGGTATGCGCCAACGTGTTATGATAGCAATGGCGCTTGCGGGTAATCCAAAGCTTATTATTGCAGACGAGCCTACTACTGCGTTAGACGTAACCATTCAAGCGCAAATCCTTGAGCTTTTGAAGGAAATTCAAAGAAAAGAGGGTTGTTCTATTATGCTTATTACTCACGAC
Organism: Clostridiales bacterium; assembly: GCA_015055965.1. Lineage (GTDB taxonomy): Bacteria > Bacillota > Clostridia > Christensenellales > Borkfalkiaceae > HGM11416. The sequence goes on from SVHG01000009.1 coordinate 55,219, forward strand.
CTTGGCGTTATTGCGGAAATGGCGGATGAAGTCGTTGTAATGTATGCAGGCAAGGTAATAGAAAAGGGTACGGTTCGTGACATTTTCCATAATCCCTTACACCCCTATACTATCGGTTTGCAAAAAAGTAAGCCAATGCTTACCTCAAACGGCAACGAGCCCCTGTATTCAATACCGGGTAACGTTCCCAATCCCATAAACTTGCCCGATACATGCTATTTTAAAAACAGATGTAATAAATGCACGGAAAAATGTAACGGCCACTATCCTTGTGAAATCAAGGTTAGCGAAACTCACAGCGTTTCTTGTTGGCTGTATGCAAACGGGGAGGATAAATAATGAGTGAAATTAACGAAAAAATGATAAATACCCCCGAAAACGAGCAAAACGAATATATTTTAGAGGTTAACAACCTTAAAAAATACTTTCCCATTGAAAAAAATCTTTTTGGAACGCCAACTAGATATTTAAAAGCGGTGGATGACGTTTCGTTTAAGGTAAAGCGCGGAACGACCTTGGGTATAGTTGGTGAGTCAGGCTGTGGTAAAACCACACTTGGCAGAACTATTTTAAGACTTCACGATATAACGGGCGGAAGCGTGTTGTTTAACGGTGAGGATATTACCAATATGCCTAAAAAGGAGCTTCGCAAAAGAAGAACTCAGCTTCAGCTAATATTCCAAGACCCTTATTCAAGCTTACCTCCAAGAATGACGGTTGGTAATATTATTGCAGAAGCCGTTAGGGTACACAATATCGTTCCAAAGGATAAGATTACGGAGCACGTTCGCGATATTATGAAAAAATGCGGACTTCAGCCTCATTGGTACGACCGTTATCCCCATGAATTTTCTGGCGGACAGCGTCAACGTATTTGTATTGCGCGCGCTCTTGCGGTTAATCCCGAGTTAGTTATTTGTGACGAGCCCGTTTCCGCGTTAGACGTTTCAATTCAAGCGCAAATTATCAATTTATTAAAAGACCTTCAAAATAAAATGGGTCTTACCTATTTATTCATATCGCACGATTTATCAGTAGTTAAATATATAACCGATAACATTTTGGTTATGTATTTAGGTAACGTAATGGAGCTTGGAAGCACGGATACGATTTTTGAAAATCCCTTGCATCCATACACGAAAGCGCTATTTTCTGCAGTTCCCATTCCTGATCCTGATAGCAAGATGAATAGAATTATATTAAACGGAGATATTCCTTCACCTGCAAATCCCCCTGCGGGCTGTAAATTTCATACTCGCTGTTCAGAGTGTATGGAAATTTGTAAGTCTTGCGTACCTGAATACGTTGAAGCAGAGGAAGGACACTTCGTTGCTTGCCACTTATATAAGGAGTATAAGAAATAAAAATGCAAAAGTCTTTATATAAGGCGATTAACGGCAATTTAAATTAAATATTTTTACTTTGCTCGCCTTGATAAAAGGGTGTCTTGGCGGGCAGGTAAAGGGAAAATGATGAAGAAAGAAAAAAAATCTAAACAAGTATATATAGACGACGGTCACACTATTTACAGTATGGAACAGCTCGTCGGACCGGAAAATTATAATAAGAAGGAGAAAAATGTTGGTCTTACGCGCAAGGAAAGGTGGGTGGCTATTAAAGCGGCGTATCGCATCTATTTGCCCATTTTGTTTGGCGTAATAATATGTTTCTCATTAGCTTTTTTACTTATGTATTTCTGGTTGAAATAAAGGAGTTAGATAAATGAAAATAAAAATCTTATCAGTCGTTTTAATAGCGCTGCTGGCATTTTCTTCCGTCTCTTGCACGGATAAAAACGATTGCGTATTGAACGGTGCTTCAAGCAATTCATCTTCAATACAAACTACGTTAACCGAATCCGGTCAGCTACAGCTTTTAAAAAGCGATTTTAAGCTTTCTGAAAACGATATGGTTAACCGCATTAAGGCGGAATATCTTTTAGAAAACGACGGATATAAATCAAACGATGAAGTTATCGTTATGGTTGCTTTAGAGGAAAAATCTCTTCTTGATCGCTATCTTGACGATTATCAAGGCACGTTTAGTTCCGTTGGCGAGTTAGCCTCTTCAAGGATTGGTAAAAGCATTATAACCGCCATTGAATTAAAGCAAGAGGCACTTTTAAATCAATTAAAGGGCTTAGGACTTATTCAAGAGGTTACCGCAACCTATAACACTATTATAAATGCGGTTGCAGTTAGAATTAAATACGGCGATATGCAAGCAATATCAAAATTTGCTAACGTTTCAACCGTAATTATGTCTGAAACCTATAATCATCCTCAGGTTGCAGAGGGTATAACTGATACCTCTGCGATAGAAAACGCCGTTGATATTTACGAAACCGGTATTTTTAAGCCCGTTGGCGTTGATTACACGGGTAATAATACCTCTGTTGCGGTATTAGACTCAGGCTTTGATTGCAGTCACTCCGTATTTGCAAACCAGCCTTCTAATCCTATGTTCAGAATGAACGATATAGCAAGAGCTCTTCCCGATACTAAGGCGGCTAAGTTAACCGGCTCTCTTGATTTAGACGACGTTTATTACAGCAGTAAAATCCCCTTTGCGTACGATTATGCAGATAAGGATGCAGACGTTTTCCCTTACGATAGCGAGCACGGAACTCACGTTGCGGGTATTATCGGCGGTAAAGACGATACCATCACCGGTATTGCAAAGGATACTCAGTTAGTATTAATGAAGGTTTTCCCCGATCTTGATTCAGGTGCGGAAACGGATGATATTTTACTTGCTCTTGAGGATGCTGTTTTACTTGGAGTTGACGCGATCAATATGTCGCTTGGCTCTGCTTGTGGCTTCACTCGTGAAGAGGACGGTAACAAGATTAACGCCGTTTACGATAAGATTAACGAAGCAGGTATAAGCTTAGTTACTGCTGCAAGTAACGACTATAACTCCGCTTACGGCGGTGCTGAGGGTAATACCAACAAGGTTACCAATCCCGATAGCGCAACCGTTGGCTCTCCCTCTACCTACGAGGCTTCCTTGTCCGTTGCATCAATTAGCGGTAAAAAGAGCAGATATATCGTTGCTAATAACGAGCAGGTTTTATTCTTTAACGAATCCAACTCTATAAACGGCAAGCCAAACGATTTCTTTGCAGAACTAGGCATTGGCTCAGGCGAAACGAAAACCTATGAATACGTAACCATTCCCGGTAACGGCTTAAAGGTTAACTATGCAACCGTTGGTGATCTTACCGGTAAGATAGCGCTCGTTCGCCGTGGTGACAACACCTTTGAAGAAAAGGCTCAGCTTGCAAAAATGAAGAATGCAGCCGCTTGTATTATTTATAACAACGTTGAAGGCGATATACTCATGTCTATGGGTAAATCGGATCATATTCCCACGATATCCATTTCAAAAGAGGATGGCGCAATTTTAGCCTCTAAATCAAAAGGCACGCTAGTTCTTTCAGATAGTAACAAGGCCGGTCCTTTTATGAGTGACTTCTCATCATGGGGTCCCACCTCTGACCTTAAGATTAAGCCTGAAATTACTGCGCACGGTGGAGATATTTATTCAGCAGTTCCCGGTGGCGGTTACGATTACCAAAGCGGAACTTCAATGGCTTCACCCAATATGTGCGGTGCAATCGTGCTTATAAGACAGCATTTAAAGGAAAAATATCCCGAGCTTGAAAATAATCCCAAGCAGTTAACTACGCTAACTAATCAGCTTCTAATGTCAACTGCAACGATAGTTCTTAATCAGCAGGGAAATCCCTATTCTCCAAGAAAGCAGGGCGCAGGTCTTGCAAGCTTAAAGAATGCGGTAACCACGCCTGCATATATTACGGTTGACGGAAGTGATAAAACCAAATTAGAGCTTGGTGACGATCCTCAAAAGACGGGTGTTTATACAATGACTTTTAACGTCGTTAACCTTTCTGAAAACGCGCTTCAATACGATATGTCCGTTCTTGCAATGACGGAAAGCGTTTCAACCTCAAATAAGGAATTCGTTGCAGAAAAGTCTTATCTTTTATCAGGTAACGGTAGCTATAAGGTTCTTTCAAACGGTACTTTATCCGGCAAAACCCTTATCGTTGAACCGGGTAAAACCGCAAAGGTAGAAATAACTTATACGCTTAGTAATAAAGACGTTGAATATCTTACTAATACCTTCCCGTACGGTCAATTCGTTGAAGGCTTCGTTAAGTTAAACTCAACTGATGAAAACGGTATCAACTTAAACGTACCCTTCCTTTCCTTCTTTGGTGATTGGACTGAAGCACCTTTGTTTGATAAAACCTATTACGAGGTAGAAAGCGAGGCTCACAACGGCGCAATCGACGAAGAGGATAAGCTAAAGGCCGATTATTACGCAACCACGCCTTACGGCTCATACTATTACAACTACATAATTCCTCTTGGAACTTATTTATACGATATAGATACTAATGCATACGACGCAATTCCCGCTTCAGAAGATCATATTGCAATGTCAAACTTCTTAGGTACTATAGACGGGCTTTCTTGCGTATACGCAGGCTTGCTTCGTAACGCGAAGGAAATGCATTATAGTATAGTTGATAAGGTAACCGGCGAGGTTATTTGGAAATACGTTGATCACCGCGCACAAAAGGCTCACTATTACGGCGGTATTCAATTCCCATATTATGATAACCTACGATTAAGCAATTATAGGTTAGGATTAACCAACAACTGCGAATATGAGTTCAATATGAGCGCAGTTCTTGATTACGGCGACGGCGGTGTTTCTTCAAACGTTAGAAATTCATTTGGATTTGATTTCTACCTTGATAATGAAGCTCCCGTAATTAAAGGTGTAACTTACGAGAAGATTTACGATAGAACGCTTAAAAAGGATCGTTATTATATTAATATGACGGTTTATGATAACCACTATGCAATGAGCGTTCAGCCTATTTTATTTACTTCCTCTTCAAGCTATACCTTCCTTACTGAAAATCCCATTCCCATTTACAGCGAAAAGGGTAGTGACACAACCTTACGTTTTGAAATTACCGATTATCTTGAAGATTTAGAGTTTGACCAAATTATTCAAAGTGGACTTGCTTTCTCTGTTGATGATTACGCGTTAAATTCAAACCTTTATATCTGTCAGCTTCCCGGAACGAAGGGGGATTTTGCCTTCACTAAGACGGGCGAGATTGGGGGTGCTTCATTAGAAATTTTTAAAGCATATCAAGGTGACGTTGTTGATTTAACCAAATATCTTGCAACTAAAGATGAAACGCTTGATGAAAATAAAGACTATTTAAAATATCTTGTTTGGGAATCATCTGATGAAAGCATAGCGGTTGTTAAAGAAGGTCAGCTTAAGTGCTTAAAGAAGGGTGTTGTTACCATAAAGGTAACAGAGCAAATGGATCTTAAAGCCGCTTCAATAATCGTTAGAATTAATGAAAAGACTGATTCATACCTGCCGGACGACTCCGTTATTGGAACTTATGAGGATGCTGCGGTTGAGAAGATAAGATTTTCACATTTTGAAACGGTTTTTGCTTATTCAAGAGCGGCACAGTATTCCGAAATAGGTGCAACCGGCGATACGAAGTTTATCTCTGCGGTTGGCGGAATAAGCTTTTATCCCGGCGAACAAATAAGACTGTTTTACGATTTAGATCCCTGGTATGCAGAGGATAACTACGAGCTAAGCTTTACCTCTAAAAACCCCTCCGTTGCCGAGGTTGATGAAACGGGTAAGGTTACGGCAAAGAAAAAGGGCTCAACCATTATTGAATTGCGTATTGCAGGCTCAAATATTATGGCAAGCATTAACGTAACCGTAAACAGTGAATTTATTATTGAAAACCGTCAACTCGTTGCTTACAAGGGGCTTGGTGGTGAAGTAACTATTCCTGATGACGAGGGTATTTTATACATTGGTGCGTATGCGTTCTGTCTTTACGAAACGGATCAAACTATGGAGCTTCCGGAGGATGATTACGACGCTAACAAAATTCCCTCAATGAATACGTCAATAACCAAGGTTATTATACCCGAGGGTGTTGAAGAAATTCAAAAATACGCCTTCTATAACTGTATTCATTTAAAAGAGGTTGTAATTCCCGATTCAATGAAGTTTATTAGAGAGTACGCCTTCTATAAAACCGAAATTGAAGAGATAGACCTTAAAAATTCAAAGCTTATCGGCGCATTTGCATTTGCAGAAAACTCTACCTTAAAAAGGGTAGTAATGCCTGAAATGTATGCAATCGGTCGCCGTGCGTTTGAAAACTGTACAAGTCTTAACGACGTTGACTTAACTCATTTAAGAAATGCAGGCAAGGAAGCGTTTAAGGGTTGCACAGGCTTAGAAAACGTTACTCTTGGCGAGTTTACGAAGCTTTCTTACGCGATGTTCGTTATGTCCGGCGTTAAGAATATTACCATTTATGAAAAGGAAGTTATTCCCGAATATTGCTTTGCTAAGTGCGAAAATCTTGAAAGCGTTACCATAGTTAACGATCTTGGTATAATTTCACTTGGTGCGTTCAGCGAATGCCCGTCACTAAAAACGGTAAACTTTGAAAAAGCAGTTCAGGTTATTGATTCACAAGCCTTTTACGCAACCGGTCTTGAAAGTATAACCTTACCTAATTCAGAGGTTACTCTTGGCGATTACGCATTTTACAAGAGCGAAGGATTAAAGACGGTTAAGCTTGGCGCAAACACTAAGATTGCTGAAATTAAAGGTAGTCTTTTTGAAGGCGCAAATCTTACTACCTTTGAGGTTGATTCAGCTAACGCTAATTACGCCCTTTCACAAGACGGTAAGATTTTAGAAAATAAGGAAGGCAACGCAATAATCTTAGTAGTAACTAATATCGGCGAAAATTACACCGTTGATGAAAAATACACTTCAATCGGTAAAAGTGCTTTTTCCGGTTCAAACGTTGTTACCTTAACTATTAATAATAAGGATTTAGTTCTTGGTGAATATGCATTTATCGGGGCTAAAAACCTAACCACGGTAAACCTACCTGAGGAAAGCGGATTTGAAATCGGCGCGTATGCGTTCAGCGAAGCTCCCGTATTAACCACCGTTAACAACTTAGATAAGGTAACTAAGGTTGGCAATTACGCATTTGCAGAAAGCGGTATCGTAACCGCAGTGATTGCAAGCGGGGCAGAATACGGCGAAGGCGTATTCCTTGAAAGTAAGCTTGAAAGCGTAACCATTGGCGCGAATGCAAAATTTGGGCTTGGCGCATTCCAAAGCTGTAAGAATTTAACAACTGTAATAATGCCTGAAGAGGGCGGAGTTCATTTTGGCTCTTCTTGTTTCTCATTTGATACCGCTTTAGCAGAAATTGATCTTTCTAAAACCGATTGGTATATTGAAGATGGAACTTTCTTGGGCTGTACTGCTTTAAAGAAGGCAAACCTAACGAACGTTACCAAGATTGGCTCTTTAGCTTTTGCAGACTGCTCAATTTTAAACTACGTTGAAATGCCTAAGGTTGAAGAAATTGGCGACTATGCATTCTCTACCTTTATGACCGCAAACGGAGCGCCTTATACTTACGGTACTCCTCCCACCTTTACTACGGTAGAATTACCTGAAACGTTACAAAAATTAGGTTACGGCGTATTCGTATATTGTGAAGGATTGCAACAAATAACCATTCCTTCAAACTTAGAGGTTATTCCCGAATTTACCTTCGCGTTCTGTCGCAATCTTGCTAACGTAACACTTTCTGAAGGTGTTAAGGAAATTGAAGGTTATGCCTTTGCAAGATGCGCTTTACTTGAGTCTATTAATTTAGAAAAGGTTGAAAAGATTGGCGAATATGCATTTTCAAATAACTCAAACGAGCTTGGAATTTTATCAACTGTAAATCTCTCGTCAGCTAGGGAAGTAGGAGCTTTTGCTTTTGCAAGCACTTACGTAACCGGCGCGGTAAGAGGTGAATATTTAGAAAAGGTTGGCGAATACGCGTTCCATTATACTGCAATTCCCTCATTTGATTTCCCCGCTTTAAAGGAAATTGGTGAAGGCGCGTTCTCGTATAATACTCAGGTTACAGATTTTACTTTCTCATCTGATCTTGAAAGTATTGCACCCATGGCTTTTGCCGGATGTACTAATCTTGCTCAATATAGCTTTATATCAGGCGAAAACGAGGCAACGGACGGCTCAATTAACGATTACGCAAAGCTTGAAGGCGGTGCGCTTTACGTTAAGATGCAAAGCGGTAATTGGCTTCTAGCTTCAGTCCCCGCGGCAATGGAGGTTGAAACCCTTGCGGTTGCAGAAGGAACTACCAGAATTGACTTCTATGCGGGTAACGAAAATGCAAACGTTAAGAGTATTATTCTTCCCGAAGGCTTAAAGAGTATTGGAAATTACGCCTTCTACGGTTATAAGAAGCTTGAAAGCGTTGAGTTTAGAACGGTAAACGCTCCCACTCTTGAAAGTCAATACGAGGACGACGAAGATTTAGTTCTTGATGAATCTGCGCCCGGCTTTGATAAGCTTCACGCGTTCTACGATTTGTTTGAGTTAGAACTTTATTATAGCAACTTCATAGATTTAGTAGGTAAAAACGAACCCATTAAGATGATACTTCCCAAAAACGCCGATTTAAGCGGTTACGACGCCCTTCCTTACGAGGTTTACTTCGGTAAGGTTGAAGATGCTGAAAGAAGTGATTACGTTGCAATGGAAAACAACCTAATTAAATTTATTGAATATGCAGAAAAGATAGCAAATATTGAACACGTTTTATTAAGCCACGAAACGCTTATAGACAGCGCGCTTACAGCATATAACGCACTTACTCAAAACGCTTTAGATTACGGCGTTACTCAACAGGATTGGGATAATATGGTTAAGGCAGTTAAAGATGCGAAGGCTCAGCTCGTTCAAATAAAGCTTGCAAAGGCAGAACAAAAGGTTCGCGACGTACAAGCGCTTATTGACGCTCTTGATAAAACCTTTGATATTGCAAATATAGCAGAGCTTAAAGCTGTTGCCAGCGCAATCAATAGCTTAACCTTAGAGAACAGACTTATTCTTGACTTAACTGCTTACAATCAATTAGTTGCAGAATATAATAAGTATCTTGAATCAGTTCAAGTAGAGGTTGCACCCGTTATTAGCGCGGTTAACTCATTAACCTTTAAAGAGGCTATGCTTGTTACAACGGCAACTCTTGCAGCTACAGGCGCTTTATTTGCTCTTGGTATAATCTTTAAAAGAAAATTCATGTAAGGAGGCAGGAAAAGAGTTATGAAAAAGAAAATAATAATTTTGGCTTCTGCCTTGTTGGTAGCAATTCTTGCTGTTTTAATCGTAATTTTATCATTACCGTCAGCGACGGAAAAATGTGAAAAATGGATGCAAAATTCGGCAAACAACACAACCTTTGTTAAAACTGCTTTTGAAGTAACGGATAAGGGCGAAAAGGTGTTTGCATATAGCGAAAGCGTTGAAATAATTGAAGGTAATGCAGAAATTACTAAGTCAACCTCTCGTTTAAATCCATCTTACGAGTTTTCAACCATAAGCGAAAGTAGCTTCGTTGAAGGCATAAACAGAGAGGATTTGCTTAACTTTGCTTTTGATAAAAAATATTTTGAAGAAAGCTCATTAAAAAAAGACGTTTTCACGGCAACGGTAATAGGTGATTGCTTAGATGAGTTTTTAGGTAGTGAGGCGTTTAACGTAAGCGGTAATGCTCAAGCTACTTTAAGCTTTGAAAATGAGATGTTAAAGGGTGCAGTTATAACCTTTAGCCTTCAATCGGGAAAGCAGGTAACGGTTACCGTTGAATGTGAATATTAAGGAGAGTAATAAAAATGAAAAAAATAATAAGCTTATTGTTAGTCGTTGCTCTTACTTTAACAGCTCTGGTATGCTACACTGCGTGCGGTCCTAAGCAGCTTGAAACGCCCACTAACGTAACGGTTAGCGAAACGGGGCTTATCACTTGGAAAGCAGTAGAAAATGCAACGGGATATAAGGTAACTATTAACGGTCAGGAATACACGGCGACCGCACCTTCTTATCAAGTATCAAGCATAGAAAACGACTTTACTTACAGTATAAAGGCAATTGCGGATAAATACGAGGATTCTCTCCCCACCGAAACGTATACCTTTAAGGGCAAAGGAAAACCAGAGCCTGAGCCGAAGCCACCCGTAGAAGAAATAACGGTTGCTATTAGTGCTCCCGACGAAATTAAGAGCGGAGAAACTATTAAGTTAACCGCAAACGTACAAGGCACGGTTGACGTATCGGTAACTTGGACGGTTGTTGAGGGTAGTGATTACGCTACTATTGATAATAAGGGTAATTTAACCGCATTAACGGTTAGTGGAGATAAGGTTATTAAGGTTGAAGCAAGAAGTAAGGTAGATACCACCGCTTTTGCAACCAAGATTTTAACTATCGTTAGCAAGCCCGAATTAACGCAGGATATGTTAGACGCTCTTAACAGCGATTACGTTTTATTTAGCGGATATATAAACATTGAGCTTTATGACGATTCTTCAATCGTTTCATCAAAAGAGCCGGAAAGCACTTATACGAGCGTTATCAAAACCTCTATGGACGGAACGAATTGGTATGCTGAATACGAAAACGGAACTACCGGGTATATGACTCCCATCTATTATAAGAAGGTTGATAATAAGCCCTGCCAGGTTGGCGTTAACTTTATGAATGAGGAAGAATATTTCCCCATGCAAGACGATTACGGCAACGATATTAGCTGGGAAAGAGCAGGACTTTATAACGCTTTACAAAACCTTAGCGTTAACGACTTCGTGTTTGATACCGAAACGTGGAGATGGGTATATAACAACAGTGATCCCACTCTTGTTAGCAGGGTAATTGCATCAGCTAACCCCTATGATTTTTCCGCTAACAATTTCGCCTTAATTATTGATGATGGCGAAATCATGGGCGTTTACTCAAAGAGTAACCCTGATTACACCATTTCCGTTGGTTACAAGGCTATTCAGCACCTTTACGCATCAATTATTTGCGGAGAGGATTTCGTAACCGTTCCCACCATTCAAAAATATACGAGCGAGGCTATTCACGAGCCATTAAACGCGGCTATTGAAAATATGAGAGCTTTAGAAAGCTATAGCCTTGAATTACTTGATTTAAACGTTGACTTTACCGGCGTTGGTTATAGCGAATCCGGATTTAGCCAGGTTATTACTAAGGACTTAATTCACTTTAGACCTTATATAATGAGAAGCACGACCTCAGGAACGGAAAAGGTTTATACTGAAAACGGCGATTACGGTTATAAGCAAATGCGTAACGACTTATATAATACCTATCATAACGACGGTACGGGTAAATATTACGCAAGCCGTGCTTATGCGGGTGATTTATCTTCAGCAACGCCCACCTTTGCATTTGCAGGTGAAATTTTCCGCCAATATTACGAGAACGAGGACGGATCTACCACCTATTACGTAGACGACGCAATGAGCTCCGTTGCATCAACCTTCTACTTTGGCGTTGGTAACGATATCAATCTATACGGTATTTTCGCAACCCGCGGATACACCTCTGAAACCGATTCGTTTACCCCCTTCGTAACTATTAAGGACGGATATATTATTAATTCAGGCTTCTATTATAACCTTGGTGGATTAATGTACGGCGTAATTGAAATCGTTTACGGTGATTTTAACAACGCAAGCATTGATTCGGCTTATGATATATCATTCGATACCAGAGAAATTCCCACCTCTTGGGCAGAGCTTGAAATTATTGAAACGTTAGGTACGGGTACAAGCACTGAAGACGACCTTCCCGTAAACGCTCTTGATTACTTTAAGAAGGCGTTTGGGGATGAAAATATTGCAGATAGCATGCCCTTCTTCGGAGAGGTAATCGGCGATTCCTACGGCTTTGGTATGACTACCTATTATAAGCCCGCAGGCTCTTCAATAATGAAAGAAGCGGTAGTGCTATATTACGACGTTCCTCTTGACGTTGACTATACCATAACCACTTCATTAAAGGCTGTTAAGGATTATTTATTAGAGCTAGGCTTTGAGCAAAGCAAAACGGATTCTTCAACCTTTACCAAGGGAAATATCGCAGTCGTTCCTGTTGATAATAACCTTGACTTTATGATTTACGTATATAAAATTTAAAATAATTTTTTGTGAGGTATAAAAAATGAAAAAACTATCATCTACTATGAAAAAGATAGTAACCTTGATGTTAGTCGTAGTGCTTGCTTTTAGCGTTATTGCTTGTAATGACGAAAATGAATCAAGCTCTTCAATTAACGATAATTCATCAAGTGATTCTTCTTCAGAAATCGTTGTAACTCCGGCAGTTTCTATTTCACTAACCAGTGATAAGGATTCTATTAGAGTCGGTGAGGAAGCAAATCTAACCGTAGTCGTTGAAAACAGCGATAATACGGAATACGAATGGTCAGTTTCAGAAAACGGCAAGGATATCGTTCAAATTGCAGATAACGTTTTATCTGTAAGAGAGGGTGCTGAAATTAAGTTTGATACTGCCGTAACCGTAACTGCAACCGCAAAGGCAGATAAAAATGCAAGAGCTTCAAAGACCATCACCATTATCGCCCCCATTGTTGAAGGTAGAGTTGGTGATTTAACGTCAGAAATGATTGAAGCAATCGGCAATCCCTCTATTACCGTAACCGGAACTTTAACTGACGTTTACTTCAATAACTATCAATCATACTTAAATTCAGAAACCGTTTACGATATGGCAGTTGAAATGGAAAACGGTAAGTGGAAGGGCTCTTGGAAGGTTCAAGGGGATGATTCATTCATTACCGATAGCTACCGTAAGGGCTCAAAGGATGGCGTTAAGGATTATAACGGAAATATCGGCCACCAAATGGAAAAGATTTATATCAATAAGAACAACGAGGTTTCAGTTTCAGCCGTTAAGGACTATATGTCTTATTCTGCAATTTGGGAATCTCAACACCTTTGGAACCACCTTTCAAACCTTAACGTAAACGATTTTACTTACGATGCGGAAAGCGGTCTTTACTCTTATAAGGTAGACCCCAAGGATGAAGCAAGCTTATACTTAATGACTTATCTTTCTTACTCATTAACTCCTTTACTTGCAGATACCTTAGTTGAAATTGCATTTACCGTTGACGTAGAATTAGGCGCAATTACCTCTTTAATCGGTAAGACTGAAAGAATTTACGAAGGTCTTGACGAGCAAAGCGGAGAATTTGACGCTTATTACGATACCATCATTAACCTACAATTCTCTAACGTTGGTTCAACCACCGTTTCTGATCCCGAAGCATACGCTGCTCCTATGAATGCAAACGTATTAGAAGGCGCTCTTAACGAAATGAAGGGTGCAACCAATTACACCTTCAATATTGAAGATAATACCATTTACGCAGCTTCAGGCGATGGTAGTGATTACGAAATGTACGGCGTAAACGTTGGAAATACTGCAAGCGGTAAGGTTGGAACTATCGGTTACGTTACCGAAGATAAGATTCTTATCCACGAAACCGGCAAGTATTCTTATTCAATTGATGATAAGCTATATCACCACAGCTATCGCGGTTACGTTCAAAATGATGATAACACTTACGATTACTTTGAAAATAAGGGTAGTGTTTTAACCGGTAAGAGAAAATACACCGGCAATATGCTTGATGCTATGCCCGGATTTGATTTTTCCGTTAACGTATTTAAATTTGCAGGTATGGAAACGGTTGCCGTTGGTAACGGATATCAAAATCTTTACAAATTCGTTCTTCGTGAAAACTCTATCACCAGAGAAGTTGGTATGGAGCTTTGCATAGACGGTAAAGATGCAGCAGCTTTAGCAACTGCTAAGCTTACCATTTGGGTAATAGTTGATAATCAAGGAAACGCTCACGTTCAAAAAGCATCAGTTCCTTACGATTTAGTAAGCGGAACTTGGACCGGAACTTACGATATTACTTACGGTAGAATTGGTTCAACCACTATTGACGATTCATTCTTCGTTGATTACGTTCCCAGAACTATCCCCACTACTTGGGCGGATACCGAAACTATGTATTACCAAATCAACTTCACCGGTAACACCTTCAACGAAAATACTCAAACCGTTATGGAAGCATGCTACGGTGACGCTGTGGATTCAATTCCTTCCCCCACTTTATTCTTTGAAGCGTTTGGCGATAGCTTAAGCGGTCCTTTCTACGATTGGAAGGAAACCTCTAAGGTTGATGCAGACGGAAATGCAATTAAGATGGGTTGGGTAAGCACTAACTTAACCGTTAACGAATCATATCTTGATGAAAACGATAGAATTGAAAACTTTGATGCGTTAGTTGCTCACATGGACGAAGTATTTGCTAAATACGGCTTTGCAAGAAGTGTTGCTAACACCGATATCACGGGTGGCGAAAGTGGAAAAGCACCCAAGTATATTACTTATACTAACGACGAAATCATGGTTGTTATCGAAAATATCGGCACGAAGTACTTATACGTTGATTTCTATAAGCTAGGCGATTGGTCTTTAAACAGATAATTAAAATTTAAAAGGAAGGGTAATCAATATGAAAAAATTAATAAAAGCACTTTTATTGGCGGTAACGTTGATTGCCTTTGCTCTTTCAGCTTGTTCTGAGCCGAGCGATAGTACGGAAGAGGGTAGCTCAATATCCTCTTCCCCTACCTCGGTAGAGCCTGCTGAAGCTGTTGAAGTTACTGCAATAAGTAATGCAGTAGAGATTGAGGATATTTATCTTAACGAGCACGATTTTACCGCTTACTTTGAAATTACAGTGGACGGCGGTAGCGTTGAGGTAAAGGAAGAATATCTTGATCTTTCAAATTTAAAGAATGAAGCGGGTATTTACGAGGTTTCGTGCACCTATAAAGGGGTAAGCGCAAGCGTTGAAGTAACCGTTTTACATAATGATTATTTAATTTCACTTTCACAAAGCGAGATATCGGTTAATAAGGCAAGCGCATTGGATTATGATTATTTAGCATTGTTTGCCGCATACGTAAACGGGGTTAGGGTGGATATCACACCTGATATGATCAGCTCTAACGTATCTTCCGTTCCCGGCGTATATACCTTTAGCGTAACGCTTGGCGATAAAACGGAGGTTTTAACCGTTAACGTTACTAATACGCACGATATACTTGTTGCTATTACTTATAAGGTTTGCAAAATAGCAGATACTGAGCTTGATAATTTTGACTACACCACGTTGTTCTCTTTGTTCGTTGACGGCAAAGCAGTTCAAGTGACGATGGATATGATTGACCTTTCTGCTCTTAGCGATGCATCCGTAGGTGATGAGCGTGACGTTAAATTTAGCTATTCTTTAGATGAAACAACGGTTACGAGGATTGCAAAGGTAGCAGTCGTTGCTCAAAGCGAATTGGTAATCAACTCCAAGAATATACAAATTTACCCAAATAGCGGGGCGGTTGATTTAACCACGCTATTCACTATAAGCAGGGGTAGTGAGGTAATTCCCGTTACCTCTGATATGATTTCGGGTAGTATAGACTATTCAAAGGCCGGCGATAACCAAATAACTCTTACGTACGGCGGTCAGCAAGCGGTTGCAAACGTAGAGGTTGTTGTTGGTGTTGTTATCACCTATGCCAGCGCAGATACGGTTGTTGTTTTAAAGGGCACTAATCAACAGTCTTATGCCTTTGAAAACGACTTTAACGTGGTTATTAACGGCATTCGTTTTACCATGATAGCAAGCTATATAGATAGCTCTAACGTTGATTTTTCAACCGCGGGAAGCTACAAGGCTAAGCTTAGATTACCTTATAATGAATCTTCTCTTTCACTATCGGGCGCAAAGTTTGATTATTATGAAAAGGAAATTACTTATTTGGTTGTTGAAAACGAATATGAGCTTAAGCTAAAGGAGGAAAGAGTAACCTTAGAAAAGGGAACGACCTCTTACAATCCTTTCAAAAACATCACTCTTACGATTAACGGCTTAATGCAAGCTTTAACGGATAACCCTGCATACGTTGATAAAATTTCATGTTATGCAAAGGTTGTTTCTGATCCCATTGTTTTTGATTCTATCGGCGTTCAATACGTAGCAGTCGAGGTTTACGTAAACGGACCTGATGCCCAGCCCGTGCTGGTTGAGTTTGAGTTGATTATTGAATCAGACGTTCAGATTAGCTCGTCCAATAAGGTTGTGTTCACAGATACAACCGTAATGGCAACCGAGTTATTTACCATAACTAAAGCGGGTGAACCGGTTGAAGTTACCTTTGATATGATTACCGGTAAAATAGATACCTTTACCCCCGGCGTTTACACCGTTGAGCTTGATTATATGGGAATAATTGAACGCGCAACAGTAGTCGTTATGGGTAAGGAAATGCAGGGAACGTATAAAACGAATTTATATACGATTCCGGATTTTTATTCAAATGATGAAGAGGAAACAACCACAAGAGCACACGTTGGCGCAATGCAAATAAACGAAAAGGGCGAAATTACCATTAAGGGCGTTAAGGCGGAGGTAATTGACGCCGTTGACGAGCACACGATTATTTTCAAATATAAGTCTAATATTCACACCTTGTATTATAATAACGGAATCGTGGTTATTGAGCCTGATAATGCTATTAAGCTAAGATATTACGAGGATAAGCGCCCGTATATTTACTTTAACGAAAGCATTTGGACTATTTCAAGAAAATTCATCATCAATAGCACGGATATTTACGTTTATGAAAACGATTACGCTTGTTATTCGTTAGATGTATTCGTGCTTGAAAACAAAATAACAAAAGAAAAGGTTACCTATGCGTTAAAAACACACCTTGCTTCAAAGATAGGCTCTGATACCGTTTACGAGCTAAGCTGGGGAGAGGGAAGCTTTGCAGAAGGCTTTATAGGCCAAACGGGCGAAACCTCATCATTCACGATGAACGGTTTAACCTATAATTTCACCTTAAGTAATCCGGAAACGGGAAAGGTTTTAAAGGCAGAGGATGCGCAAAAGCTTTATGCAGGTATGACCTTTAAAGGAACTATAAACGGACAAAGCGCAACCCTTTCTGCAGACCAATACCAAGCGTTTACTTTAAAAATCGGAACTACTCAAATTTTTAAAGCTTCATCATTTGAAATTGGTTCTATGAGTAACGGTGGTGTTGATTATGCAAATCAAGAGGTGTTCTTATATTACGTTGACACGCGTGACGACGAGTTTTATTCTTATAAATTTAAGGTAGATCCCGTTAAAAAGACCTTTGAATATATCTCGCATGACAGTATGCTTGGCTATTACGAATCAGATAATGCGTACGTTATGTTTGACGGTTACGGTAGCGGGTTCATTAACTTTAACAGCGCAAGCTATGCAACCACCGATTTTAGCTATGAAAAGCTTGGCGGTATCGTGAATATTACCTATAAAAACACTATTTCAACCTTTGAATATGGCAAGAGCGCTCAGTTTTCTATTGATAAGTTTGGTAACGTTTTAACCGTTCACGCAGGACTTGGGCTTAACGTTGGCGATAAATTTGTTAACAGGTATATTCAATCGGGTATTATAGTTAACGTAAATATTGAAACGATAGGTAAGGAAAGCAATACCGTTGCAAAAGCAGAGCTATATAGGGCTGTTGAAATTATCACGAAGGATGGCGTTTTAGCTGATGATGAAAAGTCCTCTTATATTGATACTAAGAAGGTTTACTTCGGCGGTGCAGGCTTTTACCAGTTAACCGTAAGCGCAGAGTTTTACGGCGAAAAGGTAACTGCTTATTACGCTATTCAAGTTCTTAACAAAACGATTGAAGGGCATCCATTAGTTGGAACGTACGGTGCAGGCGTTATTTACCCACAAAATACTTTAGTTATAGACGCATACGGCAGGCTCACTATTAATACCGGTGAGGATTCTTTCGTTAGCGCTATAAAAATAGCGGATGATAATACCTTTAGCTCCGTGCTTTACGGTAAAAAGGGAAGGGCTTTGGTAAGCGGTGAGTTTATTGAAAACGGCCTTGTTAAAATTAGAGCAACGGGTGCGTTAAGCTATATTGATTATTACACTACCGGAAACTCTTACGTAATAGGAAGAGGGACTACCGTTTTAAGAATCTTCAACTTAAAAAATAAGGTAGTATACCTTCTTACTCAGGCAGAAACCTCGGCAAACGGCGAAATCGCTCAAGTTGAGCTAATAAGCGGGGTAAGCGCAACGACCGTTGGTGCAATTCTAAAAATTACTACTGCTAAAACGGAGGTATTCGTTAAGGTTAATGAAGTTGGCAACGTAAAAACCGGTTTTATTTTTGCAGACGGTCACCGCGGTACGTTCACAGGTGAGGGCGAGCAGTTAGAATTAGATGGTTTTGGCCGTGCCGTTTACGGTAGTACGGTTGGAACTTACGTTGTTAACGGAAATAATAACGTTACCGTTTATATCAATAACCTTCCCGGTGTTTATAAGCTAAACGTTGAAAAGGGCACTTACACCAAAGTAGAAGTCGCTTTTGACAGTAGCTTAGTAGAGGGTAGAACGTTCTCTGCAGATTTATATTTCTTCTGCGGTGAATATATGTATTTAGCAAACACAGCCTTTAAGTTCTTAGCCGACGGCAAGGTATTAGTAACGTCAACCTCTTCAGAGCACGATAGCGGAAGTGATCCTTGCTCAGTTGATAAATACGCTCCCGTATTCTGCTTGACGGGCGGAGCTCAAGGCACGTTTAACGTAAGCGGAACAAGAGTTACCGTTTCCGTTAACGGATACACGTTTGTGTTCAATATCTCTAACGTCGTTGTGGTAAACGAGCTTGTTTGTGAAAATAACGGCGGATTAACGTCAGAGGATCACGGATATTTTACGGTTGGTGACTCTTTCATTTACGTAGTTGAAGACTAAGGTAAAAACAACGCGGGAATTTTAGTCGCGAGTAAAAAAAGGCTAAAATCCCCACGAAAAAAATATATATTATCATATATACGGTTGACAAAATTTCGCTTATTTGCTACGCTATAAACATATTTTTTATGCAAGAATAGATTTAGACGCGTAAAACAAACGATTTTTAAAAAAATTGCAACTAATTTATATGATTTTAACCAACAAGAAAAAAATTTTTTAAAGGAAGGTAAAATTATGAAACGAATCAAAATATCGTTGATGGTTATTACTATCATGATTCTTTCTTCACTTTTTGCTTGTTCTCACATGCATATTTTAGGCAATTGGTTCATTGACGTTGAACCTACTGCTGAAAAGGAAGGCTTGTACGTTCAGGTTTGTGAAAATTGTGGCGAAAGAATAGAGAAAGTAATTCCCGCACTTAGCGATGAAAGTGTTTGGACTTTAACTGAAACAGTTGAGCCCGATCATAAGAACCTTGGTAAGAAAGTTTACAACAGTATTTACGGTGAAGTAACTGTTGTGCTTGATTACGTTCCTCACGTTTACGGTGAATATACCTTAACCGTTAATCCCACTTTAACGGATGCAGGTAAGGCAACTCACGCTTGTGAATGTGATTACGTTGAGGAGGTTGAAGTTCCTGCTTTAACTGATAGCGTTTGGACTGTTACAACCACTCCTGCAACTCACTTTGAGGAAGGTGTAGACGTTTATACTTCAGTTTACGGCACGGTTTCTATTTCTATTGACGTTGTTCCCCACGCTTACGGCGCTTATACTTTAACCGTTAATCCCACTTTAACGGATGCAGGTAAGGCAACTCACGCTTGTGAGTGCGGTCACGTTGAAGAAGTTGACGTTCCCGCTTTAACTGATAGTGCTTGGACTGTTACAACCACTCCTGCAACTCACTTTGAAGAAGGTGTAGACGTTTATACTTCAGTTTACGGCACGGTTTCTATTTCTATTGACGTTGTTCCCCACGCTTACGGCGCTTATACTTTAACCGTTACTCCCACTTTAGCGGATGCAGGTAAGGCAACTCACGCTTGTGAGTGCGGTCACGTTGAAGAGGTTGACGTTCCTGCTTTAACTGATAGCGTTTGGACGGTTGAAAGCACTACTGTTCCCACTTACGATAAGGATGGCGTTGATACCTATTCTTCAGTTTACGGCGCTGTTGAAGTTGTTGTTGCAAGCTTAGTTGCTCCCTTTGATGTTAAGACCTATCACTCCATCAACTTTGATGCAAGCAATGAAGATTTATGGAAAAACGGCGTTGTTGCTTACGATAAGGTTTGGAGTAATGCAAGCATCACCTTAGACGATTACGGCTGCGGTATCGGTACGGCATATCCCTTCCGTGGCGCATATAAGTTCTTTATCGTTGATGCTTTAACTGGCGAAATTCGCGTTGAAGCTTACGATCAATTAACTGAAGAAGTTTTCGTTCAAGACCCTGAATCTTGGGATCCTGAAGAAGGAACTTGGCAAACCGTTGGCGTTGTTGATGAAGACGGCAACCCCGTTTATAACTGGGAAACCCCCGCTAGCGTATATACCGCATGGATGGATATGGCAACCGGCTTAATTATTGCTCCCAGAAACAACGATTTCAGAGACGTTAACCTTTATACCCATTTAGAAGCAGGTCTTATTGATGCAACCGCTATTGCTTCTGCTTGGAACGGCGCAATGGCTATTGAATATACCTTCGCAGGTGTAACTCATTCAATTTTTGTTTATGATGATAGAGCATACTTCGGCGTTTCTTTCGTTGATTTAAGCGGTAACGCAATTGCTGCTAACGAATGCTTTAGCGCTGCAAACCTTCACGTTTTAGCAAAGGACGGTTCATTAATCGTTGGTTTTGCTGCAAATGAAGAAGGCAAGCTTGTTATTTCAGACGGCGTAGAAGGTAACTTCGTAAACGGCGAAAGCACTCTTTACTTAAACGGTAACGGCGTTGCTAACTTAAACGGTAACGTTGGTACATACGTTATTAACGATTCAAATATCGGTGTTTACGTAAACGGCGAATATTTAGAAGTAACCGTAGACGGCGCAACCTTCACTTCAGTTAAGCCTATGGTAACCGTTGCTTTTGACGGTGGCGAATATGCAACCATTGACGCTGTTGAAGTTAACAAAAATATTGCAATCGATCTTCCCACTCCCACTCACGAACAATACACCTTCAAGGGCTGGATGTTAAACGGCGAAATCGTTGCTCAATCTTACGCACCCAGCGCAAGCGTAACCTTAGTTGCTTCTTGGAAGGCTAAAGTCGTTATCACCTTAGTTGGCTCATTAGAAGCTGATAACGTTTTATACCTTGGCGAAGGCGACGTTATAGGCGATTATTTACCCGTATACGGCTTAAACGTTGAAATCGGTAAGATCTTCCGCGGTTGGTATTTAGACGCTGAATTTGGCGTTGAGCTTCCCGAAGACGCTGTTTTAAGTGAAGAAGACGTTGCAGTTACCGTTTACGCTAAATGGGACGAGCTACCTGCTTACTACGGCACTTACTACGGAACTGAACTTTATAACGCAGGTTACGGCAACTACGGTGGTAAGACTCTTACTATTGATGAAAACGGTAACATTAGCGGTTTAAAGACCGGTACCGTTGTTGATTACGATCCTGAAACTCAAGTTGTAAATTGGAAAGAAACCAGCGGAACTCTTCGTAACTTCTTCTTTAACGCAGATTTAGGCGTTATTGCAGTTCCTTATAGCAGTTCCGGAACGGAAATTTCTAACGACTTCTACTTCTTATCAAGAAATAACCCCTCAAACGGCAAGGTTAACGCATATTACGGTATTAAGGCTGCTAAAACTCCCGGTAGCTCTTCAAGAGGTTGGTACGCTCACTTTGTAAATGCAGAAACCGATCTTGGAACAAGAGAAGTATTCTTATATAACAACCGTATTTACTCTGACTTTACTGCTGTTAACGGCTTAGGTAATCCCGTAACCGCTGCAACCGTAAAGAATGAAAAGATCGTTGTTGTTAAGGATGTAAACGGTAACGTTATCGTTTCTGTTGCTTCAAAGGGTACAAGCTTTGCAAGCACTTCTGATACCGTTGACTTAGACGCATACTTTGGTACTTATACAAACGGCGCTGAAACCGTTATTTTAGACGGTGTTGGCGGTATCGTTTACGGCGATAAGACCGGTACTTACGCTTTAGCTGCTACAGGCGACTACTTTGACGTTTACTTTGTAGATCCCGCTGAATATTACAAGCTAACCCTAAACGGCTCTTCATTTGAAATTGAAAAGCCCATGGTAGAGGTTGTTTTAGATGGCGGTGCATACGCAGAGGATCAAACCCTTTCATTAAATATTAACGTTGCTTACACTCTTCCCGTTTACGAAGATGCAAATAACGTATTTAACGGCTGGTATTTAGATGCTGCTTGCACTCAACCCGCAGGCGAATCTATCGTTCCCACAACCGGAACAACCCTTTACGCTTTATGGAAGGTTAAAGCAGTTTTAACCGTTGTTTATAATAACGGTAATGAAAACGGAGAATTTATTTATTCAGTAGGTGACGTTGTTACCTTAGAAGATCCCGTTAAAACCAAGATGGCTTTCGTTGGTTGGTTCACAACTGAAGAATTAACGGAAGGCAGCGAATGGACAAACGGTACTGTAATTGAAGAAGACACGACCGTTTACGCTAAGTGGGAAGCAGCACCTGCATTCTATAACACTTATACCATTACCCGTTTCACCGATACTAATACAACCGGTAAGGGTAGTATTTACTGCTATAAGAGCTATTCTACAGGTCCTTATACCTTTGCAATTGATGCAAACGGTAACGGCGTAGGTTCTAACTCACCCTTCAACGGCAACTTTACCGTAGAAAATTACAATAAAGAAACCGGTTACCTTGAAATTCACTTCAAATCAGAGGTTTACTACGGTTACTTAGATAACGAAACCGGTATTATCGTTACTGAATATATCAAGGATAGAGATCTTAACCAAGTATACTTCTTCAACCCCTTCACTACCGCAGAAGTAGTTTCTTCTCAAGTATCTCACTCATACTGGAACAAGGGCTTCTCAAGAGCAATTCAATACACTCTTGAATCTACCACTTACTCTATCTTCGTTCACGATAACAACGTATATTACAACGTAACCTTCAAGAACGGCGAAGGCGCTGAAATTGCTGCATTAGATTGCTATACCTCAAATACCGTTTACGTTTACGATGCAAACGGCGCGATTATCGCTAAATTTGCACACGACGGTACTTCACTTCAAGCTATGGATGGTTTTGAAGGTACTTACGCAACTGCTGACGGCGAAATCGTTGTTAACGGCGTTTCAACCATCACTATCGGTGGTGTAGACGGTACTTACACAAAGGCTGCTGAAGGCGCTTCATATACTCACGATGCATACGTTGGCGAATGTTACTATGAAGTAACCTTAACCGTTGACGGTTACACCGCAGTAGTTGTTAAGCCTATGGTAACCATCACTTATGAAACGGATGGTAAGGCAGTAATTGAAGCTTCAGTTACCAATAAGAATATTGCTTTCGGTCTTCCCACTCCTGAAAACGATGCGTTTATATTCCGCGCTTGGTATTTTGATGCTGACTTTAATAACGCAGTTCCCGCAGATTTCATTCCTACTGAAGACGTTGTTGTTTACGCTAAGTGGGCAGAAAAGGTTGTTCTAACCGTAGTTTACGGCAACGGATTAGATAACGCAACCAGCGACTATGCAGTTGGTGATACCATTACTTTGGTTGTTCCCGGTGCAACTAACGGATTATTCTTTGAAGGTTGGTATGAAGATGCTAGCTTCACCGTTCCCTTTACTGCAACTACCATAAATGGTTCAATAACCGTTTACTGTAACTGGACAAGTGAAGTTCCCTTCACTATGACTCAATATAGTTCAACCTATGCAATGAAATATGATGCAGCAGCCGGAACTTGGACCTCTTCAAACCAAGGTAAGGGTAGCTCATCTTCTGGTTTAATTATTACTGCAGATAGCGTTGATATCGAAATCACCTTTGATTGGGTTGTATCTTCAGAATCAGGATGGGATGCTGTATACGTTTACGCTAACGGTCAACAACTAGTAAATAAGAGTTCTGGTAGCGGTGAAAAGAGTGGTACTATTACCATTACTTTAAGAGCTGGCAACAACTTACAAGTTTACTATAGTAAGGATGGCAGTGGTAATACGGGTAGCGATACCGCAACCATTAGCAATCTAACCGTTGCAGGTTCTCCCGTTACGGATGCAGATATTGCTTAATATTTAAGCATAAATCCAAAACAAAACCAAAAAGCACTTGGAATTTCTCCAAGTGCTTTTTTTGTTTATAAGTTGCGATAATCGTGCTATAGCAAGACTTTTTATTGCAAAAACAACAAAAAACACACCTTTAGTTAGCTTAAAAGCGTGTTTTAATTTTATTTAAGTTAGAGTGCTATTTATAATTACTTACTGTTTTCTTCAACGCCAACTGAACGATTGCTCCAAACGTGGGGGTATTACCAATATAGATTAAGCTCATCAATTATAGAAGGGATAGGGAAGAGTATATGCTTGGTTTTAAAAAATAACCAATATTTCTATGAATAAACGCTTCTTGTTATTCAAGGAGTGTTTTTTGTGTCTAATTGGAGGAAAATAAGCGGTGATTAGTTTAAATATAATTAAGTAATAAATGAATTAAGTAATAAATGGCATAAAATCATTTGTTTATATGCGTTAGTATGTGATATAATACCTCCATACTTTTTATTTTGGTCAGCTTCTTTTACGGTAGTGATGGGAGCTGGTAAAACCTAAAGGAGAAAATTATGAAAAAAAGTATTTTAGTAGGTTTAATTACTATTCTTTTCGCTTTTTGCCTTATTGCATGTGGAGAAGTAAGCCTCTACACCGTTACTTTTGACGGCGCAGGTATAATTGAAAACGACGAAATTAAGGTTCACCACGAAGCTACGGTTAAAAAGCCTGAAGATCCTATCGTGGAAGGCTATAATTTTGATGGTTGGTTCGTTGGTGAAGAAGAATATGATTTTGCAACACCCGTAACAGAAAATATTACGTTGGTTGCAAAGTTTTCTGCAATAGAATACACCGTTACCTTTAATACGGACGGTGGTAACGCTATTGACGGCCAAACCGTAAGCTATAACGGAAAGGCTCAAAAGCCCGCTGATCCTGAAAAAGAGGGATATAACTTCGTTGGTTGGTTCGTTGGTGAAAACGAATATGATTTTGCGAACGTTGTTACTGAAAGCATGGAAATCGTTGCTAAATGGCAAATTAAAACCTTTGCGGTAACCTTTGATTCTAACGGAGCAGGTGCAGTTGAAGGCCAAACCGTAAACTATAATGAAAAGGCTCAAAAGCCCGCTGATCCTCAAAAGGATGGCTTTGTTTTCGTTGGTTGGTATGCTGGTGAAAGCGAATATGATTTTGAAGCTCCCGTTACTGCTCCCGTTGAGCTTGTTGCCGTTTACGAAGAAGAAATTGTTTTTGCAGACGTAATCGGTGCATGGGCAGGCGAAGAAAATGCGTCAGGTGCGAGTTTTGCAACCTATTCAATTATTATTAATGCAGATGGAACGGGTAGTGGTTCTTACACAATGCAAGGCTACGAAATGCCTATGACTATTACGGGCTTTGCTATTGAAAACAATAGATTGGTTATGTCTTACGACGGTAAAACCCATCAATTTGCAATAAAGGAAGGCAAGCTTGTTGCAGCAGGTATTTATAGCGGTTCTTACGGTAGTATTGAGCTTGCTCCCAGCAATATCGTTGTAGCAGAACTTGCAAGCGTTTACGAAGGCGCAGAAGAATATTCTGGAATGAGTATTCCTTACACCTTAACCGTAACAGATGCAGGCGTTAGCGTAAAAATGGATATGTTTGGCGATATAAGCGAGCTTGAAGTTGTAGAACTTTCTAATAAATTAGTTTTAAGCTATTACGGTTTAGACGTTGTTCTTGTATACGACGGTGAAAAATTCGTTGGTAACGGAGCAATGGGTGGTGCTTTAGTTCTTACGGAAAAGGTTGTTGTTCCTCAAGAGCCTATAGCTATGGATGCTATCGTTGGCTCATGGGCAGGTAAAGAAATTACCTCTTACGGCAACTATGATTATACCTTTACCGTTAAAGCAGACGGAACCGGTAACGGTGTTTACGTTGATGAAGCAGGCGAATGGCCTACAGATTTTGAAATAACTTCTATTGTTATTAACGGTAATAAGGTTACTTTAAGCGCAGTTATAGCAGAAAGAAATTACTCAATCGAGTTTACTTATGCAGACGGCGTTATGACCTCAGATATGGGATTCGTATGGGGCGCAATTACTGTTGAAAAGGTTATCACCGTTGCTGATATCGCAGGTAGATACGAAGGCGTTGAAACCTTCTACGGAATGGACTTTGCAGGTTATATGGTAATTAACGCTGACGGAACCGGAAACGCAGATTTTGACGGAATGACCGTTGATATTACTGCAGTTGCTATTTCAGGCAATACCGTAACCGTTACTCACGATATGGGTACAACGGTGTTCACCTATGCAGACGGCGTTATGACTTCAGACGCAGGTTTTATGGGTGGAACTATTTCAGTTGAAAGGGTAATGACCGTTGCTGATATCGCAGGTAGATACGAAGGCGTTGAAACCTTCTACGGAATGGACTTTGCAGGTTATATGGTAATTAACGCTGACGGAACCGGAAACGCAGATTTTGACGGAATGACCGTTGATATTACTGCAGTTGCTATTTCAGGCAATACCGTAACCGTTACTCACGATATGGGTACAACGGTGTTCACCTATGCAGACGGCGTTATGACTTCAGATGCAGGCTTTATGGGCGGAACTATTTCAGTTGAAAAGGCATAATAATTAAAAACAGACAACACAAAACCGCGAAAAAAACAAATTTTTCGCGGTTTGTTTTAAGGAATAATATGAAAAAGAAAATATATTTATTAGCAATAATTTTTATTATTTGCTTTGTTTGCGCTTGTACAACAAAGCAGTATACAGTAACTTTTGATACTGACGGCGGAAGCGTAGTAGCTAGCCAAACCGTTAACGAGGGTGATGCTGTAAACCAACCTTCAATCCCTGAAAAAGTGGGCTATAGGTTTATTAACTGGTATTTGAATGATCAAGTTTACGATTTTTCTTCTGCCGTTACAGGTGATATAACGATAAAGGCAAAATGGATAAAGCAAGTAAAAATTACCTTTGACTCAAAGGGCGGTAGCGCTGTTAGCGAGCAAATAATAGATAAAGGTTTAACCGCGCAAAAGCCACAAAATCCAACGAACGGCGAATATGTATTTGACGGTTGGTATTTGGGTGAAAGCCAATTTGATTTTTCTACGAGCGTAGAAGAAGATATCACGCTAATTGCAAAGTGGAAAACGGCAAGCTTTACCGTAACTTACAACTATGCAGACGGCAGTACTGAAACAAAGGAACAGTTAGGTGGAACGCTATTCGAAAATAAAACGCCTGCAACAGCTTTAGCTTTTGACGGCTGGTATACGGCAGATGGTGTTTTATATAATAGTGAAAGCGCAGTAGAGGCGTCTATTGAGGTTTACGAAAATAGTTATACAAAAGGGCTTAACTTCGAAGAAGGTGCTGTTGTTGGATACGAAGGCGAAAGCGCAAAGGTTGTAATTCCTGCTTACTATGGCGGTTTTAAGGTAGAAAGCATCAAAAAAGATGCCTTTGAAGGTGCAGAAATAACGGAAGTAACTTTTGGCTCTAGCCTAATTACGGTAGAAGAATACGCATTCCGCTCTTGTCATAGCTTGAAGGCGGTTAACTTTGGTAATAGCGTTCAAATACTTGGCGAAGGTGCTTTCTTTGATTGCCCGGCAATTGAAAAATTAGACCTTCCAAATTCTATTAAAGAAATAGGTTACGGTGCATTTGCTCAAAAGCTTTATCTTTATGATATAGGCGAAGGAAGACAGGCTGTAATGCCGGACGAGTGTGCTTTGGAAGAAATTTCACTTCCGTTCATTGGCGCGTCTGCATATTATACGGATACCTCTTACTTATCTTATCTATTCGGTTGTTCAAATTACGCGCTTAACGCCTTTCACGCAGACGGTATTACGATAACAATGGGTGATGAAGACGTTACGGTGCATCTTTATACTGCAGTTCCAACCTCATTAAAGAAGGTTACCGTGCGTAATTTAGAAGTCGTTCCCGATAACGCGTTTTACGGTTGCGTATATTTAGAAAGTATCGTGTTTGATAGTGAAGCGGTTACCATTATTGGTGAAAGCGCATTTGAATCTTGTATAAATGCAAATATTGAAGGTATCGAAAGCGCAGAGGTTATTGGTGATAGGGCGTTTTTCGGCTCTTCATTAAAGGAAGCAAGCTTCCCAAATCTTCTTACTATTGGTGAATTAAGCTTTGCGAATACCTTAATTGAAGAATTTGTTGCAAGCGAATTTTTAATGGAAATAGGAATGGGGGCATTTTCAAATACTTCAATAAGTGAAATCGTTATTCCCGAAAGCGTTCAGGTAATTGACGATATGGCTTTTTACAACTGCTCAAATCTTACAAAAATTTATTTTGAAAGTGAAACTCCCTGTGATCTTGGCGAAGCGTTATTTACTATTTTAGAAGATGACGATCAGCTTTATTACAGCGACGTTGTAATTTACGTTCCTAACGGTAGCGGCGAAAATAAGCCTTATGAAGAATACCGCAAGCATTTATATATGCGTGATTACGCTTCAGGAATTTTCCCCGTTAAATTTGAAAACCAAACGGGGTATATCGTAGAGGGCGATTTATTGCTTGGCTACGTTAGTGAAGAGGGTGAGGATTACGACCACGTTGTAGTTCCCGTTGGAGTTAAAAAGATTGCAGATTTTGCATTCTATAACTTAGCCGGTATTAAAAGCGTTTCAATGCCAGAGGGCTTTGAGGTAATCGGTAAATACGTCTTTTATAACTGTACGTCTATTAAAAATCTTTACCTTCCTTCAACGTTAAAGGAAATTGACGATTATGCTTTTGCGGGATTTTTCGTTGGTAACTACATTTCAAGAATATATCTTCCTGAAGGATTTAAACGCATTGGCGAAGGCGCGTTTTTAAGTAGCTTTAACTTAAAAATCGTAGATATTCCTTCAACGATAGAATACATAGGCTATCTTGCGTTTGGTATGTCTAATTCTTTAGAAAGATTTTATATAAGAGCTACAACGCCACCTGCAGTAGGTGTTTATGAAAACGGTATTGAAGAACCCGATTACAGTATTTTCTCTGTTATAAACAGCGCAAAAACAATTATTTACGTGCCTTCAGGTAAGGCAACGACTGGTGAAAACGCAGGTAAATCTTATGCCGATATTTATAAAAACAGTTTAGGCTTTAAGGATTTTGCTTCTTACGTAAAGGCAACTCCCAACGGCGCTGAGGTAGGCCATTATGGCGACGGCGAGCTATTTATTGATCTTGACGGAAGTGATACGGCTGTAATTTACACCGTTAAAGAGCTTGATGAGCCAGATGAAGAAACAAGCAGTCGTTACGGCTATGAAAAAGAGTATGGCTCTTACGTTATAATTGGTAATATTTTAAAAATGAATTTTGCAAGCTATGGCGAAATAACTGCAATTTATTCTAACAGAACGATTAACATTGGTTCTCTTAACGGAAAAGCCTACACCCTTAAAGAGCCTAAGAAATACTATGACGAATATAACTGGACGACCTTCGTTATGTACGAAAGGGCAGAGGGTGAAGGAAAGGGACTGTTCGATATGTACGGTTATTTCTTAACCCCCTTTGATTGGTCAATAGATGGAAGCACTTTTAAAATCACTATAGACGGCAATAACGTTGCTCCCGAAAATTCTGCTTACCACGGGGCTGTTCAGTATAGCGGAAGCTATAATAAAACAACCGATACGTTAAGCGTTGCATTTATGATGAATGATTACGATCAAATTATGGAATTTAGCGCAAGCTCAATTTTAACGGTCTATGCAACGGCAAAGGAAGAGAAATTTTTCGGTACGTATAAGGCTTTTTCTGACAATAACCCAGATTATGCTATGTATACGTTAGTTTCTTACGGTAACGGTAAAGTGGATATTTATATAGGCGAAGCTCCATATTTAGGATTTGACTATACTATAGAAGATAACGTTGTTTCTATTGACTATTACGGAATGATTATAACGTTAACAATAGACGCAAACGGCAATATTTCAGGCTCTTTCTTAGGTATGGATAGTAATTTCGTTTACGAAGATCAGCTACTTCCTTCAACCGAAATGCCTTATTAAGAAAAAACGTTAAAAATTAAAAAAACCGCAACCATATATTGATATGCACCCCCAAAGTTAGACGCTTTTGGAGGTGCATATTTTTATGGGATAAAAGTGCCGTTAATCGACCTATATCGGCACTTTTTTAAAAAATAACATATAAAGAATAAATAATCGCATCATTGAAGAAAAGTCAAAAAAGGACCTATTTAATCTTTTCCGCTATTAAATTTAATAAAAAAAATTTAAAAAAGTTATCAAAAGAATATAAAGCGTGGACCGATTAGTGAGATTTATATTTTTTAAGTGCCGATAATCGCGCTATAGCGGGGCTTTTTATTAAAAAACTAAATAAAAAAGCAAAAAAGCAAGGCTAAAAACCTTGCTTTTTTTGATGAAATTAATTTTAATTAATTAAGTTATTAAAACGTTAAGGCTCGCTATAGGTGGCAATTACTCGTATGCCTTGTGGGTAATCCCCAAATTTGCTTCCAAATAGGTTTAGCCCGCCAAGATATTTTGCATTTTTCTTAACTTCAATTTTAAATTTTAAGCATTTTTCTTTAGTTATAAATGCAAAATCATCAATGGTTTCTTCAGTGGAAATATTGTTTTGGTTTATCCAAATACCCTTTTCATCAATACGTATTTGTACCAGCATACCGTACTGAGTAGAGCCTGTAGGCCAATTTTTTGGGGTGTATTTTCCCATTCTTCCACCAAAATCGCCGGGGGAGGTGTACGTTCCAATTTCTTTATCGTTAAGCGAAAAGGTTATATCTGATTTAAAAGAGTTATTATAGTTAGCGCATTCAGAGCAAAGCTCTAGCGAAATTTGAAAGCCGTTTAATATTTTGTTCTTTAAAGCGTTGTTAGAAAAATGATATTCTAAAAAGCCTTGCGTAAACCAAATTATTTCGCCTTTAATTCTTCTATAATTATAAAATATGTCGGGATTAGATTCCACGCCAAGCAGTAAACCTTCCGCGTCTGCAATACCGCAGGGTGGGGTTACGTCAAAAAGATTAAAGCTACCTATGGGAAGCTCCGTTTGAAGTGTTTTTAAGCTAGACGAGGGTTCTGCTTTTTTATCATCTACGAATAAAATTTCCAAACAATGCTTTTCTAACGCTATAATTTTTTCGTTACCACGCTTAGAGTGGTTGTGCGTCACGTTAATTATACTTGCTTGCTTAAGAAGGTTTAGATGGAATGATATGTTAGAAACGGACATATTAAGCTTTTCTGCAATTTCAAGCACGGTATAAGAATTAGTAGTTAAAAGAGAAATAATCTTTCTTCTGGTTTTTGAATTAAGTGCGGTTGCTATTTTTTCTAGCTTATCGTCGTTTTGTAAAGTAAGATGCATCTTTTTTTGCATAATCATTTCCGTATTGATAAAAATTTCTTTAGCCATAAAAATCTCCGTAAAAAATGGACTTAATTGCGCAATAATAGTAAAAAACGCCTTTAAACACGAATAATATCTTATTACAGTATACATCCGCTTTATAAAAATGTCAATTAAAAATTTTAAATTTCGATAACTATCGAAGTTTGTAATGGGTTTTTTAATATTTTCGAAATTAGCCTTGAAAATATATATTGAGCTGTGATAAAATAATGATATGATAAAATAGGCGTGTGAATTAATTAGCGCTAATTTAGAATCAGGAGGATAAAATGAGAAAACTTAAACTTTTAATTGCTACCTTAATGGTATGTGTTTTCGCGCTTTCAAGCGGTTGCTTCTTTGCTCAGGGTGAAAGTGGATCTGGCGATAAAATTGAAGCCGATCAATTCGAGCTTGATCCTAACAAGGAATACAGTATTGAATTTATGATGTGGGGCGCAAAGGATGAGCAGGATAACTACGCTGCTTTGGTTGATAAATTTATGGATGAATATCCTAATATTATCGTAAACATTACCACTCAAGATGCAACTCAATACATGAGCACCTTAACGGGTAAGCTTTCCGGCACTATGCCAGACCTTTTCTACCTACCCGAATATGAATTCCGTCCTTGGGTGGATTCCGGTAGACTTTTAGCTATTACCAACGCGTTTACTGAAGAAGAGTATTCTGCATTATGGCCCACCGCGATTGATTGGTATTCTTATAACAGAGCAACTAAGACGTTAGGCGTATCAGAAGGCTCTGAGTTATACTGCTTACCTAAGGATATTGGTCCTTGGACGCTTATGTATAACGTTGATATGATAGACGAAATGGTTGAAAAAGGCGCTTTAACTCAAGCGGAAAGCGATAGACTTGCAGATACTCAAAATCCCTTAACTTGGGCGGAATTTACTGCTATTTGCGTTAAAATTCAAAATTATTTCGGTGCAAATAACGATAGATTTTTTGCTGTTCCTTATTATGAATTAAGTAGCGCTTTATGGTCAAATAACGCAGATTATTTTGATGAAGGAGCAATGAATAGCACTATAACGAGTGATGAATTTATTGAAACCGTGGAATGGCTTTACGATTTAATGTATACCCATAAAATTATACCTAAGTCAACCGGCGATACCGCGCAAAATATGTTCCTTGCAAGAAATAGCGCATTTTGCTGGGTTGGACCTTATTTAACCCCTATGTATCATCAACAGGGCATGAATTACAGACTTATCCCCGTTCCTTATAACGGCGAAAATCCTGATGCAAAGAGCACTACTTGGATTGGTACTTTAGGTTTAGCAATTAGCAAAACAACAAAATCACCTGCGGCAGCTCTTGCTCTTATGAAATACTTAAGTCTTAACGAAAAAGCACAAAAGGATTTCTATACTCGCGGACAGCTAATGCCCAACCTAAAATCTATGGCATTAGATACTAACGCATTCTTATCACAAACGGATAGTTCAGTTGCTTTATGGCCCGAAAACAGAAGCGTATATTGTAATATAGTAGACGGATTTGGCGGTGATACCAATAAAGCGCTTGGCATAACCGGCGAGGATAAGTACGGCGGAAGAGTTCGTCCTCATTATCACACCTTTGAAAACTCTTGGTTAAACGCAATAAGCGTTAAGATTGAACAATGCTTTGCTTTAAAGAATAGGGCAGACATAAGAGCTGAAATACTAGCATATAACGCAACTATGCAGGCATATTTAGATCAATCAAACAAGAGCGCAGGCATAATCAGATAATTACCTATAAGTAACGAATTTTACAAAACTAAAACGGCTTTATTAGTCGCAGTAATTAATTGAGGAAAGTATGGCAAGAAAATCTTTATTAAAAAGAAAAGAAAAGGTAGTATCGCTTGCATTTGTAACCCCTCTTTTCGTGGGCTATGCAATATTTACCTTATTACCGCTTGCGGTTGCAATTATATATAGCTTAGTAGACTATATGCCGTTGTACGGCAGGATATCGCCGGTAAGCTTTGACGTTTATAAAAGTCTTTTTAAAGCGGATTTAATCACGGTTGGATTTGGGGACGCTATAGTAAACACTCTTATTATAATGTTAAGTATTCCCATAAATCTTGTTATTGGTTTAATCTTTTCCGGACTTATAACTAAAAAGGGCTTTAAGGGAAGAACTTTCTTTAACGTAGTCTTTTATTTGCCCGCCGTTACAGGCGCGGTTGCAATTACTTTGGTTTGGAAGCTTATTTTTAATGAAACGCAGGGTATTGCAAATATCTTTTTAAAGCAAATAGGATTAATTGAAGAAAATATAAATTGGCTTGGCATTACCTCAGGCAAGATGTACCCCAGATTAGTTATTATTTTAAAAAACATTTGGGGCGGTATAGGCGGTGTTATCATTTTATACGTTGCCGGAATACTTAATATTCCGGAATCCTATTACGAGGCTGCAGAGCTTGACGGGGCAAGCGGAATAAAGCAATTTTTATTAATTACGGTGCCCCTTTTAACGCCAATAACCTTTTACCATCTTATAGTTTCTATTATTGGTGGCTTGCAGTCCTTTATGGATACGCAATTACTTGCAAACACCTCAGTTACTCAAACGATAGTATACTTTATTTACGATAACGGTATTAATAATTACAGATACGGATATGCGAGCGCGGCATCCGTATTACTTGCAATCGCCGTTATGATTATTACCATTTTACAATTTAAGCTCTCTGATAAGTGGGTTTATTCGGAGTAAAAATATGAATAACGTAAAATTAATGAAGGCGCGCTCAATTGCAGTAAAGGTTTTAATTTATACCGTACTAATTGTAACTGCTATCACAACGATATTTCCTTACGCTTGGATGATACTTGCATCCTTTAAAACGGGTATTGAAATATCTACCTACCCCGAACAAATATTTCCTAAAACGCCTAGCTTTGATGCCTACGTAAACGCATTTAGGGATTTAGATTTACTAACGGGTATAAAAAACACTCTTACTCTTGAAATATTTTCGGTAACCTTACCCCCGCTTGTTTCAGCTCTTGGCGCTTTTGCTTTTGCAAAGCTGGAATTACCCTGTAAAAGAGTTCTTTTATTAGTTCTTCTTAGCAGTATGATGATTCCTTACGCGGCGCTAATGCTTCCTCAGTTTCAGGTATGGCAATCGTTGAACGTGGTTGGAACGTTATATCCGCTAATTATTCCCACCTTTTTTGGTGGCGCGCTTATGACCTTCTTCTTCATTCAATATATGCAAGGCGTACCTACGGAGCTATTTGAAGCGGCTAAAATAGACGGAGCAGGGTATTTAAGACAGTTCTTTGCAATAATGCTTCCCATGGTAAAGCCTGCGCTAACGGCGCAAATAGTATTCTCTTTCGTGGGAACTTGGAACGATTATTTTATACCGTCTATTTATTTAAACGTAAAAGAGGTAAAAACCTTACAGTTACAGCTGTTATCATTACAGCAACAACAAAACAATCTTATGGATATGAATACGGTTATGGCGGGTTCTGTATTATCAAGTATACCAATGCTTATAGTGTTTATATCTTGTCAAAAATTCTTCGTTGAATCACTGGCAATATCAGGAATAAAAGGCTAAATAATATAAAACATACTTACGGGTATGCTAAAATAGGAGGAAAAAATGAGTAAAAAACATCTATTGCCGCTAATTGTGGCGTTGATTTGCGCAATCTTTCTTTTTGCTTGCGAATCAATTGACTCGGTTGAGTATTCTGAATACGTGCCGAAGGATGAGTCTGTGGAGGGTGGATTTGATTTTCCCTCAAACTCATATTCTGCAGACGTCGTTTTAGACGGTTATCTTACTGATGAAAAGTGGACGGAAAGTGATACCGTTCAGCTTGGCTCGTGGGATAATAGCGATATCGAAAGTGGCGTTTACGGCGCTATAGTTGCAGATACTAATAATTACGCAGACTCAAAACGCGCTATTATTAAAATGTTCAGAGGTAACGTTGGCTTGCATTTTGGCTTTGAAGTAAAGGATAGCGACGTAGCTTATAAAGAGCTTGCAGACGGCGATCCCGCAATTTGGACGGATAACGTTTTAATTAACTTATGTACCTCTATAGACGGTGGCGTTATACCTATGTCTGACGACTACTATTTTATAGTAACTGCATTTGGTAATAACTGCTTCCGCCGTGGTGCAAACGCGGCCGGTATGTGGGGCGCGTGGAGTGGCGTTATTGACTACGAAAGCGCTATACATTACGCTGAAGACGGCGAAACGGTAGTTGGCTTTGGCGTGGAATTAGTTATTCCTTACGAGCAAATAGGTATTACTGCAGAAAGCCCTGTTGGCGTTACCTTCCGTTCCTGTGATAGAATTAGCGCAAGCAATTCTATGCTAGAGCGCGAATGGTGGTTTAACGGCTCTGCTCACCACTTTAACACTCCTAACGGCTACGCTATTTGGGGCGAAGATAACGTTATGTATAATTATTACGATTATCAAATGCCCCCAGTTACCGTAAAGGGAACTGTTACCGATTATATTAGTGGCGAAGCAATTGCTAACGTTAATTTAGGTAATGGAATTGTTTCTGATGAAAAGGGTAATTTCGTTATTGAAAACGTAAACGCAAACGTAGACCTTGTTTTAAATGCAAGCGGAGAGGCTTTATTAGGCGAACAAACCTTCCTACTTTCACGTGATACTATGCGTGTTGCAAAGGGTAGTGTTGTTAACGTTGCTCCTCAGTTTTTAACGGTTGCAAATAAGGTTACGCAAACGGTTAAGGGTACTATTACCTCTATTGGAGGTGTTGAAGGCGCTACGGTAACGATTGGCGAAAATAGCGCAACGGTTGGAGCAGACGGTAGTTATTCTTTAGAATGCACCTTTACCTCTCCTATCGTTACAATGACGGTTACTCCCTACGGCAGTAATGCAAATTATGATTTTGAAATTTCAGTAAACGAAGCTGTTCAAGGGGCTGTAGTTCGCGATATAGAGCTTCCCTTAATGACCAAGCTTCCCATGTTATTCGGTAATTCAAACGACGCTGAAACCCTTCTTGGTTGGACTTCTGAAGGCTTATTCGTAAGAATAACCGGAAATAGCGTTACTAACGGCTACGGCGTTGCTTATTCAGTAGACGGCGAAAGCGCAAAAGTAGTTTTATATCATGATTTTGGAACTATGTGTATAACCGATTTTGCAAATCTCGTTTGGAATTACGCTCTTCCCCAAGCTCACGGTGTAGATGCTTATAAGTATGCAAGCGTTAACGGCGAAAACGTTTATACCTTCGTTATGCCTTACGACGTTATGGGTATTAGCGGTCCTCAAGATATTTTAATAGCGCCCTTTGAATATACCGCAGCAGGTCCTTTTGCTTGGTATAAGGATGAAAACGGCACTACCTATCAATTTGGTAGCATGAGCTTACTTGAAGGCTATCCCATTTTAACCGCTAATGCGGAATATAAGGTAACTGCCCCCGAAACCGTTTTAAATACTTATGAAAGTGAAGCGTTCGGTAAGGGAGATGCAGTAGTTAAATTTGAACAAATAGAAAGCGTGAAAGACGGTGTTAAAGTAACTATCAATTACACTGCAAATAGTGCTATATTCGGTTACGGTATTATGCTAAGTGACGGAGCTAATGCAATAACTCAGCTTTACGCAATTGGTTACGGCACTATAGACCATAAGACTTACGGCGATTGGAGCTGGCAAGGTAATTATCAGCCTGCAGCAGATCTTGGCGTTGTTGCAAGTGAAAGCGCCGGAGCTGTAACCTTATTCTATTCATACGAAACCCTAGCGGAATACGGCTTAAATATTACTGCAGAAAGTGAATTTATTAAGCTTCAGTTATTTGAATACGTAACAGACTCAAGCGGTAACTTATACGCTATTTACAATTGCATGAACGTTAACGGAGTGGCTTACCCCTTTGATCGCGGTATTGAAAACTTCGTAAATTGGGAATGGGTAGAAGTTGAAGAAGAAGTATTTACGGAAGTATTTGCTTACGAAGATCTTGGCGCGCATGAAGTAGACGTAAAGGTTGAAAAGAGCGCAAGCGGTATTAAATTTACCTATTCTGCAGTTGAAACGAGCAATAGCTTTGGTTACGGTGTTTGCATTGATCTTCCCGATGGCGTAAACGATTTAAGTATCTTATATGCAACGACCGGAAATATTGCAAAGATGGTATACGGCGATTGGGCATGGACTTACGGTCTTCCCGTTGATAAGGGCATTGTGGCAAGTAGAGTAGTAGATGGAGATTTAACAATTTCTACCTTCTTCTTAAGCTACGACCTACTTGGAGTTGATGCAAGTACAGAAAGTATTGGTATTTGTCTATTTGAGGTTGTTAACGGTGGCGGTTCTCAATATGGAATATATAACTGTATGTATAAAGAGGGCAGTGAAATTGCTATTGACGGTGGCGTTAGCGGTTTTGTTACTTGCGCGTTAAACGGCGGTGGCGAACAGCCTGAAAATCCTGAACAACCCGAAGATCCCGAACAACCTGAAGCGCCCACTTACGTAGTGGAAGGCGAAGCTTACGAAAGTGAAGTATTTGGTAACTCATCTGCAACTGCTAAGTTTGAAAAGTCAGCAGACGGTTTAACGGTGACTATCAGCTATACCGCAGTTGAAGGTCTGTTTGGATATGGTATTATGCTTAGCGACGGAGTTGCCGGTATAACTCAGCTTTACGCAGTAGACTTCGGCACGGTTGATCACAATACCTACGGCGATTGGGGCTGGGGCGGATACGTTCTTCCCGGCGAGATTGGATTAAGCGTAACTGCAGAAAGCGGAGCTTTAGTATTCTTCTATTCATACGAAACCTTAGCAGAATACGGCTTAAATATTACTGCAGAAAGTGAAAGCTTAAAGCTACAGTTATTTGAATACGTAACGGCAGGCAACGCGGAATTATTTGGATGCTACAACTGTTTAAAATTTGAAGGCGAAAGCTTAAGATTTGATTTAGATTTAGAACACTTTGTAACTTGGAAAATTAAAGAGGCAGAAGAAAATCCAGAACAACCTGAAAATCCCGAACTACCTGAAATTCCCGAAACGGTATTAAATACCTACGAAAGTGAAGTGTTCGGTAAGGGTAATGCAACGGTTAAGTTTGAACAAATTCAAGCTGAAGTAAGCGGTATTAGAGTAACTATCAATTACACCGCAAATAGCGCTATATTCGGTTACGGTATTATGTTAAGTGACGGAGCTAATGCAATAACTCAGCTTTACGCAGTAGGTTACGGTACTATAGACCATAAGACTTACGGCGATTGGAATTGGCAAGGTAACTATCAACCTGCAGCAGATCTTGGCGTTGTTGCAAGTGAAGGCGCTGGAGTTATAACTTTATTCTATTCATATGAAACCTTAGCGGGATACGGCTTAAATATTACTGCAGAAAGCGCAAGCTTAAAGCTTCAGTTATTTGAATACGTAACTGACTCAAGCGGTAATTTATACGCTATTTACAATTGCATGAACGTTGACGGAGAGCCTTACCCCTTTGACCTTGGTATTAGTAACTTCGTAAATTGGCAATTAAAAGAAGTTCAACCTGAACAACCCGAAATTCCCGAACAACCCGAAATTCCCGAAGCTCCTGCATATTTAGTAGAAGGCACAACTTACGAAAGCGAAGTATTCGGTAATTCATCTGCAACTGTTAAATTTGAAAGATCAGCAGACGGTTTAACGGTAACTATCAGCTATACTGCAGTTAACGGATTATGGGGCTACGGTATTATGCTTAGCGACGGAACTAATGCAATAACTCAGCTTTACGCGGTAGGTTACGGCACTATTGATCATAAAACCTACGGCGATTGGAATTGGCAAGGTAACTATCAACCTGCAGCAAATCTTGGCGTTATTGCAAGCGAAAGCGCTGGTAGGATAAACTTATTCTATTCATACGAAACCTTGGCTGAATACGGTTTAGGTATTACTGCGGAAAGCGAAAGCTTAAAGCTACAGCTATTTGAATACGTAACTGCAGGTACTGCGGAATTATACGGATGCTATAACTGCTTACAATTTGAAGGCGAAAGCTTAAGATTTGATTTGGATTTAGAGCATTTTATAACTTGGAAGAAAAATTAAAAAGGGGGTAAAAATATGAATAAAAAGATTAAGAAAATGGCGGTATCTTGTATGGCAAGCATTCTTCTTTTTAGCGGTTGTAACACTACGCCCACGGCTAAGGTTGATACGAAGCCTTTAGCCGATTATAAGGCAATAGAGCACGATACGCAGTATTACGATAATTACCAGTTTAATCAATATTATAATCCCGAAGAAGCTGCTAAGCATTTACCTAATCAGGGCTTATACGGCTCTGGTAACGCATTTGTTTTAAGATATAACGGATTATATTACATGTATATAGGATCTTCTAATATGCCTTCATCAAGCTTACCTTGTTGGCAATCTGAGGATTTAATGACGTGGACTCCCGTTGATAACGGTGTTAACGCCGTTGGTAGTATAGCGGAAGATCCCAGACTTTATAACACCTATCCTCCTTGCGTTAGTCAATATAACGGAACGTTTTATATGTACGTTTATATTAAAAACAACGTTATTACTCAAGGTAACTACATTTTAAAATCAAGCTCTCCTATCGGGCCTTTTGAATTCGTAACTGATGAAAACGGCGAACCCGTTTGTTATACTATCGGCGCAACTACTCTTAATATCGACTGCGATATCTTTATAGATGATAATGAAGACGTATATTTTATGAGCGGTCACCAAGATAACTACTTTACCGGTATAAGAGCCTTTAAGATGCCTTCTATGGATAAGGTTAATTACGACGAAAACAGTTATATTAACATTGGTAACAGCTCCGTTGGTGGATGGACCGAAGGTAACGGATTCTTTAAGAGAAACGGTAATTATTATTTAATGTATACCGGCTCTAACATTCTAAGCCCCGGTTATTTAACTCACTATTCAACTGCAACCAACGATTCCTGGAAGCAAGCCTTTGGAACTGATGCTAAATTAGATGCGCCCGGCTTCGAACAAGGCATAGATTGGCCTATGGGCTGTGAAACAGATTCTACCTTCTATTCTTTAGGTCACGCAACTTCGTTGCTTGGTCCTGATATGGACGGCTTATATTACCACTACTTTAGTGTTAACTCTGCAGGTCCTAACTGTACCTTTGCAATAGATAGACTTATCTTTAACGGAACGGGTATGGATTCCGCTCAAGCGCAATATCATTCAGTTACTCCCAAGCGTCCTGCTATTTACAGCTACGATCCTTTAAACGATCAAGCATTCGTTAAGTCTGAAGGTAAGCTATTATCAGCTAACAGCTCAAGCTCAATTTTTACGGCTGAATTTAACTTCGTATCAGATAACGCAAAATGTGTTGTAGGCTACGTAGACGAAGCTAATTACGCTTACGTTAAAACTGATATAGCAAACAAAAAAGTGGGCCTATACGTCGTTAAACAGGGTGTTGAAAGTGAAATCTCAAGCGGAACTATCGTTCGTGATTACGATAAACAGGATCTATTACAAACGGTAAGAGTATCTTACCGTGACGGTAAAGTAGACGTATACTTTGATAACTTATTAAAGATTTCAAATGCGTCCGTAGAAATTAGCGCAGGTAAAATAGGCTACCTTTATAGCGGTGAATTTTCATCCGGTTACGTTGCTTGCTCAAACGTTGCAAAGGGTTTAAGTGATGCAATAGAGCCCAAGCAGTCATTTATTAATATTGGTGCAGAAAGCTATTTGCCCAGCGGTATTTACGAAGGTCACGGCTCTTCATTCGTTGGCTCTAATAGCGGTTTTAGTACCGT
Source organism: Clostridiales bacterium (assembly GCA_015055965.1). GTDB lineage: Bacteria > Bacillota > Clostridia > Christensenellales > Borkfalkiaceae > HGM11416. The sequence goes on from SVHG01000009.1 coordinate 96,718, forward strand.
AACTGACGAATACGCCGGAGCGTACCTTGGATTAGGCAAAATGAAGCTTTCACAGGTTGGCGATAGCGCAAGCTATTTAGTTGACTTTGCAAAGGATAGAGTTGGTGGAAATAGCGGATACTACGCATTACAAATGACCTTTAATAGAAAATATGCCGGTAAGAGAATTGGTGTTAGAGTAGACGGCGGCGAAATGATGATCGTTAGAATGCCGGAGGTTAACCCCTCTGATGAAAGCCAGCTTGTTAAAGCAACCATCACTCAAATCCCCGTTGCTAAGGGTGTTAGAGAGATTACCTTCTACGGCGTTGGTGAAGAAGTGGAATTCCACTCGTTTACCTTCGTAGAAAGCGTATACGGTCAATTTACCTATGAGGAAAAGTTAGATAAATCACCCGAAACGGGTATGGAACAGCTTTCTTTATGGAGAATAGAAAAGGGCGAGGGTGATGAGGTTGCGTCACTTACGTCAAGAGAGGGTGCAAGATCACTGGTTTATTTCGGTGGTAAGGGCATGACTAATTACACCGTTGAATGTGATTTTAGAATAAATAGCGAAAGCATTTATACCGCAGGCTTTATTATTCACGGCTCTAGATATTCAAACTCAGCATACGTTACGGAAGATTATAAGTATATTCAAGGTTATTACGTAGCGTTAAATAAACGTATGGTTAAGCTTGAAAAGCTAAATTATACGCATACGGATAGTAACGCGGCAGCAGCTCGTATTGGTCTTAATATTGGCGAATGGAACCATGCAAAGATTGAAGTTCAAGGTAATAGCATTAACGTTACTATAACCAACGCTTCCGGCGAAAGCACTACGTTAAGCTTTACCGATAGTATTATTTTCGGTGGCGGAAGATTTGGTTTCTATTCAGGCGGAGCTTCTATGTCTTACGCAAATCTTAAAATTACGGGGTAATCGTTTTGGATAAAGGTTTAATATTGCTTCATCGCGACTTTAATAAAAGTGCGGTGGAAAGTATATTAAAAAACAAAATAAAAAGAGTTGGTATACATCTTAATATTTTTCAAGGAACGGTAAGCGAATTCGTTGAATATATAAATACGAATAGAGCTCTTATAGATTTACTTGAAAATGAGGGTGTGAGGGTAGATTATCATCTTCACGCGGTTGGTTCGTTTTTACCCGAAATAACCGCGCGTAATCAAGAACTTTTTAGAATGAACGAAAGTGGAAAAAGGGTAAACGATTACAATCTTTGCCCTTCCTCCCAAGAAGGCTTAAAGATGGTTGAGACTGGGGCAGAAAAGCTTGCTCGCGCCCTAAAACAAAAGGGACGTAGCTACTATTTTTGGACTGATGACGATATGGGTGGTAGCGTAAAGTGCCATTGTAAGCGCTGTGAAGGGCTCTCTTTTACCCAGCAAAATGCAATTATATATGAGGCCATTTTAAAGGGGATAAGAAGGTACGATCCAAACGCAAGATTATCCTATTTAATATACGGGGAAGAGGATAATTGTGAAAATCTTCCCGAGGGAACGTTTGCGTTGTTTGCGCCCTTTAAGCGCCGGCACGATTTACCTATAACGGCAAAAGAAAACTCCTTTTATAAAGACGCGTTCTTAAAGTTAATAGAAGAACACGGTAGCCAGAACGTAGAGGTTTTAGAATACTTTTTAAGCTATAATTATCTTGGCTTTTGCGCGGATAATTCAAGGGTAAAACAGGATTTAAAATTTTACTCAGGCTACAAACCAAAGCTAATTACAACGTTTACGGTATTCCCCTGTGAAAACTATTTAAGCGAAGGCGACGATAGGGGAATTACCAACTACTTTTTACTATAAGGGTTAAAATGAAAACTAAAGGCATAATAATTATAAATAAAGATTTCTCACTTGATTGGCTTAACTTGCTTTTAGAAAGCGGTTTTAACACGGTGGGCTTGCATTCGTTATATCAATATGGCGGATTAGAAGGGTACATAAATTGGCTCTTGCAAGAAGATACACAAGCTCTTTTAAAAAAGTTTGAACAAAGCGGTATTATAATCGAACACCAGCTTCATGCGGTGGATTGGTTGCTTCCCCGTTCTCTTTTTGCAATTCATCCGGAATGGTTTAGGGTGAACGACAAAGGGGAAAGAGTTAACGATTGGAATTTATGCGTAAGTAACGAAGAAGCGTTACGCTTTTTAGAAAATTCTGCTTATAAGCTTGCACTTTTGCTTAATCAAAAATCGCATAATTATTATATTTGGGCAGACGATTGCTTAAATAGTATTTGTTATTGCGAAAGTTGTCAAAAGCTAAGCGGTGCAGATCAAAGCATGATAATAACCAATCATATTCTAAGGGGATTAAAGAGATTTGATCCGCTTGCAAGATTAAGCTTCCTTGCTTATCAAGATTCCTTAACCGTTCCCACTATTAAGCCTGACGAGGGAGTTTTCTTGGAGTTTGCTCCTATAGATAGAAATCATTTCGCGCCCTTAAACGGTGAGGACGTGGCTAACGTAAAGGTTCGCAAAATATTTGAAGAGCTTCTTAAAATTTTCCCCGCGGAAGAAACGCAAATTTTAGAATACTTTTTAGACGTTTCTCTATTTTGCAAATGGAAAAAAGAGGATGCAAAGGCGCTTAATTTAGATGCCGAAAGATTAAAATCCGATATTAAATGGTATTCATCATATAACGTTGCCGGAATTTCCACTTTTGCCGGATTTATAGATGGCGAATGGCGCGCAAAGCACGGCGATAAGGATATAATTTTATACGGCAAAACGTTAAGTGAAAATTTAAACTAATTTAAAAAAGATACAAAAAGCGATTTTTTACCAGTTGAAAAAAATCGCTTTTTGTTATATATAAGTGCTGTTAATCAACTTATAGCGGCACTTTTTTGTTTTTATGCAAACAAAACCACCGGCTATGCCGATGGATAATAAAAAAGGCTTTAGCAGCAGCCTTGTAGGTATTTACAAAAAGCTCCTATGTGCTAAACTGTAAGCAGGTTCGAAACTGCACATAAGAAAACACAAAGGAGGACGTTTGAGTAGTTTATTAAATCAATATTCGGAAGATCTTTATTGTTTTTGATGATTAATAATTGATTTTGATGTGTAGAGTTGCAAAAATATTCATAGATAACTTTGGTAGACTTTTTTATTTGCACGTGTGTTTTTATATCTAGTCCAAGGAGTAGAGCGTCAATAATATAGTTTAAAAAAATACAATTTTAAATATAAATTTTTTAAAATAAAAAATAAAAAGTTGAATAAAAAAATGACTTTTAATCGTCTTATAAACAAAGATAGTAAAATTGAAGGAGATAATAAGTTGTTAACATAAATTTGAGTAGATGAGAAGAATGTAGCAATGCAAATGCAATGATAATAATTTTTTTGTTCAGATCAATGAGCTTATTATAGATTTCTACAGTATTAGCAAGTAGCTAATAAAATTTTTTGATTATCATTTTAAGTATGAGTGTTAAGAAGAAAAATATGTAAAATTGTCAAATAAAAATATAATGAAAAAGGTGTTAAGTCTTTTTATGAAGAAAATCTTATGGGAAAAGAAGGTGATTTAATTGATTTTAGTTTTATAACAATTAATGGTATAATTTAAGTGGTTAAATATCATTTATGCGTGCTATGCATAAACTAAAAAAGAGGTGTTTTATGAAAAAATTTAAAAAGATTATTTGTATATTGTTAGTTTTTGTTTCTTTGTGCATGAATGGTTGCAATAAAAGGTTTCAAAAACGATTGCAAGAAGAAAAAAAGATAGCAGATTCATTTGTTCCAGAAGTAGATGGCTATGATTTTGAAATAAAACTAAAGAGTTCTTTCGCGAGTTTAGAAGAAGCTGAACAATGCGGATATATCGAGCCAGATGACTATTTTAAAGTGGAATATAAAGGTGAAACAGTTGGTATCTCTTTGGACCAAGAAACGAAGTCTGATGGAGAGGGCCATTACATTTGGGTTTGTGTTTCATTAAAGATAATTCATCCCAGTAGTTGGGGGAATGAAACTATATATATTAAAAATGAAACTATATATATTGAAGTTGATATTACTAACGAGAATCAACATTTTAATTTTTTTGATGTTGGTAGGAGATATTTTGTTTATTCCAATGAAGAAATATTTTTAATAACAGGGGGAGGTACGGGGTATGGAAATGTTTATAATGGTCCACCGGCATTATATCTTCTTGATTTTGAAGCTGGAAAGATATTGTACGTAGGATATTTTGACGAATATTTTGATATGATGAAGGATAGAGGTTATCATAGCGCTATA
>SVHG01000010.1 GCA_015055965.1 Clostridiales bacterium
CCTGTACAGTACAGAACTCATTCACAAATTTAATATTTTTTTGTCTAAACTTTGGGGTTCACTTCATAGTCGCGTGGATCTTTATTCGTTAAGTTCTATAATAAAAATATTTGTAAATAATTAGTTATCAATTTTTTCCTTAAATAGCTTTAGCCATTCGTTTGCAATAACGTTTGCGCCGGCAACGGTGGGGTGAACGCCGTCGTTTAATAAAGCTTCAGCGCCAACCTCTTTTGCCTTTTGGGTAAATACTTCCTGTAAGGGTAAGAAGTAAAGATCATATTCTTCAGCAAGCTTTTTAACAACCTTTGCGTAATCGTAAATTTGTGAAAAGATTTCAAATTTATTGGGAATTTCCGCGGTGTTATTCGTTGCGCTACCTTCTAAAATAAAGGGTTCGCAAAGAATAATTTTAAGGTTAGGAAGCTCTTTTAGGGTGTCTTCTATAAGCATACGGTAAACCTTTTCAAAGCGGATAACGTCTACGCCGTTGTTAAAATCTAATTCGTGCCAAATATCGTTAACGCCAATTAAAATACTTAAAAGGTCTGGGCGTAAATTCCACACGTCTGATTTTATTCTTGCATATAAATCAACTATACGGTTACCGCTTATTCCGCGGTTGTAAATTTGATGCTTATGGGGGTTAACGGAATGTAAGTTTCCAGTAATAAAAATGGGGTAACCGCATCCGTAGCTTCCAACGTAATTTGGGGTGTTAAACTGGCGGTCTCTTCCCATATCAGTAATACTATCGCCAAATAAAACTATCTTCATAACTTCATCCTCCGTGTGCAATTATCGTGTTTTTAATTTGTGTTTATATAGCGTTAATCGCGCTATAGCTAGCTTTTTTAGTTATTATCGGTAATTTCGTCAAAGGAATCAAAGTAAATATTCCACTTTCTTCTGTAGTTAGCAGGGGGAAGGGAATACTGCTTTTTAAACACTTCCGTAAAATGGCCTAGGCTAGAAAAGCCAACGGTAGAAGCAATATCTAAAACGGAAAGGTTTGTGGTTTCTAACAGATTTCTTGCAAAGTTAAGCTTAATCTTTAAAAAATACTGAGAAGGGGTAGTGCCCGTTTCCTTTTTAAATAAACGAATTATATGGCAGTGCGAATAGTTCATATTTTTAATGATATCCGTAATAGAAAGGGTTAAATTTTCCGGCTTACGCATATATTCAATAAATTCGTTAACGGTGGGGCTGTAATTTTTAGATTGCTTAGCTTTATGATTAAACGAAAGCAATTCCCTTACGACGCTTATAAATATGGTTGCCAAAAGGTCGTCGCTAGCGTGTTCGTCGTTAATAGTCGTGTGAATCTTGTTGAACATATTAACGAAATAAATGGTTGAAGATTTGCTAATCTTAAGCTCTTGGTAAGGGCCTTCTAAAAGGGATTCGTAAAGGTCGGGGGAAAGAGCGGAAAGAATGTTTTTCAAAACCTCCTCTCTAACGCCAACGTTAACGCATGCAATTTCTTGTTCGGTTGCGTTGTGTAAAGAATGCGCGTCGTCCGGTCTAATAACAAGCAAGGTGTTTTCATCTACGATACGCTCTAACGAGCCTATTTTATGCAAAACCTTACCGCGAGTTATAATACTGAATTCCCAATAATTATGACAATGCCTTTCCAAATAAGGGCCGGAGGTATAGTGTATGAAGAAATTTTTATTTGTAGAAGGGAACTTATATCTTTTCATTTTTTTTCCTCCGTTGTTTGCTTAAGTATAGTAATATTTGCTTACATTGTCAATGCAAAAAGGTCAAAATGTTAAATTTGCATAAAAATATGTTAAATTTTTGCTATAAAAGGGCTAATTGCATTTTTTAAGATAAAAGCCTAAAAAATGAAGTGTAATCGCTTAAAAAATTGGTAATTTAAAGGGCGGAAAATGGTAATTTATTGCATAAAACCATTCATAATTAATAACTGTTCCGCTTTTACCTGTTACTTTAAAAACTATAGTTTTTATATAAAAAGTGCGAAATTTAAGTATTTTAGCTGTAAGCGGTAAAACACGACTCTTTTAGTGATTGCGCATGCTAACCTTAATTATTATTATGGCTAAAAAAAAGGATTTGTCAACTGCAAAAGCCAAAAAAAGCCCAAAATGTTAAAAAAACGAAAATTTTAGACACTATAGGGTGTAGAAAAAAGGCAAAAAGTATTTTATAATATTATCATAAAAAAGGCTAACTAGCAAAAAAAATGAAAAGGAGTAGCAATATGAAAAAATTTATTTCACTAATATGTTGCGTATTATTAGCTCTTACCCCCGTGTTTGTAACCGGTTGCGGTGACGGAACGGGTGATGGCGGGGAAAGTAATGAAATTTCTCTTCCTCAAGCAGAAGAAGGTAAAACTAATCTAGTTGTAGAATTAAAGAGTGGTGGTACCGGTGTACAATGGTTAGTTGATGCAGGTCAACGCTTTTCAGAATTAAAAGCAAACGAAGTTTATGAAGAGGGTAAGAAAGGTATAGTAATTCTACCAACCCCTGTAGAAAACCCCTCAATTAAGAATGCTGAATCTTCCGGTTCTGCAATTATTGACGTTATGGGTCAAGTTAATATCGAAAGCGCTGCAAGAGAGGGCAGAGTTATTGCCTTAGACGACGTTTTAACCACTAAGAACGACACGAGAGAAGGTCAACCCATCTCTCCGTTAGATAAAATATCACAAGATCAACGCGCAAGATATATGTACAACGGCCACTATTACGCAGGCCCTAGCTGTGAATATTATCCTTCCGTTACTTACGATAAAAATCTATTTGATGAAAAGCATACGTACTTAGCAAGGGAAGAATACTATGAAGAAGGTTACGAGTTAGTATCAGAAATTCTTGGAACTTCATTCTATTTCTTACCCAACAGTGGGGATATTAAGCAACAGGAACAAATGAAATCTTGCGGGCCTGACGGCGTATACGGCACTGACGACGACGGTTTACCTTCATCATTATATGAACTAATTGCTCTTTGCGAATATTTAAGTAGCGAAGGTATTGCACCCTTTAACTTCACGGGGTTATACAAATACTACTCTAACTTCCTAGTATCTGCGTTATACACCTCATTACAAGGTTACGAAGGCGCAAGAAACAACTATGAATTCAACGGTGAATCAGAAATAGTAACCGGCTATACGAGTGAAGATTTATTCAGAGCAGGCGGACCTAAGGTTCCCACAACTCAAAAGATAGCAATTAACCAAGATAACGGCTATTATACCTCTTGGGAGGTTGAAAAATACTATGCAGAAGCATTTATGGATTTATGTATTGCTGAAGGTTGGTTCCCCGCTGTAACAAGTGGTGATAGCCAAAAGGCAGCTATGTCTAAATTCGTAGTAGGTAGCAAACCAAAGATTGCTATGCATATTGACGGTAGTTACTGGTATAACGAAGCAACCGAAGGCGACAACTACTTTGAAGACTGGGAAAAGCTTAACAACTTAACCGGCTTTGAAGTAAGAGACGTTAGAGCAATGGCATTACCCGTAAACATTTCTGAAAGTGTAAAGGAAGGCGAAGGCAAGGCTCAAGCTTTACTAGAAATGAACTACGGTATGTTCGTTATCAACAGCAGTATTAAGGATAATCCCGGTTTAGTAAGAGCAGCTAAAGAATTCTTAGCATTCTTATATACCGATGCAGAATTATCTGCTTACACTGCAAGCACTTCTATTTTAAGATCAATGAACTATTCTTTACTAAGTAAAGATGCTTCTAACATCAGCATTTACGGTGAAAAGCTTATTTCTGCAATAAGCAGTGGCAGAAGTAAAGTTGTATATTTCTCAGCAGAAAATGAAACCTTTAAGGCAAATACCGCATCTTTCGAACAAAGCTGGAATAACGCAGTATTCTCTGTAGAAGGTGTTCCCAGCCTATACGAAGCTTTATATCAATACGATATGAGTGTTTCTGAAGCATTTGAAGCACAAAAGATAACCGCAGATCTTTGGGCTAGAATGAAAAAATAGGCACTGTTTATAGGTGAAACAAATATAAAATAAAACATTAACTTATTACGCGTAGTTTATTTGAAGCTACGCGTAAGTCCTTATAATTAATCTTTTAAGAGGTAGATATGGATACCAAAAAAACGTTAACAAGAACACAAAAACGTAATATATTTTTTGGTGTGATGATAATTATTCCGCTCATTATTTTTATACTCTTTTACGGTGTAATTAATGCAAATACCATTTTAATGGCATTTAGAAAGTATGAAACTGCAGAATCCGGCTACGGTTATAAAATCTCTTTTGCCGGGTTTGATAATTTTAGGGTAGTAATAGAAATGCTTTCGTATAAAAATAACTGGATGATGCTTAGAAATTCCGCTGTATTATGGTTATTTAAGCTACTTATTGGATTACCCGTTTCCATAATCTTTTCGTATTACGTTTATAAAAAAGCGGTAGGCTCAAGATTTTTTAGAGTTATTTTATTCTTACCCAACATCATTTCAAACCTAATAATGGTTTACTTATTCCGTTATTTTGTGAACAATGCAATCGCATCACTATTCAGCCTAAAGCTTGGTTTATTGGATAATCCAAACACTACCTTTGCAACCATACTGTTCTTTAACCTATGGCTTGGCTTTGCAGGGCAAACATTACTTATAACCAGCGCAATGTCTAGCATAAGCGATTCTATATCGGAAGCGGCGCAGGTGGACGGTGTTAATACGGTGAGTGAATTGTTTTATATAACCTTGCCGATGATAATGCCAACGCTTACTACCTTCGTTGTATTAAGCATAGCAGAACTTTTTGTTGACCAAATGAGCTTGGTTACCTTCTATGATAAATTCGGTGTTCCTGCCCATATAAAGACGGTTGGTTATTTTCTATTTCAACAGGTATATGAATCAGATTTAATCCCCAATACGTCTTGGGAAAATAACCCTGTTTTCGGTAAGCTGTCTTATTCGCAGTTATCTGCATTCGGCGTAATGATAAGTGCATTTGTAATACCCGTATCATTCGGCGTAAGAAGACTGCTTAACCATATCGACCCAAATAATGATTAGGAGGTGAAAAATGCGTAAGGTTAAAATAAGAAAGCATCATAAAATGAACGTGTTTTTCGCCGTAGTTTTAGCCGTATTGATCTTGTATACGACTTTAATGTTCGGTTTATTTTTACTGGGGCTGAACATCTCTTTAAAGCACCCGTTAGACGTTGAAATATATTCCAATATTTTTGGTTTACCTAATATGGAAATTTGGAAGTTATATAACGCCAATATTTTTGGTAACTACATATTTGCATTTAGAAATATCAAGTTAGATAAGGCAAATAGCTATATCGTTGGTTTATTTAATAAAGAGCTTGTTCAAGCACCTATTAAGGGTGATATAATAAGTTGCACGATATATACACTTATATACGCAGGCATAGGCGCATTGTGTTCAACCTTTATGCCTATGTTTATGGGCTACCTTTGCTCCATGTATTCAAACAAGGTTAGTAATTTCCTTTATGCGGTGGTTTTATTCGTTATTGCAACACCCATTATTGGCGCAACCCCCGCAACCGTAAACCTTATGCGTTCGTTAAGACTTTACGATACCTTTATAGGTGAATTTATAAGGCGCTCTACTTTTACGAATATGTATTTCTTGATATTCTTCGCATACTTTAAAGGATTATCAAGCGGATTTAGTGAGGCGGCTGAAATAGACGGGGCTTCACAGCTTAGCATTATGTTTAGAATTTATATACCACTAGCGGCAAACATATTTTTTACCGTTTACTTAATGCTATTCGTTAACTATTGGAATGATTTTACAACGCCAATGATGTTTTTACCGTCAAAGCCCACTCTTTCTTACGCGATTTATTTTACTACTACGCTAGATTCAGGCAGTAGCTTTAACCGCGATACCAGAAGAATGGCAGCCCTAATGGTATTTGCCGTTCCCATTATAGTAATATTCACAATATTTAATAAACGACTTATGACCAACCTTACTATGGGTGGTGTAAAAGAGTAAAAGGAGGAATTATGCAAAGAAAAAAAGTAAAAACGCTATTAATAGTTGCGCTTTCACTGGTGGCGGTTACGCTTGGCGCTATTGGCTTAGCAGGTGGCAGTCAACCAAACGTTTCGGCGCAAACTATTGAAATTAGCGGACTTTTAGAAAGTAGAGTTGCTTTAAATACGGAAGTAGAAATCCCTTCTTCCGTAACCGTGGAATATAACGGCGAAAAAACTGCTAAAAACGGCGTTGTTGTTTTCCCGGACGGAAAAATCGTTAACGCCGGCAAAATTAAACTAAACCAAACGGGCGTTTATCAGTTAAGATATTTCTTTGATTATCAAAACGTAACTTATACAGCAGTTCAAAACGTAGAGGTTTATTCTTCCTACTTTAACTTGTCTAATCCTTCCGGTGGCGAAATTATCGTTTCAAATGAGGAAAACAAGTTATATACCGGTAAAGAGGGTATTATAGTTAATTTAAAATCAGGCACGAGCTTTGTATACAATAAAGTTTTAGACCTTCGTGAATGCGATGAGGACGGACTTTCCAGCATTATAGAAATGGATACCAGATACGGCCATTTTGATGAAGAGGGTAATTACGTTCGCGACGTAGAGGAGGCTTGGATTCGTTTGACGGACTGCTATAATCCAAATATCTATATGGATTTACGTATGCAGAACTCCGATAAATACACCGGCGCTTTATATCCCGGCGTAAAAACAAATAACCAAGTGGTTACCGGTATGGATAAGGGTATAACTCAAGTTTTAGGCCCTTCTAGAATTATCGTTTTAGACGGCTTAAATTATAGAGTATGGCAAAACGAAGGCTCTATGAACGTGGGCTTATACAACATGAAATCCGCTCTTAGCACCGGTTGCGTTTGGAAATACGATATGAAGACTCAAAGAGTTTACCTAACGTACAACAATAAGGAAAACTTCTTAGTTTCTGACTTAGACGAGCCTTTAATTTACACTAACGGCGTATTCTTCCCCGGTTTTACCACAGGTGAGGTTTACGTAACCGTATTTGCAAACGGTTACAGCTCTAATTATGCACGTACGGAAATTATATCTATTGGTAACGATAACTTAAAGGAAGTAGCAGATAAACAATGCGTAGATACCTTTGCTCCTATCGTTACGGTGCAAAAGGAAAAGACAACTCAAACCGGCGTTTACGGCGCGATTGGTGATAAGTTTGAAATTCCCAATGCCAGCGCAATAGACGTTAACCTAGTTGGTGAAATAGACGTTGCGGTATACCGCGGATACAACACTAACGCCCAGCTTAACGTTTCGGTAGAAGATAATAAGTTTACTCTTACTGAAAAGGACGTTTACACAATAGTTTACACCGCGGTAGATAAATCGGGAAACGAAGGGCAGGCAATATTCACCGTTTCTGCCATCCAAACCCCCGATAATCGCGCTATAACCTTAGATACAATACCTTCTAAAACTGTTGAAGCGGGTACTCTTATAAGCGATTTATATGAAGTTACTAATGCGGTAAACGTTGCAAAAGAAGACGTTAAGGTTAAAATTAGTGTTGAAAGCGAGCATCAAATAGAAGAAGGCGAGGGCGAAGATTTTGCCTTTATTCCATATTATGCAGGAGCTTACACCCTTAGATTTAACTATACGGACGGCGTGTTTAATTACGAAAAGGTTGTTAACTTACAGTCTGAAGCAAGCTCTAACGTTTGCTTTATGAATGAAGTAGAACTTCCCAAGTATTATCTTAAGGGTGCATCTTACGCGATTGAAGATATAAGCGCATATACCTTTACGGGTGGTAAGCCTCAGGCAGTAGAAACTTCTGTTTATGCGGTATTTGATGACGGTGCAGAGCAGTTAGTTTCTAACCCCAACGCAGTACAAATCACGGGCGATAGTAGCGTTTACTTTATTTATAAGTCCTCAAACGGTGTTTCTTTAGTAACTGATAAGGTTTCTATTATTAACGCAGATTATTATGAAAACGAAACCAAGAAAGGACTTGATATGACTAAGTTCTTCATTGGTAACTATACTTCATACGCTCTTAACAATTACGGCAGAAGAGGTAGAAATATTACCTATACCTCTAACGTAAACAGCGGTAACAATAAGCTTTCATATTTTAATAAGATTTCCGGTAGAAAATTTGTTTTTGAATATAAAACTGTAGCAAACGAAGCAAACTTTGCATCATTAAGAATTACTGTAACGGACGTGCTTAACAGTGAAAACAAGCTTTACGTTGATTTATTTAATAATAAGGATGCAACCTATTATTCTGTAAACGGCGGATTATTAAGCAAGGCAGAACTTATTAAGTTTGAAAACGCAATAACTGCTATTTCTTACGATTACGAAAGTAAATTCTTAACGGTAGGCAGTTATTCAACCTCTATTGAATTTAACGCGCCTGAGGTTTATTTAGAAGTAGAAATGATGGGAATAAGCGGTAAATCAAGCATCATCATTTCTAAGGTTAACAATACTCCTATTTCAGGCAACACTTATACGGATGGCATAGCCCCTGAAATTTACGTTCGCGATTTCCAAGGCGATTACGTAGTAGGTGATACGGTTAAGATTTATCAGCCGGAATTTGCAGACGTTATTTCAGGCATTGACTATGCAAATGCTAAGCTTTTATTAACCTGTTCAGACGGTCAACCCGTTCTGGATAAAAACGGCAAGCCCGTCACCAATCCTATGATAGGTGAAGATTATGAAATTTTACTTGATAGAATTGCAATCTTCTATGCTATTTACGAGGTTAGCGATTTTTGCGGTAATAATGAAAGAAAGACTGTAGTTATTAACTGTGCCGATTCAACCGCTCCCACTATTGCGTTAGGCAATATTAGGGAAGATTACGTTATAACCACCACGCCCGGCGCTGAAATTTGTTTTGAATTTACCGTTTCAGATAACGTAACTAAGGCAAAAGAGCTTATAGTTTACATTCACTTATACTGTGAAGATATGTTCTCATTCGTGCCTAACGTATCTAACATTAAGCAAGTCAACGCTCCTGAAGACGGTGTATATAAAGAAAAATTCACTATACCCGTAAGAGGACGTTACACCGCCAAAGTTATCGCTATAGACGAAGTGGGTAACGAAAGCGTTAAGAATATTAGTATTATCGTAGAATAAGAAAAGGGGAGGTAAAATAAAATGAAAAAATTAATATCAGTTCTATTTGCAGCTCTACTCTTATGCTCGGTATTTATGCAAGCTTCTTGCGAAAAATTTGGCGATAGCAGTAGCGAAATAATAAGCGAAAGCGGTAACGGTAGCTCTGATTCCGTTGGTGGAGGAAGCGAAGATAAAGAAGATCTTCCCTCTGGCCGTTACACCTTTGATAAAGGCGTGCACGTTATGACAGCGCCTGAAATTCAAGGTAAATATATCGTTGAAAAGGGCGCAACCGATTACGTTTTAGTAGTTCCTGCAAACGCTAATAGCAAAATAGAATTAGCAGTTGATGAATTTAAAGTATTATTTAAACGCGCAACCAATATAGAAATTGCAAGCGTGCGTGACGATTCCGGCGATCCCGTATTAACGGATGATAACGCAAAGAGAATTTCAATCGGCGAAACTAGCTTAATTACTTCTATGAGTCAAGAAGAACAGCTTGCGTTTGGTTACGATAAGAGTATTTTAGGCTCTGACGGCGTTAGAATAATTACCAAAAATAACACCGTTTATATTCTTGGCGGTAGCTTTTACGGTGTTTTATATTCAGTTTACGATTTTATGGCAATTTGCTTTAATTACGAATTCTATTACCGTAACTGTATAGAAATAGATACCAACGTTAAAAACTTAAACTTACGTGATTTTAACGTAACCAATCTTCCGGACGTTGCATCAAGAAACCGCGGTAATAATATAACTCTATTTAAGGACGCGTGGGGATTTGAATTGGATTCCGGCGTGGTAGACTCTACCGATATTAAGCGCGCTATGCAAAGATACCGTTATATTGATACCGTAGAAATATTCTTACCCATTTATACGGAAATTGGGGAAACTAACTATAACTACGGTAGTCACAACGTTTACAATTACGTTCATCCCACTTCTAAGGAGGGTTGGAGAAATACGTGGCTTAGCGACGCAGCTCCTGCAAACAATCCCATGTATCAAGAGTTATGTTACACGGCCCACGGCAATAAGGAAGACTTAGACGCTTTAGTTGAAGCTTGTGCTAATAAAATTATTTACTCTTTAACCCTTGATGCTTGGAAGGATAGAAGCTACGTTGGCTTTACTATTATGGACGGTGGCTTCCAATGCACCTGCGCTGCTTGTGAAGAAGCAAAGGTACAAGACGGCGGTTCATATGCCGGTGCAATCATAAGAGTTGCTAACCGTATGATGGAAATCGTTAAGGAATGGATGAAGAACAACGGACAAGCAGATAGAGAGTTAAATTTATTCTTCTTAGCTTACGGTACTACCGAAAAAGCCCCCGTTGTTTACGACGAGGCTCAAGGCAAGTATGTTCCCGCAAACGATTCCGTTATTTGCAGAGATGACGTATACGCTTATCTTTGTACTCATAACGACGCCCGTTCAATTTACTGGGCAGAAGGGGAAAACAAGGCAGATATAGAAGAATTAGAAAAGTGGTGCGCGGTAACTAACCACGTATTCAACTGGTTCTATCAACAAAGATACGTTAACTATTCTGCATATTTTGATACCTTCTCTATGTCTAATAACGACTTCTTTGCTTACGCATTACAAAACGGCGCAACTTACGTTATTAACCAAGGTGACTACCGCGGTGAAACGGTAACCGGCTTCGGTTTGTTAAACGAATACGTATTCTCTAAACTAATGTGGGACGTAACCTTAGATATGGAAGAGCTTTGCAAGAAGTTCTTTAAGGCAATGTATAAGGACGCTGCAGACACTATGTGGGAAATCTTCACAAGAGAACGTGTTCACAGTATGACCGTTTCTCAAGACGTAACGGTTGGCGAATATAACTATTCAAGACCTAGAAACGCATCTCTATATCCCTACAAGTCTTACTTATTACCACTTATAGAGCTATACGAAAAGGCGCTTTCTGAAATAGAAATTCTAAAGCTAACGAGCCCTGATGAATACGAGCTCGTACGCCAAAGAATTAACACCGAATACGTTGCTCCTTTATATCTAACCTTAAGCTTATACGGCTCTAGAGAGGTTAGACCTTTCAGTAACGAAATCAAGATTGAATACAAAACGAGATTAACCGAAATAGCAGAAACAATGTATTTCTTATGCTATGAAAGCAACCCGATTGGACCTAACATGCTTGATTTTGCAAAAGGTGTTTAAGATAGGGGGTAAATATGAATAAAGTAATGAAAAAATTTCTTGTTTTACTGTTATGTTTATTAACTAGCCTATCGGCGTTAATTTCCTTCGGTCTTATGGGTGGATGCGCAGACGAGCCTGAAGAAGAGCAAAGCTCACAGCAAAGTGAACAGCAAAGCTCTTCTCAAACTCCTCAAGGTAAGCCCCAACAGCCTGAAGACGTAGATTTAACTATTAGCTTTTCCACTAAGGAAAAGAGCTTAATAGTGGGGGATGAGGAATATCTATCCCCTGAATACAACAAGGTTAGCGGATTTTCTTTATCGTACTCTTCAAACAATCCCGCAGTAGTTAGCGTGGATAAAAACGGTAAGATATGCGCTCAAGGCGAAGGTAGTGCAACGATTACGGCAACTTATTCAAACGGTGCTTTATCGGTTGAAGCAAGCTTAACGGTAAATAGCTCCTTCGGCGGTTATTTACCGGAACTTAAAGCCAAGGGCGTTGCAAGCGATATTTCACTAGCGTTAACCAACACCTATAAACTATTACCCTATATAGTATTTAACGGCAAGCAATACGAAGACGCTACCGTTAGTTATAGGGTAGTAGATAACGCGGTTGCAGAAGTTGACGAAAAGGGTGTAATAGTAGCAAAAGCAAAGGGGTTAACTCAATTAGTTATAGAAGCTGCTTGGCGCGGTAAAGATAATTCCAGCGCGCCCACCTTACGCAAGGTAATAAACCTTTCCGTTATAGACGACGTAAGATTTTATAACGCGGGCGAATCTATTGCAGACGAAGTGCTTTATACCTTTGCTTCATTTGAAGGTAAGTCTTATAAGAACAGCATTCCTTGCGATTTTAGCGTATTTATAAACGGCGAAGAAAGCCAAGCAACCTTTGTTATAGAAGATGAAAACGTTGTTAAACAGCATGGCGATAAGTTAGTGGTAAATTCATTTGGTTCTACTAACGTTACCGTACAAGCAACCGTTGACGGCGATACTTACGTTAAGAGCTTTAACGTTTTAGTAGAAAGAGTTCAAAAAACTGTTTTAAGTACCGTTCCCTTATTCGGTACGGAAGACGGCGAATATTTAGATATTGCAAGTGGTCAAAGAAAGAGCCTTTTAGAATTCGTTGGCGATAACGATCAAATGGTAGATGCAAAGCAGGGTTTAAGAAGCTTAACCCTTTCTAACAACAAGGTTTTAGGTGTAGAATCCTCTTCCTTAATAGAAATTGGTAGCGCAAGCATATCCGTTGGTACTCAAAAGGTTATTTATCACTTTACTTTAGAAACTCTTGCAAAGGCTATGAATTCTAAGGAAGATATCAAGGCGTTAGAGCTTTCTAACGGAAGAGTTTTAAAGGGCTATTACGAATTAGTAAACGATATAGACGCTTCGGGAATAACGTTAGAGCACGTAATTATGGGCGACTCTTCATTTGCGGGCGTGTTTAACGGTAACGGTTACGCTATTAAGAATTTAACCTTAAACGCAAATTCAAGCTTATTCGGTTGTTTAGACGGCGCTTCAGCAACGGTTAAGAACCTTGCGTTAATTAATTTAAACGCAACTAAGTCTTACTTCCTTGCGCAAAACACCTTAAACGACGGTTTGGTTGTTTCTAACCTATATATCGCCCTTTCAGAAGACACCCTAACTCCCAGAGGTTTAACGGGAAGAACGGCGCAAAATTCCGTTTGTGAAAACGTGCTTATAGAATATCTTGGCGATAATGCAAGTTTAAACAGAAATTATCAAGATCGATGGACTTGGCAAGGTCTAATCGGCGGTTTATGGACCGTTGAGCAAGATGGCAAGCTCTACGCGCGTGATAGCAAGTGGAGTGACGTTTACGTTATTTCTCCCTTCGTTGTTTCATTTAGAAGTGACGAGAAGAAGGATGGAGAAAGCTACGCAGCGTTATACGGCTACGGCGCTAACGAAACTAAAGATATTTACGGCAACGCAATAAACGGTATAACGAATAACCGTGATAATCCCAACCTAGGCGATTATTGGCAATCCACTTTATATTACAACACGGTATTTACTAATCTTTATCATTACTCTAGCTACGAAGCATTACAGTCTGCATCATGCGATTTTTCAAGCTTTAGCGGTGATTATTGGGTAGTATATAACGGCAAACCCATTTGGAAGTCTTTATTTAGCGAAGAGGTAGAGGTTGCTTTCTACGAAGGCGCTAATAAGGTTGGGGAAGAAGGAAAGATAGTAGGTCTTAATAATGAAATAAGCGTTAAGGCGTTTGTTTACGGTGAGCAAGCTCAGAATATAAGCGTAGAAGCTGAAGAAAGCAATTTATTAGCTTGGAATGAAGAAAGTAACAGCTTAAAATTAATTGCTATTCCTGCAGAAGGAGCTAAGCGCGTTAAGGCTACGGTAACCGTTACGGTTGGCAGGGCACAAATAGTTAAAGCTCTTACCTTAATGGTAACGGGCGAAGCTAATAACTATAGCGTAACCTTAAATCCCGGCGAAGGCAGGTTAAACGGCGAACTAACCTCTTACGAATGCGGTGCTGGGGCAGATCTTCCCACTTGTAGTTTAGAGGGTTACGATTTCGTTGGTTGGTATGAAGACGAAAGCTTTAGCGGTAACGCGGTAACGTCTATCAGTTCAACCGAGTTAGGCGATAAGGTTTATTACGCTAAGTATAAGGTAAGCACTTCTAAGTATCACGTTCAAGTATTAGTTGCGCAGTACGGTCAAGGTTATGCAGCAGGTATATACACGGTAGGTGAATTAACTTACGTGGATAGAACCAGCGAATACGCAGAGCTTCTTGGTCTTGATGAAAACGGCTTGGCAGAAGGGGAAACCAATTCTTTGGCAGATTTAACCAAGTTATTTGCCATTAAGGGCGCGAAGATAAATGCAGATTCTATTCTTAGCGGTACTATTTTAGCAAACGGAAGCTTAGAACTATTAGTAAAATTAGATTTTGATGAAGAGGCTTTAGGCTTTAAGTTAGCTAACGTAAGCTTAGGTAAATACAGCTGTGAAAGCCTAACCTTTACTCTTGAATATTACAACGGCGTTTGCGGTCTTGGAATAGAAGGAACTGTTGGTAACGGTAAGGAATTAGTTATTGGCTTAGATGAAATGACTATTGCAAACTATTCTTCAGTAGTATTTAACTATCACGAAAAATCTGCAAATACAAACTCACAAATCTTAGCTTTAGCAAGTGAAACCGTGTTAGATAACACTACTAACGGTCACGTAGCTTTAGTTGGTTCAGTTTCTAACCCTGCAAACTATATTAGCGCATCCGTAAATATTATGGAAAAATTCCCCGCTATTGCAAAGCTTAAACAAATTAACGTTAAGATGCTTGGTGGCGGAAGTAAGCACGTGTTTATTGAGGGCATAGAAACCAAGGGCTTCACAAGACAAACTGTAACTTATAGCATAGAAAATGAAAATATCGTAGCTATTGCAACCCCCATTAACGGAAGCATCAGTCAGGTTGGAAACTTCACCTTTGCTAACACTAACGAAGGTATTAATCTAAATTCACCCGCACTTACCGCTCAGTATAACGGAAGTGCAGTAAACGCTTTACACATGGCTGGCGTAGTTCTTGATTTAGGCGGTATTAAGGTTAGCGATTACGCAACCATAAAGATAACCTTCCAAACGATAGCTGCAGGTAAGGGTACTATTATTTACTGTGGCGAAACAGAGGTAGCAACCTTATACGGCGGAGCACACGTAGTAGATATTAAGGCTGTTGCAGAAGCAAAGGGCGTTACTGTATTTAGTAAATTAGAGCTTTCATTAGTTTCTTACGCTGCAGTAACCGAAGCAACTATTTATATTGCATCAATAGAATTAGTACTAAAGTAAAAATTTTCTACTAATCCACAAAAATAATATCTTTAACCGTTACCTTGTTTTTTTGCAGGGTAACGGTATAAAAGAAGGTTTATAACAAGAATAAGTACGGTTATTGTGTAAAAACGATTGCTGTCTTTAAAGAAAAATTAAGATTTATTAGGATAATACGGGGGAATGCCCGTTTGAAAAAAATAAATATTTTTAAGGAGGAAATAACAATGAGTAAAAAGATTACGCTATTAATCGTATCTTTATTTATCGCGGCAAGCTTCTGCTTTGCATTCGGTTGTAAGAATATAGATACTTTTTATACTGTAAGTTTTGACTCTAACGGCGGTACGGCTATTGAAAGCGTAGAGGTTATTAACGGCAGAACGGTTGAACAACCTGCAGACCCTGCTAAAGAGGGCTACGTTTTTGCCGGATGGTATTTAGGCGAAGAGCAATACGATTTCGCAAAGACCATTAGAAATCACACGACTTTAACGGCAAAATGGACTCCCGCTACGGATACGCCTTATACCGTTATGCACTTACAAGAGCAATTAGACGGTAGCTATAAGGAGGTTGCTGAAGATACTCAAAGATTACAGGGTACTACTGAGGCTTATACGAGCGCAGAAGCAAAGACTTACGAAGGCTTTACCGCTCAAGAAGTAGAGCAAATTGTAATCGCTCCCAACGGCTCTTCAGTTGTGGAAATTAAGTACGATAGAAATCTTATTGCTATCACTTGGATCGTAGAAGGCGTTTCTACTCAACAAGAATTCAAATACGGCGCAATGCCCACCCGTGAAGCTCCCGTAAAGGCTTCTGATGAGGTTTATAACTATACCTTTGCAGGTTGGGATTGCGAGCTGGTTGCAGTTACCGAAGAAAAGACTTATACTGCAACCTTTACCCCCTCTTACGTTAACTACACCGTAGTATTTAAAGGGGAAGACGGTAAGGTGGTTTCTTCTAAGGATGATTACCATTACGGCGACACTATAGTAGTTCCCGAAGGACCTGAAAAGGCTTCTGACAAGGTTTATAGCTATACGTTTGCCGGTTGGAATAATGCAGAAAGCGTAACCGGTAATGCAGAATATACTGCAACCTATACCCCTCATTATATTAACTACACCGTAATATTTAAGGCTGAAAACGGCAAAATAATCTCTTCTAAGGAAGATTATCATTACGGCGATGCAGTAGAAGTTCCCGCTCACTTAGGTAACCACGCAGGCTATAACTACGCTTGGGATAAGGAAATCGTGCCGGTAGCAGGTCACACCGTTTATACGGAAACTAAATCACCTAAGACCTTTAGCGTAAGCTTAGCGGTTAACGGTGGCGAATTAGAAGGGGAATTAACCTCTTACGTATACGGAGTTGGCGCTACTTTACCTAGCGCAACCAAGCTTGGTCATACCTTTAACGGCTGGTATTTAGCAGAAGACTTTAGCGGTGAAGCAGTAAGCGAAATTACTTCTTCAGACTTAGGCGATAAGAGCTATTACGCTAAGTGGGAAGCAAATACTTATAACGTAACCTTAGTACCCGGCGCAGGTAGTTTAGAGGGCGAATTAACCTCTTACGTATACGGCGTTGGCGCTACTTTACCCGGATGCTATAAGAAGGGTTATTCTTTAGAAGGCTGGTACTTAGCAGAAGACTTTAGCGGTGAAGCGGTAAGCGAAATTACTTCTTCAGATATCGGCGATAAGACCTTCTACGCTAAACTTGTTCCCAATAAAGATACAAAGTACGAAATTGAAGTTTTAGTTGCTCAGTACGATTCACGTTACGTAGCAGGCGGATATTACTATACTAACAGTCTATCTTACGTGAACAGAACTAGCGAATTTGCATCATTATTCGGTCTTGATGAAAACAATATGGCTCAAGGCGAAACCGATTCTACCGTAGATTTAACTGCTGTAATAGAAGCTCTTCACGGTGCTAGCCTAAATGCAGAATCTGTTGTTAGCGGTGTTATTGATGCAGACGAATCATTAAAATTAACGGTTAAACTAGATATTAACGAAGAAGACCTTGGCTTTAAGCTTTCTGAAATGTATTTAGGCCTTTATAGCTGGGAAAACGCAACCTTTACTTTAAGTTACGTAGACGGCGCTTGCGGTATTTTAGTTGCAGGCACTACCACCGCTTTCGGTAAGGAAATCGTTATTAATCTTGATCCCGTTAACGTAACCAATTACGCTTCTTACGCATTAGTAGTTTACGATAAGGGATTAACCAGCGGTAACAAGATATTCGTTAACGACGGCACTGAAAGCAAGGTATACGCTAGCGCTAATACCGAAGATTACGCTAAATATTCTATTAATCTTCTTTCTCAATTTCCCAATGAAAAGGTTGTTGGTAAGATTAGATTATCAATGGCTCAAAAGACTGAACACAGCGTATTCATTAAGGGTATAGAAAAGGTTGAATTTGTAAAAGAAAGCGTAACCTATAGCATAGCAAACGAAAATCTTTTAGCTATTGCATCTCCCATTAACGGAAGCATAGATCAAGTTGCAAACTTCACCTTTGCCAACAGCAACGAGGGTATTAACCTAAATTCCCCCGCGCTTAGATATCAATATAACGGTAGCGCAGTAAACGCTTTACACATAGCTGGCTTAACCTTAGATTTAGGCGGTATCAGAGTAAGCGATTACAAGACTATCAAGATTACCTTCCAAACTATTGCCGCAGGTAAGGGTACTAATATTTTCTGTGGCGAAACAGAGATAGCAACCTTATACGGCGGAGCGCACGTAGTAGATATTAAGGCTGCTGCAGAAGCAAAGGGTGTTACTGCATTTACTAAATTAGAGCTTTCATTAGTTTCTTACGCTGCAGTAACCGAAGCAACCATTTATATTGCTTCTATTGAATTAGTAGTTGATGAAAACGCTCCTGCAGTTTCACCCGTTACCTATAGCGTAAGCTTAAACGCTAACGGTGGCGAATTAGAAAGCGAACTTACGTCTTACGAATTTGGCAAGGGCGCAGTTCTTCCCAATATTAGTAAAGCACACCACACCTTCAAGGGTTGGTACGCATCAAGTGATTTCAGCGGTGAACCCGTTACTGCAATAGGCGCTAAGGAATTTGGCGATAAAGCGTTCTACGCTAACTTTGAAGCTAATAGCTACGGCGTTGAATTAGTTCTTAACGGTGGCTCTATCGCAAGTGAATTAACCTCTTACGTATACGGAGTTGGCGCAGTTCTTCCCGTTGCAGAAAAGGTAGATCACACCTTTAACGGTTGGTATGCGTCAAGTGACTTTAGCGGTGAACCCGTTACCGAAATTGGTGTAAGCGAGGCAGGTAATAAGATTTTCTACGCTAAGTTTACGGTAAATCCCGATCCTAAATATACGGTTAAGGTATTAGTTGCTCAATACGGCGAAGGCTATGCTAGCGCAATGTATTTCCCCGGAACTTTATCTTACGTAGACGTAACCAGCGAATACGCAAGCATATTCGGTCTTGATGAAAATAATCAAGTGCAAGCAAAGAAGGGCTCAACTATTGATTTAAGCTCTATCGTTGCAAACTTCAAGGGCGCTAAGGTAAACGCAGAATCAGTTCTTAGCGGTGTTGTTGAAGCAGACGGAAGCTTAGAACTTATCGTTAAACTAGATATTGACGAAGAAGCTTTAGGATTTAAGCTTTCTGACTTAAAGATTGGCGAATACAGCTGTAAGAACTTAACCTTTACTCTTAAACAGTACGACGGAGTATGGGGCTTAGCAATAGCTGGCGAAATCGGCAACGGTAAGGAAATGCGTATTAGCGTTGGTGGCTTAAACGTTGCAGATTATTATTCAATACTTCTTAAGTATTATGAAAAATCAGATATAACAAACTCTCAAATCGCAGTTATTTCTAACGGCACGGCAAGCACTTATCCCACTTTAATCGGCTCAACCGCTGCTCCTGCAGATTATATTAAGGCTCATACCGAATTAGTAGGTAAGTTTGATGGCGTTGAAAGCATTGATGAAATTAGAGTTAAACTTTTAGGCGGTGGAAATAAGGATATATTTATTGCAGGCTTAGAAAAGGTTGCGTACACAAAAGAAACCGTAACTTACAATATTGCAAACGGCAATCTATTAGGTATTGCAAGCGGTTTAAACGGCGAAACTATCGGTCAAGTTGCAAACTTTACCTTTAGCGGTGTAAATTCACCCGCGCTTTTATATACTTATAAGGGCGAAGCCGTAAACGCATTACATATGGCAGGCTTAACCTTAGATTTAGGAAATATTAAGGTAAGCGATTACGCAATAATTAGAATAACCTTCCAAACGATCGCTGCAGGTAAAGGTACTAATATTTTCTGTGACGGGGTTGAAGTAAAAACTGAATACGGCGGAGCTCACACGGTAGATCTTAAGGCTGCTGCAGAAGCAAAGGGTGTTACTGCATTTAGTAAACTAGAGCTTTCATTAGTTTCTTACGCTGCGGTAACCGAAGCAAATATTTATATTGCTTCAGTTGAATTAGTTCTAAATTCAGATATTCTTTGCGCAGGCTGTAACAGCACGGTAGAAAACCACGGTATATGTGAATACTGCGGTGGATACCGTTGCGTAGGCGATCATAGCGAATGCAAGCCCATTCTTTGTGAAGCCTGCGGTAGCAAAGAAGAAACTCACCCCGAGTGTGAATACTGCGGTAACTACGTATGCGTAGGCGACCATAGTAACTGTAAAGATTTTACCGTAACTCTAGTTGCTAACGGTGGCGAATTATCAAGCGAATTAAATTCATATAAGCACGGTATAGGCGTAACCCTTCCTTTAGCAAGTAAGGCAGGTTATACCTTTAACGGTTGGTATTTAGCAGAAGACTTTAGCGGTGAAGCAGTTAGCGAAATTCTTGCAAGCGATACCGGCGATAAGACCTTCTACGCTAAGTTTACTGCAAACTTAGATACTCCTTATTCAGTTAAGGTATTAGTTGCTAGTTACGGCGAAGGCTACGCTAGCGCAATGTATTTCCCCGGTGCGCTATCTTACGTAGATGCAACTAGCGAATACGCAAGCTTATTAGGTATTAATTTAGACTCGCTTTACGGCGAAACCGATACTAACGTAGAACTAACCTTAGCAAATCTAAAGGGCGTTAAATTAAACGCAGAATCTGTTCTTAGCGGTGTTATTGCCGGCGACGGAAGCTTAGAGCTTATCGTTAAGCTAGACGTTGATGAAGAAGCTTTAGGATTTAAGCTTGCTGACTTAAAGATTGGCGAATACAGCTGTACGAACTTAACCTTTACTCTTAAGCATTACAACGGTGCTTGGGGCTTAGCAATAGCAGGCGAAATCGGCAACGGTAAGGAAATTCGCATTAACACCGGTAGTTTAGTAGTTGCAGATTACCGTTCAATCGTTTTAAATTACGCTGAAACCTCTGCAAGCATTAACTCACAGGTTGCAGTAATTTCAAACGGCGTTGCAAGCACGTATCCCACTTTAGTAAGCGCGTCTGCTCCCAGCGCAAGTGTTGATCTAATCACTAAATTCTCTGTTTCAACTATTGATGAAATTAGAGTTAAAGTACTTGGCGGTGGGGCTAAGAATATCTTCATTGGTGGCCTTGAAAAAGATGCATGGAAGAAAGAAACCGTAACTTATAGCGTTGCAAACGGCAATATCGCAGGCATTTCCTCTGCTTTAGGTGCAGGTAGCATCAGCGTTTTTTCAAATAAATATTTTGCAAATGATAGCGAAGGTATTAGCTTAACTACTGATGCTTACTATTATGAATATAAAGGTGATGCTATTGCGGGAATGCACGCAACCGGAATTAAGTTTAACGTTGGCACAATAAAATTAAGTGATTATAAAGCAATCAGAATTACATTCCAAACCGTTGTTAATAACGGCGGAACTAACGTATTTTGTGGCGATGTTGAAATTGCTTCACTTTACGGCGGTGCGCATGTCGTTGACGTTAAGGCTTTAGCTGAATCAAAGGAAATTACCAATTTTGAAACGTTAGAGCTTTCAATCTCTTCTTGGGCAAACGTTACCTCTTGTGAAATTTACGTTGCTTCAATTGAGTTCGTATTAAATCCCGAAACCGTAACTTATAGCGTTGCAAACGGCAATATTGAAAGTATTGCAGCACCGGTTGCTCCCGGTACTCTTAGCGTAGCTAATTACAACTTTACAACCGGAGCAGTATCTGCGCTTTATTACTATTACGAAGGCGAAACAATTACTGCTGATCATATGGCAAGTATCGTTTTTGATTTTGGCGGTATAACGGTAAGCGACTATGCAACCATTAAAATTACCTACAGAGCCTTTGCAGGCACGGGTAACGTTAACACCGTTCTTTACTTCGATAATAAATACGTTGGATGGGGCGGCGGTGGCGACCAAACTATCGATTTAAAGGCTAAGGCTGAAGATAGCGGCGTAACCACTATTGATAAATTTGAGCTTACCGTTGATAAAAATGCAAATCAAACGACTGCAAAAATTTACGTTGCCTCAATTGAATTGGTTGTAAACTAAAAAAACAAGTGTAGCAAAAAGCGCAAATATTTTACGCTTAACCCAAAAAAAGTTATCAAAAAAAGTCCTTGGGGGAAACCCCAAGGACCAAAGATAGCTAAAAATTATTTATTAAATTCGTTAAACAGTTCAATATAATTTTGTTTTATTTGTTCAGGTGTAAACCTGCTTAAAACCTCGTAGTTAAAAACACCTAAATAGTTTACTTGCTTTAACGCGTTAAGTACCTTATTCCAATCTATCTTGCCTTCCTTTGGCAGTATGTGGCGTTCTTTAATAAAGTCGTAATCAGAAATATGAACGGTTCCAATTCTGTTACCGTATTTAATAATGGCGTCTTCCGGCTTTTCATAGTAAAAATGGTTAACGTCAACGCAGGTATAGGCGTTTTTGCAGGCTGAAAGAAAATCAAGCATTTTATCAGAAGTGTCTAAAAAGTGTTTGCCTGCCATGTTTTCTATGCAAATCTTTTTATTAGTTTCTTCGGTTAGGGCGTTAACGGATTTTATGAGTCGCGCTTCGTATTCCTTATAGTTGGTTTGGTCAACGCCAAATCCGCCCGGGTGAAAAACGTAAGCGGAAGGATTATATTTATCAAGCTCTTTAATAAGCTTAATAAAAAGCTTAACTATTTCTTTTCTGTCTTCCTCGTACTGGCAAGCTAAATCCGCCCATTCGTTGCTAATAGGCATGTGTATTGCGTTTAGCTTAAGATTTTTTGCGTTAATAAGCTCGTAACCTTGGTTATAAATAGCAAAATCGCTTGGAAGATATAAGTAACAGCAGTCCACGTCTACGCTGGTAAAATCAAGGTTTTTTAAGGTGTCTAATTTGCTTTCTAAATCCTTTTTAATACCGTATCTGTAAGAGCAGTCTTTAAAGCCAAGCGGTTCAACCGTGGCTATACTCATTCCTAACGGAAGCTTATACATAGGCTTTCTCCTTGTGTAAATAGCGCTATAAATTAGCCCTATTTTACGCTAACTAACTATCGAAAATTACTGCAAGATAAGTTATTATCTTTGCGTTAATTATACTATTACAATTTATCAATGTCAAATTTTAAACGGAGTTTGCTAAAATTTCGTAAAATATAGCAAAAAGAAGGAAAAAACAATGCAGTTAACAAAATCTAAAATAAACCCAATTTTATCACCCAACCCCTTAAATCAATGGGAAGAGCGTTGCGTATTAAACCCTGCGGTTATTTATGATGACGAAAGACAAAAATTCGTTATGCTTTACAGAGCTGCCGGCGACGATAAAAGGCATAAAATAGTTTTGGGCTTGGCGGAAAGTGATGACGGCGTTAATTTTACCAGAATGTCTAACGAACCCATATTTAGCCCCTGTAACGACGAGCCTGACGGCGGTTGCGTAGAAGATCCCAGACTTACCAAGCTTGGCGATTTATATTACGTAACCTACGCTTCTCACGCTTACGCGCCCGGTCAGTATTGGCTAGAGCCCTATATAGAAGGTGTAACTAAACCGCCTATGTATTTGGAAGAAGGGGATATAAGAGGGGAAATTATGCCATTTTACGCAAAGGAAAATTTAACCGTTTCTTGTCTTGCCGCAACCAAGGATTTTAGACGTTATAAGAGATTTGGAAGAATAACCGAAGCTTGCGTAGACGATAGGGACGTCGTATTATTCCCTGCGGTTATCAACGGCAAGTACGTGTTAATTACTCGCCCCAAATTTAAAAATATTCCTAACGTAAAAATGCCTTCTATTTGGCTTTCCTTTAGGGATGATTTATTAGAATATGAAAAGCCGGAGCTTTTAATTACCGGCGAGCAGTGGTGGGAAACTCAAAGAATAGGCGCGGGTACAGTTCCCATTTTAACCAAGTACGGTTGGTTCTTGCTATATCACGGCGTAGACGATAACGGTATTTATCGCGTTGGCGCGTTGATATTAGATAAGGATAATCCCTTAAAGGTTATTGCAAGAACTAAAAATTACATAATGGAACCCGATCAGCCCTTTGAATTAGAAGGTATTTATAACGGTTGCGTATTCCCCACAGGTACGGTTGTTAAAGACGGTACTCTTTACGTTTATTACGGTTGCGCAGATAAGTACGTTGGCTTAGCTACCGCTAATTTTGAAGAGCTTTTAGAAGAAATAATGAAAGATAGGGTATAATCTTTATACCTTAGGTTGTTTTAAATATGAACGTTCAAGAAAAATATCAATTATGGCTAGATAACGTAACGGATGAAGAACTTAAAAAAGAGTTAGAGCAAATGCAGGCGGACGCCGTAAAAAAGGAAAACGCTTTTTTTAAGGATTTAGAGTTTGGTACGGGTGGTTTACGCGGAATTTTAGGTGTTGGTAGTAATTGCTTAAACGTATACACCATTGGTAAAATCACCCAAGGTATAGCCGATTATATGAATAAAAAAGGACTAAAAAGGGTTGCAATATCCTTTGATAGCCGTATAAAATCACACCTTTTTGCTAAAAGAACGGCTAGCGTTTTTGCAAGCAACGGCATAGAAGCTTTTATTACTGAAGAGCTTATGCCCACCCCATTTTTATCCTATATTACTCGCGAGCTAAAGGCGGAAATAGGGGTAATGATAACCGCTTCACACAATCCCGCAAAATACAACGGCTATAAGGTTTACGGTAGCGACGGTTGCCAAATAACTGAAGATGCGGTTAAGGAAATCTTGCCTTGTATAGAAGGGGTTAGCGAGTTTTTAGTTGAGTGTAAAGACTTTAACGATCTTTTACAAGGCGGAAAAATATCTTACGTTCCCGCATCTTTAACGGAAGATTTTTTAAATAAGGTGTTGGCGCTTTCAAACTATTCGTTAAGCAATTTAAGCGTAACCTATACTCCCTTAAACGGCGCGGGCTATAAGCTTGTTCCTCAAGCCTTAAAAAGAGCAGGGTTGGTTAATTTAAACACCGTTAAAGAGCAAAGCTATCCGGATGGTAATTTTACAACCTGTCCCTTCCCAAATCCGGAAAAAGAAGAGGCGTTGGCGCTCGGTCTTGAATATGCTAAATCAAGCGATAGTGATTTGCTTTTAGCCACCGATCCGGACTGTGATAGGGTTGGCGTTGCAGTAAAGCATAAGGGCGAATATAAGCTTTTAAGCGGTAATGAGGTTGGCGTTTTATTAACTGATTATTTGTTTAACGTACAAAAAGAAAGGGGTACGTTGCCTAAAAATCCCGTCGTTGTTAAAACTATCGTAACCACGGACCTCGTTAAAAAGCTTGCAAGCGAGTATTGTTTTGAGGTCGTTGAGGTTTTAACCGGATTTAAGTATATTGGCGAAGTTATATCTAATCTTGAAGCAAAGGGAGAAAGGAATAGATTCGTGCTTGGCTTTGAAGAAAGCTACGGTTATTTATCAGGCGCGCACGTGCGTGATAAGGACGGTGTTAACGGCGCTTTAATCATAAGCGAAATGACCGCTTACTACAAAGATCAAGGCTTAACCTTGATAGATAAAATAGAGCAGTTATACGCAAAGTACGGCTTATACGAGCATAAATTATTAACTTATACCTTTGAGGGCGCAAGTGGAAATGCAGAAATGAAAAGGCGTTTAGCTCTTTTAAGAAGTAATTTACCGGATGAAATTATTGGCGTTCCCGTTGCAAACTGTATTGACTATTTAACGCAAGAAAAATATCCTTTACCAAAGGCAAACGTTCTTTCATTTGAGCTTAGCGACGGTTGTAAAATAATCGTGCGCCCTTCCGGAACAGAGCCTCTTATTAAGTGTTATTTAACCGTTTGCTTTGATAAGGCGAAAAACGCGGTTAGATTACGCGCTTACAAAGGCTTTTTAGATAAGCTTTTTGCAAACGATTAAGGAGTGAATGATTATGGATAAAAATTATTATAAAGAAAATGACGATATGATTTGGGAAAACGCACCGGATGAAAGCAGTTATATTTGGCGTTACAGTCAAAATCCCATATTCGATATGAAAAAATCGGAGCATTTTTGGCACATTTGTAACAGCGCGGCAGTTATGGTTAACGGCGAATACGTTGGCGTTTTCCGTTGTGAAAATAAAAGCGGTACGCCTGATTTATACGTTGGTAAAAGTAAAGACGGCGCAAATTGGGAATTACAAACAACCCCTATCGTGTTTTATAATCAAGACGGTAGCGTGTTTGAAAAGCCCTATTGTTACGATCCAAGATTAATAAAAATAGAAGGCGTTTATTATACCGTATTTTGCGCAGATATAGAAGGCCCTTCAATTTATATTGCTAAAACGGTAGACTTTAAGCGCTTTGAAATGATTCCCACCGGCTTTTTACCCTTTAACAGAAACGGCGTATTATTCCCCGAAAAAATCAACGGTCAATACGTAATGTTAAACCGCCCAAGCGATAGCGGTAATACCCCCTTTGGTAACATTTATATAAGCTATTCTAACGATATGGTTTATTGGGGTAATCATAAGCTCTTAATGAAAAATTTCCATAATGAAGCTTATTGGGAAAGAATTAAAATCGGCGCAGGTCCAACCCCTATTAAAACGGATGAAGGCTGGCTTTTAATTTATCACGGCGTACAAGCAACTTGCAACGGTTTTACGTATAGCGTTGGCGTGGCTTTACTTGATTTAGAAGATCCTTCTATCGTTAAGTGCAGAGCAAACAGATACCTTCTTACCCCGGAAGAGGTTTACGAGGTTACAGGCTTTACACCTAACTGTATTTTCCCGTGTAGCGCAATAACCGATTCTAACGGTAGAATTGCCATCTATTACGGTGCGGCAGATACTACTATGGGTATTGCCTTTACTACGGTTGATAAGCTACTTGAGTTTGTTAAAAAGTTCAACGCATAAGCTTAAAAATTGTAATTTTGCAGTATAAAAAAGGAGTGTCTTTTGATGCTTCTTTTTTGATTATTTTTTATTAAAATCTAAAAAATGCTGATTTTTGCAAACTCAAAAAACTAACCGAATATGCCGATAATCGACTTATAGGCCAACTTTTTAGCTATTTTAGGGCGAAAAGCTTAAATTTTATTCGTTTATTGGTTTGCATTGACATTCTAATTTTAAAAGTATATAATATAAAGGAGCAAAGGGCTTTAAAAAAATAAAGCCGATAGCTTAAATGAAAATTCAAAAATTAATTCCCGAATGTAAAGATTACGTTTGGGGCGGAAATAAACTTAAAGAAGCTTACGGAAAGATATCTGAAAAAACCCTTGTAGCAGAAAGCTGGGAGCTTTCTTTTCACAAGGACGGATTAACCAAAACGGAAAACGGCTTGGCTCTTACTACTCAGCTAACGAAAGAAGAGCTTGGTAGCAATCTTAGCGGTTTTGAATTTTTCCCCGTGCTTAATAAGTTTATAGACGCAAAGCAAAATTTATCCGTTCAAGTTCACCCGTCAGATGCTTACGCCTTAAAGAATGAAAATTCTTTTGGTAAAACGGAAATGTGGTATATCGTAGAGGCTGAAGAGGGCGCGGGAATATATTTGGGCTTTAATCGCGACGTGACTAGTGAAGAATATAAAAGAGCGATAGAGCAAAATAAACTAACGGAGCTTTTAAATTTTTATAAGGTTAAGGCGGGGGAATGCTATTTTATTCCCGCAGGCACGGTACATGCAATAGGCGCGGGCTGTTTAATTTATGAAATTCAGCAAAATAGTAATTTAACCTATCGCGTTTACGATTACGGGCGCGGTAGAGAACTACATATAGAAAAAGCGCTAACCGTTTCTAACCTTAACAAGCATGAAAATATTACTCTTAAGGGAGAAGCCTTAGGGGTTAGTAAATATTTTACGGTAACGAAATTATTATGCGCTCAAAAGCGTGATTTGCAAACGGACGGTAAAACCTTTCATTGTGTAACGGTTGTAAAAGGTGAAGGAAAAATAGAAGGTCTTTTGGTTAAAAAAGGGGATAGCTTATTCGTTCCTGCAAACTACGGCAAATATACGTTAACGGGCGATATGGAGGTTATTATGACGCAGATTCGTAAATACTACTTAGGCATAGACCTTGGCGGTACTTTTATTAAGGGTGGTATCGTAGACGACGCAGGCAATATTATATTGCAAGATTCTACCCCAACGGAAAGAGAAAAGGGTGGCGCGGCAGTTGCTCAAAATATTGCAAGCTTATGCAAAAAGCTTTTAAAGCAAGCTAATATGACGGAAAGCGACGTCGTTGGTATAGGTATGGGCTCGCCCGGTATGATAGATAGTAAAACGGGGGAAGTAGTGTACTCTAATAACCTTGCTTGGGAGCATTTTTCCCTTGCAGATGAGGTTCAAAAGCATATTTCATTACCTGTAAAGGTTGCAAACGACGCAAACGTTGCCGCTCTTGGCGAAACTAAGTTCGGTTGCGGTAAAAACTATAATAATACGGTAATGTTTACTCTTGGAACGGGTGTTGGCGGTGGAATTATTATAGACGGCAAGCTGTTTGAAGGTAACCGCTCTGCGGGCGCAGAAATAGGTCATTCAGTTATAGTTGCAGGTGGAGAACAATGTAGCTGTGGTAGAAGGGGTTGCTTAGAAGCTTACGCTTCTGCAACGGCGCTTATTCGTGATACAAAACGCGCAATGCTTGCACATAAAGATAGCAAAATGTGGGAAATCGGTGATATAGATAGCGTTACCGGTAAAACTGCGTTTGACTATAAGGATAGCGATATTTACGCAAAAGAAGTAGTTGATAACTATATACAAAAAATTGGCGTTGGCTTAACTAACGCCGCAAACGTATTCCGCCCAGAAGCAATTATTTTAGGCGGTGGGGTTTGCGCTCAAGGGGATAATCTTGTTAAGCCCTTGCAGGAATATTTAAACAAAGAATTATACGCCGGCGAAAAAGGTCCTCAGGTTAAAATTTTAATAGCAACCTTGGGGAATAGCGCGGGGTTGTTGGGGGCGGCCGCTCTCCTAATAAAATAAGCCTTATTTTGGGGCTCTTCCTAAAAAGTATTTGGAATAAAAGCGCTTATCTACGTCGTAATAGTGCAAAAACTTTACGTTTTAGCCTCGGTCATGTACGGCAAGTACAATCCCTTGCTAAATCCGCAGTTTTTTTCTCTTACTCGTATCTAAACGCTTTATCGCTACACTTATTCTAAAATTCTTTTTAGTCATCACCCTTCGCTATAGAGGCAAAGCCTTGCGCTTGCCTTTGGTCATGTACGCGAAGTACACTCCCTTCAGTCAATGCTCGGTTTTACCACTCTAACTCGCAATTGAGGCTTATTTTTCCATAGCTGGTGGCTTTACTTTTGTCACTCTGGAATTTTCGCTTGCGGAAATGATAGAGTCTAAAAGGTTAAATAGGAGTGGGTAGAGATTCTATCGCTAACGCTCCAGAATGACGTAAAAAAGTTTTTGCGTAAGCTACGCTCTATCTAGTTTAGTGCCATAGCCATTTTGCGTAAGCAAATCACGCGTTTATGCGTGTATGCAATCAACGATTTATCGTTGTATGTAATCATTTACGCAGTAAACGTATGTAATCACACCGCAAGGTGTGTATATAATAAGAGCCATCCCTAAATTCGCACGGGTGCGAACATCATTTTGCGGTAGCAAAACATCATTTGAGCATCACTCAAACATCATTTGCGTTAGCAATATCATTTTGTAAGTACACTTACTTTATTTTCATAGCCATTTGCTTTTTAGGGCATATGGCTTTTTTATTTTTTGGGTTATAGCGAGATAATCGCGCTATAGCCCTACTTTTTTATATAAAAGAGTTATTTTTTACCTAAAAATAGTAGTAAAATAGTAAGTAGTAAAACAAAATAAAATTCTAATAGGGCAAAACTTACTTGACATAAAAATTCTTTTTATGTACAATTGATTGGATTGGTTTTGTGAAGAACAAAAGCAAGAGTTAAAAAAATTAATAGAATAGTAGAGGCGTAATGAATAACTCGCAAGCAATAACAACAAACAAGGGAAATCCGCTTGGGTGGGAAAGAATAAGCAAACTGCTTTTTAAATTTTCTTTGCCGGGCATAGTATCAATGCTTATAAATTCCCTTTATAACATAGTAGACCAAATCTTTATAGGTCAGGGCGTTGGATATCTTGGTAACGGCGCAACGAGCGTCGTTTTCCCCATGATGACTATTGCGCTTGCATTTTCGCTTTTAATAGGTGACGGCGCGGCAAGCTATATGAGCTTAATGCTTGGCGTAAAGAACGAAAAAGAGGCGGCTAAGGGTGTTGCGGTTGCAACCTGGGGCGCGTGGCTTTTAGGCGCTATGTTAGGTATTATATTTGCAATATTTATAGAGCCTTTATGTTGGCTTTGCGGTTCAACAGAGCTTATTTTACCTTACGCAAAGGAATACGGCTTAATCATAGCGTTGGGCATGCCGGTTGCATCAGTTTCTGTTGCATACGCAGGCTTTATTAGGGCAGACGGTAGCCCCATTTACAATATGATAGGCTTAATTCTTGGTTGCGTAACCAATATCGTTTTGGACTATTTATTCGTAATAGTTTTAAAATGGGGCGTTGCGGGCGCTGCTTGGGCAACGGTAATAGGTCAAGCGCTTAACGCAGGAATGTACATAGTGTACTTATTCCGCTTAAAAAACGTAAAGCTAACAAAAAACATAATAAAGGAAAGCTTTTCTTGCTTTTTTAAGGTAGCAAAGCTTGGTATCTCTAGCTTTATAAACCAATCTTTAGTTGTAATATTAGTTATTCTTCAAAATAACCTATTAAAGGAATACGGTGCGTTAAGTAAATACGGCGCAGAAATTCCCATGACTGCACTGGGTGTAACCATGAAGCTATTCAATATAATAATGGCGGTTTTAATAGGTTTATCGGGTGGATCTCAACCCATTTGGGGATATAACTACGGTAGCGGTCAGCGTGATAGGGTTAAAAAGACCTTTATTTACTCAACGATTGTTGGTACGGTGGTAATGGTTATCGCGTTTGTAATCTTTCAACTATTCCCAGAGCAGGTTGTTTCCGTTTTTGGGCACGAGGATGCGCTTTATACCGAATTTTCTGTTTTGAGCTTAAAAATTTACCTTTGCGCATTGCCAATTTTTGCAATTAGAATGATAACCTCTTCCTTATTGCAATCGGTTGGTAAATCAATACTTGGTGCGTTTATATCATTTTCTAAGCAAGTGCTAATACAAATTCCTGCAATGTATCTTCTTGCGCCCAAGCACGGCGTAATAGGTATTTTATGGTCGGGCCCCATTTCAGACGTTGTTGCTTGCATATTTGCGGTAGTAATTCTTTTATTCACGGCTAAAGATATATTCAAAAAACCGCACCACACAGAAGAAATAAAAGCTGAAGAAAGCTTATAAAAATCAATCAAAAGGCGAAAATTAAATAATAAAGAAATAAGCCTATAGTGTGAGTTAATCGCGCTATAGGCTTCCTTTTTTTACAAAAACCAAGGGTGTAATTAAAATTATTGTGCTAGTTTTGCGTTGTAAGGCTCTTTCTAATGAAGGTAGATTCCCGCGCAAACGGGGGAAATGTCTATTAAGCAGACAAAAGGGGTGCGCTGTGCTAACGGGCTGGCAGGAGGAGAAGTGTAATGCGCCGAGTGATAAAGAGATAGTTACTTATTTTTTTGATTTGCTTTTTATCTCTCCCTCCGTCAAAAATTAAAATTTTTGCCACCTCCCCCGTCAGGAGGAGGCTTACTTTTTTTATATTACACTGTTAACTAACGTAATGAATTGATGCTTAACGCATCATGAATTGGCGTTGCCATGATTTCTTGCTTCGCGCCATGATTTGAATTGCATGCACTTTAGGTGCAATTCATGCCGAAAGGCAATTCTTGAAGATGAATATCTTCAATTCATGCAAAATAAAAGTTTGCAATTCATTTCAAGGCTAACGGTTGATTGTGTGCGTGAATAAATTACCAAATTAGCCGTTTAAAAATGGCCCAAAAAGACAAAAATCGCGTAAAAGCGAATAAATTGCGTTAAAAAGAGTTTACTTATATTAAAAAATAATATATAATATACAAGTTAAATAATTCATAATGGAGTAGTAAACAAAATGGGATTAATAAAATACATTCTTGAAACTGATTCACGCCGTAGCTTGCGTAAAATAGGGGATATGGCGGATAAGATTATGGCTATGTCGCCAAAGTACGAGGCTATGACGGATGAAGAGCTTCGTAATCAAACCACTCTTTTTAAAGAAAGGGTAGCAGGCGGTGAAAGCCTAGATAGTATTTTACCCGAAGCCTTTGCCGTTGTGCGTGAGGCTTCTTACCGCGTTCTTAATATGCGCCACTATAAGGTTCAGCTTATGGGTGGTATCTGCGTACACCAAGGCCGTGTTGCAGAGCTTAAAACGGGTGAAGGTAAAACCCTTATGGCAACCTTACCCGCATACCTAAACGCGCTTTCAGGTAAAGGCGTTCATATTGTTACCGTTAACGATTACCTTGCTAAGCGTGACGCGGACTGGATGGGTAAAATTCATCGTTTCTTAGGTCTTACCGTTGGTGTAAACGTACACGAGCTTACTGATGACGATAAGCGCGCTGCTTACGCTTGCGATATTACTTACGGTACTAACAACGAATTCGGCTTCGACTATCTTCGTGATAACCTTAAGGTTCACTTAAACCAAATGGTTCAACGCGGACTTAACTTTGCTATCGTGGACGAGGTTGACTCTATTTTAATAGACGAAGCAAGAACCCCCCTTATTATTTCTGGCAGGGGTAATAAGTCTTCAGAAATGTACGCTCAAGCGGATAGATTCGTTCGCACCTTAAAGGGTAAAAAGCTTGCTGAAGGCGAAAAGGTGGAAGACCTTCCCGAAGACGAAGTTATTGACTTTATTATTAACATCAAGGAAAAGTCAGTTCAAATCACGGAAAGCGGTTCTAGAAAGGCAGAACGCTTCTTTGGTATAGATAACCTTGCAGATATAGAGCACGCAGACCTTAACCACCACATACAACAGGCGTTAAAGGCGCACCATATCTTCAAGCGTGATAACGACTATATCGTTCAAGATAACGAAATTATTATCGTTGACGAATTTACCGGCCGTTTAATGATTGGCCGTAGATATTCAGAGGGCTTACACCAAGCTATTGAAGCAAAGGAAAGGGTTGTTATTCGTAACGAAAACCAAACGCAAGCAACCATTACCTTCCAAAACTATTTCCGTCTTTACGCTAAGCTTTCCGGTATGACCGGTACTGCTAAAACGGAAGAAGAGGAATTTAAGACCATTTACGGCCTTGACGTTTTAGAAATTCCCACCAACAAGCCCTTACAAAGAATAGACCAACAAGACGTCGTTTATTCTACTCACAAGGGTAAGCTTCGCGCAATTATTAACCAAATTGCAGAGCTACACGAAAAAGGTCAACCCGTGCTAGTTGGTACTGTTACCGTTGAAAAGTCTGAAGAAATCTCTCGTGAGCTTTTAAAGCGTAGGGTACGCCACCAAATTCTAAACGCTAAAAACCACCGCCGTGAAGCAGAAATTATCGCTCAAGCAGGTAAGCTTGGCGCGGTAACTATTGCTACCAACATGG
The DNA here is from genome assembly GCA_015055965.1 of Clostridiales bacterium. Lineage (GTDB taxonomy): Bacteria > Bacillota > Clostridia > Christensenellales > Borkfalkiaceae > HGM11416. The sequence continues at coordinate 33,292 of SVHG01000010.1, forward strand.
CTGGTCGTGGTACGGATATTTTGCTTGGCGGTAACCCCGAATATCTTGCAAAGCAAGACCTTCGCAATCGCGGTATAGATGAAAACGTTATAGAAATGGCTATTTCTTACGTTCAAAACGTATCTGAAGAGATAGAAGAGGTGCGCGCGGAATACCGCAAGCTTCTTGCAGAGCACTCTAAGGTTACGGAAGTAGAAAAGCAAAAGGTTATGGAGCTTGGCGGTCTTTATATTTTAGGTACGGAACGCCACGAGTCACGCCGTATAGATAACCAGCTTCGCGGTCGTGCAGGCCGTCAAGGTGACCCCGGCGAATCAAGATTCTATATTTCATTAGAAGACGATCTTGCAAGCCGTTTTGGTGGCGAAAGACTTCAAAAGGTTTATTCACTATTCAAGGTTGATGAAGATATGCCTATTGAAGCTAAAATGCTTTCTAAGAGTATAGAAAACGCGCAACGCACCATAGAAGGTAAGAACTTTGGTATAAGAAAACACATTCTTGGCTACGACGACGTTATGAACCGTCAGCGTATAGTTATGTATGAAGAAAGAATGAAGGTTTTACGTGGCGAAAATATTCACCAAGACGTTCTTAACCTTATTCCCGATTACGTAGAAGGTCTTTTCCATCAGGTTGTTAACGTTTCTCAAGAGCCCTCTTCTTGGGATGAAGAAGCGCTTAATAAGCTATTAGAAGAAAGAGTTCTTCCCGTTGGTACTCAATATATAACCCGTGAAAGACTTATTAATTGGGATGCTAAATACCTAATTAAAAAGATTGTTGAAAAGGTTATTGAATGCTACGAAGAAAAAATTGAAAATTACAAGGAACGCGGTATAGATTACCATGAAGTAGAGCGTATTATTCTTCTTCGTATGGTTGATACTAAGTGGATTGAGCATATCGATATGATGGATAGGCTAAAACGCGGTATCTCTTTACGTAGCTTTGCTAACGAAGACCCCTTAAACGCTTACAAGCGCGAAGGTCTTGAAATGTTTGAAGAAATGACTGCTAGCATTCAGGAAGATACCGTTAAATATCTACTTAAAATAGAGGTGGAAAAAGTTCCCACTCGCCAAGAAAGGAAGAATTACGTTGAAAGTGGCGGCGCTTTAGAAACTGAACAAAAAACGGTTGTTAACCGTGGCGCTACCGTAGGCCGTAATGATCCTTGTCCTTGTGGGTCGGGGAAGAAATATAAGAATTGCTGCGGCAAAAACTAAACTTTACTTACTTCGTTATAGAGGCAAAGCCTTATTCTATAATAAGAGCCATCCCTTAATTCGCTTGGTGCGAACATCATTTTGCGCAAGCAAAACATCATTTGAGTATCACTCAAACATCATTTGCGTTAGCATTATCATTGCGTAAGCTTTGCTCGGTTTTGTCACTCTAACTCGCAATTAAAGCTTAGTTAGTGCCATAGCCATTGGCTTTTTTAAAAAGCCTGCTTTGACACGCTTGTGTCTAATCCTTATTTACCTTAGAGAATGGCTCGGTTTTGTCACTCTGGAATTTTCGCTTGCGAAAATGATAGAGTCTTAAAGGAGTGCTTTAACTGTGGAAGGGTGGAGATTTTATCGCTAACGCTTTAAAATGACGCAAAAAAGGTTTTTACGCAAGTACGGCTTTTGTATTAAATAAAAGAACGTTTAAACCCGATAAAAGGGGTGCTAAAGGGACTTCTTAAGGGAAGTCCCTTTTTTATTTTCTATTTAACTGTTAACTTTATTTTTTAACGGAGGTTATTTGTGAATTGTTATAATTGTGGCTCTAAAAGGCTTGTGTGTGATAAAAAAGCAGATAGCTACGTTTGCTTGGACTGTAATTACGTTTACCCCAAGCAGTATTTCTTTATTTCTCATTCACATGAGGATATAGAAAAGGTTAGAATAATAAGAAACACTATAGAAGAAACCTTTTTTTACGAGCCTATTTTGTTTTTCTTAAAATGCTTATCTAACGAGCAAGAGCTTAATCAACTTATTAAGCGTGAAATCTATGAAAGGATTTGGTTTATTTACTGCAAAAGCGAAAAAGCAGAAAAATCACAATACGTTCAGTTTGAAAGAAATTATATAAAAGAGCTTATTCACGGCGGTAAAAAGATAAATATAATAGAAATTGATATTGACAAGTATGAAATTTGGGATAGCGCTTGCTCAGATTATATAAGGGAACAAGTAGTTTATAAAATTAAAAAAACAAACGTGTTTTTATCTTACACTCAAGATACCTATAAAAAAGCCTATGCTATACGTGAAGAGCTTGTAAATAATAATTTTAGCTGTTTTTTTGATTTAAATAATTTAACTACAAGCGGTAGTTGGTTTGAAAGCGTATCCTCTCAAATTAAAAAAACCGCCTATAAAAACGGTGCGTTGCTGGCTATTTTTTCTTTAGATAGCTTAAATAGCTTATATTTTACAGAGGAAATTAAGGGCGCTATTTTTAATAACGGATTAATAGTTCCCGTGCTTTACGCCAAAAAAAAAGAAGAGCTTGAAGCTTTATTGGAAGGCGTTTCAACAAGGTTTCCTCAAATAAACTTAACCAAGGCCTTTTTTATAACTGACGAAAATTTTGAAAGCGCAAAAAAGCAAATTTGTGAATACCTTTTAAATTATTAATGGAAAAATCGTATGCAAGAAATATTTGAAATAACAGAAGATTTAATGCTTAACAATTTAAAAATCGTTCAAGATAAGCGCTATTACCGCTTCACCTCGGATAGTATTTTGCTTTCCCGCTTTGCATCTTGTAAAAAGGGGGAAAGGGTAGCAGATTTTTGCGCGGGTAGCGGTGTAGTCGGGCTTCATTATTACGGCTTGAATATGCCAAGGGTAAAAAGCGTTACTCTTTTTGAGCTTCAAGAAGAGCTTTGCAATCTTGCAAAAAAGAGTATTGCTATTAACCGTTTAGAAGATAAGTTTACCCTAGTTCAAGGCAAGCTTCAGCAGGCAGATAAGTCTTTAAACGGAAGCTTTTCTTTAGTGCTTTGCAACCCGCCTTATAAGAAAAAGGATAGTGGGGAACAAAATTTAGAAAGGCATATTGCAATATGTCGCCACGAATGCGAAATAACTCAAGAAGAGATTGTTGCAACTGCGTTTAGGTTGCTTGCGCCCGGAGGAAGAATTTGTATATGTCAGCGTATAGAGCGATTAACAGACCTTATTTGTGATTTGCGCAAGTATAAATTAGAGCCCAGTAGGATTGTAAACGTAAGAACGAAGAAGGGTGATCCCTATCTTGTAATGATAGAAGCAACCAAAAATAAAAAACCGCAGTTAAAGGTTTTAAAGGAAATTATAAACGGAGAAAATTAATGCTATACGTAGTAGGAACGCCAATAGGTAATTTAAAGGATATAACCTATCGCGCGGTAGAGGTTTTAAAGGAAGTTGATGAAATTGCTTGCGAGGATACTCGCCACACCTTAAAGCTCTTAAACGCATACGATATTAAAAAGCCACTTTTTGCATATCATAAGTTTAACGAAAGGTCCGCCGGGGAGGCTTTAATAAAAAAATTGCAAGAGGGTAAAAATATTGCTCTCGTTAGCGACGCGGGTATGCCACTTATTTCAGACCCCGGTAATCTGCTTGTAAAAATGCTTGTGGAAGCAAATCAGCCCTTTACCGTAATTCCCGGGCCAACCGCCTTCGTGTGTGGGCTTATTATGAGTGGGCTTTTAGATTACAGGTTTTCTTTCGTGGGCTTTTTACCCGAAAAAAATAGTGAAAGAAGGGCGTTACTAGAAAGCTTTAAGGATTGCGATCATCCCACCGTATTTTATTGCGCCCCGCACGACGTTAACGAAACGGTTAAGAGTATATACAAGGTGTTTGGTAACCGTAAAGCTTGCGCCGTTAGGGAAATAACCAAGGCGTTTGAGCAAAGGGAAGAATTTTTTCTTGAAGAAGGCTATCTGGGTGAAACGCGCGGTGAATTCGTTATAATAGTAGATAAAGCGCCGGAAAGAGAAAAGAGCTTTGAAATGTCCGTTAACGAGCATATAGACCACTTTATTAAGCAAGGATTAAGTAAAAAAGAGGCCATAAAAGCGGTTGCGAAGGAACGTGGCGTTCATAAAAACGAAATATATAAATACACCCTTTCGGAGGAAGAATAATGAAGGTTTTACTGTTAAACGGCAGTCCTAATAAAAACGGCACTACCTATATTGCATTAAACGAAATGAAAAAGGTTTTTGATGGCGAAGGAATAGAAAGCGAAATTATTCACGTTGGAAATAAGGTAATTCGCGGATGTATGGATTGCGGTTATTGCAGAACTCATTCCTCTTGCGCCTTTAAGGATGACTGCGTGGATGAAATTGCCACGAAATTTGAAAATGCAGATGGATTAGTAGTTGGCTCGCCTGTATATTACGCTTCTGCAAACGCAACCTTAGTTGCTCTTTTAGACAGACTTTTTCACGGCTACCACTTTGAAAAGAGAATGAAGGTAGGCGCTTCAGTTGCCTGCGCAAGAAGGGGCGGAATAACCGCAACGCACGATCAGCTTAATAAGTATTTTACGATAAGCGGTATGCCTATTGCTTCAGGTCAGTATTGGAACGGGCTTCACGGCTATGCTGAATTAGCTCATCAAGATAAAGAGGGCTTACAGCAAATGCGCACCTTGGCAAATAATATGAGCTTTTTATTAAAGAGCATAGAGCTTGGTAAGAAGCAGTTTGGCTTGCCGGAGCAAGAGCCTAAGCAAATGACTAATTTTAATAGATAGATTCCCGTTCGTTCAATTTGAAAACGGGCGCGCGGTCAAATAATTTTTAACGATAGAATAAGAAAGGAGCGGTTAAGTCGAAAGATAAAACCGCTTATTTTTTTAGTAGCCTCTAATTAATTTTTTCACAATAGCTATCCTAAGAATAACAAGTCCTACGTTAAGGGTAAAAAGACTAATTTTGTCTATATTTTAACAAATATTCCTATTGACTTAACTAAAGTTAAGGGGTAAAATAGAGTTAAAGTAGCAAAGCTATTTTATACGGAGCTTTTATTAAGGAAAAATAAAAGAAAACCGTAAAGTTAAAAAGATCAGGTAAAGGAAGGAAAAACTATGAAAGTTAATCGTAAATTATTAGTTTTGGTAGCAATATTTACTCTTTCATTTCTTTGCGCGTGTGGCGGTGGACATACTCACGAATTTTCATCTGAGTTTTCAACCGATAAAACGCACCATTGGTTTGAATGTAAGTGCAAGGAAAGAAGTGAATATGAAGAGCACGCTTGGGATGATGGACAAATAACCGTACAGCCCACAGCAGAAAGTGAAGGTCAAATGGAATATACCTGTACCGTTTGTTCTTACAAAAAAACTGAAAGCATAGAAAAGCTACAGCATTCACACTCTTTTAGTGCAATACCCTTTGACGAGCAGCTCCACTTAATGAAGTGCGAATGCGGTGAAGAAGGGGAAAAGGTAGCGCATACTTGGGATAAGGGAGTTGTAACAACACCCGCTACCGAGGAGCAAACGGGTATTAAAACCTATACCTGTACCGAATGCGCTTACGAAAAAACGGAGGTTATAGAAAAATTACCCCACGTTCACGATTATAGCGTAAAAGTGTTTAGCGACGAGCATTCACATATTATGAAGTGCGAATGCGGTAAAGAGGAAGAAGCAAGCCAGCATACTTGGGATGACGGCGTTGTAACTACCCCCGCCACCGAGGTTCAAACGGGCATTAAAACCTATACCTGTACCGATTGCGGACGCAAATCAACCCAAAATATAGAAAGCTCAAGGGCTAACGGCTTATCCTTCTTGCAGTCAACCCATTACAGACTTTCCGATAAGCTTCACGCAACCCCATTAACCTTAGAAGCAGAAATTAAAATTGCTTCCGGTTTAACGGGCAGAGCGGGTATGGTTTTTGCAAACTATTACGGAATAAGACAGGATTGGGTTTTTGAAATTCACGAAAACGGTATTCCCAGATTTTATTATTCAGATATTGGCGGAAACGTAAGAGATTTAAGATTTAGTAACGTAGACGTAAGAACGGGCGATTGGCTACATATAGCGCTCACTTTTGACTACGTAGGTGGAAAAATTTCTTTATATCTTAACGGTATACTTGCTCAAACCTTACCCTGTACGTACGACCTTGCTAAGGACGTTACCAGATATCAATTCGTAGTTGGTGGCGATAACAGAAGTAATAACGGTGTTTATTTTAGAGGTCAAATTCGCTCCGTTACCGCTTATGCAGACGTTAGAACGGCAGACGAAATTGAACGTTCTGCTACCTACGGCGCAAACCTATACGCAGACGATATTATTCTTTCTTATTTGTTAAATGAAAACAGCGCAGAGAGCGATATTCACGATTTAACGGGTAACGGATATATCATTCAAAAGGAATGGCTAGATAGTAACGAGGTAGAGCTTGATTACGCATATTCGTTTGCGGTAGTTGGCGACACTCAATGGCTTTCCAGATATAAGCCCGCTAAAATGGAAAAGCTTTACGATTGGATAGCTGCAAACGTAGAAGAAAAGAAGATTGCTCACGTGTTCGGGCTTGGCGATATAACTGACGCTTGGAATACTGCCGATAAAGAAAACGAATGGATAAGAGCAGAGCAGTATATTTCTAAGCTTAACGGCGTAGTTCCCTATTCTTTAGTTCGCGGAAACCACGACGAAAGTAAATATTTTAATAAATACTTTGCAACTGAAAGCTACAAGAGTCAGTTCGACGGCTTTATGGTTGAAGGGGATATTAGAAACAGTTACAGAGAGTTCACTATCGGCACTACCGATTATCTATTTATAACTCTAGACTACGGAGCAAGTGATGAAATTCTTGCTTGGGCAAATAGCGTAGTTTTAAAATATCCTAACCACAGGGTAGTAGTTACCACCCACGCATACCACGGTTACGACGGCGGTCACCTTTGCGCCGATAACGTTCAAAGTAGCGGTAATATTAAGCCTTCAACGGACGTTGATACCAGCGTTGGTGATAATGCAGGTAGGGAATATAACAACGGCTTACAAATTTGGGAAAAATTCGTTTCACTTCATCCCAACATCTTCCTTGTTATGAGCGGTCATACTCCTTTAGAGGACGTATTCGTGCTTCAAACGGAGGGCGTTCACGGTAACACCGTAACTCAAATGCTTATAGATCCCCAATGGATGGATCCCCAAAAGGACGGCGTTGGTATGGTATGTATGCTATACTTTAGTGAAGACGGCAAGCAAATGGAGGTTGAATGGATTTGTACCGATACCGGCAAATATTACAAGGAACAAAATCAATTTGCCCTTGATTTTACAGAATGCTTAAAGGGTACGAAGCACGATTTCGCTTTATTGCATAATGAAAATATTCACTATTACGAGTGTGAATGCGGTTACCTTTACGGCGAAGAAGCTCACTCCTTTGACGGTGGCGTTATAAATGCAGACGGATTAGTGGAATATACCTGTGAATGCGGTTATAAGAGAATTACTTCCACAACTAACGATCCCGTTGCGCTTGAAGTTCAGGCTTTAGCTGAAAAATACTTTAATAACGGTAAGTATTACAGAAGCGTTACTGTAAACGGCGAAAGCACTATCTCTTACTTTAACGGCGATAAGTTCTGGGGCGCAGACGCAAGCGATTACCAGCTTACTGAAGGTTATTTAACCTTATACGATATCGTAATGGGTAAGTTTGGCGATCTTAAGCTTGACCTTGGCTGGAACGGCTATAACGGCGTTTATACGTCACTTAACGCAGACGTTATTAAGGGATTTAGAGCGTTTGCTCTATCTTCAAAGGATATTAGCTCTTCAGATATTACCAAGGTAACCCTTGAAGATAACGGCTTACAGCTTATTATTAAGCTTTGGGAAGGCGAAAGCCTTGCTATTGAAGCTATCGTTGGTCAATACGCAAGCTTTAACCTAGTTAACCACAAGGGCGAAAGCCTTGGCGTTATTAGTATTGCCCCTGATGAAGAAGGCTTCTGCAAGTTCGTAGCGCCCGCAAAGGATGGCTTAGTTGCAGAATACGCGCATTTCACCTTAAACGTTAAGCACGATAAGCTAGAAAAAACGGTATACTATTCTGAAATTGACGTTTGGAACGGCTCTTCAGTAAGCGAAGCTCTTTTAGGCTCAGGAACGCAAGATGATCCTTATCTGGTTCAAAGTGGTGCAGATTTAGCTTATATTGCAAAGGTTGTTAACGAAGCTACTGCAGGCGCTGCTAATTTTAAGGGTAACTACTTTAAAATGACCAAGAGCATTGATCTTAACGGTAATCAATTACTAATCGGCTCTTACTCTGCAGGTACGGTATTCCACGGCTATTTCGACGGCAACCATTGTGTAGTAAAGGGCATAAACGCAACTCAATCATTGTTCGGTATGCTTAAAGACGGCTATATTAAGAATTTAAGCGTATACGGCACGGTTACCACTACCGAAAACAAGGGCGTTGCCGGCTTGCTTTCTTACGCATCAAACGCAACGGTAGAAAACGTAACTAACTACGTAAACGTTACCGGTATTCAGCAGGTAGCAGGCGTTATAGGTTGGTTAGAAATGAACACCTCTACTTACGTAAAGAATTGTGTAAATTACGGTAATATAAACGCAACGAGTTACCAAATTGGCGGTATAGCAGGCTTTGCAAAGGGTAATATTATGGATTGTACTAACTTTGGTAACGTAACCAGCACGGGTAACGGCTACGTTGGCGGTATTGGTGGCGCTACCTTAAATTCCCCTGACGTTCGCTCTAACTGCGTAAACTACGGTAACGTTCAGGGAACTAACTACGTTGGCGGTGTATTTGGTCAAATTAACAACACCACCTCTGACTGCTACGGCTACGGAAAGGTTACTGCAACAAACGGCACTAACGTTGGCGAAGTAGTTGGTCACGGCGCATCTTACTTGGTTTATACGGAAATAGAATAACCTTTTGATTAAAAAGTAAAAAATCGGATAATTAATAAAAAAAACGGAAGCCTAAAAACTTCCGTTTTTTTTGTTTAAACGCTTGACAGGTCGTATCTTTTTATGATATCATTTTGATATCAAAATAAAAGGAGTTTTTTATGCAAGAAAAAATTTATTCTACAAAAAAGAACGGCATGCCCGTTTTAATTGGTACTATTTTATTTCTTATTTTAGGCTTCGTTCTTACCATTGTTTTTGCAATTAAGAACGAAAATAATCCCGAAGACGTTTTATCTTTGGTTATAGCAATCGTTGGTATGGTAATTATTTTATTCGGTTGGATTCCTCTTATAGGTTTAAGAGTTTTAAAGCCCAACGAAGCGCTCGTTTTAACGCTATTCGGTAAGTACGTTGGAACTTTAAAGGGTGACGGCTTTTACGCGATTAACCCCTTCTGCGTGGCTTTTAACCCCGCTGCAACAACCAAGCTAAAGCAAAGCGGTGACGTAGGCTCTACCCCCTCGGTAAGCGTTTCTACCTCAGACGGGGCTACCACCACCGTTGCCGTTACAGATAAAAAGATATCCTTGAAGGTTATGACCTTAAACAATAATCGCCAAAAGATTAACGACTGTTTAGGTAATCCCATAGAAATAGGCGTTGCCGTTATGTGGCGAGTTGTTGATACTGCAAAAGCGGTGTTTAACGTTGATAACTATAAGGAATATCTTTCTCTTCAATGTGATTCAGCAGTAAGAAATATCGTTCGCGTTTACCCGTACGACGTTGCTCCTAACGTTGATACCACCGGTGACGGCGTTGCAGACGAAGGTAGCTTACGCGGTTCAAGTGAGGTTGTTGCAGAAAGAATTAAACAGGAAATTCAAAGCAAGGTTATAAGCGCCGGTATAGAAATTATTGAAGCGCGCATTACCTATCTTGCTTACGCAACCGAAATTGCTTCAGTTATGCTTCAGCGTCAGCAGGCTTCTGCTATTATAGATGCAAGAAAAATGATAGTAGACGGCGCTGTTGGTATGGTGGAAATGGCGCTTGATAGATTAAAAGAAAATGGCGTTATAGAGCTTGATGAAGAAAGAAAGGCTCAAATGGTTTCTAATCTATTGGTAGTTCTTTGCGGTAACCGTGATGCACAACCTGTTGTAAATTCAGGTAGCTTATACTAAGATGCCGGCAGATAATAAAAAGCAAGTCCCTTTACGTATTGGGGAAAAACTGTATGAAGATTTATTAAGCTGGGCAGAAGATGATTTTCGCTCTGTTAACGGGCAAATAGAATATTTACTAACGGAATGCGTTAAGCAACGTAAGAAGAACGGCAGGCACGTTCCCAAGCAATTTGAAGCAGAAGAAAAAAGAAAATAATAATTTAAAAAAGATTGAGGTTGATTTTTATCATTTCTCAATCTTTTTACTTATCATATAAAAACTGCTGTTAATCGTGCTATAGGGCGGTTTTAGGGTAAAAAATGATAGTATAAACAAAAAAACGAGGCGTTTTTGTGCGCCTCGTTTTTACGTGGAATTTAGTTAATTATTTTTCTAAATATGCGCCGGCTAAAATCCAGTTGCTGGTAATTCCGCTAACGTAAGGATTTAACGCGTTCATTACCGTTAGGCTGTCTACCGTCCAAACCTCTAAACCTAAAGAAGATTGCTTGCATAAATCAACTGCGGATTGAGTTGCTCTAGAGTGGTAAGCATCAATAAATACTTCGTTGTGCGCAGTCTTTAAGGAGTTTGCCGTGCTAATAACGCTTGCGTTAATTTCGTTAGAGTAAACCCAACCAAGTCTTGCGGTGGGATCGTAAGCGGCAATCTTTGCTAAAGCGTCGCTAGAGAATGATATGTAAGAAACCTTGCCTTGCATACCGTTACTGTTTACTATGTGGGTTAGTATTTGCGCTTGAGCGTAGCTTAAGTTAAATGTGTTGGTCCATTTGATTTCAATATAGGGGTGTAGGTTTAGCTCGTTACATAAAATAATAAATTCTTCAAAGGTGGGTATTTTAGTTCCTAAATAGTCTAAGCCCATCCAGTAGCCGTAATCGTATTTGCGAAGCTCTTCTAAGGTCATATTCACAACCTCTCCGCTACCGTTAGAGGTGCGGTCAATAGTGTCGTCGTGAATAAGAACGGGAATGCCGTCTTTGGTAAATACGATATCGCATTCAACGTACTTAAAGCCCATCTTTGCCGCCTGCTCGTAAGCGGGTAAGGTGTTTTCGGGCGCCATGAATGAATAACCTCTGTGAGCGATAGATTTCATTTCGTAATCCTTTTGCTCAACGGCGGGAATAAAGTCGTAACCAACCTTCGTTCCGGTAACGGTGAATAGCTTATGTATTTCTGCAAGCTCTTCCTTAGTAAAACTGCCACCGGCGCTCTTTTTTACCGTTAGGGTTACGTAAGAGCCGTCTAAATCGGTTGTTCTGCTTGCTTCCGTTAGCCAACCGCTATCAATGTATGAGGTGTTTTGGCTGGGGTTGTTGCTTTCTACTAAGCTCCAGTTATAGGTTGAACCGCCAAGGTAGTTAATTACTGCGCCCTTGCGTAGTCTTATAACTATTGAAATTTTTGCTCTTGTTGCATCCGTTGCTAGGGGAACGCTACCAAAGCTTGCTACTTGCGCTTTATATTCTTCTTCTGTAAACGCGCCTGCCTGTGTGCTGGTTAAGGGTGAGGTCTTTTCGCCTTTAACGGTAAACCACGTTTTCATCATTAGTAGCTCGTCTTGGGTGAAATCCTTGCCGTCCTTTCTTATCATAACGATTACGGGGTAGCATTCAGATTGGGTTACGTATTTAGTGTGACTTTGCCAGCCTTGACCGGTAGCGTTGGGGGATTCGTTCCAACCGGGGTCAATACGGCTTGATGCAAACATATTCGCGGTGTTTTGGGTTTCGTTTACAGACCATTTATAAACGCTCGTGTCACCGCTAAAGGTAAATACCGCGCCTGCTTTAAGCTTTAGCGCAAAGCTCGTTCTAATACGGGTTTTTGCCGTTTGTACGCTGGGCGTGCCGTAGTGTGAGAACTGCTGGCTAAATTCTTTTGCGGTAAGAACGGTTTCATTAATAAATAATGCGTGATAGCTTTGATCTGCGGTTACCGTTTGTGTTGCTAAATCAATTACTTCTCCACCTTCGGTTAGCGCCCAACCCATAAATACGAAGCCTGCCTTTTCGGGTTTTTCGCAAGTGGGGGTTGAACCGTATTCAAAGCTTTCTTCAGTAGCGTTTCCGTCTACAATCCAGGCTACGGTGTATTCTCTTGCTTGTTCGTTGAATACTGCAACGTAAGTAGCGTTAGAGGTGGCGGGAACGGGATCAGTATCCCAACCTGCAAAGGTAAAGGTCTTGCTTTCGGTTGCTTCCTTCGTGGGCGTGCCTTCATAAACTGGTATTTCGCCACTTAATACCTCGGTAGTGCTTTCTTCGCCGTTAACAACCCACGTTATAATAAACGTTTCTACGGTAGAGCTGTTTTCAGTAGAAGAGCTTTCTTGATTTGAGTTTTCTTCGTTAGAAGCGCTTAAATCACTTGAACTCGTTGTGCTTGATACCGTTTGACATCCCGCAAAAAGCGTTAGTGCAAACAGGGAACAAATCGTTAGGATAAAAAATCTTTTTTTCATCTTTTCACTCCTATATTTTTTCATATCCTTGCTATTTTACCATATAATGGTAAAAGTGTCAACACTTAATTAAAATTTATTAAAAAAATTTATTATCGTTAACACGCGGTAAGATTAATTTTTAAAGGTAAAAGTTAATAAAAAAGAGTGGGAATAATCCTTTAAAGCCCACTCTTAATTTTTGTTTTATATGCGGTTAATCGCGCTATAGACTAACTTTTACTCGTTAAGCATATGTTTTTTGTAAAATTCCGTTAGTCCTTTTGTTACGTATTCAGGTGCCATTATATATGCTAAGCCGTGGCCTGCGTTTTCAACTGCAATCATTAACTTGTTTTCAGAGGCGCATGCTTCATAGTTTGCAACACCCATAGAATAGGGAATAAAATCATCTGCTACGCCGTGAATGAAAAGGCAGGGTAGTTTGATTTTTTTATAGCACTCTGTTACGCTTTTTTCTCTTAAAGAAAACTTACCTAAAGCTCTTGACCAAAAACGAATAAAATATTGGAATGGGAATTTGGGTAATTTTAAACTTCTTCTAACTGAAGATATAATATCGTCCGGCGAAGTAAATCCGCAGTCGTTTGCAATAGTTTTAACATCTTTGGGAAGTTTTTGTGCGCCTGCTATACCAACGGTAGCGCCACCCATAGAAATGCCGTGTAAACCAATTGGACTATTAGGGAATTTGTTGGCAATATATTCTGCCCAAAGCACGCAGTCATCACCTTCTTTAACGCCTAACGTTAAATATTTGCCTTCGCTTTTGCCGTGTGCTCGTTGGTCGGGTAGTAAAATAGAAAACCCCATATCCTTAAAGATTTTCGTAATAGTGCCAAAGGTTAAAACTGCGTCCCCGTGATGACCGTGCATAAAAATTACCGTTCCGCGGTGTTCAGGGTTTTCATAAAAGTAGCCGTGTAGCTTTAAGCCGTCGTTAGAAGTAACGGTTACGCTGGTGGGGTTTAACGCAAAAAAATATTCCGCGCCCTTTCGCATAAGCTCGCGATATTTAGAAAAAGTATCGTTGCTTTCGGTTGCAATGACCGTTCTTCTGCCGAATGCCTTTTTAAAAATAATTAAGGTAATTATAAAGCAAGCAATAAGAATTAAAGCTATTGCGCTTAAAATAATAATTAGCGGAGTTTTTAAAATAGAAAGGTCAAATAAAACGACGTTTATTAGCTTTGGTGTGTTCGTAATCATTTTTACTCACCCGTTTAAATCATTTACTTAACAATTATAAGGCTTGTTAAAATTTTTGTCAAATTAACGGTAACTGTTAAAAGAAAAATGCAAGCCAGCTTTCTTATTATTAGTAATATTACTTGACATTTTTTTAGCTTTGTTGTAACATACACAATATAAAATTTATTTAAAAAATTGCCGTCGGGCTTTAAAACTAAAAGCTAAACGGTAAATGGTAAAAATAATAAAAAACGCCGTTAATCGCGCTATAGCGTGGTTTTTTTAAGGAGTTATATGCAAAAATTAATAATTGCAACCCACAATATGGGTAAATTTAAAGAATTCAGTGAGCTTTTTAAAGATAAATACGAGGTGCATTCTTTACCGTATAACGGCTTTGATGAAGATATAGAAGAAACGGGAAGTACTTATTTTGAAAACGCTTTATTAAAGGCTAAAACCGTTTTTGATGCTACCGGGGAAACCTGCCTTGCAGACGATAGCGGTTTAAGCGTTACCGCCCTTAACGGCGCACCCGGATTATATAGCGCCAGATTTGGGGGCGAGAATCTTTCCCAAGCGGGCAAAAACGCTTTAATTTTTGAAGGGCTTAAGGATAAAAAGGATAGAAGCGCAAAATTCATTTGTTGCTTGGTTTTATACGGCAAGCAGGGTGTTATTGCGGTTGGTAACGGCGAGGTAGAAGGGGAAATCTTGTTTGAAGAAAGGGGAAAGGGCGGTTTTGGTTACGATAGTATTTTCTTTTCTAAAGAGCTAAATAAGAGCTTTGGCGAAGCTACCGCGGAAGAAAAATCTTTGGTTAGCCATAGAGCAAGAGCTATTCGCGATTTGCTTACTAAGTTATAAAAAATTGCGTACGTTGCGTAAAAAAATGACCTTTTTAACGTTAAGTGATTAAAAAATCGCTCTATTATAAGCAATTAAGTTATTTACCGCGCGCGGCTAATTAACTAAAAGGAGTATTTATGAAAAGCTATATTGTTTTTTCTGATATTCACGGCGATAGGCATTCCTTTTCGCGTTTGCAAAAAATTACGGAAAATACAGACGGCGCTTTTTTTGCAGGCGACGGAATAAGTGGACTTGGCGATTTTACTAATAAGCCCTTTTACGCAGTAAAGGGAAACTGTGATTTCGTTGGAGAGGAAGAAAAAATAATTCAATTAGAGGGGCTTAAAATATTACTTACTCACGGACATTTATACGGTGTTAAAAGCGGATATTTACGCCTTATTTATAGGGCGAAGGAGCTTGGCTGTGATATAGTTATTTTTGGGCATACGCATCAACCTTTAATTATGCAAGAAGATGGAATTTTATTTTTAAACCCGGGAACTTGTTCTCTTTACGGCGCAAAAAAGACCTTTATTAACCTGTTTATATCTAACGGTAAGCCAAGCGCCATTATTAACGAAATAGGAAATTGGTTATGAAAAATTATCTAATAATAAACGAATTTTACAGTAGCGAAAGCTTTAATAAAATATATCAAGCCTTAAAGAACGCATTTTTAGCGCGTGGCGAAGACTTGGAAATTTTAACTAACGTTCAAGCTACACGGCTTTTAAACGAAGAAGGAAATAACCAGCCCATTTTGTTTTTTGATAAAGACGTTTATCTTGCAAGGCTATTGCAAAAGTCGGGCTATAGGTGCGTTAACAGCCCTTTTGTGATTGAAATATGTGATGATAAGGCTAAAACGTATATAGAGCTTAAGGGAAAATTTGATCAACCAAAAACCATTCTTGCGCCCTTTTCTTACGACGGGGTTGAGTGTAACGGTATTTACTTTTTAGAAGAAGATTTAAACTCTTTAGGCTTTCCCTTAATAGTAAAGCAAAATAAAGGCTCGTTCGGTCAGCAGGTTTACTTGGTTAACGATATTAGCGAGCTTCAAGATTTAGTAAATAGCTTTGGTCATACGCAGTATTTAATGCAACGGTTAATTACCTCATCCTTAGGTAAGGATTTAAGGGTTTACGTGGTTGGCGGTAAAGCCGTTGCTTACGCACTACGCTATAACGAAAAGGACTTTAGGTCTAACGTGGGCGCGGGCGGAAAAATGAAAAGAACTGAAGTTGATAAAGCTTACTTAGAAACTGCCGTTGAGGTGTGTAATTATTTGGGAGCGGATTTTGCGGGTGTAGATTTACTTTTTGGTGAAAACGGACCTATCGTTTGCGAGGTTAATTCTAACGCGCACTTTTTAGAGCTTTCTAAAATTAGCGGTGTTGATATAGCCGGTTGCATAGTTGATTATTATCTTTCCTTAAAGAAATAATATTTACAAAATTATGATAAAAATATGAATACTCTTTGTTTTTTCTGTCAATAATTGCCATAGAAAAAACGGAGGGTATTTTTTTATGCAAAAAATTCGCATAACTTTTATTTGTTGCTGCATAATACTCGTTGCCACTTGTTTGTTTGGCTGCGGTAGTTATCAGCAGGAGTATTTAAGAATTCACGTAAGGGCAAATTCAAACGCGGCTTGCGATCAAGAAATTAAGTATTTAATCAAGGATGAGGTGGTTGAATATCTTACGCCAATCGTTCAAAACTGCAAATCTAAGCAGGATGCAATTAATAAAATCAAAGAACACCAAAGTAGCGTTAACGCGCTTATAGAGAGGGTTTTGAAGAAAAACGGCTTTAATTACGGGTGCAAGGTTTCTATAAGAGAAGAAAATTTTCCCACAAGAGTATACGAAGGAGTTACGCTTTCTGCCGGCTATTACGACGCGCTTATTATAGAGCTTGGTAGCGGTAAGGGGGATAACTGGTGGTGCGTGGTGTATCCGCCCCTTTGCTTTTCGGGAAGGGACGATATAACCTACCGAAGTAAGATTTTGGACTTAATTAACGGCGTATAAAGATAAAGGGTTTACTAAAGAAAGGGTTACATAAAAACAAAGGAGGAATTATGAATAAAAAGATAAAGATAACGGCAATTTTGCTTTCGATTTTAGCTGTTTTATCAGTTGGCTGGACGGTTATGGACAGTAACCGTTTAACAGGTGAGATTGCTTCTGGTGAGGCGGTTGCCGTTGCTGTAATTAAACAGGGCGCAACCGGTAGTACTGTGCGTACTATTCAGCAAAAGTTAAAAAGATGGGGATATTATAAGGGTAGTGTTGATGGGATTTTTGGTTCTCAAACAAAGGCTGCAGTAAGATATTTCCAAAGAAAAAACGGATTAAAGGTGGACGGTATCGTTGGGCCTGCTACGCTAAAGGCTCTTGGCATGAAGGCGACTTCTTCAAGCGGTAGCTCTTCTTCAAGCGGTAACGGGACTTCTTTTTCTAATGCAGACGTAACCTTGCTTGCGCGCTTAATTTACGGCGAGGCAAGGGGTGAAAGCTATACTGGGCAAATAGCAGTTGGCGCGGTGGTTATGAATAGGTTAAGAAGCAGTTCTTTTCCCAACACTATTTCGGGTGTAATCTATCAGCCTTATGCGTTTACCGCTGTTAACGACGGGCAAATAAATCTTACCCCTAACGATAAAGCGTATAGGGCCGCAAAGGAAGCCATGAACGGTTACGATCCTTCTTACGGCGCGCTTTATTATTACAATCCTGCAACGGCAACCAGCAGTTGGATTTTTACAAGAAAAACCACCGTGGTTATCGGCAGACACGTATTTGCTATTTAATAAGGAGGACGTATGCAAGAAAAGAAGTTTAACAACGCTTTAGAAAAGGCGCAAAATTTATCTAGTGATACTCAAAAGGCAAAAGGACATTTGCAAGATAGCGGTTGGGAAGTTGATGAAGAAATTTTAACCCTTCAAAAGCACGAAGCAGATAAGGCGAATGAAAGATTAAATTTAGCAGAACAAAGGGCAATAAAAAAGCAAGAAGAAAAAAATGAAGCTTTAAAAATTAAAGCGGAAAGAGAGCGGCAAAAGGCGCGTTTAAGATATGAAAGAATGCGCGCGGAAGAGGAAAGAAAAACCCAGCGTGAACAGGAAAGGGATAGAAGACGGCGTGAACGTGGTTCTCGCGGTATAGGTGGTTGGCTTGCCGCAGTTATTAGCTTGGGTTGTATTTGTTTAATTTTATCAACCGTGCTTTTATACGACGTATTTATGACGGGTAGCGGGGAGGGTATGCTTTCTAACGTATACTCAAAGAGCTTTTACGATTTAGTTGGTTACGTTGATAATATAGACGTTAACCTTAGCAAGCTAACCGCTTCACAGGATAACGATAACAAGCAAAGAATACTTTGTGATATTATAGTGCAAGCAAATTTAGCAGAGGCAGATATTGCCACCTTACCCTTAGAAGAAAATTCTAAGCAAAGCACGGAAAAGTATATGAATCAGCTTGGCGATTTTTCTAAATATCTTAATAACAAGCTTATAGAGGGGGATTCGCTTAGTGAAGATGATGAAAAAATTCTTAATCAAATGAAAAAAATTAACTATGAATTAAGAAGTAAGCTAAAGGGATTGCAAGGGGAAATCGGTGAGGATTTTGATTTTATAACCTTGCTTTCTGGGGAAGAAAACCCAATTTTAAACACGTTCAACGAGCTTCAGTATCATTCCGTTGAATACCCTAAAATGATTTACGACGGACCTTTTGCAGACGATCCTGAAGAGATTGCAACCGAAAATACCCAAAAGGCGCAAAAGGGTAAGGAAATTTCCAAGGAAGAAGCAGTTAAAATTTTTGAAAGATGCTTTGCCGATTACAATCCAACGGAAATTAGCGTAAGCGGTATGGCGGAAGGTAGAATGTTTAACGTTTACAACGTGGAAGCAAAAATGGGTGAAGAAGAGATTTTTGCACAAATTTCAGACTGCGGTAAGTTGGTTATGGTAGATAGCTTTACCGCACCAAAGGAAAAGAAATTTAACCGCGACGAATGTATAGAAAATGCGTATAAATTTTTAGAAAAGTGTGGCTATAAGTCGATTAAAGCGGTGTGGAGTAGCTCTGGAAAGGAAAATATAACCTATATTAACTTTGCTTCCGTGGCCCTTAGCGGCGAAATAATTATGTATTCTGATTTAATAAAGGTTGGGGTATGTATGAATAGCGGTAGAGTTTGCGATATGGATGCGCATCTGTATATCTTAAACCATAAGGAAAGGGAAATTCCGGAGGTTAAAATAGAGGTTGAGGATGCAGAGCGAAAAATTTCGCCAAACGTTGAAGTGGAGTCTGCTCGTTTAGCAATAATCCCGGTAACCAACAAAAAGGAAAGGTTGGCTTACGAGTTTTTCGGTAAGGGTGATGACGGCGCGTTTTATATTTATATAGACGCTCAAACGGGAAAAGAGCTTAAAATTTTTAAAGTAATTTCTACCGACGACGGTGAATTGTTATTATAAAAGCCTGCCTATAGGTCGATTATCGGCTATTAAGCAAAAAAAAGGGGGATGAAACAAGTTTTCATTCCCCTTTTTTAGGTTTATAAAAATAAAAAATATCAATAAACACTCTTGACAAAATTCAGTTGCTATGATAAAATAACTGCGTTATAAAAAATCGCATTATGAATAGAAAGAGGAATTTTTATGTCAAACATTTCATTAGTATATTACAGAATTAACGAGCTTGAATTTAAATTTAACGAAGCTATCAAAGGAAATATTTCCTTCCAAATTAAGCCTAAAATCGAATGTAAGGTTGCTAAAAAGGACGATAACCTTTTCGTTAACCTAACCTTAAAAATTAACGAAGATATCTCTTCCCCCGTTCCCTTTAATTTAAAGGTGGTTCTTGCGGGTACTTTTAAGGTAAAGGATGCAGCTGCTATATTAGATGAAAGCGAACAAAAGGCGCAAATTCACGAAGCGTTCAGCGTGCTTTATCCCTACCTTCGTTCAACGGTATCCGGCGTAACCTTAAACTGCAATATTCCTGCTTACATTATGCCCACGATACTTCCCGAGCAGTTAACCCAAAACGAGCAAATTGATAAGTTTATTATCAAAAAGCCCCAAGGTCTTAACTAATTATAAAAACTTAATAAGTTAGATGAGCTTGGTTTTTGCTAAGCTCATTTTTATTTTATTGATAAAAGCAATTAAAATCTAAAAGTTTTTTCTATTATTAAAGGGTTTTTGTAATTGTGCGTGATTTATTTGAAAAAAGCGTAAAAAAGTTGTATAATATGCTTATAAACAACCTTTACGTTTTCTGCTTTCACGCATAACCTAACGAGTTTAGGCGATTGGCGTAAAAGAGGTAAACGGGAGTGATAAATTAAAAAGGAGTTAAAAATATGTTTTCTTCCTATTTAAACGGTATAAGGGGTAAGGCAAAGGAGCTTGTTAACGAGCTTTCAAAAAGCTTTAAATACGTAAGCTTGCTTGCTACCGATAATACCGGCGTTGCCTATATGGCAGATAGGCGTAACTCAGTGGTAAGAGAGGGCGCGGGCGAATGCGGTTTCGTGCTTAAATTGCATAACGGCAAGGCGTTTTACGAATATTCTTTTTCTGATATTTCTAAAAGCGTAAAAGAGCTTTGCGAGCAGGTTTTAACTAAAATTCAAAGCACGCAAGGTCAAAACGAGGCGCAAATTGAATGCGATATTCCAAGCGACGAGCCTTTGGTTAAATCATTTATTCGCGAAAGCGATTTTGATAAATTTTCTGATAGTGAAATTTTGCAGTTCTGTAAAGACGTTCGCGATAGCTTGCTTGCTATGGATGAAAAAATGCTTAACGTAACGGTAATAGTTCAACCGTACACCGTTTCTAAGCTATTCATTTCTAAAAACAGAGAGCTAGATCAGCATTACGGTTGGGCAAACGCCTTTGCCGTAGTTACCTATCGTGACGGTAAAATAGTTCGCGCAAGAGAGGGCTCTAACGGATATATTTTAGCCGATATTATGAAAGAGCTTCCCACGAAGACGGAAAAGCTTTATAAAAAAGCGGTTAATCTTTCTAAGGCGAAGCCCATTGAGCCCGGCTTTTACGACGTTATTACGGATAGCTCTATAACCGGTCTTATTGCGCACGAAGCGTTTGGCCACGGCGTAGAAATGGATCAGTTCGTTAAGGACAGAGCGCTTGCAAAGGAATACGTTGGCAAATACGTTGCGTCTCCCATAACCAACATGCACGACGGTGCTGGCGCAACTCTATCTGCAGCGTCATATTTCTTTGATGACGACGGCGTTCTTGCTCACGATACCCTTATTATTAAGGACGGTGTTTTGGTTGCGGGTATTTCCGATCTTGTTTCAGCAACTCGTTTAGGAACGAATCCCACCGGTAACGGTCGCCGTGAATCTTATAAGAGAAAGGCTTATGCAAGAATGACTAACACCTTCTTTGCTCCCGGTAAGGATAAATTAGAGGATATGATAGCATCCGTAAAGCACGGATATATGTTATTTGAAACGAACAACGGCATGGAAGACCCAAAGAACTGGCAAATTCAATGCACGGCGGAATACGGTATTGAAATTATAGACGGTAAGCTTACCGATAATTACGTTTCCCCCGTGGTTATGAGCGGTTACGTTCCCGATCTTTTAAAGTCTATTTCTATGATATCTAACGACTTTGAGGTTATTGGTAGCGGTAGCTGCGGTAAAGGCTATAAGGAATGGGTTAGAGTTGCGGACGGCGGACCTGCCTTAAAGGTAAAGGTGAAATTAGCATGATAGATATTATTAGTTTATTAAAAGAAAATAATCAGGTTAGCGATTTTCGTGTGAAATGGCTGTTAACCGACTCATACGAGGCTTTTTACGTTCATAAAAAGGTAGAAGCTCTTCGCGCGGTAACTGCTGAAGAATGCTCCGTTACCGTTTACGTAGACCATGAAAAGGGCAAAGGCGAAAGCTCTTTTAGTCTATACGATTCTACCACGGTAGAGCAGGCTAAAAGAAAAATTGAGCTTAGCGTGGAAAGGGCTAAGATGATTTGTAATAACCCCTATCAAATTCCCGCCGGCGATACTGCTTTTTATGAAGTAGAAAGCAATATGAATAAATATGAAATGAACGACCTTTGCGATAAAATAGCAAGCGCGGTGTTTAAGGCAAATACCTTTGAGCACGGCTCTTTAAACGCAGTAGAGGTGTTCGTTACCAAGCGTAAAGAAAATATAGTTAACAGTAAGGGTATTAATAAAACGCAAATTACTTATTCTGCTATGGTAGAAGCTATTCCCACTTGGACGGAGGGTGGCGAGTCTGTTGAGCTTTATGAAAATTACAGATTTACCCACTTTGACGAAGCCGAAGTAATTAAGGAAATAGAAGGCAAGATGGTAGAGGTTAGGGATAGACGTATAGCGAAAAAGCCTACCGTTCCCATGTCTTGCCCCGTTGTTATAGGCGGTAACGAGATATCTTCTTTATTAGACGAGCTTTGCAGTCAGTTAAATTATGCAAGCGTATATTCGCACGCAAACGTACATTCCGTTGGCGATAAATTACAAGAAAATCCCGTTGGCGATAAGCTTACGGTAACTATGAAAGGGGAAATAGAAGGCAGTCCCTTCTCTTCTAAATTTGACGACGACGGTTTAACGTTAATAGATAAAACTATCGTAGAAGATGGCGTTGTTAAAGGTTATTTTGGTTCTAATAGATTCGGTCAATATTTAGGCGAAAAGGAAATTACCGGTAATCTTTACTGCATGAGCTTAAATTTGGGTAACGCAACCAAGGCCTCTCTTAATGGCAAGCAGTACGTTGAACTTATTTCTCTTTCCGGCTTACAGGTAGATTTATATAACGATTATATCGGTGGCGAAGTAAGACTTGCTTATCTTTATAACGAAAATGGGGAAGCTACTCCCATTACCGGTATTTCTATAAGCGGTAGCTTAAAGGAAGCGCTTAACGGTATTATTTTATCAAATAAGAAAACGGTAAAGGGTGCTTACGAAGGCCCTGATTTTGCAATACTTAGCGGTTTAACGGTTATTTAGTAAAATGCAGGGGCGAAAATCTAAAAGGGCAACTATAATTGTCGTAATTTTACTGCTTACGGTTTTTGTGAATTCTTGTGGAGGGTGTAATATGAAAGAATACGTAAATCCCATTATGGAAGGGGCAGATCCCTTCGTTTTATATCACGAAGGTAGCTATTATTTATACGCGACTAACGCAACTAGCGAAGGCTTTAAGGTTTATTCTTCTAAGGATATGGCTTCTTGGAAGGATGAGGGATTTTGTTTAAGAAAGGAAGACGTTATGGGCGATCAAGGCTTTTGGGCGCCTGAAATTATCTACCGCAACGGTTTATTTTATATGGTTTACGTTGCTAACGAGCATCTTGGAGTTGCCACTTCAACTTCCCCGTTAGGCCCTTTTAAGCAACGGGAAAAGAAATGGCTTAGTGAAAGACAGGCTATAGACGGTCACTTCTTTATTGACGACGACGGCAAGATATACTTATATTACGTAAGGTTTGATAACGGCAACGTTTTATACGTTACTACCATGTCTGACGATATGCTTTCTATAGACGAAGAAAATGAAAAATTTATTTTCCGCGCAAGCGAGGATTGGGAGCTAAAGGATGAATCCGTTGTGGAAGGTCCGTTTATTTTAAAGCATAACGGTATTTATTTTCTTACTTATTCCGCTAACCATACCAGAAGCCCTTATTATGCAATAGGCTACGCTACTTCAAGCTCATCCATGGGCGAGTTCGTAAAATACGAGGGTAACCCCATTTTAAAAATGAATGAAGAGGTTAACGGCGTTGGTCATCATAGTTTCGTTAAAACCCCTAAGGGAGAGCTTGTTTGCGTTTACCATTCACACTATTCAAAAACACAGTTCACACCAAGAACTATTTGTTTAGATAGGGCTCGTTTTGAAGTTAAAAAGGGTAAAACTATTCTTGTTATAGAAGGGCCTACAAAAACCCCTCAGCCCGCATTTTAAAATTAGCAAAACAATTAAAAGTGTGGCTATAGCGCGATTAACACGTGTTTTTGTGAAAAAATAAAGCTTTTTTGGTGAACTATGGCAAAAAGAGAAATTGATTTACGCATAGAAGAGGAAGATAAGTTAAGTGAGATTATGCAGGCGTTAAGCGCTTCTATAAGAAGAAGGATGCTTTGCTTGTTACAGTCCTCTTCCTATTCTATTGCAGAGCTTGCTAAAAAATTAAAATTACCCGTTTCAACCGTGTCCTTTCACGTGAATATTTTAAGAAAGGCGGGAATGATAAACGTAACGGTAAAGCGTAATTCAAGGGGTAATGCTAAAATTATTTCAAGGCAAATAGATAACCTTTATATAGATTTTGCTTCAGGCTCTCGCGGGAAAAAGCACATGCAGTACGCAGAAGAAATTCCCTTGGGAAGCTTTACTGATGCAAAAATTACCGCCGGTTGCGGTATGGCAAACGAAACGGGTATTATTCTTTCAGACGATTTGCCGGGTGCTTTTTTCTCTCCCCAGCGCAAGGACGCGCAAATGATTTGGTTTTCTAAGGGGTATATAGAGTATAGAATTCCCAACTATATGTTAAAGGGTAAAAGGGTTAATACCGTTTTGCTCAGTATGGAAATTTGCTCTGAAGCGCCAAACTACCGTAACGATTGGAAAAGCGATATTACCTTTTGGATTAACGGCGTAGAAATTGTAACCTATCTTTCACCCGGTGATTACGGTGGAAGAAGGGGTAGACTAAACCCTGAATGGTGGTCCGATCAGTCTTCGCAATACGGCGTAATAAAAACGCTAAAAATTACCAACGAGTGTGTGTTTTTAGATGAAACGGCAGTTAGCACCCAAACGATAGAAAAGCTGGGCGTAACGGAAAACGATTATTTTACCTTTAGAATAGGTATTAAGGAATCCTCTAAAAATCAGGGCGGTATAAATATTTTTGGCGAAAAGTTTGGTGATTTTGCGCAAGGACTTTTATATATGGTGGATTTTGATTAGTGGTTTGCTATATTATATAAGGGCAAAAGCAAATGGTGAAACCGTTTAAATATTAAAAAGAGCTATTTTTTAGTAAAATAGTATAAAAATCTTTTGAAAAACGCTTGGTTTGTGGTACAATAGAACCAAGCTTTTTATTTGCTTTTTTGTTTGGCGGTGGCTTTATGGTTGAAGAATTATTAGTAAATAACAACTTAAAATTCACCCTTTTAGAAGATGGGAGGTCCGCTTTTCCGCCTATTATAAATGCAATAAGGGAAGCTAAAAAAAGTATTAAAATTAATATGTTTATTTGGCGGGCAGATAATATAGGCTTGCAAATAGCAAAGGAGCTTTTGTCCGCTGCGCAAAGGGGTGTTAGCGTTCAAATTTCAGTTGACCGTTACGGCATGGTGTTAGAGCTTGCCGAAGAGAGTATGCTTTCATTTTTTCATGAAAGACCGACCTTTACTGAAAGGGTTAAAATATGGGCGCTTAAGCTTTTTTATCAAACCAAAGAAGTACCTTTTTCTTTAAAGGAAGAAGCGCGCTTTTTGCGTGATAAGCTACTTAACCATAAGAACGTTTTTGTAAGCCGTGATGCTTTTAAGGCAGATCATTCCAAGTATTATTTAATAGATAACAGCATATTATTCCTTGGCGGAATTAATATAGAAGATAAGGAAAACGGCTGTGATTACCTTGGAAGGGTTTATCAGGATTATATGATTAAAATAGCCGATAATCGCGCTATAGACAGCTTTTTGAGCAAAATCAGTGGCAAAAATACTAAAAAAGAGGGTTTCTTTTTTGGTGTTAATTTAAAAGCTGTTAAACCAAGGCTTTTTGAAATGGAAGAGCTTTATTTAGATATAATAAATTCCGCAAGGAATGAGCTAGTTATAACTATGGCTTATTTTTCCCCTGTGAAAAGCTTTATTGATGCAATAGTAAAGGCAAGTAATCGTGGGGTAAAGGTTAGCGTAACTATTCCTAAAAGCGCTAACTTTCAAGGCGATTTAAACATGAAAACGGCAAAGCTTTTATTGCAAAAAAGCCAGGGG
Organism: Clostridiales bacterium; assembly: GCA_015055965.1. GTDB lineage: Bacteria > Bacillota > Clostridia > Christensenellales > Borkfalkiaceae > HGM11416. The sequence goes on from SVHG01000010.1 coordinate 59,035, forward strand.
AAAATTGAGCTTTATCTTTCCCCAAAGATGGTGCATACGAAGCTGGTTATGAACGAAAGCATGATTAGCTTAGGCTCTTGCAATATAAACAAAAAGGCCTTTAAGCAATTAGACGAATTAAATTTATTCGTTGAAAGAAGGGCACAAAACAAGCAGTTTGAAAAGGATCTTTTAAGCTCTGTTAAAAACAACCGTGAGATATCTAAAAAGCTATCTTTACAAGAGGTTAAATACAGTAAAATACGCGCTTTTATAGAAGGCTTTTTAATGTAAGAGTTTTTAAGCGTAAAGGATGGTATTATGGAACATAACGGAAAAGAGAAAAAGCCATATAACGGAATGGGCATAATTTGCATAATTTTAACCGTATTACCCGTGGCAATATTCATTTTATTTTATAACGTCATAATGAGATGGCAACCCAAACAGCCTTACGAGCTTAATCTTGCCTCTGCAAAGGCGCTTGGATTTGGCGTTGGATTAATGCTACAGGCGTGCTTTGCTTTAAGCGGTGCTTTTCAAGAATCCAAGCAGGCGGTTAAGGATAGAATGAGTGAATTTAGGGATAACGCGTCTTTATCTTTAGGCTTTGCCATTAAGAATTATTTAAAGGATATGAAGGAATACGGAATAGCATATCTAGTTTACATGGTGTTAATTATTGTAACTGCTATTTTAACTATAGACGGCTTGGTAACCGCTATTGCATATTTGTAACAAAAAAATAAAAAATGCTTGATAATCGACCTATAGAGGGGGTTTTATTAAGAAATTGTTAATAAAAGCAAAACAAAAACAGACCTTTTTTATTTACAAAAGGTCTGTTTTTAATTTAGCAATTAGTAGGCTTAGTTCCTAAAACGAAGTTATCTTCTTTGCGTGAGCGCAAGCATTTTATTGGATGTTCGCTATCTTGAACGCGGTAATCTTCGCCGTATTTTTCTATATGATCACAAATAACGGTGTGGCCTCTTTCTTCTTCCGGCTTTGCGTTTACCTTCTTTTGATATTTGAAGAATTTGTAATCCTCTTCTAGCTCGCTAACGTCTGCATATCCTTCGCCTTTGGCGGTTAAAGTTACCGTCTTTGCTAAAACCTTGCGAACGTATTCTTTATTTTCATGCAAGGAAACAAGCTCTGGGAAAGCCCCACCGGGAATAACCTCTTCCCAAGATTTATTTTCATACTTATTTAAAAGCTCTACTGCAGAGTGTAGGTGCGCAATTTCCTGTTCTAAAAGCATTTCCCAAACGCGTTTAACGTTTTCGTCGCTTTCGTCATTTAGCATAGAATAGTATAGATAGCATTCGGTGTACTCGTGCATTAATAGATTTTCAAAAATAGTAGCCTTAGTATCCATCAAAGAGCCGTAGTGGGTAACGTGATCTTCTTCTACCATACCTATTTCAGCGTAAAGCTCTCTGCCCTTTTGGGTTTTATAGAACTGCGCTATGTTCATATAATAGTTCATGGTTTGCTGTTCGGCTGCGGTAATTATTGCAACGTCTAGCTTGGTTACAGGGTCTGCCGTTTTGTTATTAATGGATGGGCGAATGGTGTCGCAGGGGTGACGGTGATGCGCAATAGTTGGGCGCGCGGGCATAAGCTCTGTATATCCGCCAACAAGTCTTTCTGCGTGAATGCCCATATCCATTTCTAATAGGTTGGCATAGCGGTATAAATGGTCAAAGTCTTCAAGCAGGGCAAAGTCAAGCGCGTCTTTAACCGTTTTGTCAACTGTGCGTTGGGCTAAAAAAGCAGTAAGGTCAACGGCAAGCTGTTCGTAGCCAATAGTAGTTTCAAGAAGGGTTTCATCAATTGGCTTTAATAAGGAAATAAGCTTTTGCTGTTGCTGTTCGCTTCTTCTTAAAAAAGCAACTGCACGGCGCGCGTCGTTATCAGGGTAATGGCGGTTAAAATGATGCTTGCACCAGGTGGCTTCAAATTCCGTTCCGTTCATTAAAATAATTCGCGTTTTGGTGTAAGGACTAACTTCGTTTTTATTATACGGTTTTACGAAGATATCCTTCCAAGACATAATAACCGATTCAATTTTTTTTGGTTTTTCTTCAAATGGATTAAATTTCATATTTACTACCTCCGCTTTAGATATTGCCTTTTTGTAAAAAATTTATACATTTTGCTTCACATAAGCCTTTTTTCGTGATATAATAAAATAAATAAAAACTTATAGCGGTGCAAAAAACTGCGTTAATCGCCCTATAGGGGCGTTTTTAAGGTGTAATATATGCTTGAGGTTTATAACGGAAATAATTTTGAAGAGATTTATTACATTATGAAAAAGAGCTTTCCTAAAAGTGAAATAAGAAGCAAAAAGGGGCAAGAAGAGCTTTTAAAGGATAAGCGATATAAGCTCTTTTGTTATAAAAAAGAGGGTACGTTGGTTGGAATATTGTGCGTTTGGCATATAACCGCGGGCTATTTTTTAGAACACTTTGCCGTTTTGCCTGAATTTAGGGGGAAGGGAATTGGTTTTAATATGCTAAAGGAATTTATTGCTTTTGCTAAAGATAGTAAAAGTATTTTTCTTGAAGCAGAGCCTATAGTAGACGAGATTACCTTGCGCAGAATAAACTTTTATAAAAGAAGCGGATTTTACTTAAACGGCTACGAATACTGTCAACCCTCGTTCGGGCCTTCGTTGCCGGAAGTTCCTTTAAAAATTATGACCTACGGTAAGGCTGTTAACGAAGAAGAATTTTTAGAAATTAAGCGTTCAGTTTATACGGAGGTTTACAATAAAAAAATTTAGTTTTGTTAGTAAACTAAAAAAGCAAACTCCACCTAAAAGGGTTGAGAAATTTATAAAAAGGTTGTAAAATATAATAAACTCTAAAGGGGGTGGATTTATGAGAGTTATGGTTTGCGGTGGCGCGGGCTTTATAGGCTCACACTTTATTGATTATATTTTAAATAACTATAAAGAAGATTTTGTTCTTTGCTACGATAAGCTTACTTACGCCGGCAAAAAGGAAAATTTTTCACATAATTTAAGCAATAAAAATTTCGCCTTCGTTCAAGGGGATATTTGTAATAAGCAAGCTCTTTTAAGTGCGGTAGAGCAGTTTAAAATAGATACTATCGTTAACTTTGCGGCAGAATCTCACGTGGACCGTTCTATAGTAGACAGCAGTGATTTTTTACAAACGAATATCGTTGGAACGGCCACCTTGTTAGAGGTTGTAAAGCAAAAAAATCTTACAAGATTTCATCAGGTTTCAACGGATGAGGTTTACGGCGATTTAGAAATAGAAAGCAATTTAAAATTTACGGAAAGCTCGCCTATAGCGCCGTCATCTGCATATTCAGCATCAAAAGCAAGCGCAGATTTATTAGTTTTAGCATCAAGAAGAACGTTTAATTTGCCCGTAACCATTTCCCGCTGTGGAAACAACTACGGCACTCGCCAGCACCAAGAAAAGTTTATACCGCAAATGGTACTAAACGCGGTAAACGGCAACAATCTTCCCGTATACGGCAACGGATTAAACGTACGCGATTGGATTCACGTTTACGATCACGTTTTGGCAATAGATTTAATTTTAAGAAAGGGTAAGGTTGGCGAAATTTATAACGTTGGCGCAAATAATACCGTTAACAATATCACTTTGGCAAAAAGAATTTTAAGCGTTCTTAATTTGCCTGAAGAAAATATTTGCTTTGTTGAAGATAGAAAAGGGCACGACAGAAAGTACGCGGTAGATTACGGTAAAATTCAAAAGGAGCTTGGCTTTAACCCCACTAAAGATTTTAATAAGGAATTTACTGCTTGCGTTTTAGATTACGCTAAATCCTTTAAAAGTTAACTAACGGATTAGATAGCGGATAATTTTATAAGAATAACAAAAAAAGATAAAAAGAAAACTCAGAGATAGAATCTCTGAGTTTTTTATTTTGTTATAAAGTGCCGTTAATCGCGCTATTGCGTGGTTTTTTAAAAAATTACACCTTTTTAACGGCTAAAATAATATCATCCATTCTTTCTTCTAATTCTTCTATTTTACCGTTTAGTAAGTCTTTGCGGTTTTGAACGTAAGAAAGCTCTGCCTTATAATAGGTTTTTGCACGAATACCTTTTCGTATAGCCCACACTAAAACTACTAGCGCAACTACAACGTTAACAGCAGCGTAAACGCCGATTATATTCATAACCTTTTCAAGATTTAAAGTAACTGTTTTTTCCGTAATGCCAAATAAGGAAGCAATACCGCTTAGCTTATTCTTTTCTAAATCCAACTCGTATTCCCAGTTCTCGTCAATGACCATAGTTACTTCGCCGTCTACTTCTAAATTTAATCCTGAACCTATAAGAGCTGAGGGATCAGTTTTATAAAGCGCGTACATACCGCCTAAAATGACGCCCTGTAAAAGAGCAGAAAATACTATGTAGATAACGACTAAAAGTATGAAGGGATGAAGAGCTTTATATTTCTTTTTGTTAACCGTGTAACCGTTATATCTTTCTATATAATCGCTTGCAACGGAGCATTGTAAGAAATCATCTTCTAACTCTTTAAGCTTTTTATTTTTTGCGGTGCTTTCGTCACGGGTAAAGGTTACTTCAAAAACACCTCTTTCAGTAAGCTCTACGCTAGAGCTCCAACCAAAAACCTTACGGCTTTCTACCTGTTGCTTTGCTGATACCGGATCAGGATATATTTCAACTATTCTAGCCATAACTTACCCCCTATATTTAGATCTAAGGATTTTCCACTTCTTTTCTTCAACCGTTTCTTCAACGTAAGAGCATTCGTGGCATAAATAAGTGTACTTTGCAAGATTTGAATAATCGTCGTATTCTTTAACGTAAGAAACGCTTCCGTAAATAGGGGCAGAAACACTGCTTTGAGTGCCGTTAGAGTAGTACGTGGTGGTTATTTTCGTACCAACGCGTTCCGATCTGGTTTCATGCTCCTTATGCGAGCCGTCTTGCTTTTCGCCAAAATCATCAGAGCTTTTAAATTTAAACACAGTATTAAATCTACCGCAAACGGGGCAAACGCTAAATGAATTTCTTGCAGATAGCATTCCTGCAAAATAACCTAACGGCGATACTATTGCGGGTAATAAGTAAAAGGTTGCAAACGCGCTTTCCACACTTATTGATTTTTTTATTAAAAGTAAATAAAGCGCAAAGCCTATAACTGCAACTGCTAAAATAATAGCAAAAATTAAGTTTGCTCTTAACTTTCTTATAAAGGGGTTGCCGTCGTGGCCTATTTCGCCGTGACAAGAATCCACAAATTCTACCATGCGCTTTTTAGAAAAGGCAAATATAAGAAAAAAGGTTGCAAGCGCAAAAATTCCAAGAACCGCTAGGGTAAGCGGTAAAGATTGACTTAGCTTTACGTCTATATCCCCAATAAAAGCAAAACCAACGGTCATAAGTATCATATAGCAAGCGTAACAAATTATTGCGCCGGGAACTATTGATACGTAACCTGCAGAAAGCTTATCGCGAACTTTCTTTTTGTAGCAAGGCAAATCTCTTTCTTCCCAATTTTCAATATCGGTTAAATATTTATTGGAAGTAACCGAAATTTCATCCGTTTGAACGGTGGAACTTCCAACGATTTCCATAAACAACTCCTCCTTATAAAAATAAGTTATATAAGAATAATACACCTAAAAAAGGATAAAGTCAAGTATTTTATGAATTTTGCAAATATTTTGGCAAAAAGAAAAAGCAGGCGAGCTGTATTTTTAAGTGCCTGCTATAAAAATATCAAAAAGGTTTTTTGTCTAATTGTTTGTTTGTAAAGTGCCGTTAATCGACATATAGCGTGGGTTTTTTAAAGCATTTGTTAAAAATAGGGGCGTTTTTTTGGTTTAAGAGTTAAGAATAAACTCCCCAATTTCATCTAAAGACTTTGCTTCAAAGGTTACCTTTAAGCCCTTATCGTTCGGCGCGTTTTCGGGGTTAAGCCAAACGCAGTCAAGACCTGCGTTGTTTGCTCCTTGAATATCGCTTGTTAAAGAGTCCCCAATAACCAACGCATTTTTGGGGGTATAGCCTTCTATTTTTTGAGTAACTAAATCAAAAAATAGCTTTTGGGGCTTGCTAACGTTCATTTGCTCTGAAATAAAGACTTGTTCTAAATAGGGTAAAATGGGGGAGTCCTTTAATCTTCCCTCCTGCACCTTCGTAACCCCGTTGGTAATTATAAAAATACGCTTGCCTGCTCCTTTTAATTTTTCAAGCAGGGGTAGGGTGTCTTTAAACAAAATACTCTTTTTAGAAAGGGCGGTTAAATAATCGTCGTTCATTTTTTGGGCGTTACCAACGGCGTGAACGGCTTCTAAAAACTGTGCGAAACGGCGAACGACTAAAACCTCTTTAGTAACTAGTCCAATCTCTAGCGCGTGCCAATTATCGTGGTTTATCTTTTTGTATAATTCAAAATTTTCATTTGTGGAAGCAACGCCGTATCGTGGCGCTATTTCAAAAAAGGCAAGCCTTTCGGATTCGTCAAAATCAAAAAGCGTTCTATCTGCATCAAAAAGTAAAATATCGTAACCCATAATTAAATTTTAACACAAATGCCTTTTTAACGCAAGCAAACCGCGCCCTATCTGTAATTTTTACAGGTTACCTTAATTTCGTAATTTAAACGGCTTAATAGGTTGTCTTTTAGCTCGAAATAGTGCTTTGAATTATACCTATACAAAAGCTCTTTTAGCTGTAAAAAGTCGCAGTTGCTATTTACTGAAAGGTCTATTAACTGCGCTATATGCTCACTTATTACCTTTTCTAGCTCCTTTAAGCCCTCGTTTGAAACCTTGTTTGCCTTTGCAAGCTCCGTTGTATCTTCACGAAGATAGGTTTCTTCCTTTTCGCAAACGAGCGTTAAATTAATTTGTAAATTAGGCATACCGTTTTTTACGGTAAGCTTAAGTTTGGGTTTGTTAGACACGATAGAAATTAGCGCGTTTATTTCTTTGCCTTCGCGCTCTATTTTGATTGGAATAAAGGATTCGCGTACCTTTTTGGTAAGAAGATTAAAGCAATGGGTTAGCTCTTTATTTAAGGTGCAGGCTATTTTTCCGTTAGAAAACATAAGCGTTTTGCTTGCGTCAAAAACCGTTTGCTCGTTACCGCCGGAGCTTGACTGTGATTGAGAGTCCGTTGAGCCAGAGCCTTCCCCGCTTGCGGTTGGAAGAATATCACTTCTACTTCCCCCCTTTTGCGATTGGCTTGAAGAGCCAGACTGTTGGTCAGAGCTACCTTTTTGCTTATCCTTGGTTTTAACGCTGGAAATTAACGGAGCGTAGCAAAACTGTGAATGAGATCGGCTAAAGGCTGTAAATTCGCGCACGTCGCTTACCAAAACGGAGCTTGATCTATCTAAGTTTCTAAGCAAAATCTTTTGCAGGGCAAATGAGGAAATATAATCTAGCGGGGTGGCGCTCATAAGCGTTTTTTTTGCACTTTCTTCACAGGTTGCAATTATTGCGGAATTTTGAAAGCGGTTAGAGGTTAAAATATAGTCCACGATGGGCATAAAATCATCCTTAACTAAATCGCTTCCAAGTAAAATTAAGTTGCAAAAGGTTAGCTTGGGATACCAACCCGTTTCCAGCGAAATTTTTTCCAAAGCGCCGTATAATGTGTCACCGGTTGCGTGTAAAATCGCGTCGCTATTAGAGGTGCTTTGGTTGGTTGCTTGAGGTAAGGCTATTTGCGCGGTGACCTCTAGCTTTCCGCTTTGCTCTTTATCTATTCCAAGCGCAACTATAATGGCAGTTTTTTCTATGTTTATAAGCTGAAAGTCGTTAGTAAAATATGCAAGCATACATATTACAAATAGTATAATCAATAGCTTAGCTTTTTTGTTGTTCAATTTTCTTTCCCCCTAAAGTAAGAAGCGGAAGTATATATCCGCAAAGCAAGTAAAACGGTGTTAAATATTTGGTTGAAAAGCTTAAAACCTCCTCGTATTTTGCAGAAAACAAAATCGTTATAACAAGAAGAAAAAGTGTTATGGCTGAAGCGGGTATTATTTTGCTTTTTAAGCTAAAGGCCTCGCTTATACAATTGGTTGCTATAACCACGGGCAAGGCGCAGGCAATAGCTCCCGTCATTGCAAGTAAAAATAGGGCAACGTAGTCAAACCTTCCAACGTTTACTAAGGTCACCCCAAATATACTCATAGAATTAAGGGCAAGCTCCTGCGTGGGCGCAATATAACTGAATATAGAATAGAAGGTTACAAAGTATAAAATTATGGTAACAGCCATAATTGCGTAGCTTAAAAATATATATTTAAAGGTGGATTTTTTTCTTTTAAAATAGCCTGTAAAAAAGAGTAAATAAATTCCGTCGTTAAACCAGGAAAGTGCGTTTAACGCGCATATAGGGGTATTTTTATTGCTAAAAGCAAACAAAGGGAGCACCTTTTTAAAGTCAGCGGTGGGAATAGATAAAAACAAAATAAGAAAGATCCCTGCGCTACTTATAAAAAGACCTATCTGTCCCGTTCTTCCAAGCGTGGTATAGCCTTTAATAGCAATAAAAAATATCACTATAAATATAGGGTAAAATACGGGGGCTTGGGGTAGCGTTTCGTAAAAAGCGTTCTCTATAAACTCTTTTTGCTCTATAAGCGGAATAACCGCCTTTGCCGTAAAAAACAGAGCGTAAAGTAAGAATATGATTTTTGCAAAGGTTAAGCTATAGCGTTTGGTTAGAATTTCAAAGAAGGTTAAATTTTGGTATTTTTTGCTTAAGTGCATGCAAAGAAAAAGAAGTAAAAGGTCGGCGCTAAAATTAATTAAAAGCGGTTGCCATAGCTTTTCACCACAGTAGCCTGCAAAAACTGCGGGCGCGGTTATTAGCTTAATAAGTGGGCAAATAGCAATAAATAGCGCGCATACTTGAAAGCCGTTTAGTTTTGGTTTATTCATCACTATCCCCCTTAATCCTTAATCTGGTTTTATTTTTAGTCTTTAGCGATATTGGCCGTTTTTTCATTTTTGTAACGAAATCCATGGTAACGCCGTCTTTAAAATCGGGCAAAAGAGTGGGTGCGTAGGGCGCAAGTATGGGAACGCCGAAATTATCAATAGAGCATAAATAAACGGCGATAAAGGCAGAAAGCAAGGATATTCCGTATCCGCCAAGACTGCCTGCAACTATAAGATATATAAGGCGCAAAACGCTCATAGAATCAACCATATCGGGCGCGGTGTATAGGCAAATGCCGGAAAGAGCCATAATCATTATGGTTGGCGTAGAAACTATGCCTGCCTTAACGGCGGTGTCGCCAAGCACTAACGCTCCAACTATAGAAAGCACCATACCCACGTATTTTGGCATTCTTATACTTGCTTCGTTTAATATTTCAAAAATAAGCAGTGTAAAAAACATTTCAAAGCTTGGCGAAAGGGGTATTCCCTTAATACTGCTTACTATAGTCAGTAAAAAGTTAAGTGGAATAATTTGTAGGTGAAACAGCTGAGCGGAAACGAAAAGTGCGGGTAAAAGTATTGCAAAGGCAAGTGAAATTAGCCTTATAATTCTTTCCATATTCGCCCGATAGTTATTAACGAAATAGTCCTCTGAGCTTTGCAAATCTTCAATTAACATATAGGGAACGGTTATTGCAATAGGTGAGCCGTCAACCAAAATTCCAACCCGCCCCTCAAGTAGCTTTTGCGTAAAAATATCCGGCTTTTCGGTGTTACCCACCTGCTTAAAAAGTGAAGCCTTGCGTTGATTTATTGCCTTTGCCACGTAAGAGCTATCGGGAATGGAATCTATTTCTATAGTAGAAAGACTTTGCTTTACCTTTTTTACGATTTCACTATTGGCTATTGAAGAAAGGTAGCAGATACAAACGGTGGTTTTGCTATATTTGCCTATCTCTTGGTTTTCTAAAACCAGCTCTTTAACCTTAATTCTGCGCCTTAGCATGCTTAGATTTATTTTCAAGCTTTCGGTAAAGCCCTCTCTTGGACCTCTAACTACGGTAGAGGTAGGCGGTTCTGCAATCGCCCTTGTGGGATAGGTTAAAAAATCGCAGGAAATTAAAAAATCCGCGCCGTCGCAAAAGAGTAGCGCTTGACCTGCCAAAAGCTTGGTAATTGCATCTGAAAGATTGCTTATTTTTGTTAAGTTTGGTATTTGCAGGCTATAAAAAACCTCTTCTAAGCTGCTCGGGTTAAGCGCAAAAATGGGGCGAATTAAAAGGTCGCCCATTCTGTTTTTATCGGTAATAGAATCCACGTAGCAAAGCTGATAGCTTTTTTGGTTGCACTTAAATTGGTGATAAATAACGTCCGCGCAGGGTAGCTTTTGCTTTAATAATTTTATATTTTCTTCCGTGCTTTTTTTAATTTTCATAAGGCTAGTATGCAAAAAGCACGGATATTTATTCTTTTTTACAGCTTAATTAATTGTATTAAGGGGATTTTTATTGATTACAAAAATTGGGTTTAAATTTAGAAAGATTGAAGCTTTTTTAAAAAGGCCTTTAAAAAATACTTTTTATATAAAGTATTTTAAGCTAAACCCTTGAAAAATCTTAAAAAGTATGTTATACTTTAACTGCAATTTGCCACGCGTTAAGTAAACGGCTGTTCGTGGCGATTATAAATTGGTAACATAGCGTAACGCTTGGTGGCGGATTTGATTTCTGATTTCTACACACTAAAGCGTTGCTAATAAAATAGCGTTTAAGGAGAATAAACTATGGATATTAACGCAATATTATCTAAATGCGATCACACCTTACTTTCTACCACCGCAACCTGGCAGGATATCAAGAAGATATGTGACGAGGGTATGAAGTATAAAACCGCTTCCGTTTGCATTCCCCCTTGCTACGTAAAAAAGGCAAAGGAATACGTTGGCGATAAGCTTGCTATTTGCACCGTTATAGGCTTCCCCAACGGCTACCATACTTCAACGGTAAAGGCGTTTGAAACTGTTGACGCTATTAAAAACGGCGCAGACGAAATAGATATGGTTATTAACGTTGGTATGATTAAGGCGGGCGAATATGATGCAGTTAAGGCAGAAATTGCAACCCTTAAAAAGCTTTGCGGTAGTAAAATTCTTAAGGTTATTATTGAAGCTTGCTTACTAACTGATGAAGAAAAGAAAATTTGTTGCAGATTAGTAACAGAAGCCGGCGCAGATTATATTAAAACCTCAACCGGCTTTTCTACTCACGGCGCAACTAAGGAAGACGTTGCTCTTTTAGTTGCTAACGTTGGCGCAGGCGTAAAAACTAAGGCTGCCGGCGGTATTAGCGGATTAAAGGATGCCGAAGAATTTATTAATCTTGGCGCAGATAGACTTGGCACTAGTAAGGTTGTTAAGGCTGTTATAAGTGGCGAAAGTAAGCCTGACGGCTCTTATTAAGCCTTATATACTTCGTATTTGTCAAGAAAAGTAATATTTTTTCGGTTACGTACGATAGTTGCGCGCCCATCAAAAAATAATCGTTGTTCTTGCCAACTACTCGCATCTAAGGATTATTAAAGTTGTATAAAAAGAATAATTTAAAATTGTAAAAAAACTGTTTAAAAATAAACGTATTAAATCATAAAAAGTATTCAAGATTAAAGGAGATAAATCATTATGTCAGTTCCCACCCCTCATATAACGGCAAAAGAAGGCGATTTCGCTAAAACGGTTTTGATGCCCGGCGATCCTTTAAGAGCCAAGTTTATTGCAGAAACTTATTTAGAAAACGCAGTTTTAGTTAACAACGTTCGTGGTGTTAACGGTTATACGGGTTATTATAAAGGTAAAAGAGTTTCAGTTATGGCTTCAGGTATGGGCCAGCCCTCTATTGGTATTTATTCTTATGAATTATTCAATTTCTACGGTGTAGAAAATATTATTAGAGTTGGCTCTTGCGGTAGCTTCGATAAGGACTTGCACGCAAGAGATATCATTATTGCTATGGGCGCTTGCACTAACGGCAATTACGCTATGCAATATAATCTTCCCGGTACGTTTGCTCCTATTGCAAGCTTTGATCTTGTTAAACGCGCAGCTGAGCTTTGCGAAAAGGCGGGCGTTAATTACAAGGTTGGTAACATCTTCTCTTCAGATATGTTTTACGACGACGCCAACTCCGGTATGGAATGGGCTAAGATGGGCGTTTTAGGCGTAGAAATGGAATCTGCTGCTCTTTACTGCAACGCAGCGCGCGCAGGTAAAAAGGCGCTTTGTATTTGCACCGTAAGCGATTCTTTTATCTATCCCGAAGAAAATACAACCGCGGAAGAAAGACAAAATTCATTTACAAAAATGATGGAAATCGCTTTAGAGCTAGCTTAATTTTAATTGTTAACTAAGCGTTTAAAAATTTCGATAAAAAATAAAAAGAGTGCCTATAAGCGCGTTAACCGTGCTTTTTAGGTTTAAAAGAAAAAGAAAGTATGAAAAAAAGAGTATTTTTAATAGTTTTAGACAGTGTTGGTATAGGCGAGCTTCCCGACGCTGAAAATTGGGGTGATAAGGGTAGTAATACCTTAAAGGCGATAAGAAATCACGAAAGCTTTAATTGCCCTAATTTAACTAAGATGGGCCTTTTTAATATAGAAGGCGTTGGTGGTGGTGTGCAAAACCCCACCGCAAGCTTTGCTAGAATGGCAGAGCTTTCACTTGGTAAGGATACCACTATTGGGCATTGGGAAATAGCAGGGGTGGTTTCACCCTCTCCGCTACCGGTATATCCTAACGGATTTCCTGAAGAGGTTATTAGCGAGTTTGAAAGACTTACCGGCAGAAAGGTTATTTGTAATATGCCTTATTCCGGAACGGAGGTTATTAAGGATTACGGCAAGGAGCATATAGAAACGGGCGCGTTAATCGTTTACACCTCTGCAGATAGCGTTTTTCAAATTGCCGCGCACGAGGATTACGTCCCCATAGAAGAGCTTTACCGTTATTGCGAAATTGCGCGTGATATGCTTAAGGGTAAGCACGGTGTTGGAAGGGTAATTGCAAGACCTTTTAACGGCGAATATCCATTTACCAGAACGCCCCGTCGCCACGATTATTCTCTTTTGCCCCCTGCAGACACTATGTTGGATAATTTAAAGGCTGCAGGAAAAGAGGTTATTTCGGTTGGTAAAATATACGATATTTTTGCAGGAAGGGGCTTAACTCAAAGCAACCGCATAAAAAACAATACGGACGGTATGAACGTTACTATTGCTAAGGCAGACGAGGATTTTGAAGGCTTATGCTTTACTAATCTGGTTGACTTCGATATGGTATACGGACACAGAAACGATATTGCAGGCTATGCAAACGCTATGAGTGAGTTTGATAAACAGCTTCCTTTACTTTTAGAAAAGCTTAAGGATAACGATATTTTGATTATCACGGCAGACCACGGATGCGACCCTGCAACCCCCTCTACCGACCATTCCAGAGAGCATACCCCTATGCTTATTTACGGCAATTCTATTAAGAGCGGTGTGGATTTGAAAACAAGAGATTCCTTTGCCGATATTTCTGCAACCGTGTTAGAATATTTAGGCGTTAGTCAAGGCAAAACGAAGGGAAAGTCTTTTCTTAACGAGGTTATTAAATAATCGCGAATAGGGCGATAATCGCCTTATAGCCACATTTTTAGGAGGTATTATAAGTGACTGATAGGGAACTTATGCTTTTGGCAGAAGATGCAAGGCTTAAATCTTATTCGCCGTATTCCGGCTTTAAGGTAGGGGCTGCGCTACTTGCAAAAAGCGGAAAGGTATATCTTGGTTGTAATATAGAAAACGCGGCGTATACCCCCACCAACTGCGCTGAAAGAACTGCCTTTTTTAAGGCGGTTAGCGAAGGGGATTTGGAGTTTGAAAAAATTGCTATCGTTGGCGGTAGAGATGAGCCGAACGAGTTAGTTGCGCCTTGCGGTGTTTGTCGCCAAGTAATGGCGGAATTTTGCGGTGACGATTTTAAGGTAGTGCTTGGTAACTCCAAGGACTTAAAGGTCTTTTCTTTAAAGGAAATTTTACCTTATTCGTTTACGAAAAGTAGCTTGTAATCAGTAAAAAACAATATTAATTTTAAGAAAAAGTGCTCGTATAGGTTGATTATTAGCGCTTTTCTTAATTTATCGGGGTTTTATTATGAGAATGTACGATATTATAAAAAAGAAAAGGGATAATCAACCTTTAACTAAGGAAGAAATTAATTTCTTTATAACCGGATTTACAAATGGCAGTATTCCCGATTATCAAGCCGCTGCTTTGTGCATGGCTATATATTTTAACGGAATGAATATAGAAGAAACCACCGCCTTAACTTTGGCTGTTAGGGATTCGGGTGATAAGCTTCATTTTTCAAATATAAACGGCTTAAGGGTAGATAAGCATTCAACGGGTGGCGTTGGCGATAAAACCAGCTTAATAGTTGCCCCCTTAGTTGCATCTTGCGGTGTTAAAATTGCAAAGATGAGCGGTAGGGGATTAGGTCATACCGGCGGAACTATTGATAAGCTGGAAGCAATCCCCGGCTTTAAAACGGATCTTTCTACCGAAGAGTTTGAAAGAATAGTAAACGAAACGGGTATTGCAATAGTAGGTCAAAGCGCAGAGCTTGCCCCTGCAGATAAAAAGCTATACGCCCTTCGTGACGTAACCGCTACGGTAGACAGCATGCCTTTAATAGCTTCAAGCATAATGGGTAAAAAGCTTGCCGCAGACGACGACTGTATCGTGCTAGACGTAAAAACGGGTAGCGGATCTTTTATGAAAACTATAGAGCAAAGCAAGGAGCTTGCGCGCATAATGGTCGATATCGGTAAATCGGCGGGTAAGCGTACCTTGGCTCTTATTACTGATATGGATATTCCTCTTGGTAACGCTATCGGTAACGCGTTAGAGGTTAAAGAGGCAATAGAGGTGCTTAACGGAAAAGGCCCTAAGGATTTAACTGAGGTTTGCTTATGCTTAGCAACTAATATGCTTTATCTTGCAGAAAAGGGAAGCATTGAAGAATGTGAAAGAATGGCAAAGGATGCAATAGCAAGTAAAAAGGCTCTTAATACCTTCGTGCAAATGGTGAAGGCTCAAGGCGGAAACAGCGAATATATTTTACGTCCGGAGCTATTTAAAAATGCAGATTACATCTATGAAGTAAAAGCCACTGAAGAGGGATATATTTATTCAGTAAACACCGAAGGCTACGGTATTGCAAGCCTGCTTCTTGGCGCGGGAAGAAACGTTAAGGAAGATAAAATTGATTTTTCTGCGGGTATTATTTTGCGCGCGAAAACGGGTGATTTCGTTAACAAGGGGGATGTTATTGCAACCCTTTATAGCGAGAAAAACGCCTTTGAAGCAAGCGCTAAAAAATTGCTGGAAAGCACTAAAATTTGCGCAACGCCCCCCGAAAAACGCGACCTTGTGCTAGCAAGGGTAGAATAATTTATATACGAAGGAGAAGATTATGGCAAAACTGTATTTTAGATTTGGCGCAATGGGATGCTCTAAGTCCGCGCAGGCGCTTATTACGAAATTTAACTATGAAGAACGTAATATGAAGGTTATGTTTATAAAGCCTGCAATCGACACGCGTGACGGCGCTGAAATAGTTCGCTCACGCATTGGACTGCAACAAAAGGCAATCCCAATTCCTGCGGATATGAACGTTTATGAATTATACAAGCAAAGCCATACCGATTGTAAGGTTGTTATTTGTGATGAATGTCAGTTTTTAACGCCTGAACAGGTGGATCAGTTAGATCAAATAGTTATGGATTACGATATTCCCGTTTTGTGCTTTGGCTTGAGCACCGACTTTTTAACTCATTTATTCCCCGGCAGTAAAAGACTGTTTGAAATCGCGCAGTCTATAACGGAAATAAAGTCAGTTTGCAAGTGTGGTGCAAAGGCAACCGTAAACGCAAGATTTGATGACGAGGGTAATATAGTTTACGAAGGCAGTCAAATTATGTTGGGCGGTAACGGAAGATACGAAGCTATGTGCCGTAAGTGCTGGCTAAAAAGAAAGGCAGAACAGGAAGCTAAAAAGGCAAACGGATAAGTCAAAATTAAATAGAGCTCAAAAAAGTATTAGAATAAAACGGCAGGAGTGTTCCCGCCGTTTTTTAATTAAGCAATCTAAAACCTCCGTTAACGTATCTATAGCGTGACTTATTCTTAAAAGTTAAAGGGAAGGGGTAAAATTTTAGCTAATAGAGAGATAACAAGAGCTTTAGCTTATAAAGCGGGGTAGCTGCTGGGTTTGTAAAGGGAAGAAGGGCTTTTAACCTTTTATTATTAGGTAAATGAATTTTTTAAAGGAATAACTATGCTTTAAATATTTTATATTACTTGTGTTTTTGTAAGCGTTATGATATACTAGTAATATATATATTTAAGGAAAGGGTTATGAAGAAATATCTTATTAAAGGCTTAATCGTTTTATTTTTGGTTTTAGCATCCCTATTTGCCTTTTTACCCATTAACGGAATAAATGCTAAAAAGCCCGATTTATGGATGGCAAGGCTTAACGATAGCGCTAAAATAACCCAGCTTTCAATTCCCGGCACGCACGATTCCGGCGCAACCCATTCTATTTTTGACGTTGCGGGAAAATGCCAAGACCTTTCTATTAAAGAACAGCTTGCAATAGGGGTTAGATTTTTGGATTTAAGGCTTCAAATGAATAACGATCGGTTTGATATCGTGCATAGCTTTGTTAAGCAAAATTTAACCTTTAAGAGTGTTTTAAAGGATATTACGAGCTTTATAAAGCAGAATCCCAGCGAGTTTATTATAATCTCTATAAAAAAGGAAGAAGAAAGCGTTAATTCATCACTTGGGTTTGAAGAATTGCTTTTGCAAGAGCTTTTGCCTTATAGCGATATAGTTTGCTTAGACGGGGCTTTACCCAACACTTTAGGGGAAGCAAGGGGTAAAATTTATATTCTTTCAAGATATAGAGCAACGGTGGGTATTCCCGCCTATAGCGGTTGGAAGGATGACGGTAGCTGTGTTATCGGTAATATTTACGTGCAGGATAATTACTCCGTGCCTAATGCGGAAGATAAAAAAAACTCCATCACGGAAGCCTTTGAATTTTCTTCAAATAATACAGATTTTTTAACCTTAAACTTTACAAGCTGTTATTTAGATAGCGGTTTTCCGCCTACCTATGCAGGTGGAATTGCGAAGGATATTAATCCTTGGCTATTAGAAAGCTTAAAGCAGGGTAGCGGTAGCGTTGGCGTTATCGTTGCGGACTTTATGACGCAGGATTTAGTAAAGGCAATTTACGGGAGGAATTTTTAATGAAAGGCTTATTAAAAATATCTTTAACCGCAGTTTGCTCTATTATAATGATATTTGCATTAGCAATTATCTTTTTAGAAGGCCGTTTAATCTTTAGCTTGGATTGGACGGTGTACCATTCACCCGCAAGTGGGCTAATTCGTTATGCGTTAAGGCTTATGCTTGCGCTTACTGCTTTTACCGCTTCACTTTTAGAAATTATTAATCTGAAAAGAAAGAGCGAAGAGCTTACAAGTACCCTTATATTCGTGGAACTAGGCTTGCTTTTAACTTCCGTTTTCGTTTGTGTTTTTGGCGCTAATTATATTGGCTTAGCATATACTGCGCTTGCTATTTTACTGTTTGGCTTAAGCGTGCTTTTAAAGGGTGTAAAAATTAAAAAGTAGGGCTATAAGGCGATTAAATAGGGTTTATGATTATAGGATTAGATATAGATAACGTAATTTCGGACTTTGACGGAGGTATGAAACCCCTGTTTTTAAAGGAAGATAAAAACAAAAGAAACACCGGCGTAATAGATGCTAATCTTCATTATATGAAGGGCATGTTTGATTGGTCTGATGAAGAGGTGGAAGAGTTTTTAGCCGTCGTATGTGAGGATTGCGCCAAGCGCTTAAGAATAAGAAGGGGCGCTAGGGAATATATTAACAAGCTTATACAGGACGGGCACGAAATAGTTCTTATAACCTATCGAAAAGAGCCTAATTTTTTAAACGGCGAAAAAACCACTAAAGATTGGCTTAAGGCTAAAAAAATTAACTACCACAAGCTCGTTTTATCCGCTTCGCCAAACAAAACGGAAGAATGTAGGAAAAATAATATTGACATTATGTTTGACGATAGGGCTGGCTACGTTTATAAAATGCGCGAAGAGGGCGTTAACTGCGTGCTGGTGCTTACCAAGTACAATTTAAAGGAGCGCAAAAATCTTCCCCACGTGGGATCTTGGAAGGAGCTTTATAATTGCGTGAATAATCTTTCTTTACGCTAATATTTGAAGGCTTTGTTACAACAAACGGTAAAAACAAAAGAAAAGGTAATAATATGATATCATTAGAAGGTGTTAAAAAAAGCGAATATTCAACTATTGACGAAATAAGAAAAAGAGCGTTTAGTTTATACGAGGGCGTTCTTCCTAATTATAACGTAAATAAATCAAAAGGTCTAAACGAGCTGCAAGTAAAATACGGTTCTCTTTTATCGGTGTATAAAATTGCGCTAAACGGCGCTATTATAGGCGGCGTGTATCTAGTTCAGCAAAGCGAATTTTCGTGGGAAGTGTATAAAATATTTATTTTACCTGAAAAGCAGGGCTTTGGTTACGGTAAGCAAGCGTTATTAGCTGTGGAAAAGGAGCTTTCTTTGGCAAAAGAGCTAGTGCTTAGCACCCCCAACGTTTTTAAGGAAAAAATAGAATTTTATAAATCCTGCGGGTATGAGGTAACCGGAAGTGAAGTAAACGCTTCGGGTATAGAGCTCGTAACCTTTAGCAAAAAGCTTAATAAGGTTGCAATTACCGGGTTAAGACCTTCTGCGGGTGGCTTGCACTTTGGGCATTATACGGGTAACGTTTTTCCCTTAATTAAATATCAAAACGATTATTCCTGCAAGCTTATTTTTGCCGATTTACAGCTTTTAAACAGTAAGGAATATAGTAGGCAGGAAACGATTGATAACTGCAAGCTTATGATTAAGCAAATGATGGTGCTAGGGGTAGACTTTAATAAGGTAGAAATACTGCTAGAAAGTGACTTTAAATATGATAATTTAACTGATTTTATGCTTTTAGCAGATAAATGCTCCCTTTCAAGAATATTAAGAATGCCACTTTTTAAGCAGTATAAAAAACAAAACTTACCCATAAAAACATCCTTTTTACTCTATCCCGTTTTACAGGCGATGGACGTGCATTTAACTAATGCTTCTATCGTTTTTTCTAATTACGATAACAAGGCTTGCGTAGAGTTTATTGAAGAAATTTTAAGAAAGATTGACTGTAATTGGAACGTTAAGCTTTTAACGGGTAAAGTTCCCTTCCTTGTTGGAACGGACGGAAGAAAAATGAGTAAATCTGCAAACAACTGCTTCTTATTTGCAGACGATATGCAAAGCGTTTTAAAAAAGATAACTAAAATGAAAACGGATAGCTCAAGAGAAAATGCTAGCGCCGTTGGTACGGTAGAAAACAGCACAGTATTTAATTATTTAAAGGTGTTTGCAACTGACGTGGAATATCAAAAGCTTTGTGACGAATATTCAAAGGGTGAAATTTCTGATGAAAAAACCAAGCAAATTTTATTTGAAAGGGTTTCTTGCTTTTTAAACGATTATAACGCTAGATTTAATAAAATTACGGATAGCGAAGTTAATGAAATTTGCTTAAAGTACTCAATCGTATAGGTAGGTAAAAATTATGCAAAACGAAATTCAACATAACGTATTTATTTGTTACAGGGGTTCAAAGGGTGGCGAAGTTGGCGAATTATTATACGATAATTTAAAAAAATCGCCATACGTAGTGCCTTTTTTCGCGCCAAAGGATGTAAAAAAAGGGGAAGACTTTAAAAAGATTTTACCTTCCGTTTTGATGGGTGTGAAGGTCTTTATAATGATTTTAACTAAGGATTTCTTTTTGGATTGCAATAAAGATGACGATATCGTTAGATATGAGTTTGAATGCGCCTTCGCTAATGAAAATATAGTTTTCTTCCCCATTACCTTTCCCGATTTTGATTATTTTAAGGAAGATTTATCAACTTTTTCTAAAGAAGAAATAGAAAGATTTAAGCACAAAAGCGCCGTTGGCTATTCCGGTGTTTACGATTTTAATATAGAAAATCAAATTTTACCCTTTATTTTAAATCAAATTCAAGGCTCAACTGCAATTGAAGGGTTATTTCAAAGAAGGGGTGGTAAATATACCGGCGGTCAAGAAAAGCACGAAAAGGAATATTTAAAAATACAGGCTGAATTGCTTCAGGAATACGATAAATCCGTTTACCACGATTTAGTTCTTAAATGCAAAAATGTTTTAGATATTGGCTGTAACGACGGCGTTAACACTATGACGCGTTATTCTTCTTACGGTAATATAGAAAAGATAGTGGGAATAGATAAGCTTCAAAGCTGTATAGATAGCGCAAACCAAAAATATGAAAAATCTAACGCGCGTTTTTATTGCGTAGATTTAGAAGATGCCGGCTTTGAGGATAGGCTTTTGGAAATTATGGAAGAGCAAAATATTTCTTCTTTTGATTTCGTTAGTGTTACCATGGTGCTTTTACACTTAGTTAACCCCTTTAACTTACTAAAAATTTTAAAAAGACATATGAGTAAGGGCGGTTATATATTTATTAGGGACGTAGACGACGACTTAAATTTCTCATACCCAGACAACGAAAAAATATTTGAACGCCTTAGCTCAATAATTCGTTATTGCGATACTTACGGTTATAGGCAAAGCGGTAAAGAAATTTATTCACATCTTTGCTCTTGCGGTTTTAATAATATTAAAATTGCAAAGCAGGGGCTTGACACCTCTCAAATGGATTACGATCAAAAGGAAGCTTTCTTCCACGTTTATTACGGCTACGTGCCTTTTGCATTGAAAAAAATGAAGGAAAAAACTCCCGATAATGAAATTATTGCAAAGGATTATAATTGGGCCGTGCAAATTATGGATAGGGCAGAAATACTCTTTAAAGAAAATAGCTTTATTTTTTCATTGGGGTATATCGTTTACGTAGCGCAAAGATAAAACGCTAAGTCCTAATTTACTTAAAAAATTTTAAAAAAAAGTATTGACAAAGTTTAAAATCTGTGTTATTATAAAGGCGAAGATAAGATTATCGTAAAGAAGGTAATCTTGTTAGCTGGTAAAATTATCGTAAAGAAGGTAATTTTATTTAGTGCTAAAGCTATCGTAAAGAAGGTAGCTTAAAAATAACTTTATTAAACTATTCGTTTGGTAATTTTAAAGGGAGGTACCCACCGATGGGCCAAGAGAATAAATCCCTTAAGGGAACAAAGACTGAAAAGAATCTTTGGGAAGCGTTTGCCGGTGAATCGCAAGCAAGAAATAAATATACTTATTTTGCATCAGCAGCTAAAAAGGCTGGGTACGAACAGATTGCCGAACTTTTTTTAAAGACTGCCGAGAATGAAAAGGAACACGCTAAGCTATGGTTTAAAGCGTTAGGTGAACTCGGAAATACGGAAGAAAATCTGCTCTCAGCTGCCTTAGGGGAACATGATGAGTGGACTGATATGTACGATAGAATGGCTAAAGATGCAGAGGCAGAAGGTTTTACTGCTTTAGCAGCTCAATTCCGTGGTGTTGCTGCCATTGAAAAACAGCACGAAGAAAGATACCGTGCTTTGCTTGCCAACGTTAAAGATGGAACGGTTTTTGCAAAAGGAGAAAAAACCGTATGGGAATGCAGAAACTGTGGGCACTCAGTTGAGTCCACGGAAGCTCCTGACGTTTGTCCCGTATGTAAACATCCCAAGGCTTACTTTGAAGTTAAAAAAATTAATTATTAAAACTTAATAGATATATATTGGCAACGCTGAAAAACGCGTTGCTTTTTATTTGCTCTTTTTTAATCACTTCTTCTTTCATTTTGTTTTTTAAATTAAGCGGTAAAAGCCTTTATTTTACTAGGCTCTATCACAACAAGCGGTTAACAAAAGAAGCTTTATCTAAAGTATTTTTATTTTAAAAAAAATCAACCGTAGATTGTTACGTCGACTTTTATTATGTTTTTTCGCAAAACAATCTCTTTTTTAATAATTGCGCATAATTGTTGACTGAATAGTCTATTTGTGGTAAAATAATAGATAATCATAATGTTGTATTATGCCCATTTTTAGGATTTTTTAAAAAAATCGCTAAAAGTAGCAGTTTAAGTAGTTAGTTTGTTATGGCAGTTGGTATTTTAAAAAGATTTTTAAGCTTATTTAAAGCAAGAAAACCAAAAAAGCTTGGGCTTGCGCTAGGCAGCGGAGGGGCTAAAGGCCTTGCTCATATTGGTGCTTTGCGCGCATTTGAAGAAGAGGGTATTAGCTTTGACGTTATTGCCGGTACTTCTATCGGTTCTATAGTTGGTGCAATGTACGCTTGCGGGTATTCTTCCTTGGGTATGTTAGAATATATTAAACAGCTTCGACTAGAAGATCCGCTTACCTTAGTAAAAATGAAGCTTAGCGGTATTACGCCTGAAAAACTGCTTAATCAAGTGTTTGGCGGTAGGGATATAGAAGAGCTTAATTTACCCTTTTGCGCGGTTGCGGTTGATATAAATTCAGGCGAAGAAATAGATATAACCAGCGGTTGTGTAGCTACTGCTACGCTTGCTTCATCTGCAATTCCGCCCCTTTTTAAACCCGTTCAAATAGCTGATAATCGACTTATAGACGGGGCTTTTAGAAATTCTGTGCCCGCAAACGTAGTTAAAAACATGGGCGCGGATTGTGTTATTGGTATAAGCCTAGGGGAGGAATTCCCCACGAATGAAAATATTAAGAAAAGCCTAGATGAAATTTATAAAAACAACGGCGTTCCGCTATGTGATAGGCTTACGGCCGGTAAGATTGCAAGCGATTTTCTTTTAACTCCAAGCTTATTAGAATATAAGTCAACCTCAATAACCAAGCTTAACGAAATTTACGAAATCGGTTACGAGTGCGCAAAGCTAGCCATGCCCGAAATTAAAAGAGTTTTAAAAAGTAAGGGTGTAAAAATAAAAAATAAAAGGTAAAAAATTGCATCAAGAAAGATATGAAAATAGTTAAAGCCGGTGAATCCCACGGCGAAGCAATGGTTGGTATTTTAACCAACGTGCCTGCGGGAATTAAAATTGAAAAAAATCAAATTAACGCCCTCTTAAAGGAGCGTAGCTTTGCTTTGGGCAGAAGTGTTCGCCAGAAAATAGAGCAAGATAAGGTTGATATTATTACCGGTGTGCGCGGTGGATTAACTTTGGGTAATAACGTTGCAGTAGTAATTAAAAACGCCGTTCACAAGGATTATAAGCATTTAATGAACCCATTCGAGTTAAGCGACGGCGAAAAGATAACTGCTTTACGCCCCGGGCACGCTGATTTACCCGGTGTTTGTCGTGGCGGTTTTAGTGATATAAGGGAGGTTTTAGAAGGCTCTTCTGCAAGAAATACCTGCTTAGACGTGGCGCTTGGCGCGGTGGCTATTTCTATGCTGGATATGCTTGGCATAAAAATTGCAGCTTGTGTTCGCTCTCTTGGTTTAGTTAAGGACGAAAAGGTTTATAATTTTGAAGATATATTAAACAATAAAGCCCCCGCGTTTAGTGCTAATAAGCAGTTTATTTCTGCTTGTAAAAAAGAGTTAAAAAGGGCAGAAGAAGCAGGCGATAGCCTTTGCGGTGTGGTTGAAATTGCAATTTCACCCCTTAAAAAGGGCTTTGGTCATTATATAAGCGAAAAGCGTGTTAACGCGCTTATTGCCCAACTTATTATGCAAATTCAAGCGGTAAAAGGGGTATATTTTGGCGAAAACCCCTTTGAATTTAACGGCTTTGGCACTTCTTACGTTGGCGAAATTCAAAATGCTAACGGCATAGAAATTGCTAACTCTAAAACGGGCGGAATAGACGGTGGAATGACTAACGGTGACTTTATTAAAATTACCGTTGGCGTAAAGCCCATTCCCACAACCGTTAAAGGGGTTAAGAGCGTGGATTTGCAAACTAATGAAGAAACTCTTTCTGCTAAGCAAAGGGCAGATATCACCGCGGTATTTGCCATTTGCCCCATATTAAAAAGCGTAGTCGCGTTAGCTCTTTGCGAAGCTGTAACGGAAAGATTGGGTTGCGATAATATGCAAGAAATAATTAAAAGGTATAACGCTTTATGATAAAGGTAGAGCGTGCGCAAACCCTACACGCCGTGCTTAGCGCTAAAGGGGATAAATCGGTTACCTTAAGGGCAGTTTTACTTGGCGCTCTTAGTAAAGGACAAACGGTTATAAATAATCCGCTTTTAGCAAAAGACGTTTTCAGCGCGATAGAATGCGTTAAAAAATTAGGTGCTACGGTTGCCGTTGAAGGTGGCAAAATAGTGGTAACGGGTGCTAAAAAAATTAACGACGGCGTTATTTTTAACTGTGAAAACAGCGGAACGCTTGCACGCCTTTTAATCGGTGCGCTTAGCGGTTTAGGTGTTAACGCAACGGTTGTTGGCGATAGCAGTCTTTCTAAAAGACCTATGGAAAGGGTGTGCGCCCCTTTAAGAATGCGTGGCGCAAAAATAGAAAGCGAAGGCGGTTGCTTACCCGTTAGGATTTATCCTGCTAGCCTTAGCGATTTTGAATACGAAATGCAAGTGGATAGCGCGCAGGTAAAAAGCGCAATTATTCTATCGGGCGTTACGTCCAACACTAAAACGGTTATTCATGAAAAAAATCCCACCAGAGATCATACTGAAAAAATGCTTTGTGATTTTGGGGCTTTTGTAAACGCTTGTGACGGCGTTATAACCGTTGAAAAATGCTCTTTAACGGGGTGTAAAATAGACGTTCCTAACGATCCTTCAAGTGCGGCGTTTTATCTTGGACTAGGACTTTTGTTAGGGGAAGTCAGCACTAAACGAATTATGATTAACCCTTTGCGTGACGGCTTTTATAGAGCCTTGTTAAAGGCGGGCGCAAGAATAGAATATACCAACAAAGTTCACAATTCTTACGGTGTGGTTGCAGACGTGACTGCCTATAAATCAAATATCTCTTATTTTGAAATTGAAGAAGGGGAAATTCCTACTTTAATTGATGAAATTCCGCTTATCGCAATTATTAGCGCGTTTAACGGCGGATGCTTAATTAAGGGGGTTAACGAGCTTCGCTTTAAGGAAAGTGATAGATTAAAGGGTATAGTTGAGCTTTTAAGCTTGGCTGGCGGAAAAGCGCAAATTATAGATAACTCTTTAAGGGTATACGCCGGCTTAAACGGTAATTACTTTGAATACCAAAGTGACGACCACAGAATGATTATGTGCGCTTATATTTTACAAAGCGCGTCAAAGGGCGGTAAGCTAAACGGCGAAGAATGCGTTGCCGTTTCATTTCCTACCTTTTTTGAAGGGTTACAAAAAAATAAGCTTTGTTTAATTGGTAAAGACCTTTCCCTTTCTTTATCGGGCAAAATGCACAAGCATATTTTAAGCAATTTATCGCAAGAGGATTTTACCTATCAAATGCTTTCTTTAACGGAAGACGAAGTAAATGAATTTTTAAAAAAGTGCGCTTATAAGGCGATTAACGCCACTATTCCTTATAAAGAAAAGCTATTTTTAAGCGCAAAAGAGCAAAGTAAAAGCTCTTATATATGTGAATGCGCCAACTATCTTTTACAAAATAAAGGATACACTACGGATGGGGAAGGATTGCTTCTTGCGTTAAAATATAGGGGCGAAAGGGTGATAAATAAAAGCGTTTGCGTTTACGGCGCAGGTGGAGCGGGAAGAAGTATTGCACTAGCTTTAAAAAATGCAGGCGCGAAGGTTTACGTCGCGAATAGAACGGCTAGTAAGGCGGTTGATTTTTGTAAAAGAGCAGGGCTTTGCGTTTATAACGGCGAAGAGTGCGATATTTTAATTAATGCAACTTCAAACGTAACGGATGATTTATTTAGCGAAAAATCAGTATGCAAGGCTCAAACGGTAATTGATATAAACTACAATAAGGATTGCGCGCTTATAAGTCTTGCAAATAAGCTTGGCGTAAAAGCGTACGACGGCAAGGATATGCTATTTTTCCAAGCGTATATTTGCGATTGCATTTTATTAAATAAAGGTATTAATGAAGAGCTTGCCTTTGAGCTTTACTCTAAATATAAGGTGAAATATGAAAATTGAAGTAATTAACGGCGTGAATTTAAACTTACTTGGCAGTAGAGAAAAAGATATTTACGGCGAAAAAACACTTGAACAAATAAATAGTGAAATTGCCCAACTATGTAAGCAAAAGGGTATTGAAGTAACCTTTTTTCAAAGCAATATAGAAGGGGAAATTTGCGAGCGCATTCAGCAAAGCACGGCAGATGGAATAGTACTTAACGCAGGCGCTTATTCCCATTACAGTATTGCTATAAGGGATGCTATTAGCGGCGCTAAAAAGAGGGTTGTGGAAGTTCATATTTCTAACCTTTTTGCGCGTGAAGAATTTCGCCAAAAGAGCGTAATCGCACCCGTTTGCTTGGGTACGTTATGCGGTTTTGGTTACAAAGGCTACCTTTTAGCAATAGAGAGCTTTTTAATATGAGAATAGTTTTAATAGGTATGAGCGGAAGCGGTAAAAGCACCTTTGGAAGGTTTATTGCAAGCCTAATGGAAGTGCCGTTTATCGACACCGACGAAGAGATTTGTAAAAAATACGGCGATATTTCAGCCATATTTTCTTCCGCAGGGGAAAAGACCTTTAGGGAGTTTGAAGAGCATGAAGCTCTACTTGCCGCGCAAAACGAAAACTGCGTTATTGCAACGGGTGGTGGAATGGTGCTTAACCAAAATGCAATGAAGGCGTTAAAAAAGGGTGGATTAGTGGTTTACCTTTACTGTGACGCAGACTTCTTGTTTGAAAGACTTAAAAACGACTCCTCAAGACCGCTACTTTTAGGCGAGGATAAAAAACAAAAAATAGAAGAAATGTTAAAGGTTAGGGGAGAGCTTTACTTGAATTATTCTAATATCGTTTTAAACGAGGGCGGAATATTGCAAAGCAGAAATCTTTTAGATAGCGAGCCTGAAATCCAACTTGGCGCTCTTTATTTGGAATTTTTAAAGGCGTTTGAAAAAAGAGTGTATTCAAAATATAGCGGATAAAAACCGCTTCAACATTTAAGCTTGTAATATATTTTAAGGAGCAATTATGCTTGAATTAAGAAATATAACAAAAATATACGCCGAAGGCTCTTTTAAAAGGGTAGAAGCGTTAAATAACGTTAGCTTGGCCTTTAGGGAAAGTGAATTCGTTTCCGTTTTAGGCCCTTCCGGTTGCGGTAAGTCTACCTTGTTAAACATCATTGGCGGATTAGATCACTACAGCTCTGGCGAATTAACGGTAGACGGCATTAATACCTCCGATTTTTCTGAGCGTGATTGGGATACCTATCGCAACAGAAAGATAGGCTTCGTTTTTCAAAGCTACAATTTAATAGCTCATCAAACGGTGCTTCAAAACGTAGAGCTTGCGTTAACCTTATCAGGCGTTAATTCCATAACCAGAAAGCGCCTTGCTATGCACGCGCTGGAAAAGGTAGGCTTGGCAAACCACTTGCATAAAAAGCCTAACGAGCTTTCAGGTGGCGAAATGCAAAGGGTTGCTATTGCAAGAGCTATAGTTAACGATCCTGAAATAATTTTAGCAGACGAGCCCACCGGTGCGTTAGATAGTAAAACCAGCCTTCAAATTATGGAACTGTTAAAGGAAATTTCCAAAGAAAAGCTGGTTATTATGGTTACCCATAACGACGCTTTGGCAAACGCATATTCTACCAGAATTATAAAATTGTTAGATAGCAGGGTTTTATCAGACAGCGCGCCATATAATCCTAAAAATGAGCAAAAGTGCCCCAATAAGTCGATTAACGCGCAAAAAGCTACTAAAGAAAAAGAAGAAACAGATGAAAAATCCAAGCCTTCACCTAAAAAGAAGCATACCTCAATGAGCTTTTGGCTTTCTTTATCTCTTTCATTAAAGAACCTATTAACGAAGAAGAGTAGAACAAGCTTAACCAGCCTTGCAAGCGCAATAGGCATAGTGGGCTTAGCGTTGGTTTTGGCGTTGTTTAACGGCTTAAATATTTTCTTGGATAAGGTGCAGTACGAAACCCTTTCTGCATACCCAATGTATATTACGTCATCTGCAGAAACGGATATCACCGAATATATTTCTATAATAACGGAAGACACGAATTATCTTTCAGATCCCACTATGAAGGATAAAATTTACGTTAGCCACTTAGTTTCACGCTTAAGGGGCGCAAAAATAACGAACAAAATAACCCCTGAATTCCAAGAATATATTAAAAAGATGCCCACCGAATACGGCAAGGTTACCTATAGCTACGGAACGAAAATGAGCATCTTTAAAAAGAAGGTATTCTTCAACGCGCAAGACGGTAATAATAACACCGTATATGCAGAAAACGTAGAAGTTCCCGCATCAAACTATTTCAAAGAGATTCCTGCTGATAAGGATTACGTATTAAGTCAGTACGAGTTAGTTGCCGGTATTTATCCCCAAAAGGCAAACGAGCTTTGCTTAGTGCTTGATAAGAATAACAGAATTTCAGATGCCGTTTTATTGGCATTCTTAATGGATATTAACGCAACGGCAGTTAACGAAAAGGGCGAATTTATAGTTAATTCTTACGAATACGATAAGTTCCTTGGCGAGCTTAATCCGGACGGCACAAGAAAGGAAAGCTCTTACGGAACGTTCACTCTTGCACTAAACAGCGGATATTATATTGATAGTGACGCTAACGGCATTTACGAAAAACAGCTTACTCCCTTATTTGATGTTCAAAGCTTTAAGGATAGATACCAAACCTTCTATTCTCAAATAGAAAAGGGTTTAAGCGCAATAGGTAAAAAGCCAAGTGATATTCGTTGTTATACCGGTAGTGTAGACGGCGCTGTGGATTTAAAAATCACCGCGATTTTACGCTTAAAGGAAGAGGTTACAACGGGCGTAATGGGCGCATATCCTATCGGTTACACCTCGGATTTAACCGAGTACGTAAGAACGAATGCAGAAAACTCTTTAGTGGTAAAGGCTCAAAGGGAACAGTATAAATACCTTTTTGACGAAGATAAAAACACCAAGTGTATAAACGTTTTAAACGGTGCTGAAATTAAAAACGAGTCCGAATACGTTAACGCGTTAAAGGCAGTAGGCTATGCTGAATTGCCCACCAAGGTAGAATTTTACGCAAAGGATTTTGATAGTAAGGAAGCTATTAAGCAGTATATCAAGGACTACAACGTAGGGCTTGAGGATGATGAAAAGATTAACGTGACGGACGTTGTTAGCTCCGTAGTTGGCATTATAGAAACCTTTATAGATATCATTACCTACGTTTTACTTGCACTTACCGCTATTTCATTGGTCGTTTCTTCCATTATGATAGCAATTATCACCTACGTTTCCGTTATGGAAAGAACTAAAGAGATAGGTATTTTAAGGTCAATTGGCGCAAGAAAGGTAGACGTAATGTCAGTATTCAACGCAGAAACCGTTATCATTGGCTTAATTTCAGGTATCGTAGGCATAATTATAACTCTGCTTGTTCAAATTCCGTTAGAAGCTATTTTACAAAGCTATACAGGCGTTGCTTCCTTGGTTGCATTATCCCCCCTTCACGCTTTATTATTAATCGGCGTTTCAATCGTGGTTACCCTTCTTTCAGGTATGATTCCTGCATACATGGCGTCTAAGAGAGATCCGGTGAAGGCGTTACGCTCCGAATAAAAATAATCGTTGTTTGTGCTAACTGCTCGCAATTAAAGCTTATTTTATCGTAGCGATTTGCTTTTGCGATAAATAAACTTAATTTTTTAGTGGCAAAGCCTTGCTTATAGCTAAAATTTTTGTTAAAAAATTAAATTCTAATACTAACGTTAGGAGATTATTATGAAAAAAAATTTATTCAGTAGGTTGATTTCTTTTGCGTTAGCAGTATGTTTAGTATTTGCTTTTACTGCTTGCAATCAAGAAGATTCTGCTCCACACCTGCCCAATCACGATAACGCGCTTACGCCTAAGGTAATACTATTTATCGGTGACGGTATGGGGCTTAACCACGTGTATAATTCAGAGCTTTATTTTGAAGAAAGCATGTACTTTTCCGGCTTTGAAACTAAAACTACGGTAGATACTAATTCACTATCATCCGGCTATACCGATAGCGCTGCTGCTGCAACAGCTATGGCAACCGGTCAAAGGGTAGAAAACGGTTATCTTGCAATAAGTGGCTCTAATAATTTAACTTCTATAACGGAGCTTGCAAAGGAAGCCGAGTACGGAACGGGTGTTGTTACCTCTGATGATATTACCGGAGCAACCCCCGCGGGCTTTTCTGCGCATGCGAACTCCAGAAATAATTCAGCAGAAATACTTTTAAGCCAAAAGGAAAGCAAGTTGGATTTACTTTTAGGCTCAGGTAATCATTCAAAATATAAGGGCCTATTTGAAGAAAAGGGTTGGACTTGGGTGGAAAGCTTCAGTCAGTTAGCTACCGATAGTAAGAGATACGTTTCTTTATTTCAAGACGTAGTTCCTCAAAATCCCACGGACGTAACTCCCACGTTAACCCAGCTTGCTTGCTTTGCTATTGATTATATGGAAGCAAATTATCCCACCGGATATTTCCTTATGATAGAGGGCGCAAAGATAGATAAGGCTTCACACAGTAACGATATTCAAGCTATGTTAGAGAATATGGCAGATTTTAACAACGCAGTTAAGGCAGTTGATGAAAAGCTTGCTTTAATTGGTGGCGGTTATTCTGTTATAGTTACTGCAGATCACGAAACGGGTGACTTGCAAAAGGCAGAAAGTAAAGAAAAAATTACCGCCGGTCTTTACCGTTCTGCAAAGCATACCGCAAAGGACGTTGGCTTATACTTTAGAAGCACGTTGGATTTTACACCTTCATTTTTAAATAACGAAGTAATTTTAAACACGAACGTCTTCTTACTTTGCAAATATTTACTAGCTATTGAATAAAAATAAAACCGCTGTTTTTTAACGGCGGTTTTTAAACGAAAATGGGCTATAAGTCGATTAACTATACTTTTACAAGGAAATTATTATGGATTATGCAGTAGTTACGGGCGCGTACGGCGGTATGGGAAGGGCTACGGTAGAGCTATTAACAAAAAAGGGCTTTACAGTTTTTGCTTTGGATAGAAAGGTTGAAGATCCCACGCCTAACGTTATTCCCGTTGAGGTAGACGTAACGAGTGAAGAAAGCGTTTTAAGGGCGGTAGAGCAAATAACTGCCGTTACCAACGAAATTAAAGCGGTGGTGCATTTTGCGGGGATTTATATTTTAGATTCTTTAGTGGAAATTACCGAGGAAAGATTTATTCGCGCGTTTAACGTTAATCTGTTTGGCGTTTACAGAATAAACAAAGCGCTTTTACCTTTACTAAAAAATAATAGCAGGGTAGTAATAACGGCAAGCGAGCTTGCTCCGCTTGATCCTTTGCCCTTTACCGGGCTTTACGCAATAACTAAATCCGCATTAGAAAAGTACGCTTATTCATTAAGAATGGAGCTTCAGCTTTTAGGTATTAAGGTAAGCGTTATTCGCCCCGGCGCAGTAAAAACGGGCTTGTTAAAAAATTCTACGGACGAGCTTGACGAGTTTTGCTCACGAACGCGTATTTATACCTATAACGCAAAGCGCTTTAAAAAAATAGTGGATTCCGTTGAAGCTAAAAACGTAGAGCCTATAAGGGTTGCAAAAAAGGCGTTCAAGGCAATAAGCGTTAAACACCCAAAATATCTTTATAATTTAAACCGTAACCCACTTTTAAGATTACTTAACCTTTTACCAAGGCGCTTGCAAACGGCAATTATAAAGGGTATACTTAAAGAAAATAAAAGGGCGTAAAATCGCCGTATAGGTTGATTAACGCAATAAAAAGCAATAAAAAAAGGCATCTGATTAAGATGCTCTTCTCTTAGGGATTTTTTGAAGCATTAAAAATTTATAGAAAATTGCACTTTCAAGCGAAGAAAAATCAGATTCCAAAGCGGAGTCTGATTTTTCTTTTGATAAAATTCTTTGATTAGAACTGCGTTAATAAATAAAATTAACGTATTTTTACTATTCTTGTTTGGATTTTAAGTGATAGTACATACAAGGTCTGCCACCTGTTTCATAATTTAATTCGCCTATTACTTTTCCGCTTTCTTCTAAAAAGCTCATATATCTACGAACAGTGACAGCGGTTAAGCCCGTTTGCGCGGAAATAAAATCGCTTGTTATAGGGGCTGTTTTATTCTTTTTAAGGCAAGAAATAATTGCTTGCAAAGTTTTGTCTTGTATTCCTTTGGGGAATAAGTCTTGCGTTTGCCTTCTTGTTTTATCAATAATAAAATCAATATTTGATTGGTCGAGTGTGTCAAAATCTTTTAACACTTGTTTTTGTGATATAAACTTATCCAAGGCAAGACGAAATCTATCAAAAGTAAAGGGTTTCACAAGATAATCAACTACGCCTAAATGTAAACCTTGTTCGAGTGATTCTCTATCGTTCGCAGCCGTAACCATAATTACATCCACCAAAGATTGTTCTTTTCGTAATTGTCGCAAGGTTTCAAAACCGTCCGTATGTGGCATAAAAACGTCTAAAATAATAAGGTCAACGGGATTTTCGTTTATAAACTTTAATGCTTTGTCGCCGTCTTTACATTTACCTACAACGGAAAAAGATTTATGACGACAAACGTATTGTTCGTTAATCATTGCAACCATAGGGTCATCTTCGACGATTAAAACTTTATACATAGTAAATACCTACCTGATATTATTTTGAAAAACTGACGGAAAAAGAAGTACCAACGTTTTCTTGTGATTCAACCGTTATTTGTCCACCGAGATTATCTACCATTGTTTTTACTTGATATAAGCCCGTACCGCGATTTTTACCTTTTGTTGAATAACCGTTTTCAAATATGCGCTTTATGTTTTCGGGGGGAATACCAAGTCCCGTATCGTCAACAGTAATTAAGACGGCGTTAGGTTTTGAGTAAATACCAAACAGTAATTCTTTTTGCGTATCCGCCACGTTTTCTTTTTCGTTCATACTTTCAAACGCGTTTTCAATTAAATTACCTATAACTGTTATTAAAACTTCGGTGGGTAATGCCATATCTGCATTAGAATAATAAGAACTTTCACGTAAAGTAAATTTTACGTTTAGTTCAGACGCTCTTGCGGTTTTGCCTATAAGTAAGGCGGCGAGCGCAGGCTCGTTTATCGTGTTCATAATTTTGCTTATTGTAGCACGCTGAACTATTGTTATATTTTCAATATACGACGTTGCTTGTTCGTACATTTCCATTTGAATAAGCCCTAAAATAACGTGTAACTTGTTTGTAAAATCGTGATTATTCGCACGCATTGAATCTACGAGATAACGAGTACCCGATAAATCTTCCATTAGTTTTGTGTATTCGGCGCGATTATGCAATATCCCGATTGTTCCTACTGTTTCGCCGTCATTTTTAATAGGAATACGGTCAATTAAAACGTCTATGCCGTCGCTGTTTTGTTCGTGGATATTTAATTCTTTTTCTTCGCCTTTCAATGCTTGACTAATAACCATACCATTAGAAATTTGTGTAATGCTTTTACCGATTAAATTGTTGACGGTAAGCGTTTTTTCTTTATCGAGTATTGTTATTGCGGAACTGTTTACAAATAAAACTTTTCCGTTTTTATCTATGGCAATAATGCCTTCTTCAAGCGATTCTAAAATATTGTCGCGCACAAGGTACATAGCCGAAATTGTATCGGGTTCATAACCAAGCAAACGCTGTTTAATGTTTTTAGAAAGATATGATGAAATCAAAATTTCAACAAAAATTACCATAAAGGTAATTATTGAATAGGTAATAAGAATAGGCGTAAAGCTTGCGTTGACGTGTTCAGTTAAAATAATAACCATTATAAAACCGAGATATTGTCCGTCGCTACCATATAGAGCCGAGTAAGCACGCCTTTGCGCTCCCGACGGACCGTTAGTATTTACAATATAAAAGGTTTTATTGCTTGAAAAATTTGGCGTTTCTCCGTCGTATATTGTTCCTATAAGCGTATGATTAGTATGATAAAAACGAGTATTGTTACTATTAACAATAGATATAACGTCAATATCTGATATTGATTTTTTCAACGAATCTAAATAGTCCATAAGGCTTTCTTGTTCGTTTGCTGTTCCGTTTTGAAAATTATTGTCTTTAAGGATAGGCGACGTTGCAATCGTTTCGGCTATATTTTGCAAATTCTTGTCAATTCTTTCTCTTTGAAAACGAATATTGATAATAATACCAACAACGGCAAGAATTAGCGACAACGAAACGATAAGGATAATTTGCGTGGTGGAAATTTTACGTTGTATTTTTGTTAAAGAACTTTTTGAATTGTTGTGTAAAATATCTTTTCTTTTAAGCATAACGCTATACCTTTTCTATTATTTAACACTATTATAGCATTATTTAACTAGAATTACAATTTTATTTACTTTCCTAAATGCTTTCATAAGTAAAATAAATAAAAAAAGTAAGAAAAAAATTTATAGAATTTTCTTAATATTGACTTGCTAAAAAAACGCGTTTATAATCTTGGCAAATAAAACACAAGGAGATTTTTATGGGCGCAATTTTTGAAACGATAATGCTGGTATGCTTTGGTTTGTCTTGGCCTATTAACGTGGTCAAGGCGTACAAAGCAAGAACAACAAAAGGTACGAGTTTACCGTTTATTCTTTTGATAATTACGGGGTATCTCGCAGGGGTAACGGCAAAAATCGTAAACGGGCAATTTAATTACGTTTTTATCGTTTACATAATCAATTTGGCAATTGTAATGTTGAACGTTATCGTGTATTTTAGAAATTATCATTTAGATAAAAAAGCAAATGAAAAGGAGTAGAATTATGGAAACGCAAATAAAAAAATATCAAGAGTTAAATGATTTTGCATTAAAAAACGGTGTTGTGCTTTTTGGGGAAGGTATTGACACGGACATTCCCGCGAGCGAATTGGCGCAATCTTTTGAACTTGATTATCCCGTATATAATAGAAGTTTTTTAGGCTTAAATTTGGAAAATTCTATTGCGTTGTATGATAGCTGTATTAAAAATTTAATACCCGATACGGTTTTGTTACATATTGGCACAAGCGACCTTGATTTTTTCAATGAAAATAAAGTTGCTTTCGAGCAAAAGTATATCTCTTTAATTGAACATATTAAAACAATGAATAAAAAATGCCGTATCGTTGTTGTATCTATTGATAATAAAACTATCAACCAAGAGTTGAAATATATTGCTGATTCGACTAAATGCGAATTTGTGGATATATCTTCTATCAAAGTTTGGAATCCGCAAGCAACAAAAAACGTTACGACTTTCGTTCAAACAATGGGGGTTAGAAAATATTGCAATAGGAAACCAATTTACGACATATTGAAAATACTTTTTACATATTAAAGAAAAATAGGCAGATGTACAAGAACGTGTACACCTGACTATTGATTTTTATAGATTCTTATGATAAAATAACAAACACGAACAAAAAGTCAATGCATGATGAGTAAAATTTTATAAAGAGTTTGTAAAGTATAGCACACTATACCTTGCCTTGCGAATTCGTGTGTTTTTGCAAAGCAAAAAGTAAAGGATAGCGAAAATTTCGCTATCCTTTTATACTGTCTAAAAAAGCCCTATGGAAAACGCCCTTAAGATACCTTTTTGTTTTAAGTTAAGCAATTATGCGTTGGGGTAAACGGTGTAGGGAACAAGAACTACTCCGTTAATTTCCGTACTAATATAGCTTTCTTCAACCCCTTTCATCATTTCGTTACCTTTAATAAAGTTACGAACGATTGCTGCGGTAGAAAGAGCCACCTCGTCGTCGTTAACAAGGCCTGCTGCAGAGATATAACCGCTATCAATAGCGTTCATTACAGAGTATGCTGCAAGCTCTTCTTCTTCGATTTCTTCACCGGCTCTTTCATTAATTAAAAGATCTCTTGCGTTAGCTTCAATACCAACGGTGTAGAAGGGGATAAAGTTAGTAACTAATTTCTTATAGTTAAATTCCTTTTCACGAAGAGCAAGTAAAAGCTCAACGACTAAATCGTTATTACCCGTAAGAATTAATTCGTAAGGGGGTTCGCCGGCCTCAGTCCAGCCTTCGTTAATAGCAGTAAAGGAAACCATTTCGATTTCGGGCTTTTCTGCTTCAACTAGTTTTGCGTTGATTTCGGGAACTAATAAAGAAGCTCCGCTGAATGCAATATAAGAAATCTTACCGTCTTTATTGCGGTCAAACTTATCGTAGTTAGCGGCTAAATCGCTAGCAATTTTTGTGCCTAAAACCTTGGTTAAAGAAGCGGTATCTACTGCTACGATAGCAACCTTTTCGTAAGATGAGCCAACAACGGGTACTGCAAGGGCAGCTTTAATAGCTAATGCAACTAAAGAGCTTTCGCAAATAAAGGTTACGGAAACCTCTTTTGCTTCAGCCGCCTTTACAATTGCAACTGAAGGAGTAAGCTCGGTTGCGTAAACTACTAATGCAGAGCAACCCTTTTCAAGAGCGCTTTCAGCTAAGGTAAGCTGAGTAGCGGGGTTGTTTTCTGCGTCGTAGTCAACGTGGTCAATCTTTTCTATATAAGCGCCTCTGTCAAAAGCGTCTGCAATAGTTGCTTGGAACTGGTCGCAATCACCTTTTAACGCTCTTTCTGCACTATAATTTAGCCAAATAACGGAAACTTCAGTATCGTTAATAGAGCAAGCGGGGGCGATAGCTAAAATGGTAATTAAACTTAATAAAAGAGCAATTAGTTTTTT
Organism: Clostridiales bacterium; assembly: GCA_015055965.1. Taxonomy (GTDB): domain Bacteria; phylum Bacillota; class Clostridia; order Christensenellales; family Borkfalkiaceae; genus HGM11416. The sequence goes on from SVHG01000010.1 coordinate 95,944, forward strand.
CATTTCACGTACCTCCCTTACTCAGCTTCAACCGCAGATTGAGCTGCGGGCACGCTTTTGCCGTGTTTTTCATCTAGCTCGTTATTCATCTTTTCTAAGGTCTTCTTGTCTAGGTTATAAACGATACCAAGACCAACGAATTGCATTAGAGCAGAGAATAGGAATAGGCCTGCAACTAGGTAACGAAGCTTAAGAGCAACTTCAAATAGCTGGTTACCTGCGTGGTATTCAGAATAACCTAAAGCAGCCATAACTAAAAGAACTAATGAGGGTCCAAGGCCTTGAGCAAGCTTTCTGAAGAAGGAGTGTAGTGAATATACCGTACCTTCGTCACGAGAGCCGGTCTTCCATTCGTTATAGTCGATAGCGTCGCCCATCATAGACCAAGAAACGGTTGAGTAAATACCCATACCCAAGCTATTGATAAGCTGACAAACAACGTAAACGATAATACCCTTTCCATCGGGTGAAATACGTAAAACAAGCATTAGAACGCATGCAATAATACTGCAAAGAGCACCTAAGGTTGCAAGCTCCTTCTTACCGTATTTAGTAACTAATTTACGCGCTAAGGGTGTAAATAGTACGATAGGTATCATTTGGAATAGCATTACAACGCCTGAAATTTGAACGTTTTTAAAGTAAGATTGGAAAAGAACGGTTACCGCTGCAGTACCGCCTTGCATACCAAGGAACATACCCATAGCTGCAATAGTTGCGCCAACTGCGGGGCGGTTTTTCATAAAGTTGCCGAATGATTTTAAGATGTTAGTTTTAGGACCTTCTTCGCTAACCTTAACGTCGTCTAGAACGCGAATCTCGGTGGTTCTAATCATAAATTGGAAAGAGATAAATCCTAAAACGCCCATTATTAAAGCAGCAAGGAAAACTCTGGGACCAACTATATTGTTGTTTGCGTCGTAAATAATCATGGGAAGAATAACCATGGGAACCATGTTACCGACCATAGAGCCAACTGAACGCCAAGCAGAAAGAGAAGCTCTGTCTGCAGGGTCTTTAGAAATTAAAGATAGTAATGAACCGTAAGGAACGTTGGCAACCGTATAGAAGGCATCCCATACAACGTAACCTGCAATAAAGATTATAATCTTTGCAATTCTACCTGCATCCTGTAAGGGAATGAAGCAAAGCGCTCCTCCCACGATAAGCCCGATAGAGCCAAGCCAAATATAGGCTAAAAACTTGTTACGCTTATATTTACGTTTATCTCTGTCTATAATAGAACCGATTAGGGGATCGTTGATAGCGTCCCATGCTTGAACTATTATAAGAAGTAAAGCGTAAAGAGCGGAATCCATTCTCATAAACTGAGTCCAGAAAATGATTAAGGTTGATTTTAAAGCGAAGCTCATGTTACAACCAAAGTCACCCGCAGCGTAAGAAAGGCAGTCAAGCATGCTAAATTTGCGATGCCCTTGTGCATCTAACACTTTTTCTTTTTTCATATTTTCTCCTCATATTTTTTTATTTGGTTTCTTTTAGTTTGAAACCGCACACTCGTTTAATTATACCATATAAATAAAATATGTCAATAGTAAAATAAAAAAAGGTACAAAAATTTTTTTTTAATAGTTAACGAATTATTAACGGTTATTTTTTTTAAAAACAAAGGCAGTTTTTTTAAAAAAGATATTGACTACTTGCAAATTTTAATATATAATATATAAAGTTATGTATTCTTACCAAAATGGTAAAAATAGATTTGGAGGATAGAATGAGAAAAATTATTAATTTTAACAAAAATTGGTCTTTTGCAAAGGATTGCGCAGATATAAACGCAATTTGTGAAAACTGTGAAGTGGTAAATTTACCACATTCTTGGAACGCAGTAGACGGTCAAGACGGCGGTAACGATTATTTCCGCGGAACTTGTATTTATACTAAGTCTTTAGCAAAAAACGAATTACCCGAATATGGTAAATGCTTTATAGAAATTAGGGGCGCAAACTCTTCTGCCGATTTATACTTAAACGGCAAAAAACTTGCTCATCACGACGGCGGTTATTCTACCTGGCGAGTTGATCTAACGAATGACTTAGAAGAAAGCAACGTGATTTCTATTGCCGTAGACAACGCTCCTAACGAAACCGTTTATCCCCAGATGGCGGACTTTACCTTCTACGGCGGTTTATATCGTGACGTAAATCTTATTTGCGTGCCCGAAGCTCACTTTGACCTTGAATATTACGGCGCGCCCGGTATTGCTATAACCCCCACTGTTAACGGCGAAAATGCAAGCGTAGCGGTAGAAGCTTACGTTAAGGGTGTAAGCGGAAGGGAGCAGTACCGCTTTACTATTTGCGATAAGGAAGGCAATCTTTTAGAGGTTAAGGAAAGCGATAAGCCCCAAGCTCAGTTTGAAATTTTGGGCGTTCGTAAATGGCACGGAAGAAAAGATCCTTATCTATACAGCGCTAAGGCAGAGATTATGGTAAACGGCGAAGCTATTGATGAGGTTAGCGCGCGCTTTGGTTGCAGAAGCTTTGAAATTGATCCCAACCGCGGATTTATTTTAAACGGCGAAGAATATCCCTTACGCGGTGTGTCACGCCATCAGGATAGATGGGGATTAGGTAACGCTTTATTACCTGAACATCACGAAGAGGATATGGATTTAATATGTGAGGTTGGAGCAACGACTATTCGTCTTGCTCACTATCAGCACGATCAGTATTTTTATGATTTATGTGATGAAAGAGGTCTTGTTATTTGGGCAGAAATTCCTTACATTTCAAGACATATGCCCACCGGAAGAGAAAATACCATTTCTCAAATGAAGGAATTAGTATATCAAAACTACAATCACCCCTCAATCGTAGTATGGGGACTTTCTAACGAAATATCTATTGCCGGCTCTGATGACGATTTATTAGAAAACCATCGTATCTTAAACGATTTAGTTCACGAAATGGATAAAACCCGTTTAACTACTATTGCAGCCGTTTCTATGTGTAAGATGGATGATCCCTACTTACAAATTCCCGACGTAGTTTCTTACAACCACTATTTTGGTTGGTACGGTGGGGATACCGGCATGAACGGACCTTGGTTTGATAAATTCCACGCTATGCACCCCAATATTCCTATTGGCTGTTCAGAATACGGCTGTGAAGCATTAAATTGGCACAGCAGTAATCCCTTCCAAGGCGACTATACCGAAGAATATCAAGCGTATTACCACGAAGAGCTTATTAAACAGTTGTTTAGCCGTAAGTATTTATGGGCAACCCACGTTTGGAATATGTTCGATTTCGGCGCAGACGCTCGTGCAGAGGGTGGCGAAAACGGTCAAAACCACAAGGGATTGGTAACCTTTGACCGTAAATATAAAAAGGATTCATTCTACGCGTATAAGGCTTGGCTTTCAGACGAGCCCTTCGTTCATCTTTGCGGAAAGAGATATATTGACCGTGTAGAAGACGTAACTAAGGTTACCGTATATTCTAACTTGCCCGAGGTTGAGCTTTTCGTTAACGGCGAAAGCGTTGGTAAGAAAACCGCTCCCGACCATTTCTTCTATTTTGAGGTTTCAAACGTTGGCGAAAGTGAAATCGTTGCAAAGGCCGGCGAATTTACCGATAAGGGTATTATTCGCAAGGTAGAAGTATTTAACGAAGAATATCGCTTAAAGGAACAGGGTGCAATACTGAACTGGTTTGATATTGACGCTCCCGAAGGAAGATTTTCACTTAACGATAAGATTTCCGATATTATGAGCTGCTTTAGAGGAAAGCTTTGGTTTGCAGGTGTTGGTCTTATGATTAAAAAGAAGATGAACGCAGGTAAAAAGGATAAAGGCGAAAAGAAATCAGGTGGATTTGACGTTGATCTTAAGATGGATGGCGGTCTAATGCAAATGATGGGTGGCTTTACCGTTCTTCGCTTGGCTAGCATGATGGGTATGGCTAACGTTAACTTTACCAAAGAAGAACTTTTAAAGATGAATAAGAAGCTTAATCGTATTCGCAAACCCAAAAAGTAAGCCTTATATGGGGCTCTTCCTAAAAAGTATTTGGAATAAAAGCGCCTATCTACGTCGTAATAGTGCAAAAACTTTACGTTTTAGCCTCGGTCATGTACGGCAAGTACAATCCCTTGCTAAATCCGCAGTTTTTTTCTCTTACTCGTATCTAAACGCTTTATCGCTACGCTTATTCTAAAATTCTTTTTTATCATCGCCCTTAGTTATAGCGGCGAAGCTTTATTATCCCTAAATTTGCACGGGTGCGAACATCATTTTGCGTAAGCAAAACATCATTTGAGTATCACT
>SVHG01000011.1:0-9093 GCA_015055965.1 Clostridiales bacterium
CCTGTACAGTACAGAACTCATTCACAAATTTAATATTTTTTTGTCTAAACTTTGGGGTTCACTTCATAGTCGCGTGGCTTGGTAGAGGTTTACCGGTGAGTGGAAAAGAGCCTTCCCCAGTGGGGGAAGGGGGACCACGTTAGTGGTGGATGAGGTGTTTTGGTAAAAAATACAAATAAAAATTAAAGCACTAAATTATACAACTCCTCATCCGTCACTCGAAAACTCGTGACACCTTCTCCCGCAGGAGAAGGCAAAAGTGAAACCCGTTGACGGGTAGCAGGTAATAAGTGCATGACTGGCAGGTCAAATAAAAAGCACATTTGTGCTAGCTAGTCAACAAGGGTTATGCTCGAAAAATAAAAATCACGCGATATTCGGGTAGACCTTTTTCATAACAAAAACCGCGCTAATCGACTTATAGCGCGGTTTTTGTTTGTTTTTCACAACTTAAATTTTTTAGTTTTTGCCAAACAATTATTACACTTTAATTTACAAAAATGCTTTTATTTAGTTGTCTTTTTTAGTACTTTTAATAGTCCCTTACTCTTCGTTTTGCGTTTTTGATAAGCTTTTGTTTAAATACAAGGTGTATAAAAGTGCAATAACGGTAAGAATAAGCGAGCTTACTATCGTAAAGGTGGGGGTAACCTTTGCGGTGTTTTGGAATACCGAAAGGGCGTTAAGAACGGAATGAGTTATAATGCAAGGCAATAAGCTTTTGCTTTTGTAAAAAATTATAACGAATAAAAAGCCGAACGCCACGGCGGAAACAACCTGACAAATATTAGAAAGCAAATCTGCCCCACTACCGTTTATAAGGTTTACCAAATGCCCGATACCAAAGGTCACGGAGCTAACTATTATTGCGGACCTTAAATTGTTTTCTTGCATAGCTTTAAAGAGTAATCCACGAAAGATAAGCTCTTCTAAAAAGCCGACTAGTAACATAGATGCAAAATAAATTGCGCCCGTTAAAAAGCTACCGTTTAAGCTAACGCCAAGCCAAAGGTTAACCGAAGCAACCGCAACAAGTGGAATAAAGAACAAAAACTGCTTGGGCTTTGCGTTGCTTTTTGTTAAGCCGTATTCTTTATAAAGATTATTTTTTACAAGCCAATAAACTAACAGCAAGGAAAGCAGTATCAAAAACGGCAGGGTTAAAATTTTATCCGTGCCAAGCTGTAAAGAAAGCCCGTCTAAAAGACTTGCGCCCACAACGTAAATTATTATAAAAGCAAGCGCAAAAATTAGCTTGCTTTTTTGATATAGCTTATTTAACATCATTCAATTTTTTAAGTAGGTCAAAAACCTCTAATCTAGTTCTTTCTGAAGAAAGGGGGGTAACTGAAATATAGCCGTGCATAGCAGCGTCCGTATCAAGCTCCATATTGTTAGTATCGTTCCAAATCATTCTGCCAACCTGAAGATACATCTTATCGCCGACCATATCAAAGTCATCTGAATAATAGCCTGCGCCCGTTCTTGTAATCATAATGCCCTTGGGCGCGCAGTCAGGAAGGTTAACGTTATATATGATATTATGCTCAAAAAGCTTATTTTGTACGAAAAAATCGTATACGTTATCTAAATTTTGAAGCGCAATCTCTAAAGAATGGGGAGCGGTGGAAAGCGCAACAGACTTAAAACCAAGCCCTGCAGATTCATAAACAGCGCCAACTGTACCGGAATAAACGATATCTTTACCAAGGTTAAAACCGCGATTAATGCCTGAAATAACAAGATCGTAATCCCTTTTTAAACCGATAATTCCGTAACGCACACAGTCTGCGGGGGTAGAGTCCACGGAATAAGCTTCAACACCTTCCACTAAATCAACGGGAAGAATTTCCATAGCCTTAATAATTTCTATGCCGTGGCTTTTACCGCTCTGCTCTATTTTAGGCGCAACGACGGTAACCTCGCCATGCTTTTTAGCCCATTTAGCAAGCTCTTTAAGAGCGGGCGCGTTGATGCCGTCGTCGTTAGTTATAAGTATTCTCACAGCCAACCTCCGTGTGTTTCCTTATATTCTTTAAGGCGCGCATCGGCATCAGCAACAAGCGCTTCCATTTCCTTTTTGCTGTAAACTGTAGCGCCACTTGCGCAAGCGTGACCGCCGCCGTGGTATTTTTCGCCTATTTCGCTACAGGTAACGAAGCGCGAACGTAAACGCACCCTAATACTCTTATCGTCGTTTTCTATAAAAGCAATCCAAATTAGGCTATCTTTAATATTTTCTATTGCAGAAATGCCCGCGCTAGCCTCTTCGCGAGAGATATTAAGCTTCTTTTGGGTTGCGTTAGAAACGTAAAAATAGCAAACGCCGTTTTCACTAATTTTCATATTTTTATAAATATACGCCTTGTACTTTAAGCTATCGAAGCTTTGCATATAAAGATTAGCGTAAAGGGTATCAACGTCAATGCCGAAGTCTAGTAAAGAGCCGGCAAGGCGCATAGTATCGCCGTCTACCTCACGGAATCTAAATCTGCCGGAGTCGGTAACCATACCGGTATAAAGATAGGTAGCCGCTTGCGCGTCCATTTTAAGCCTATCTTTAAAGGTGTTATAAAAATATGCGATCATTTCACAGGTAGAAGAACGGTTTTCTTCCACCCAATTAATAACGCCGTAATCATCCACGGGGATATGGTGGTCTATTTTAACGATTTCCTTGCAAAGCCGGTATTTTTTATTAGATATACGGTCGCTAGTGCCGGTATCTAAAACCAAAGCAAGCGCGCCGGCGTAAAGCTCATCTGCAACGGGCGCGTCGTCTTCGCCTAAGAATGCAAGAAAATCAGACCTTTGCTCGTCTATAAGGTAAATTTCCTTTTGGGGATAGCTAAGCTGTAAAATACGCTTTAAGCCCTTTGTAGAGCCCGTGCAGTCCCCATCCATACGGATATGGCGAAATATGAATATGCGATTATATTCTTCTATTTTATTAAGTATGCTTTGCATTAAATTTAAGCTCATAATTAATCTCCTATCATGTCGTTAAGGTCGGATAACATGCTTATAGCCTCACTTTTATCCTTTAAGGTAGCACCGCTCGCCTTGGTGTGCCCACCCCCGCCGTACTTAACGGCAACGGGATTTATATTGTATTTAGAAGAGCGGATTTCGCATAAAACGCTCGCATCAGTTTCTGTAAAGTTAACCCAAATATCAACCCCCTTAAGGTCCGCCATAGTGCTAACCATACCGCGCGAAATAGAAAATACGTCCTTGTTAAGCTTATCCATTTCTTCCTTGGTGGTATAAATATAAGCAACGTTTTTGGGTGTGAATTGAATTTTTAAAATAAAGCTTGCGCGAAGGCGAATATTATCAAAATCGTCTTGATAAAGGTTGGGATAAACGTCGTTTAAATCTACCCCCGCCTGCATTAAAAAGGAAGCAATAGCAAAGGTGTTTGCAGAAACGCTATCGTAGCGGAATCTACCGGAATCGGTGGTCATACCGGTATATAAGGCGGTTGCAGCCTGCTTGGTAACAGTTAAACCGCATTCGCGGGCAAACTCTGCAATAAGCCCCGCACAGCTTTCGTAAGAGCTGTTAATAACCTCTATATCGGTGAATTTATCTATATATATATGATGGTCTATTCTAATGGTTTTATCGGCAAGCTTATAGCGCTCGTCTGAAACTAAATTGGGGGCGGAAAGATCCAAAATAATGGCAAGCGCGCCCTTGTAAAGCTCATCATCAATCTCATCCATATCGCCAATAAAGGCGTAGCGTTCGTTTATTTCGCCAACCGCATAAATAGACTTATGGGGAAAGTTGGCTTGAAGAATGCCTTTAAGCCCTATTTGAGAGCCCATAGCGTCCCCATCCGGCTTAGTGTGGCGGTGAATTATTATAACGTCGTACTGAGTGATTGCTTGAAGAACTTCTTTAAACATAGTGTATTCCTTTGCTTTATTGTGGGCTTTGTGTTTTGCGCGCAAATACCCACGTATATATTTTACACTAAACACCCCCTTTTTTGCAATTCTTTTTAGGGGGTTTTTGTATTAGGGGTAATATTATTTGTTTATACTATGTCATTCTGGAGCGTTAGCGATAGAATCTCTTGCGCTAAAGTAACGGCTTTACTTTTTGAGACTCTATCACTTCGCTTCGCTCGTTCCAGAGTGACAGTTTCTTTATTAGTCACGTTGAGCGATAGTATAAATGCCTACTTTAGTCATTCTGGAGCGTTAGCGATAGAATCTCTTGCGCTAAAGCAACGGCTTTACTTTTTGAGACTCTATCACTTCGCTTCGCTCGTTCCAGAGTGACAGTTTCTTTATTAGTCACGTTGAGCGATAGTATAAACGCCTACTTTAGTCATTCTGGAGCGTTAGCGATAGAATCTTTTTAATCTTTTATTATTTCTTCATATAAATCTTTCCATTCGGAATTGAATTGATTTATTAAATCTTCTTTTTTCTCTCTTAAAAGATTTTTTATTTGCTTTTCTCTTGTTATTGCACTGTAAACGTCTGAAGTCGCTTCATAATAAACAAGCTGATTAATTTTATATTTTGACGTAAAACTGCCTTTTATTAAAGAATTTTTGTGTTCATATACCCTGCGTATTAAATCATTTGTTACACCGGTATATAAAACTGTTTTTGTTTTATTTGTCATTATATAAACGTAATACATGGTCTACCTCTGGCTATATTATAATAAAAAACTGTTTTTTAGTCAAGAGAATCAAACTCTTTCTATACCACCTATACGTTAACATAAAATCTCTTTCTTGTCATTCTGGAGCGTTAGCGATAGAATCTCTTGCACTAAAGTAACGGCTTTATTTTTTGAGACTCTATCACTTCGCTTCGCTCGTTCCAGAGTGACAGTTTCTTTATTAGTCACGTTGAGAGATAGTATAAACGCCTACTTTAGTCATTCTGGAGCGTTAGCGATAGAATCTCTTGCGCTAAAGTAACGGCTTTATCTTTTGAGACTCTATCACTTCGCTTCGCTCGTTCCAGAGTGACAAGCGAGAATGAAATTCTTCGACTGCGCATTCGCTCCGCTTAGAATGACGGAAAAACAGAACGACCTAAAAATAAGCATAAAAAAAGCAAGCGCTTTTTTAAGCGCCTGCTTTTTTATATAACTTTTTAAAAGTTAGTGGTTTGTTTATTAGTTAGCAGGAGTGTAAGTAACATCAATAGAATTTAATCTTCCTTGAGCTGACATCGTAAATGCAATTTCAGTTACAGGTGAAGCTAATTCGATTGTTATAGTATTATCACTTGTGTTATATGAAATGCCTGCATTTGTAAGTGATGTTTCAAATACTGAAACATATTTACTTGCGTTAACATTTAATACAATTTTAGTAATTTGAGCACCACCTGCACTAATTGTTACCTTTGTATTTGCATATAATCTAATAGGATTTGCATATTCAGCTAAGTTGTTATTATAACCACCCTTGTCGTAAGTTAGGGTAATTCCATTCGCAGTCCAAACTTGTTGTGTTGTAGTAGATGTAGTTCTATTTGCTGCATCAGCAAAAGAAAGATTTTGTGTAACGGGTTCAACAGGTTCAACTTCGCCACCAGTAGGTTCATTAGCGCCACAAACTGAACAAGTGCCATCAACGTAACTGTGACCTAAAGCAGCAACGGTTTCTTGAGCAACTAATATTTCTTTACATACTGAACAGTGCTTACCTTCGGTTAAACCGGTTTCAGTACAAGTAGCGGCAACAGCTTCAGTTATAGCTTCGGTATGACCTAAAGCTTCGCCTTCGGTTACACCACAAAGAGAGCAAGTCTTAGGAGTAGTACAAGTAGCATCTACAAAAGTATGCTCAGTACATGCAACTTCTTCATAGATAATCTTAATAGAATCTAATCTTAGTTGACCGCTAGCTTGATTATTCTTAATAATAACAGTACTAGCACCGTTTGCAAAAATATATTCATTTTCGATACCAGCAACTTCCGCCCCATCTACTAATACAGCATATGAACTAACAGCATTACCACTATTTAAAGTAATAACTACAGCAAGGATTTTTCCTCTAGTAATTGTAAGACCTAATTCGCTACCATTACCGTCAGAGTTAGCATATAATCTAATAGAACCATCCTTATTAAGACCAATTTTATTAGAATAACTGCCACATGCATTAGTGCTTACGTTGAAAAGAAGTTCATTTAAACCAAGTAATGCAGCATTGTTACTATCAATTACCATGTTAGTAGTTGTACCTGCTGTATATTTAGCTTCAGCAGTAGCTCCTTCAGGAAGAGCAGGCTTAGATAAACCACAAACTGAGCAAGCACCGTCTACGTAAGTATGACCTAAAGCTTCGCCAGAGGTTGTTCCACAAACGGGGCAAGTAGCGGGAGTCGTACAAGTAGCAGCAGTTAATTCACCACAAACGTGTGCTTCAACCATTACGAAGGTACAGCCTTGTGCAATTTGAGCCTTACTATCATACATAGTTATTGTACCGGTAACGGTAATCTTATCGCCAACTTTAACTTCACCAGTCATTCTGAAAGCTAAAATAGTATCAGTTCCATCAGTAATATATACGCTGATGTTACCATATTGGCTATTATATGCTTGATAAATACCGCTAACAGTACCGGTAAGTTCAACTGCATCACCTTCGCCAGCAGCTAATGCGCCTGCAATAGTAGTGATTACAGAGGGCTCTACAACGGGTTCGGTTGCGCCACAAGCACAAGTACCGTCGGTATAAACGTGAGCTTCTTCAGCCGCAATAACGTAACCGCAGTGACCGCATTCTCTAGTGTGAGTTTCGCCGTTGTTGATTACTCTTTCGGTGTGTTCGCTAACTTCGCCGGTTGCTTTACATAAAACACAAACTAACCAGTGACCTTTTTCGTTAGAATCAATACCAGTCCATTCGTGAGCACAAGGAGCAACGTGGTCAGGATCTGCTGCGCCACAAACTGAGCAAGCGCCTTCAACGAAGTTGTGTTCTGCTAATTCGCCGTAAGCTTCACCACAAAGTTCACAAACAGCTAATTCTTTACAAGTAGCAGTTCCACCAGTGTGAGCGCAAGCTGCTTCAGGAGCAGTCCATTCAATGTTCCAAAGTGATACTCTGTCCTTATTACTGCTTGTTGAGTTAGAAGGACAATTATTGCTAAATACAATAGTAAACTCACCAGTAATAGCAGTTTCTAAAGTTAATTCTTTAGTATATGCAGTCTTTTGAACGATATCAGCAGCTGCAACAACGAAATTAATTACTTGAGTTGCACCGGTTGCAATTTCAGTAATAGTGATGTTAATGTTTACACCATTCTTATCTGAGAAAGCATGACCATAGTTAAAGGTTAATTTAGCAATACCGCCAGTTAAAATGGGAGAGGTTAAAGTACCAGAAGCACCAACTTTACCATTAATACAAACTGCCTTGTTGCCAGCACCAATGAAAATGAATACGGGGTTTGCATCAGAAGTACCACCTACTTGAAGAGCTGAGTTATCAGTAGTCCAACCAGAAATAGATGTGAAATCTTTATCGTATTGACCGTAACCACCTGAAGCAGAACCTTCCATGGTTTCTAAGTCTGCTCTGCCGCCGCTAACAACGGGAAGTTCAGGAGCAACGTAGTCAGGATCTGCTGCGCCACAAACTGAACAAGCGCCGTCTACGAAAGTATGAGCTGCTAATTCACCGTATGCTTTGCCACACTTAGAGCAAATAGCTAATTCTTTACAAGTAGCTTCGCCACCTTCGTGTTCGCATTCAACGGGAGCTTGAACGGGTTCAAAAACAGTTCCGTCTGCCTTTACTAGGTTTGACACAAATGACGTAGCTGCATATGAAATTTTAGATGCACTTAACGTATCAAAAGTATTATATGTACCAATGTAATATTCATCACCTGCAACGGTTGCTGTGAAAGTTTTGTAAGTTTCATTCCAGCCAAATACAAACGCTGAGGTTGAAATACTTGCATTAACCTTTGATCCTTCGCTGAAGCAAACGTATTTCTTTGCGCCGCTTACTTCAAACGATAATACGTAACCACCTTCTACTTCTTCTACCGTAATTCCTACAGCTGATGCAATATCAGTGGTTGTTCCAAGATAATAAGTGTTTGCAGTAGTACCAGCAAAGTATAAGTCTTTCTTATTATTTCCTTGGTATACGTGTAAGTAATACTTATCGCCTACTTCAGGAGTACCGTGGTTAGGATCTGCTGCGCCACAAACTGAGCATGTGCCGTCTACGTAAGTATGACCTAAAGCTTCGCCTTCGGTTTCGCCACACTTAGAACAGGTCTTAGGAGCGGTACAAGTAGCATCTGACCATTCGTGTTCACATTCAACAGGAGGAGTTACTTCGCCTTCTTCAACGAATTCAATAGCTACGATGTTAGCAGGGAATTGGCTTACGCCGGTGTTTTCTGCATTGATGTAAGAAAGCTTAGAAGCACTCATAGTTGCAAAGTTGCTGTAAGTTCCTACGTAGTAATCAGTACCGTCAACGTTGGTTACCCATGCGTTTACGGTTGCATTGTATGCGAATACACAAGCGCCTTCTGCATTGAATTGAAGTGAAAGCTTGCTATCTGCATTGAAGTATACGTCTAAGTATTTTTTGGTTTCGCCATCTAAGATATAAATCTTGTAACCGCCGTCTGCCTTTTCAACGAAAACGTCTACTGCTTTAGAAATCTTATCGGTGGTTTCTAAATATCTGCCAGAAACAACGCCGGTTAGATATAAGGTTTGACCAAGAGTTCCTTGAACTAATGAGAACTTGTAAGCAACGCCTTCAACAGGTTCGCTCTTAGCAACGGGACCAACTTCCTTAACTTCTTGTACGAAGAAGTTAGCGGGGAATTGGCTTACGCCGGTGTTTTCTGCATTGATGTAAGAAAGCTTAGAAGCACTCATAGTTGCAAAGTTGCTGTAAGTTCCTACGTAGTAATCAGTACCGTCAACGTTGGTTACCCATGCGTTTACGGTTGCATTGTATGCGAATACACAAGCGCCTTCTGCATTGAATTGAAGTGAAAGCTTGCTATCTGCATTGAAGTATACGTCTAAGTATTTTTTGGTTTCGCCATCTAAGATATAAATCTT
>SVHG01000011.1:9103-93517 GCA_015055965.1 Clostridiales bacterium
TGAAGTGAAAGCTTGCTATCTGCATTGAAGTATACGTCTAAGTATTTTTTGGTTTCGCCATCTAAGATATAAATCTTATTGCCGTTTTCTGCCTTTTCAACGTAAACGTCTACAGCAAGCTCAGCCTTTTCGGTAGTTTCTAAATATCTGCCGGATACAACGCCGGTTAAGTATAAGGTCTTACCAAGAGTTCCTTGAACAAAACCAAACTTATAAGCAGTTCCTGCCTTAACGTCAGAAAGGAATTTGCCAACGAATAAGTCTGCGGTTGCAGCATCAATAGCAAGTTCAAATTCAACGGTTTCAGAAACGCTACCGGAGGTGATGGTTGCAGTTAAAATAATAGTAGTAGCTTCCTTGGGAAGAGTGATAACAAGCTTAGAGCCGTTTACAACAGCACATTCATTGTTAGATGCCCAAGAAATAGTAACGTTGTTAAATAAGTTGCCAACTACAGGAAGTGTAATAGTAGAATTTTCAGTAATATGAAGCTCGCCACCGTTAACGGTTAATTCGCCCATTTCTAATTCTACCTTACCTGCATCGTCTAAGTCAGCAGCGTCAATGTAACGGAAGATGTTGGTTGTGAAGCCGTCAACAGTAATAACAGCTGTTAAGCAAGCTCTTTCCATCTTACCGGGGTTGATAACTAAAGCGCCGTTTTCAATAGAAATTGAACGAGGTTCGCCAATAACGCGGAATGCAACTTCACAACCTTCAACAGTTGCAGGAAGTTGAACGTTCTTAGCTACAGCAACGATTGAAGCAAGACCGTTATCTGCAATTAGTTTATCAATAGCAGCAACTGCCTTTGCAGCCTTTTGACCAGCATAAACAGTGCCTTCAGCGTCAGCAGTTCCGCCAACTACGATTGCTTCTGCGCTTAAAGGTGCAATTTGGTGGCCCTTGTAGTTGCCTAAAATACCGGTTACAGAAAGGATATCGCCAACCTTAACTGTGCCTTGTAAAGCAATAAGTGCTGCACAGGTAGCGTCATCCGTGCTGTATGCGTAAGCGCCTTCTTGATATTTAGAAATTACAACGGGAACGTCTACACCGGCCTTTGTTAGAACGAATAGAGTTTGTGTACCGCTTGATAGATCGGGGGTAGATTTAATTTCTTTAACCTTCCAATTGGTTAATGAAACTAGTCTTGATTGATTGTAGTATGCTGATTGTAAACCACCAATAATGTCGTTATCAACAGCGTATACCTTTTCATTAACGTTAATTGCAGGAATATCAGTATCAACAACTAGATTACCGCCGGCATTTGTTTCCATTAAGCCGTTGTAGTCAGTGTTGGTAGTACCGGTAACGGTAATGTGAACACCGGGAGCGATTAAAGCAGCGTTTTGGCTATCTGCTTTAACTCTGTATAAATAGTAACCGGCAGTAAATTCATCATTTACCATGTATAGTGAAATGTTACCGTAAGATTCGCTGTATACGGTTGCAACAGATACAACGTAACCGCTCATTACGATACCAACACCGGTGTTGGTGTACCAGTAGTCTACTTCTTGTAAGGGTTCTTTTTGTTCAGAAACAGTCATTCTGTAACCCTTAGTGGTGCTTTCGCCCTTGTAAGTAAAGGTAGCGTTGATTCTTACTTGGGGATTAAGTGATGAGGGGTAAACGATACATTCCTTACCGTCTTCACTAATTTCAAGATAATCAGCATATTCTTCATCAACTGACCAAGTAATAGTAGCAGTATGGCCTTTGAATTCACAAGTTGTGTCTAGAGCAAAACTAGTAAATACTGTGCCGTTGTTTTGAATGAAGTTGTATGAGCCACTGAAATCATAAACGCTTAATGAGTTTACGTAAACAGTGAATGATTTGGTTACTTCTTCTGAAAGAGCAACGGTTAAGCTAATTTCCGTTCTTTCTTCAGGTAAACCAACTTTTGCAACGTATTGTCTTTCGATACCGTTTGCTTCGTCACCTGCAAGTTCTTCTAAAGCGATAATTGCGTTGTTAGAAGTCCAAGTGGCATCATATTTGCCAATTTTGCCAGGAAGAACGAAGTCCTCTGAAATCGTTTGACCATCTTTATCAAAGATGTACATGTCTAACGTTGCTTGCTTGTCTTCGTTTTTTTGTACCTCGTTTACCTTGTTTTCACAACCAATAAATGCGAAGCAAGAAAGGGCTGTAACAAGAGCAAGAAAAGCAATCAAAATTTTCTTCATCTTTATTTCTCCTTAAAAATTTGTTTAAATTTAATTATTTTAGTTGAAAATTAGAAAGATTTAATACTGTTATTTCGCCAGAGTCCTTTACGTACTGATAGCCTTTTACACTAAACTTTTTACCTGCTGTGAAGTTGTTTGTGAAATCTTCACCAACTGCTACCTTGAAGGTAAACTGTTTATCCGTACCGCTAGTACCGTCTTTAGTACGTAGCTGAGCGGTTGCAACGATGGTTAAAATACCCTCTTCCACAGAAGAGCTTACTACCGTTGCATTTGTGTAAAGGGTTTCGCTGTACTGATCAATGTACCCCTTAGAAGAGTCAAAAGTTAAAAGATAATTCTTTTGTATAGGTGAAGTATACACCTTGGGATTGTTTGCACCAAATATTACGTCATACTTAACGTCAGAAATTTGGAATCTACCATTATAATATTGAATTACGCCTACAACTCGATAAAGGTGACCTATTGACATTGATGACGCCGCGCTTGAGCTATATGCTGCGTAAACGTCAATAGTGTATCTGTTGCCTTCTTCATCGTAATATTCAGCAGTAAAGGTGTGCGTACCGCTATTTGAAACTCTTAAGTCGCATAGGCATGCCGTGAAGGTAACCTTTGAACCTGATTCGGTTTCTATGTTGTAATATGCATCAGTATTGGTGATAAAGTCTTTAAGGGTGATTTCCTCCGGCTCATCTGAGTATAGAGGATCATCTAACTTAGAGTAAATGCGAAGTTGAATTTTTCTTGCAAACGTATTTGCCTTTGCAAAATATTCGTTATAAGGATATTTATTGGTAGCCATACCCTTGTTTTCGCTAAAACCGTTTTCAACTAACTCTAAATTTAAACATTTAAAGTCGCTATCTGCAGCTGTTTTATACCATACGTAACCTAAATATCTCGTACCGTAGCTATCTTTTTCTGCACGGGCAGCAGTAGCTTCTAAAACAATTTCAGTTGCTTCTTTTAAGCGTTGTTTTGTGAAGAATGATGCAGCCTTGCCCCATTTTTGAACACTACCGGTTGATTCAGGTGTATCAATTTGGTAATATCTAACAGAAATTACGTCCCCTTGAGCAAGTGTAAAACGAGTCGTATCACCGTCGGTATGAGCGTCAAGCGTTGCTCTGCCGATACCGTCTGTTAAAAAGGACTTGTTTTCATAGCTCTTTTGTAGCTTTAAAGTGGACGTGATTTCATCATAATATTGGGTATTATCAGCAACCTCGCTTTGTTGACCTGAACTATTGCCACTATTTTTAGCATCGTTACAAGAAACAAATGCAAGGCTACTTAAAATAACCAATATTACGATAATTAATGATGAAATCTTTTTCATTTTTACAAACTTAATTTTAACTATTTGCGTTTTAATTCTTATTTACCGCCACAGTTCTTATATGCGTCAGCAAGAGCTTGTTCTGCAGTCTTTTGGCCGGTTAAAGCAAATACTAAAGCAGTACCAACCTGTTCACGAGCAGTTGAAGAACCAACGAATGCGGGTGAGGTATAGAATCTGTCTGATAATCCCTTAGCTACTTCTGCAGCCTTTGCAGTGATGTTACCCTTTGCAAGGTGTGCAACGTAATCGGGATTTTCGAAAGTAGAAAGACGGCTGGGGTTGTAACCTGATGCAATTGAGAATGCAGCTTGGAAGGTGGGATCCATAAGTTCCTTTAAGAATAACCAAGTCATTTTTTGCTTTTCTTCAGAATTAGTAACACCGTTACCATCCTTTAACATAACGATAGAAGGACCTTGAGAGATAACTGAGTAATCAACAGTACCGTCAGCTAAAACTGAACCGGGGATAGGAGCGATAGCCCATTCAAACTTGTTACCGGGATCTTGGTGAGATGCGCCACCGGATGAACCGATACAGTATACTAGACCGCCGTCATCTACGCCCTTAGTGAATAGAGCGCTGGTGTATGCGCCGTAGTCTTCTTGAGTGGTAATGTAACCTTCGTTGTAGTAGGCGCTAAGTTCTTCTAACCAAGCTTGAGCTTCTGCGTTCTTGAATAAGTAGTGAGGTTCAGAAGCGCTGGTATAGCCCCAACCGTTTTGCTTGCACATGGTGATGAACCAGTTAGCTTCAGAGTCATATCCTAAAGGAGTTGCAGTGGGATATCTTGAAACGATAGTTTCACATTGTGCCCAAAGTTCATCCCAAGTAGTTGCGATGGGAAGACCTAAAGCATCTAATGCGGTTTTGTTAACGTACATTAATTCGGTTGATTTTACGAAAGGAAGGGTAATCATTGATTTAGCTTCTAAACCGTAAGATGCGTAGTTAGCAAAGTTTTCTGCATAACCTTCGTTGTAGTAACCGGGAACGAAGTCAGCAATTTCTTCAGCAGAGAAACCAATTTCAGGATCATTGATAAACTTGTTAAGGTCTACTACCTTACCGGTCTTTAAGTATTGTGCAACGTGGTCGGGATAGCAGTATGCTAAATCGGGTTGAGATGCAGCTTGGAAGTCAGAAACGATTTTGTCTTTTGTTTCATCATAGCCACCGGGTTGAACGTGTTCAACCTTCCAACCGGGATACTTTGCTTCGAAAGCAGCGATTGCATTAGCAGTAACCGTTTGTAGTGAGTCACCTTGTGTTGAATAGAACACGATGGTCTTTGAATAGTCGATAGCTGCGTCTCCGCCGTTACCAGAATCGTCACTGGTTCCGCCACCACCACAAGCAGTTAAGAGGGTGCTTGCCATCATAAAGATGACTAACGTGATGCTTACAAGTAGTTTTTTCATAAATTTCTCCTTAATGTTTATTATACCCACTTTTGTGGATTGTACCAATTTTTTTTGCCTTTTAGGCAGTTTTTTTACCTTGTAATCAGGTTAAGCATGACGGTAAAGCTACCGTCGCTTTTAAGTTTAGCCCTTCGTACCACTCTTTGATACGCCGTGCATAATGTATTTTCTGCAGAAAATGAATAATACGAATAAAGGAAGTGATACTATACATACCGCTGCCATTTTTAAAGTGTTAAGAGTTTCAGACTTGCCGTAGTTTACAGCATTTTCTGCGCCGAACATCTCAACCATTTTTTCATAAACCATTCCATCTCTATCAGTAAAGCCCTTGGTTACCCAGTTGGTAATCATTTGCCATTGTTCTAGGTTTACAAGACGGGGCCAAATGTAAGAGTTCCAAGTACCGATAAACTTTAATAACGTGATTGATATTAAAGTGGGTGCTGTAAGCGGGATCATAACCTTGACTAAATATCCCATATCGGAAAGACCGTCTACCTTAGCCGCTTGGTAAAGGGAGTTGGGTATTTGCATGAAGTTGTTTCTCATAAGGTAAATGTAATATACACTTACTAAGAAAGGAACTATTAGAACGGTATAAGAGTTAGACCAGCCTAGGTTTGCAGGTGATACGGTAATGTAGTTCGTGATGGTATACATTTCACCGGGAATCATCATTGTGCCAAGCATAATAGAGAACAATAGGTTTTTACCCTTAAAGTTCATTCTTGCAAGTGCGTAAGCAGTGATGATGATTATAACTAAACCGATAAGCGTTGAGGTAAAGCCTACTATTAAGGTATTAACCAAAATTTGAATAAAGCTTGCACCGGAATTGTTGGTCTGCTTTAAAACTGCCGTATAGTTTACCCACATTGCCTTATCAGGGAAAAACGAACCTGTGGGATCACGGTATTCCATTTCTGTTTTTATTGATGAAATGAACATCCAAAAGAAAGGAAGGAATGCAAACACTGCACAAATAGTAAGGAATGCATAAACGAAAACGTTTTTAACTATGCCCTGTATCTTTTGTTTTTTATGTTCCTTTTCAATATCAAACATAGCTTGAGATTGAGGAGTAGTTACTTCAGAAATTTCTTTTACGTTATCTTCCATATCACACCTCCTAGTACGTTACACGCTTTTTGCTTACGCGTAAATTGATGAGCGTTATAATCATTATTATTATAAATAACAATAAAGATCCTGCGTATGCATAACCGGTTTGACCAAGCTCAAGGTAGTTGTAAATATAACCTACCATCGTGCCCATATCGTAGTTAGTACCCATTTGAGGACCAAATACACCAACAACGGCAGAGTATTGCTTCATACCACCCATAATACCCGTGATTAATAAGTATGAAATCATGGGAGAAATAAGAGGTGTGGTTATTTTCCATAAAATAGTACTACGGCTTGCACCGTCTATTCTTGCTGCGTCGTAATACTGCTTGTTTACGCTCTGTAATGCGCTGAATAAAATTAAAATCTTGAAAGGAAGTCCTGACCAAACCTCGTAAATAATCATTATAACGTATTTAGTCCAAGGAATGTCAACACTGCCTAAATGCCAAACTAAGTCCTTTTTACTTTCTAAGCCTATACCCTTAATCCAGTTGATGGGTTCAATACCAAGCCATACCAGTAAATCGTTTACCATACCTAATTGAGCAGTGCCCGCATTTATTTGACGTTGTGTACCGATAACCTGGAAAAAGGTTAAGAAAACAGCGCCCATAGCTAGCGAGTTGGTTAAATAAGGTAAGAATAATACCGTTTGGTATGCCTTTTGTAAGGGCTTAATTGATTTTAATGCTACTGCAATAAATAGGGCTATAAAGGTTGAAAGAGGAACTGAAACGAAGGTTAATACCATCGTGTTGGTTAAACACTGCAAGAAGCTTGCACCGCCCGTACCCGTATCACCTTTTAAAACTCTAACGAAGTTATCTACACCCCAACCGTTGAAGGTATCGGTAAGCCCGTCATATTCCTGTTTGAAGGAGTTTACGAAGGCACTTACGATGGGATAGAAGGTAAACACACACATCAAAAGTAAAGCAGGAAGAACGAACAACCAACCTTGTTGAGAGCGAAGAAAACGACTAACTCTTTCCTTGGTCGGAAGCGTTGGAACTTCCAAAGATTCACCTACCGTAACAACTTCCGCCGGCGTACTTGTTTGCTGTACGTCAACCTGTTCGGTTTTGGGTAAATTGTTTTTATCCTTAGTCATCTTAATAAATCCTCTCTTCAGTTTCTGCGTTAAACAAATGAACTTTGTTTGGTTTTAAATTGAAGGTAAGCTGTTTTGCATCTGCAGGAAGCTTTACGTCAGAGTCGATTATTGATCTAACGGTGGGTTTAGTTGATTCTGCGTGAGTCGAAACAACTGTTTTATCTCTACCCATAACCTCAATATGGTCAAGGTCTAAGGTAAACTTGCCGTTTTCATCATAAATAAAGCCTTCGGGACGGATACCTACAAGAACTTCTTGATCGGCAAGGTCAGGTCTTTCTAAAACGGCTTCGCTACCGATATATAACTGACCGTTTGAAATTCTGCCCTTAAAGATATTGATAGGTGGCGTACCTAAGAAGTTCGCTACGAATAGGTTAGAGGGATCGTCGTAAATACCCTGAGGATCGCCAACCTGTTGAATAACACCAAGCTTCATAACTACCATGATATCACAAATACTCATTGCTTCTTCTTGGTCGTGCGTTACGAATACGGTGGTAATACCCGTTTCGCGTTGAATTCTCTTAATTTCTTCTCTGGTTTGAAGTCTTAAACGAGCGTCTAGGTTTGATAAAGGTTCGTCTAAAAGTAAAACGTTAGGCATTTTTACAAGCGCACGCGCGATTGCAACACGTTGTTGCTGACCGCCTGATAGCTCGCTGGGCTTACGTGCCATAAGATCCTCTATTTGAACGAGCTTTGCTGCATCTAATGCTCTTGCTTTTGCTTCGTCCTTAGGCATTCTCATATTCGTTAAGGGGAACATGATGTTCTGCTCTACCGTCATATGGGGGTAAAGTGCGTAGTTTTGGAAAACTAAGCCGATACCGCGTCTTTCTGCAGCCAAGGTTGTAACGTCCTGATCGTCAAATAAGATGTTACCGCGTGTTGGACTTTCTAAGCCTGATAGCATAAATAGAGTTGTAGACTTACCACAACCTGAAGGTCCTAGTAGACCAACTAGTTTTCCTGATGGAATCTCAAGATTCATGTCGTTAACTGCTATAACTTCGCTACCTTTTTTGTTTCTGCTTGGGAAAGCTTTCGTTAGATGGTTAATTGTTATTTTCATGCGCGTTCTTCCTCTCGCCTTATAATTTTTGCCTCTATGGCTTTTTTATATCCTTCAGCAACTATTGTTGCCGGTATAAATTCCGTATCGTACCGTTCCTGCAAATCGGATGGTTGCAAGCTGTAAGCTCCCGCCTTCATCCTTTGTGTTTGCGTGTAACCGTTTGCACCGTTTAAGGTGAAGGTTACGCGTTCCGTTTCGTTTGAGTAAGTAAGCTCTATTTCGTCCTCTTCCTTAAAATTTACCGTTTCAAGCTTAAACTCTACTTGACTGTAATAACTCGTGCCGTAAACCGACTTATCAATGGGTTTTTCTTTAGGCTTGATTTTTAACACCCTTAAGCCAAACCACTTGATAAATTTTAAAATATATCTGGTTCCCAGTAAAAAATCACCTATTACGTATGCACAAATAAAATAAATAACTACCACTCTGGATGCGCGCTTGTCCGCCCTGGATTTTGCAACCACAGAGTTGCTCTTTGCGTAATTCTCGTTTGTTAAAAGCTTGTTATTTAAAGAACCTAACTCAATGCTTAACGCCTCTATTTCTTTTTCGTAGGTGCTTTCTTCGGTGCGACGCACACTATATTCTGCAAACTCGTTATTCTTTTGAATAAAAGATTCAACGTCTTTAAAAAACTGTGTTTTAAAAAAGTTTTCACTATTGAAGGCGGAGTTGTTTATTTGCACTTCACCGTATACGCCTCCGTCTGCTTTTATAAGCGTTAAAGAGTTTATTTCCGTAACGCCTAGCGCACTCATTTGCTCTTCAGCAAGCTCTAAAAAGAAAAAGTTGTTAGTTAAAAGTGAAGAAATACAGTCAAATACTTCATCACCGTTGTTATCTGCGTTCAAAATACCGTATTCCTTTTGACCGCCTAAAGTACCTATAAGTAGCATTGCTTTGTTTTCAGCAAGCTCACCTAGTGAAAAATCTTCGCTAATACCGTACACAAACCCTGCGTACGATTTATGCATCTTGTAATCCTTCTTTACTTCGGCATCCTGCTCTTCAGGCTTGTATTCGTACTCGTATAAAGTTGCCGCTTCAAAAAGAACTATTCCACCGCCCGCATCAAAGCTTGCATTTAACACAATGTTTTTGTTGTAATATCCGCCAACCATCCCCATTGCTTCAGTGTAATTTCCACTGTCCAGTTGGTCTTGCATTGTGTTTAACGCTTCACCGTCATACATGAAAATAAACGGTAAAAAAATAGCCAGTATGATGCCAAATGAAAACACGAATAGGTAGTAGATTATTTTTGCAAATATACTTCCCTTTTTCATACGCTATTTATCGTCAACCTGATCGTTTTCTTGAGTCGATAAAACAACATCTTTTCCAGCTTCAGCATCCCTGGCTTGTTTTGCGGCGTTGAACGCCTTTTCTCTTTCTCTTAAATTGTTGCGCTGCATTTCGTACTGCTCTCTTCTAAAAACAGGTATTAAAAAGTACACAGCAACAATCACCGCGATAATAATTCCGCAAATCAAAAAGAATCTGCGGTCAACCTTACCTAATTTTTGTAATTTTGTTGCTAAAAGTAATGCATTTTGCATAGTATGATTACTCCTTTACAGTAGCTATCGCTATGATTTAAATGGGTATGCGATTCGCCAATATCTTACAAAATTCGCACACACGCATACTTACAAACCTATTATAAAACATTTCACAAAAAAAATCAAACGATTTTACTATGTAAAAGATAAAAAGTAGCGGTCAATTTATTAATTAATAAAAGGGCTGTTTTTTATGCGCATTTTGAGGTTTTTTTCTTACGCGCTATTTTTTTAAAATTTCGTCTGCTTTTACTCGTTTTTTTTGCTAACCGCTAATCCTTTAAAGCCCTTGTTTTTTTCTTAATGCTTCTTTTGCCTTTTATTGCGTTGCTTTACTTAAAATTGAAAGCTCTTTTATGCTTAAAAAGGCCGATAATCGACTTATAGAACGGTTTTTTGTGTTTCTTACCGTGAAAATATTGTTTTTTGCTTTAATGCCCGTTACCGTTAGGGATTTTACTAATAAACAAGTATTTTTAAGGGCAAAAATAGGCAAAAACGTTATAAAAATACGCCACGTATAGAAAAATCTTTAACAAAGAATAAAAATCACGGCGTAAAAGCATAAATTAAAGCAAGCAAATAAAAAGCGCTGCAGCTTGTTAAAAACAGGTTGCAACGCCTTTTTTATTCCATTAATTCTTTAATAGCCCTTTTATAAATACGGCTCATTTTTTCTATATTTTTAACCGTAATATATTCGTTGGGCTCGTGAACGGGAGCGTCCTCGCCGGGAAATTCAGGGCCGAAAGCCGCGCCGATAGGTAACGCCCTTGCGTAAGTACCACCGCCAATTGCCATAGGTTGAAGATTACTGTTGGTTTCTTCATTGTATACCTTTAACAAGGTTTTAATCAAAAAGCTATTCTTAGAGTTAAATAAGGGCTTTTGATGGTTGCCAAGTAAGGTATACGGTGCAATTTTTGCAGAGCCCTCTTCTATAAAAGTGGGGGGAAGGGTTGAAGGATAGCGGAAATCTACTATAATATCCATTTTTCCATCCTTCGCGCTGATTACGTTGGGCGACATAGTTAAATATCCCGTTTCGTCGTTAGCTTGCTTTAATCCGTAACAGTCTTCAAAAAGCGCTTCGTGAACGTAAGATTTAACTAACCCCATATCCGCAAGATATTTTAATAGGGGGTAAATGGCGTTTTTGCCCTTATCGGGGGTAGAGCCGTGAGTGGAAACGCCGTAGCTTTCAATTTTTTCGCCCTTAACCGATAAACCGTGCTTTTTAATAAGCTCCTCGTTAACGGGAGCAATTGCGTAAGCGTAGTCACACACCATATTAGGCATTTCACCACCGCTTACAACTATATTTTTATCGCACTCAAAGTGGAATTGTGGGTGAAAAATACCCTTTTCTGCATATAAAACGGGAAAATTGCCGTCGGGAGAGAAGCCGTAGTCGGGCATCTTTGCAACCTTTGCGTAATGCGCCATACATTGCCAACCGCTTTCTTCGTTACAGCCTAAAATAAGCTTTACGGTATGCTTGGGAACAAAACTCTCCTCTTTAAGCTCTTTCATCATGTATAAAACGCAAATGGTAGGGCCTTTATCGTCTAAAGTGCCTCTTGCGTAAATTTTTCCGTCCTCTTCAGTAGGGGTAAAGGGGGGATATTTCCAGTCTTCAAGCCTACCCGCCTTAACAACGTCTAAGTGGCAAAGGATACCCATGGTTTGTTCTTCGCTTTTACCACGCCAAATAACCTCGCCAACGTAACCGTCGTAGTTAACCGTTTCAAAGCCCATTTCGCTTGCAAGGCTTAAAGTAAATTCTAACGCGTCGTATACGGCCTTACCAAAGGGCATATTTGGAAGAGCGGGGGCTTGAACGCTGGGGATGGCGCATAATTTCATAATATTTTTCTTGATTTCGTTAATTTGTTGCATAATTTGCCCTCAATTTTAAAAAATCCTTTTATTTTATTATACACTTTTTTTTAAATATGGTAAAATAGATTAGTAGGTTTTTTAAAAAATATCGGAGTTTTTTATGCACGAAGGACATAGAGAAAGACTAATTTCTAAGTTGATTGACGGTAATACACTGCTTTCCGACCACGAGATTTTAGAAATTTTGCTTTTTTATACTATACCAAGAAAAAACGTTAACGATTTAGCACATAGACTTATTAATTCCTTCGGCTCTTTGCAGGGTTGCTTTTCAGCAGACTATCATTCACTGCTATCCATTGAGGGGGTCGGACATAAAACGGCTACTTTTATCGTTACCTTGGGTGAAATTCAAGCACGAGTTGAAAAGAATAATAACGAGCTTCCCACTATTTTTAGCTTTGATAGCTGTAAGCAAATGCTAATCAATTCATTTAGGGGTGCTACTGAAGAAAAGTTCGCCGCGCTTTTTCTAGATAAGCAAGGCAAGATTATATTCAGAAAGATATTTTCGTCACACTCTAACAGCGAGGTTAACGTTGATTTAAGCGAGCTGGTAAAGGGTACTTTAGTTAGAAAACCGCACAGCGTGGTTATTTGCCATAACCACCTTTCAAACAATATTAATCCTTCTGATGCAGACGATAAAGCAACCGAAAAAATTTATATGATTTTAAAAATTAACGGTATTGCTTTGGTTGATCATATTATCGTTTCAGGCGACAAGGCGTTTAGCTACCACGTTTACGATAAGTTGGACGCTATTAAGAAAAAGGTAGACCTTTCCTTAACTTAATTTAGTTCGTTTTTTACTAAATACGCGCAAGAATTCGCTTTTATAGTGTAATTTTTTCGTGAAACAGCGATTAATCGTGCTATTTACTGCTTTTTCGTGAAACATAGCCTGTTGTTAGAAGGCATAAAAAAGGATTGTAAGTTTAAAATTTTAACATGCGTTAACTGTTTTTACTTACCTTTTGCTTTTTTTATCGTTGTTTGTTGTTTGCGCGCAAAAACGCTTTAAATTACGGCAAAAAATAGCCGTTAACGGGCTTATTGCCCCACTTTTTACTAATTTTGAATAAATTATGGTGTCTTTTGACACTTGGAGGATAAAAATGGAAAAAATCAGAACAAGATTCGCCCCCAGCCCCACCGGGTTTATGCATTTGGGCGGACTAAGAACGGCGCTTTACTGTTATCTTTACGCCAAAAAACAAGGCGGTGACTTTATTTTAAGAATTGAAGATACAGACCAAGAGCGCTTTGTTGAAGGAGCAATTGACGTTATTTACTCTTCTTTAAAGGAATCCGGAATTCATTACGACGAAGGTCCTGATAAGGGTGGCGATTACGGCCCTTACGTTCAAAGCGAAAGAAGAGCTATTTATTTAGAATACGCTAAAAAGCTTGTTGAATTAGGTGGCGCTTACTACTGCTTCTGCACCAAGGAACGCTTGGAAACTTTAACCGACGCTAACGGTAACCGTAAATACGATAAGCATTGTCTTAACCTATCTAAAGAAGAAATTCAAAGAAGATTAGCTGCCGGCGAGCCTTACGTTATTCGCCAAAACATTCCCCTAGAAGGTAAATCAAGCTACGACGATATGGTTTTTGGCACTATCACCGTTGACTACGCAGAGCTTGAAGATAATATTTTAATTAAAAGCGACGGATTACCCACTTACAACTTTGCAAACGTTGTAGACGACCACTTAATGAAGATTTCACACGTTATTCGCGGTACTGAATATCTTTCTTCCACCCCCAAGTACAACCTAATGTACGATACCTTTGGCTGGGAAAGACCTCATTACATTCACTTACCTATCATTATGAAGGATGCAACCCGCAAGCTTTCTAAGAGATACGGCGATGCTAACTTCGACGATTTCGTAAATAAGGGCTATCTTCCCGAAGCAATCGTTAACTACGTTGCTCTTTTAGGCTGGAGTCCCAAGGAAAACGTTGAAAAAATGACTATGGAGCAGATGATTGAGCTATTCTCTTTAGACGGCGTTTCTAAATCCCCCTCTATTTTTGACGACGTAAAACTTCGTTGGCTTAACGGCGAATACTTAAAGGAGCTTTCTGATGAAGAGTTTGCTCGCGTTGCAGAGCCCTTCTTTGCTAAATCTAAGGTTTACGGCAAGTACGATTTACTTCAACTTTCAGCATTACTTAAGTCAAGAGTAGAAATTTTAAGCGATATTCCTTCAAAAATCGACTTTTTAGAAGAATTTGGCGAATATGACGTTGAATTATTCTATCATAAGAAGATGAAAACCGATAAGGACGTTGCTTTAACCGTTCTTCCTTGGATTAGAGAAAAGCTAGAAAACGCTCCTTCCTTCGATCACGATACTATTCACGACCTATTAATCGGATTAGCAGCTGAAAAAGAAATGAAAAACGGTCAAATTTTATGGCCTGCGCGCGTTGCTTTATCAGGTAAAGACGTTACACCCGGTGGAGCAATTGAGCTTGCAGTTATTTTAGGTAGGGAAGAAAGCTTAAGACGTATTGACTTCTCTTTAGAGCTATTAAAAAAGGCTTAATTTAATAAAATTAGCCTTAAAACGACTTAATAATAAAAAAGTAACCACTCACCTTTTCGTGAGTGGTTTTTTTGCTTTTACGTGCATTTTTATTAAATATAATCTGTTCAAAAACAAAACGTATTGCATTTATTTTATTAATGCTTTTTACAGTAGAAAAAGTAGGCGTTTTTATTTGATTTTTTTGTGAAACAATTTTCACTAAACACACATTAATTGTCCTATTTAAGACTTTTTTGTGAAACATTTCGCCTTTTAAGTGTGTTTTTAAGCTTCTTTTGTTTCACGCTTAAAGCATCTTGTTTTGCTTAATTGCTTCTATTACTTTTAGGGCGCTTTTGCACAAACTATTAGGCAAATTGTTTAAATTAAAGTATTCCAGCCGTAAAACCTCTTCTTCTTGAATTTTAACCTGCCCACTTACCTTTTTACATAGATAATTTATCTCTACAGCGTAAATTTCGTCCCCATTTGGGTAAATATAATGAGCCTCCTCGCCCGCCGTCACGTTTATTAGCGTTAACTCTTCCGCAATTAGCCCGGTTTCTTCAAAAAGCTCCCTTTTTGCGCTTTCTTCGGGCTTTTCGCCAAGCTCCATGCTTCCGCCGGGCAAGCTCCACGTTAAATCGTCTGACCTTTTCTCTAATAACAGCTCCCCTTTGTCGTTTATAACGAAAACGACGCCTACTGCAACCAATAAAGGCCTTTTACCAACCCCTTCTATCTTTCTTAAATCAAGCACGTAACCCATATTAATCCTTTTTTTACAAATTTTAGCCGATTTTTTATGAGATTTTATAAAAATTTAGGCTTTTTCTTTATTTATTGATCTAATTAAGGTTTTATCTTATTAATTTACACCTTCCTTGCCCTTTTTGATTATACTACGTCTTTTTCTACTTTTCAAGCCAAAAAAGAAAATTTTTAACAACTTTTATATCCTTTAATAGTTGCAAACGAAAGCAGTAAAATATCTTTGTTTTTACTTTTAATCTACCCTATAACTTTTTTACAAATTCTTTTAGCTCTTAATCTCACTCAATCGCGCATTTTCACTAAAATTTTTATTTTTTGTCCTTTTTCAAGCTACTTATTTAATCTTTTTTTTATGCCCTTTGACAAGCCTTTTAAAAATAAGATTTTGTGTTAAAAAATTGTTGATTTTTCAACCTTCAAATAGTTGATAATCGACCTATAGCCCCACTTTTTACATTTCCTTTTGCTAATTTATTAACATTTTTTACATCTTTTTTAGCCCTTTTGTGAATTATTTGGCTTTTTTATAAGATTTTTACTGTTTTTCGCATTTTTTTGCATACGTTATCACTTTTTCTTAACCACAACCGCTGTTTTTTACGATAAAAATCCTATTTACGTACACTTTTTAATGACTTTTAATAAATTTCTTCACTTTTTCTCATTTTCGCCGCGTTATTAGCGTTTTTCTTTCGGCTTTAATTATTCAAACACGCTTCTTGGAACTATTTATCCTAGAAATGCCCGATTTTCTAACTTGCCGTGCTATTTTAACTAATTTTTTTCGATTTTGCTTATTCTTTACACTTGTTTAAGCCTTTTAAGCAAAAAATTCCCCATAATCAAAGATTATACGCGATTATACGAGCCTTTTTGAAGAGCTAGCAACAATTATGATTTATTTATTTTTTGCCTTTAGAGGACAAATTGCAGCCCCTATCAACTATTTTTAAACCATTTTCTTGCTTTTGGAGCTAAAACAACGGCAAAAAATAGCTCTATAAGGCGATTATTGAGCTTTTAAGCCACTTTTACCCACTGCCCACAGTTTCCCAGTAAAAGACGTTAAAACCCCTTAAAATGGCCTCAAACGCCTCGTAGCCCAGCTTTTTAAACAACCTTTCGGTTATTTATAAAAATTTAACCGTTTTTGGTTGTTTTTAACAAAAATTTCCAGTCCGTTAGCTATTTTTTCCGCCATTTTATAGACGGTAGATATTTTACCAACCGTAAAAAGAGCCTTTTCGCCCCTTTTTTCACCCAAAATACCTATAACGCTCATATCCCCCACGGCGGGAAGGTCCTTATTAACCCCTAAACCGGGCTTAATTCCCGTTTTTTGTACTTTAATCAAGCCAACATCCTCTTTTTTACCAATTGCGGCGTCTACGGCAATTACAAGGCTTGCAGGGTGCGTTCTTTTAATAAATTCAATGGCGTAAGGCACTTCTTTTGCGGTTATTGGATTAATTAGGTTGCCGTAAGCAAACACACCACCCCCCTGCGATTCAAAAAGACTACCGCAAATAGGGGCTAAGCTGTCACCGATATTGCTATCAGAGCCGATAAAAAGAAAAATTATGCTCTCAGAGGGGGTATTTAGGTATTTTTCTAACGTTTTTGCGATAAAATTACTAATATTTTCACTTTTATAATCAAAACTCATAACTTCCATAGCTAAATTCTAGCCCTTTTACAAAAATTTTATTCTTTTTCTATTGCAAAATTGAAAAATGAGTGTTATAATATTTATAATTTAAGCCAAAAACCTAAGGCGAAACAATAAAATAAGAAGGAGGAAAGAAAAATGGACGGAGTTCCCTCAACCAATTTGGGCTCTGGCTTAATTGCCGACCTTATCTGCTTAGCCATTTTGGTCATTTTTGCCATATCAAACTGGAAAAAAGGCTTCATTTCACAGCTTTTTAGAGCAATTTCTACCATTGGCGCACTGCTTTTAGCCTATTTTTTAGCAGAGTCGGTTGTTAATTTTGCCAACGAAAGCTTTAATTTTAGCGGTTTAATTGCAGAAAAAATACAAGGAATGCTTGGTGAAGGCACGGCTTACCTTGCAGATCTTACCGAAGAGAACCTAAAAACAGCTATTGCGGAGCTAAAATTGCCTGATTTTATCGCAGATTTTGCTTTACAAGCCCTATCTAACGTCGGTACCGGAGTTTTTGCAAATATCGGCGAATTCTTAGCGAATATTATCACTCATTATATCGCGCTTACTCTAGCTTTTATCGTTGTATTTATCGTTGCAAAGATTTTACTCTTTATCGTTTGTAAAATTCTTGAAAAAATCGTTAAATTACCCCTTATTAGACTGGTAGACAAAACACTCGGCCTTGTTTGGGGCTTAATTAAGGCAGTAATTTTCCTATTCGTTGTAATTTTCATAATCGAAATAATGCCCGGCGAAGCTTTTGCCACTGCAAAAACGGCGCTAAACAACTCTTTGTTTGCGTCATTCCTTCAAAACTACAACGTTTTCACTATTGCAATGAACTGGATTGCAACAAAATTAAACCTATCAATTTAACACCTAAAAAGCCGATTTTTAAGTCGGCTTTTTTTATGCGATTTTTCACGAGTTAAACAATTGTTTCACGCCGAAAAAACACAAATTTTTGTATTCAAAGCGTAATTTTATTTATTTTTTTAGCTGTTTTAATGTATTTTTTTGCTTGTTTTAGGTATTTTTTAAAAAAATTAAGGATTGTTTCACGAAAGACGCAAAAAATTAATCGGACAAAAAAATCGGAGAAGGATTTCTGATGATTTTTTGGGCGATTTTTTTCTTAAAATCCCGCATAAAATCTACGATTTTGGGGTTATGAAAATTTTTTATTTTTAATAAGACAAGCTATTTTTGTTTCACGTGAAGCATTTTTTGACTATTTTTAATAAGTTTCATGTGAAACACAAAAACGCAAGTAATTTTAACCCTTTTATCGACTTTTTTTTGCTTGTTTTTTAGTAATTTCTTCAATTTTTTGTTTGTTTTTTATCGATTAAAAATTAGTAGCGTAGGAGGCATTTAAAAAGTTGATTTTTTATGCGTTTTTAGTCTATTTTAGCAATTTTTAGCCTATCTACCACTTTTTAAACAAACTTAACTAAAATTTAAAAGCTTGTTTAATACACTTTGCGTATCGTAAATTAAAAACAAAAATAAATGTGCGCTAAGCCACAGATTTTTAATAAATTAATAAAAATAATTAATGCGCTAACAATATGAAATATTTTAATTAACTGTAGATTAATTTGGGCGCAAACAAACGCACTCTTTAATAAATATTAAAATTTTTCTTTTTATTTTATACTTAAAAAGTATTAGTGGGGTAGGGTTGATGCTTTGCTGCTATTAAGTTAAAATGCTACTAACTTTATATTTATTTAAAAGTGTTTAGCAAGGGATAGTTACCGCCTCGTATTCTTAACTGCGAAGTTATAATAACTTAAGCTTTTAATCGTTCAAATTTAGATTACTTGAACGGTTTTGCTTTTACCTTTTATCTTTTTTTTAAATTTTTAACTCAATCTAAAAAAATAGTGAAAAATGGTAAAATTCGGGGCAAATTTCAATGAATAATTGCTCGTATTATTAACAAAATATTAATTTAATTTCATTTTTAGTGTGCGCCCGCCTATTTTTAAGAAAAAACTGCAAATTTTTAGCTATTTTTTGCCATTACGCAATAATTTTACCAAGAAATATTAAGACTTCTTATAAAGAGTAATTTTAATGCTATAAAAAGGCAAATTATAACAATTACAAAATATCGTTTAATTTTTACCCATTGGCAGTACCTTGCGTAATAACCGAAATGATACTATCTGACGTAAGCTATTTAGATTAAAACTAAAACCAACAAAGATTAGTAGCGTAAATTTAATACCGCACGTTTACCTTACCCGTTATATATAAATCGTTTTACAAAAAGGAATTATACCAGAAAAGCAAAGAGGTTTTAATACCTTCAAAGAGCTGACCTTGGTATAATTTGCTAATAGAAAAGCTTTTAATCATTTATTAGGGATAAAACAAGCTCTAAAAGTAAAAATCATCTTAAGATTATAGCTAATTTTTAAAGCGTTTATATAATAATGAGCATAAAAGCTTAAAGAGTAAAGATTTAAAAAAGTATTGAGAACGGTACGTAACTAAAAAGCATTAGAAAAAGTGATAATTTTTATTTTTAAGCGCGACTTAATGCAAAAGAAAACAATCAAAGAAAAAAATACTTCATTTTGCTTGCACTTTTGCAAATTAAATATAAGCAATTTATATGGGTAGTTGGTCGTTGGAAAAGTAATGGTTTGATTTACCTTTAACGCAAGAAATATTTTTTAATTAAAGCAAGGCTAAAATTTATTATTTTACATATAATAGTAAGCGGTGCAATAAAATATAAAAAAGGTAAATATCTTATAATTTACCAAAATTTTACCGCTTTTAACTTGTAATTCTAGTTGAAATATGATAAAATAATAGCAAAGTAAAATAGCTAACCCTTTAAAAGCTAAACGGCTTAAAAAAATAAGGGTAGCGCAAGCATGATAATAAGGGCGCAAAGCCCAAATTTTGGAGGATTTATGAAGAAATCAAACAAATACCTAATTTACGCAATAGTATTTTTGGTATTAGCAGGAATAGTAGTCTTTTCGCTAATGTCTAGCATGGCTACTAAAGAGGTAAACACAACGGACTTCTTTAAGAAAGCCGGCGTACTTACCGTTCAAAGCGAAACACAGCTTGACCCTGATAGTAATCAGGACGGACACTTAGAGTACAAGGTTAACGAAGTAGTTTACGAGGTTTTATTTGACGGAAGAAAAGATAACTTTATTATAGTAGCAGGCGGCGAGCTTACTTCAATAGAGGTTAACACCTACAACCTAGTTGGTTACGTAAAGAAGGGCGGTGACGTTTACGCTTACAAGACCAGCTACCCCAGAGACGATCAGTATTCAAAAATACTTTGGGCTCTTCAAGATGCAGGCCTATCAGTTAATTACACAGATCCTAATGCAGGCTCTTTATTCTCTTCACTAATAGTTCCCCTTTTAACCATCGGCGTTGGAATATTAATTTTATTCGTATTTATGCGCCAAGCGCAGGGAAGTAACAAGAACGCAATCGACTTCGGCAAAACAAAAGCAAGAGTAAACCACAACGTGCCCGTTCGTTTTTCAGACGTAGCGGGGGCAGAAGAGGAAAAGCAAGAGCTACAAGAAGTAGTGGAATTTTTAAAGAACCCCAAAAAATTCTCTACCTTAGGCGCAAAGATTCCCAAGGGCGTTTTATTAGTAGGCCCTCCGGGAACGGGTAAAACACTATTTGCAAAAGCAGTAGCGGGCGAAGCAAACGTACCCTTCTTCTCTATCAGCGGTTCAGACTTCGTTGAAATGTTCGTTGGTGTTGGTGCTTCACGTGTGCGCGATTTATTCCAAATGGCAAAAAAGGCAATGCCCTGTATCGTATTCATAGACGAAATTGACGCAGTAGGCCGTCAAAGAGGAGCAGGCCTTGGCGGTGGTAACGACGAAAGAGAGCAAACCCTTAACCAGTTACTGGTTCAAATGGACGGTTTTGAATCAAACGAAGGCATAATCATTATGGCTGCAACCAACAGAGCAGACATATTAGACCCCGCGTTAATGCGTCCCGGCAGATTTGACCGCCAAATTCACATCAATCTTCCGGACGTTCGCGGTCGTGAAGCAATTTTAAAGGTTCATTCAAGAAACAAACCCTTAGCTTCTAACGTATCGTTCAAGATTTTAGCGAAGATGACCACCGGTTTTTCAGGCGCGGATCTTGCAAACCTACTAAACGAAGCTGCAATTTTAGCTGCAAGAGCTAACAGAAAGGCTATCACTAACGAAGATCTATACGAAGCAATAGAAAAAATCGCTATGGGCCCCAAGAAGAGCAGTAGATTGGTTACCGAAAGCGACAAGCGTATCACGGCATATCACGAAGCAGGCCACGCAATCTGCGCGAAGCTACTTCCCCATTGTGACGAAGTTCACGAGGTTACCATTATTCCTCGCGGAAACGCTGCAGGCTATACTCTTACCAGACCTACTAACGACGATCAGCACACCAGCAAGAACGAGCTATTAGATAGAATCACTATGACTCTTGGCGGTAGAGCTGCGGAAGAAATCATTATTAAGGACTTCACCGCAGGCGCAAGCCAAGATATTAAGCAGGTTTCTAAGATTGCGCGCGTAATGGTTACCGAATTTGGTATGAGCGATAAGATTGGCCCCGTTAACTACGGTAGCGACGATCAAATTTTCGTTGGTCGCGACTATCAAACCAGAACCGTTTACAGCGAAGCTCTTGCTAAGCTAATAGACGAAGAGGTTCAAACGATAATCAAGGCGGGAAGAGAAAAGGCTCTTGAGCTGCTTACCGCAAACAAAGATAAGCTTGACCTTATGGCAAGACTTCTTATCGAAAAAGAAACTATTTACTCTGAAGAAGTTAACATGATTATGAAGGGTGAAAGCTTTGAAGCAATCGTGGACTATATGGAAAAAACCGCCGAAGAACAAAGATTAGATCCCTTCCATATCGGCAAAAACGAAGGGAACGCTAACTAATTTTTAGAGGTGTATCATGGCAAAAATAATATCCTTTTCAAACCAAAAGGGTGGTGTTGGTAAGACTTCAACTTGTGTAAACCTATCTGCAGGGCTTGCCTTAAAGGGCAAGAAAACCCTGCTTATAGATATGGACCCTCAAGGTAACGCGACCACGGGCTTGGGCTTTTCTAAAAGTGAACTAACGAATTCCGTGTATAACGTGCTAATAGACGATCTACCTGCATCATCAGCTATCCACAAAACGGCAGTTGAAAATCTTGATATCTTGCCCGCAAGCATAGACCTTGCCGGCGCGGAGGTAGAGCTGGTTTACCTTAAAAATCGCGAAAAGAGATTAAGAGAAAAGCTTGAATCGGTTAAAGACAACTACGATTTTATTATGATAGACTGTCCCCCCTCGTTAGGGCTTTTAACGATTAACGCTCTTTCTGCTTCTAATTCGGTTATCATTCCAATTCAAAGCGAGTATTACGCGTTAGAAGGTTTATCACAGCTAATGAACACCATTAAATTAGTAGTTAAGCATCTTAACCCAGAGCTGGTTATAGACGGCGTTGTTGTTACTATGTACGACGGC
Organism: Clostridiales bacterium; assembly: GCA_015055965.1. Classification (GTDB taxonomy): domain Bacteria; phylum Bacillota; class Clostridia; order Christensenellales; family Borkfalkiaceae; genus HGM11416. The sequence goes on from SVHG01000011.1 coordinate 31,388, forward strand.
AGGGCTCTTATTTCTAAGCAAATATCCGCAGAAATCCACAAATTTTTCGGCAAAAAGATGTTTAACACGGTTGTTCCCAGAAACATAAGAGTTTCTGAAGCGCCCAGCCACGGCGTACCCGTAATGATTCACGATCCTAGATGCAACGGAGCAAAGGCTTATGTTGCCTTGGCAGAAGAGTTTTTACAACGCGAAAGCAAGAAGTAATAACAAAAAATATTTAATCATTCACCGTTCGAAGCAAACAAAAACCGCCCTATAAGGCGATTATCGGCACATAGTTAACACAAAAAGGAGGAAAGTAAAGTGAAGGTTACCAAAGGACTTGGCAAAGGTCTTTCTGCTTTATTTAGTGAAACAAGCGAAGATTACAGCCGTTTTACATACGACGAAAGCAAAATGACTGAAGAGCAAGCTAACGCCGTTTATGAAATAGAACTAGAAAAAATATTTGCAAACCCAAACCAACCCAGAAAGGTTTTTGATGCGGGCGCGTTAAAGGAGCTTGCAGATTCTATTTCCGTTCACGGTGTTATTACCCCTATCGTTCTTAATAAGAGTGAGAACGGTAAATATATGATTATTGCGGGCGAAAGAAGATTCCGCGCAAGTAAGCTTGCAGGAAAAACAACCATTCCCGCTATTATTAGAGAGTACGACGAACGCCAAATTAAAGAAATTTCTTTAATAGAAAACTTACAGCGTGAAGATTTAAATCCCATTGAAGCTGCAACCGCTATGCAACAGCTTATGAAGGATTACAATATGACGCAGGAAGAGCTTTCCGGTAGAATAGGTAAAAGTAGATCTGCAGTAGCAAACACCTTACGACTATTAACCCTTTCTAAGGAAGTTATTAAGCTTGTAGAAAGCAACAAGCTTTCAGCAGGCCACGCCCGCGCGCTTGTAACCTTACCTGCAGACGTTCAGGCAAATATTGCAAATAAGGCTGTTAAAGATAAGCTTTCCGTTCGTGACGTAGAGCAGGCTGTTAAGGATTATTACAATCCCCCCGAAAAGAAAAAAGCGGCAGCTAAGCCTATGAGCGTAGAGCTTAAGGATATGATTAACCGTATGCAAAGATCTTTCGGCACTAAGGTTCAGGCTATCGGTAACGACAGAAAGGGCAGAATTTATATCGACTATTACACCCGTGACGATTTGGATAGAATAGTGGAAATTCTTGACCTTATTGATAAACATAAAAAGTAAGCCTATAAGGCGATTAACGGCAAAAAGCGGAATATTTTTTCCGCTTTTTTCATAACAAATATCATAAAAACTTTTACTTTAAGCTTTATATATTTAATAAAATTTATTACTCATAAGGAAAACGAATGATGAAAAAAGTATTAATTCAACTGCTTTCTTTAGTGCTTGCGTTCGCTTTGTCTTTGGGGGTTTGGGCGATAGGTTTTTATATAAACGTAAATCTTAACGGCAATTCCTTTAATCAACTGTTTAACAGCTTAACGATTATATTAATGGTATTAATCGTTATACTTGCCGTAATAAACGCGGTAAAAAACTTCGCCTTTAACAAACGCTTTAACGGCATGAACGCTAAAGAAGGTCAAGCATACGCGTTAGAAAAAAAGGAAGAAATTCAGCAAAACGTAGCTAAAGCAGAAAGAAATTTAAACAAAAAAATCTCTTTATTCAACTGCTATAAATGCTTACTAATCGTACTGTTTTGCGCAACCTGCTTACTTTTAGGGCTTGCAAAAAATCAATCGTTAACGACCTTCATTGTAATTATTGCAGTATTTTTTAATTGGAGCATAATAAATTCCTTTATGCCCCTTCCAACACAAAAAATCAACCCCAAAACGATATTATCCCCAGAAGAGTTCCCATATATTTATTCGCTTATTAACAAAGCGCGTGAAAGGGTAAATTACAAGGGAAAAATTCTTGCAGTTCTTGCAGGTCGTGGAGTTTCTATTTTTGAAAATTCAAAGGGCGTTTACCTTCTTTTTGGTTCTGAAGAGGTTTCTTTGTTTAGCGAAGAAGAGCTATTTTCAGTTTTAGTTCACGAGCTAGAGCATTTAAAAAATTCAGACACGAAACGCAGATTTAGGCTTCATTCCTTCATAGAACAAAACGAATCTCAAGGTGAAAACAACGCTATTTTAGATGCCGGAAAAACCTTCTTTTGTTCCTATTTCTTAAAGGAACTTCTTTTAGCAATTATTCAGTTTGACGCAAACTCTTCCTTAGAGCGCGAAAGGCTTGCAGACCTTGCCGTTATTGAAGCCGGGGTAGAGCAGGACTTTATTAACGCAACCGCAAAAACTATGCTGTTTGCTTTATACGGCGAACACCCTTGGAAAGAGATTTCTTTTGACACCTATAAAGAGCTAACCCCCATAACCAACTTCTGCCAAGTTAACGTGGCGTGTTTTTTACAAAAAGTTGAGCTATATGGCGATAAATGGCACTTTACCTTACAAAACGAGCTACCTTCACGCAGGGATTCACACCCCACGCTGAAGATGCGAATGGAAGCGCTTAAGGTAAGCGAATATAAAGTGGATTTTACCAAAAAAGAAGGTACGTATACCCAAGAACTTGACCTTTTACTTCAAAAAAGCTCTTCACTTATCACCGACCTTGGTTTTAAAAACAAAAAGAAGGACGATTATTTGTTAATACGCGCAAGCGCTTACGACGAAAGAATAAAAGCTATGAACCGTTACGACAAGCGCGACGAATGGAGCACCCTAACCGATTCTGAGCTTATAGAAAGCGCGCAAGCCTTTTTATTCATAGACGATAGCAAGGCAGAAAGAATTTTGCGCGAGGTTGTGGAAAGATCAAATTCTTCCTTTGCTTGTTATTTACTTGCTTGTCTTTACGCAAGGGAATATAACGACGAATGCATTGAATTATTTAAAAAATGTGCGATAGACCCAACTGCAACTAGCGAAGCTATAGATCAGCTTGGAAAATACGCTTTAAAAACGGGCAATCAAAAGCTATTAGATGAATACCGTGAAAACGCGCCCAACAAATATGATTTTGCAGAAGACGAAATTATGCAAACTCTATTTTCAAAAAACGGGTTAGAATCTCCAAACGAAAGCCACCAAGAGACTGTTAACGAAATAGTAGAAAAGCTAAGCGAATATTGGGGAAATAATCTAACCGCTATTTATATCGGCGTGCGTGAAACGGAAAGCCAAACCTTGGTTTACTATATTGCAATAGATTATAACAAAAAAGCCCCTCACGAGCAAACGCAAACGGCTTATGAAGAAACCTGCTATTTTATTAACAGACTTTCTAAGGCTGGCAAAAAGTTCTATATCTTCTTTGGCGGTAAGGAATTTAACACCCTTAAAAAGCTAACCGGCAGTAAAGTATATGAGAAAAAAGCAGATAAATAATTTGCTTAATTATTAACTTAATCACAGCAAAATAAACATCCACCCGAATATCGGGTGGTTTTTATTTTTCGGGCATAGCCATTGCTTACTGGCTAGCACAAACGTGCTTTTTATTTGACCTGCCAGTCATGCACTTATTACCTGCTACCCGTCAACGGGTTTCACTTTTGCCTTCTCCTGCGGGAGAAGGTGTCACGAGTTTTCGAGTGACGGATGAGGAGTTGTATAATTTAGTGCTTTAATTTTTATTTGTATTTTTTACCAAAACACCTCATCCACCACTAACGTGGTCCCCCTTCCCCCACTGGGGAAGGCTCTTTTCCACTCACCGGTAAACCTCTACCAAGCCACGCGACTATCGCGTGGTTTTTCTTTATATCAAAAACAGGCTATAGTGCATTAATCGCGCTATAGCCTTTCTTTTTGCAAATTAACTTATCACAAAAGCCCCGCTTTTTAGCGAGGCTTTAATTAGTTGTTTTTGCGTGCAAATCCAATGGCTATGGCACTAAATAAGTTTCAATTACGAGTTAGAGCGGTTAAACCGAGCATTGACCGACGGGATTTTACTTGGCGTAAATGACCGAGGGCAAGCGCAAGGCTTCACCGCTATCACGAAGTAAGTGGATCTTATTGTAAATAAGGTTTAGATGCGAGCAAGAGCAGGCGTTTTAGTTTTGAGCGCAGGGGGCGACCTTGTTGGTCGCAGGTCATCCAACGAAGTTGGTGCAATTCTATAATAAAAACTAAAAGAACGAACTATTGCGAAGTAGATAAGCCTTATTTTTTAGTCTTTTTTAGCAAGCGTTTTATACTTAGCCAATCTTGCGTTGTTTTCTTCTTCAGCCTTTTCAAATAATTCGGCAGCTAATTCGGGTTGAGCCTTCTTTAAGCTGGTGTATCTGGTTTCGCCCATTAAGAATTCTTGATAGCTTGCAGTAGGATCTTTACTATCTAAAGTGAAGGGGTTACCTTCGGTGATAGCAGGATTGTATCTGTAAAGATGCCAGTAACCGGCGTCAACAGCCTTCTTTTCTTCAAGTTGAGAATTGCTCATATTGATACCGTGGTTGATACAGGGAGCGTAACAGATTAATAAAGAAGGTCCGTCGTAGCTTTCAGCTTCAACAACAGCGTTTAAGAATTGTTGCTTGTTAGCACCCATAGAGCATTGTGCAACGTAAACGTAGCCGTAGCTCATAGCCATCATACCAAGGTCTTTCTTCTTAACTCTCTTACCGCCGGCAGCGAACTTAGCAACAGAGCCGGTGGGGGTAGACTTAGAAGCTTGACCGCCGGTGTTAGAGTAAACTTCGGTATCTAATACTAAAACGTTTACGTCAACGTTCATAGCAAGAACGTGGTCTAAACCGCCGTAACCGATATCGTATGCCCAACCGTCACCACCGATAATCCAAATAGATTTCTTAATTAAGCAGTCGCTTTGAGCCTTGATTTCTTTAAGGATAACCTTAATTTCGCCACGGGTATTCTTAATAGCAGCAGGAAGCTCGCTGATAATAACCTTAGCGATTTCTTTACTCTTTTCTGCGCTGTTTCTATTTTCTAACCATTCAATAAGAGCTTTCTTAATCTTACCCTTAGCACCGTTAGCAATAGCAAGCTCTACGGTAGCAGCAAGCTTATCACGTCTTTGAGCGTAAGCAAGGTAGTAGCCGTAACCGTGTTCAGCGTTATCTTCGAATAATGAGTTAGCCCAAGCAGGTCCTTTGCCTTCAGCGTTCTTGGTGTAAGGACAGGTAGGAGCGCTACCGCCGTAAATAGAAGAACAACCGGTTGCGTTAGAAATAAGCATTCTATCGCCGAATAATTGGGTAATAACCTTAATGTAAGGAGTTTCGCCACAGCCTGCGCATGCGCCGGAGAATTCAAATAGGGGTTTAGCAAATTGGCTACCCTTAACAGAGGTCTTCTTAAATGCAGAGGTGTCTACTTCGGGAAGTGATTCGCTGTAATCGTAGTTGGGAACTTCTTTAGCAGCAACCTTTTCAAAGGGAACCATAGTGATTGCCTTTTCCTTTGCGGGACATACGTTAGCGCAAACACCGCAACCCATACAGTCTAGGGGAGAAACTTGCATTCTGTATTCAAATCCCTTAAGGCCCATAGCTAGCTTAGTGGTGTAACCTTCAGGCTTTTCTGCGCCAACAGCGTTAAGAGCAGGTCTTAAACAAGCGTGGGGACATACGAAAGCACATTGGTTACATTGAATACATTTTTCAGCATCCCAAACGGGTAACTTAATAGCAACACCGCGTTTTTCATATTGGGTAGTTCCGGTGGGAACTGAACCGTCTGCATTGAAAGCAGAAGAGGGAAGCTGATCGCCTTCTAAAGCAAGAATGGGGTGAACGATATTCTTGAAGTATTCAGTTCCGCCGATTTCAAGTGCGGGAGCGCCTTCTTCGGTGGTAGCCCAGTCAGCAGGAATAGCGATTTCTACTAATTCAGAAGAAGCTTTGTCGATAGCAGCGTAGTTCATGTTAACAACTGCGTCGCCCTTCTTGCCGTAGCTCTTCTTAACTGCAGCCTTCATATATTCTTCAGCATCAGCGTAAGGCATAATGTCTTGGTTAATGAAGAAGAAAGCAGCCTGCATGATTGCGTTGGTTCTTCCGCCAAGGCCGATTTCGCCGGCAATCTTAATAGCGTCAATATTATATAATTTAGCTTGCTTTTTAGCAAGTAAACGCTTCATAGAAGCGGGTAAGTGCTTGTTAAGCTCTTCAATGGTATTCCAAGAAGAGTTGAGTAGGAATTTACCGCCAACCTTTAAGTCCTTAACCATATCGTAACGAAGAACGTAAGAGGGGTTGTGGCAAGCAATAAAGTCAGCAGCGTCAATTAGGTAGGTTGACTGAATGGGAGTCTTACCAAATCTTAAGTGAGAAACGGTAATACCGCCTGACTTCTTAGAATCGTAGAAGAAGTAACCTTGAGCGTACATGTCGGTATGGTCACCGATAATCTTAATAGAGTTCTTGTTAGCGCCAACGGTACCGTCTGAGCCTAAGCCGTAGAACTTACAGCTGATAGTTCCTTCGGGAGCAGCGTCGTACTTTTCGCTGAAATCTAATGAAGTATTGGTGATATCGTCATAAATACCAACGGTGAAGTGATTCTTGGGTTTATCCTGTTCAAGATTCTTGTAAACAGAAAGAACCATAGAGGGGTTAAATTCCTTAGAACCTAAACCGTATCTACCGCCAACAACGGTAATTCTCTTCTTAGCTTCTGCTAAAGCGGTGCAAACGTCAAGATATAAGGGTTCGCCAAGGCTACCGGGTTCTTTAGTTCTATCTAAAACGGCAATCTTCTTAGTGGTTTTGGGAAGAGCCTTTAAGAATGCTTTTGCAAAGAAAGGTCTGTATAATCTAACCTTAATTAAGCCGTACTTGTGGCCTTCTGCGTTAAGCTTGTTAATGGTTTCTTCAACACATTCAGCGCCGCTACCCATAATAACGATAACGTTTTCTGCATCAGGTGCACCAACGTAGTCGAATAAATGATAGCTTCTGCCGGTAAGCTTAGAAACCTTATCCATCATCTTTTGAACGATTTCAGGGGTAGCTTCATAGTAGCAGTTAGCAGTTTCCTTGTTTTGGAAATAGATATCTGCGTTTTGAGCAGTACCTTTTTGGATGGGGTGGTCGGGGTTAAGAGCGCGTTGTCTGAATTCTTCAATATCACTCATATCAACGAGCTTTTTCATTTCGTCATATTCAATAGCGTCAATCTTTTGAACTTCGTGGCTGGTTCTAAAACCGTCAAAGAAGTGTAAGAAGGGCACTTTGCACTTTAAGGTAGAAAGATGAGCAACTAAAGCAAGGTCCATAACTTCTTGAACGGAAGCTGAAGAAAGCATTGCAAAACCCGTTTGACGGCAAGCCATAACGTCTGAATGGTCACCGAAAATGTTTAATGCTTGACCGGCAACAGCTCTCGCGCTAACGTGGAATACGGTAGGAAGTAATTCACCCGCGATTTTATACATATTGGGAATCATTAAAAGTAAGCCTTGGCTTGCGGTATAGGTAACCGTTAAAGCACCGGCAGAAAGTGAGCCGTGAACAGCGCCTGCTGCGCCACCTTCAGATTGAAGCTCTGCAAGTAATAGCTTTTGGCCAAACATGTTTTCTCTGCCGGCAGTAGCCCATTCGTCAGCTACTTCAGCCATGGGTGAAGAAGGGGTTATCGGGTAAATAGCTGCAACTTCACTAAACGCATACGCAACGTGGCTGGCAGCGGTATTACCGTCAATGGTCATTTTTTTCATTGAAAAACCTCCGTTTAATATTGAAAAATTAATTATTTTTAAGTCATTTGCGCGCTTTCTTTTTTAACGCACCTTTCATATTATATAACTTATTTAATTATAAGTCAATAGATAGTAGCAAAATTTTAAAAATTTTTGCATTTTTATTTTGTTTTTATACGCCCATATTCATATTTTAACATTAAAATTGTGTATAACGGGGTTTTTAGTGGGTGCGTTTTATTAAGCAACCGTTAAATATTTTATTAAAAAATAGGGTTTTTAGGGCTTTTTTTACCACTTTTTTATCAATTTTTTTGTTTTTATTAACACTTTTACTTATTGCAAAATATTACCTAATCCCTTTTGCAAGCAAAAATGCAGTAAAGGGGTAACACTTTACCCTTTTTGTTTTTTTTGGCTTTTTTTGCATTAGGGGTAGGGCTCTACGTTATGTTCTTTATTCGCAAACGCTATCATTACGTTAGTTCTTAGACTCTATCACTTCGCTTTGCTCGTTCCAGAGTGACAAATACCTGTCATTCTGGAGCGTAAGCGATAGAATCTCTTTTGCGTAAGCAATCACGCATTTATGCGTGTATGTAATTGTTTAAGTAGTAAACGTATGTAATCAGTCGCAGACTGTATGTCATCACACCACGAGGTGTGTATATAATAAGAGCCATCCCTAAATTCGCTTGGGGCGAACATCATTTTGCGTGAAGCAAAACATCATTTGAGTCTTACTCAATCATCATTTGCTTTAGCAATATCATTACGTTAGTTGATAGGCTCTATCACCTCGCTTCGCTGAAATTTTGCCTTCTCCTGCGGGAGAAGGTGTCACGAGTTTTCGAGTGACGGATGAGGAGTTGTATATAATTAGTGCTTTAATTTTTATTTATATTTTTTACCAAAACACCTCATCCACCACTAACGTGGTCCCCCTTCCCCCACTGGGGAAGGCTCTTTTACAACACCTGTAAACCTCTACCAAGCCACGCGACTATCGCGTGGTTTTTCTATATATCAAAAAAAGGGCTATAGCGCGATTAACTCACGTTATAGCCCGTTTTATTGTTTTATAATATAAACAAAATTAACCTTATTATTAAATATAATTATCTAACTAAAATCTTGTTAATAGTTAAATCAATAGTTAAGCCTTCTTGCCAGCTGATAAGCCCGAAGCCACCGTTTTGATGTACGGTGTAGCTCTTGCCAACTGAAGAGCCGTCTAAAGCAACGCTAACTGATGAGCCGTTAGCTGCAACGGTAATAAAATCACCTTCAACGGTTACTTCAAAGGTAGTGCCTAAAACCTGACCGTTAAATACCCAACCGCCAATGTAATCGCAAATTAGCGCCGTGCCATCTGTATTATAGCAGTTTTGTAAGTAGAAAATTTGAACGTACTGTTGGGTTGCATTAGAAACGAAGTTTACTAAGTAACCGTCTATACCGTTACCGGTAGCGTTCTTTTTGCATCTTACAAAGTAACCTGCAACGGAAACGTTGCCGTTTGCGTTAGAAGGAGTTACGGTTAGGGTAGAGTTAGCGCATTCAAGAGCGGTATAAAGCTTAAAGCCGAATTCCTTACCGCTAAATAATCCGTTATTTCCACCGGTGATGTTAGCAGGATTAAATGAGTGAATGCTTTCGCTTCCCTTTAAAGCGGTAACGATTTCTTGGGTTTTATCGATTGCTTGAACAGGTTCTTTAGTAATTTTACCGCTAACGTTATCTATAGTAAGAGTGCATTTTGCATTATTACCGCTATCCCAAGCAAGAATACCAATACCGCCTTCTGCCCAAGGAGTAAACGCGCCCTTATTTGTTAAATCAACGCTACAGCCGTAAGAATCACTACCTTTTGTTCTAAAGTCAGCTTCTGTGTAAATATAGCACATATTGCCTTCGATAACCGCTCTAAATAGAGTGTTTTCTACTTCGCCGGGGAATACCCAACCGCCGATATAGGTCATGTTCTTAAACATGGTTGCGCTACCGAATGAATCGTTGAAGTACCAAACTTGAATGTAGTTGGGCTCGGTTACGATATTAATCATATAACCTTCAATACCTAAGCCGGCAAGCTGTTTAGCTCTAAATAGAATACCGGTTGTGCCAACCTCGTTAACTAAATCGCTTAAGCAGAAGGTGAAGCTCATATCGCTGTAATAGGTGTTATCAACGACTCTGTGACCGTCGTGTTCAACGTTATAAACGCCGTTAACGCTTGAATCAAGCGCGTTTTTGAAGGTTGCAGTTTCCCAAACTACGCATCCGTTGTTGCCAACCATATCTGCGTAAACGTATTCTGTATTTCTCTTAATAGCCTTTAGGCTAGTAATATATGAAGATAAATCTAATTCTTCAACGGCTTCTAAGCTTTCGCAAGCTTCAATTAAAGCCATAGCAGCTTCGTAGTGGGGTTTAGCAGTATCCCATTCAGCGCTTCTGTAAGAAGCTTCTCTGTAATCGTAAAGCTCAATTGCCTTTAACGCTTTAGCCTTTGCTAATAATTCCTGTAAAAGCTCGTCGCTCATTTCGGGCTGACCAACGCCGTCTAACGCATTCTTAATTGCGGGAACGATCTTTTGAACGTAACCGTTAGCGGTGGGGTGTAATCCGTCGGTAAACCAGTAAGAGTCCGCATCAACACCGTTATCGCAGAACGCGTATTCTACCTCTGCGTAAGACATCCAAGTATATTGAGCAACTAAATCTCTCATTAATTCGTTGGTTGCAGAAATACTTGCTTTAATATTAGCTCTTGCAGGGCAGTGGTTTACAGAAAGTAGTACTACCTCTAATTCGGGCTTAGCTTCCTTCATGTAAAGTAAAGCTTCTTCTATGCTTGCAACTACTGCAGCAGGTGAAGTACCGCCGGTTAGGTCGTTAATACCGATCATGTAAATTGCCTTTGATGCGTCGTATGCTACTAACGCCTTTTTGAATTTTGCCCAATGTGATGCTACTGATCCACCAATACCGATATTTAAGTAAGTACCAAATTCGTAATCTTCAGCAAGCTGAGCTAAATCGTTTTTGTAGTTAGACCATAATTCAAAGTAAGAGTGGCCGAATAGTAAGGTGTCTACCTTGGTTACGCTGGGTTCTGCGCTTACTGCGTATCCGGCAAACTGGCTACCGGCTGATTCTGCGTAAAGACCAACGCCCGTGCCTGCTAATTCAACGTCTACTACTGCGTATAGGGTGTTCCAGAAATAGCAGTATGCAACGCCCTCTTCAATAACTACTCTAAAGTCGTAACCTCTACCGCTGTTGTAGCCAGCTGATAGGTAGTTAGAATATACGTTTGAAGCAACGCCGTTAACAACCATGTCAAGCTCTACCTTTTGCGCGTCCTTTCTGGAAACGAAGCGGTAATAGCTTTCGGTAGTTCCGTCGTTAGAATAACCGAATACAAGACCTGCTCTCTTAGTAGCAACGCCCTTGATGTTAGCGGTTAAAGTACCTTCTTCCATAGAAGCGTCCTTCATTAAAGCAAGAGTGTTATTGTCGGCAGAGCGAGCTGCGCCGCTAGTACCTAACATCTTACCGCTTACAACCGTTAAATCTTCAGGGTATATTTCTGTAATTTCCCCGCTGGACTGACATTTAATATTGCTAAATGAAACGCCGCTACCGCCGGCTCTTAAGCCGTAACCCGTGCCGGTTAGGGGGAAGCTGTCTGCGTAAGTAATTAAACAATTTCCGTCAACGTAACCGTAAATGGTGGTTGCGTCCTTTTCTATCTTAAGGGTGTATGATTTATTAGTTGTATATCCGGGGATATCTACAAGCTGGCAGTTTGCCCAAGTTCCGTTATCAACCTTACCTAAGAATGCGTATCCGTCCTTAGAAACGAAGAAGAAGTAGTAAGAAACGTCTGCTTCCCAGTATGCGTGGGTATCGTTAGCAGTTAAGCTAAAGATTAAGCCGTTATCTGCCGCGCCGCCAATCTTCATAGTTGCTTCTAAAGTGCCGTAAATAAATTCGCCGTCTATCTTTTCTGCAATTGCGTTACCCGTTAAAGAGGTAAGCATATCGCCCTTTTGTTCGTATTCACCGCTTGCAATAACGTATCCTTCAACAGCAACGCTAGCGCCTTTAATTTCGCTTGAAATTTCTATTCCGCTAAACTGAATACCCGCTTTACCTGCTCTTACGCCGTAAACAGTTCCGTCAACGTGGTTAGAATCCTTATATGAAACGTAAAGCTCGCCGTTAACGTAACATCTAATAACGTCGTATCCGCTATTGCTCTTATCTCTTGCAACCTCTAAGGTGTAAATACCTCTTGCATTGTAACCGGGAATGGGGGTTTCACCGCAAACGGTCCAGGTTTGGTTGCTTACCTTTCCTAGGTATGCAGTACCTGCGTTAGAAATGAAGAAGAAGAAATAGTGAACGCCTTCGTGTTCCCAATATGCGTTTAGAGCTTTTTCATTCTTTAAACCGAATACGATACCGTTATCGCCACCTGTGCCTGCTAGGCTTACGGTTGCCTTTAAAGTACCTTGAACGAACTCGTCTTCGGTATTAATAGCTAGAGTGTTTGCCATACCGCTTATTAAAGTTCCTTCGTTTTCGGTAATAGAACCGTATACGGCCTTGTACTGATAATCGGGTACTATAACGGGAGGTTCTTCTCCGCCCGTGCTAGAGCTATCCTCGCTTGAAGAATCCTCAATAGAACTGTCTTCGCTTGATGAGCTATCTTCGCTTGATGAAGAGCTGTCTTCTGAAGAAGCGCTACTAGAAGAGTCCTCTAAAGAGCTATCTTCACTTGATGAATTCTCTGAAGAAATTGATTCCTCTACTGAAATAGATGAACTGTTTTCACTTTCGCTTGTGCTTACTTGGGGAGCGCCGTCACCGCCGGGAACGGCCTGACATGCTATAACCATAGTCATGCTAAACAAGCAAAGTGCAATAACGGTTAATAAAACCGCTACTTTTTTGAAAAAGGTTTGCATTTTTTCCTCCTATATAATATAAGTTACAAGGCTATTATAACACTTTTCTATACTTATTGCAACCCTATTTTAAAAATTTAATATTTTTAATTTGCTTTTTTACGTAATCTATAAACGTTAGTTTTATAAATAAAAAAGAGCGTTCTCGTTTTACCAAGTATCGCTCTTTTTTTTATGGTTTATTTTATGCAAAAGTGCCGTTAATCGCGTTATAATGGCACTTTTATTATTTTTTTATACTCTCTTGGGTATTTTTCAGGCGTGTTTTTTACCTTTTTAATTATTATTATAACTCTTTCGCTTTCAGGGGCTGAATGCAAGGTATATTCAAAAACGTCAACAATCTTTCCACCTAAAAGCTCAATAGCGCGCTTGCCTTCTTTAAACTCGCTTTCAGATTTTTGTTTGTAAAACACCGCCGTTCCGCCAACCTTTAAAAAGGGTAAGCACAGCTCGCACAGAACGTTAAGGGAAGCCACCGCTCTTGCCGTAACTATATCAAAGCTTTCGCGGGCGCTAGTGTTAGCATACTCTTCCGCTCTTGCGTTAACAACCTCTATCTTGTCTAAGTCAAACTCGTTTTTTACTTCCTTTAAAAAAGCGCATTTTTTTCCGGTTGCTTCTAACAAGGTAAAATCAAGGTTAGGGTTGTTTAGCTTTAGCGGTAACGAGGGAAATCCACCGCCAGAGCCTACTTCAAGTATTTTTTGCCCTTCGCTAAAAAATTTAGCTCCCTTTAAGCTATCTGCAAAGTGCTTTTCAAAAACCTCTTCTTTTTCGCGTATGGCGGTTAGGTTAAACTGCTTATTCTTTTCAAGAAGAATATCACAAAATTTTTCTAACCTAGAAAAGCTTTCTTCACTTATCTCTATTAAGTTGTTAAGCAAAATCTCTTTCATGCTTTAAATTATAACATATAGCAAAAATCAATGCAACCAAAAAAGCTTTCCACACGTCCACTTTTTTTCAACAGTTTATCAACGTGGATATTGTGGATAACTTTTTACAAATCCACCTTTTTTACTCTTAAACGGTAACATGAAAGAAAACCTCTTTTCGCATTTTTTATATTTTTTTAAAAAAAGCTTGTAAAACCTTGCTTAAAATATTATTCTTTATTACATTATGCCCTTTTTTTTATTGATTTTTTTTTAATAATAATATATAATATATACGTTAAACTGTGATATTATGCGGTTTTGCGGATTTTTTTAATTATTTGCTTGCTTCTTAAGTACTTTTTCTTAAAAAACGTAAAGGTTAAAAAGTTATCCACTAAAAAAAGGTTATCCACCTTCTTATCAAGAGTTAATCCACCGCCTGTCAACAATGCAAAAGGCGTAAAATTCAAGATAGAATGAGGTAAAAAGGACTTTTCCACATAACCACAGCCACCTACTACAATTATTACTTAAATATAATAAAAAATATCTTTCAATTCGGAGGGAGCATGAAAACAATCGTTAAAGCGCTTGAGCTTTCAAACGCGGTTCTAAAGGTAGTAAAAGCAGTAAGCACTAAATCACACAATCCTATTTTAGAATGTATAAAATTGGTTTGCAAGGGTGATAGTCTTACCTTAATTGCAACGGACAACGAAATTTCAATCGAAAAGACCATTAGAGCAGAAACCTTTATGGAAGGCGAAGCTTTAGTTATGGGTAAGCTTTTTGCTGACTTTATTAAGAAGCTGGAAGAGGAAGACGATCTAGAATTATTCTTAGACGAAGGTAGACTAAAAATTACTTACAGCTCTTCAGAAGGCTTTATTCAAGCTCTTCCCACCGAAGATTTTCCCCTCATTCCCAAGGAATTAAAGGAAAATTCATTCACTATGAGCCAAAAGGATTTTAAAACTATGGTTGCAAAAACCGCCTTTTGTTGCTTACAGGATGATAGCAGACCTATTTTAAAGGGGTGCTTAATAGAGGTATTAGAAGGCGAAATCACCTGCGTTGCGTTAGACGGCTTCCGTTTAGCTCTTTGCAGAAAGCCCGTTCAAGAGGTTTACGGCAAGGTTAAAGCCATCGTTCCTTCACGCGCGTTAAACGAAATCGTTCGTTTATTAGATAAGGACGAAGAGCAAATCACCGTTGTTATTCAGGATAGAAACCTTATGGTAGAAGTAGAAAATACCATCCTAACCGCAAGACTTCTAGAAGGGGAGTATATAGATTATCGCCAAATTATTCCCGTAACCTTCTTAACAGAATTCAAGGCAAACAAGCTTATTTTTGAAAACGCAGTAGAAAGAGCTGCCGTTGTTGCAAGAGTAACCAAGAATTTAGTTAAGTTTGATATTAAAGAAAATTACGTTAACATCACCGCTAACAGCGAAATGGGTAACGTAAACGAAAACGTGCTTATTAATTTAGACGGTAAGGATATAGTAATTGCCTTTAACAGCAAGTATATTATAGACTGCTTACACGCCATAGAAGACGATTTCGTTAAGGTTTCACTAAACACCCCCATTTCTCCCTGTATCATCACCCCCAACAGTGATGACGGATGCTTGTATTTAGTGTTACCTATACGTATCAGCAACTAAAATAAGCCCTATCTACAGCGCTATAGAGGCGAAGCCTTGCGCTTGCCTTCGGTCATGTACGCTAAAAGTACACTCCCTTCAGTCAATGCTCGGTTTCACCACTCTAGCTCGCAATTGAAGCTTATTTTTCCATAGCCATTAGCTTTGCTTTTGTCACTCTGGAATTTTCGCTTGCGGAAATGATAGAGTCTAAAAAAGTTGCTTTAACTGTGGTGGGGCGAGATTCTATCGCTAACGCTCCAGAATGACACAAAAAAGTTTTTGCGCAAGCCACGCTTGCATCTAGTGCTTATTTACAATAATCCCTATCTACAGCGTTATTGTCACGAAAAATGCGCTTTATTCGGGTTACGTACGCCAAGTACGCGCCCATCAAGAAATAATCGTTGTTCTTGCCAACTACTTGCATCTAGTGCTTATTTACAATAAACCCTATCTGCTTCGTTATTGTCACTTGCAATAAAAATGGAGCGATAAGACCAAATTTAACAAGATTTTTAAAGGCGGAAAGCCTAAAAAATAATAAAAAGTGCTTAAAATTAAAGAAAAAAACGGAGGAACTATATAATGAAAAGAACCTATCAACCTAAAAAAAGACAACGCAGCAAAGTACACGGATTCAGAAAGAGAATGGCTACCAAGCAAGGTAGAAACGTTCTAAAGAGAAGAAGAGCAAGAGGCCGTCATAAATTATCGGCTTAATTTGCAAGTTGGATAACAGGTTAAAAAGAAGAAGCGATTTCGACCTTGTTTTCAAAAAAGGGAAAAGATGTTATGCCAGAAGTTTGCTTCTGGTATACGTCAAGGCCCGCGATTTAAAGGTGGGCTATTCCGTTAGTAAGAAAAACGGCAAAGCCGTTGTAAGAAATACCATAAAGCGCCGTTTACGCGCTGCAATTCGCCCTCATTTAGCAGCTTTGGGGAATTACTATATAGTCGTTGTTCCTAAGGTTGCCGAAGAATACAATTTTCATAAATTTGAAGCGGATTTAAAGTTTCTTATTCAAAAGGAAGGCTTGCTTAATGCTTAACCGCTTTTTTATTTTTTTAATAAAACTTTATAAAAAATACCTGTCTAAAGGCTTAAACAGTGGCTGTATTTTTACCCCGACGTGCAGTGTGTACGCGGTTGAAGCACTTCAAAAATATAGTTTTTTTAAGGCCTTTGCTTTAATAATATACAGGATTTTAAGGTGTAATTCCTTAAACAAAGGGGGATTTGATCCCGTACCGGACCCTAAGAGCACCAAAAAATGGCTAATTTAGGGTTAGTGCTTTGTTTTACTTTTTTTATTCCCGCAAGGCGCGGATTTTTAAAGGATAAAAAGCACTAATAAAAAGAGCCCAAGGTGGCAAAAATATTTATACTCACGCATAAAAAAAATTGTTTACACGCGCTTACTTTCCCTTTTTTTATTCCCTTTTAAGGCGTGTAAAGGTATCGTTACCAACAGGGCGTTTTTTGCCGTTGTTGGCATTATAGGAGATTATGAATTTATTAAATTGGTTAGCCGTAGCTATTCCTAACAACTACGTGATTCAAAACGCCGTTCAATTAGACTGGATTGGCGAGCTTATTCAGTCCTTAATTAGGGCGTGTGGAAGTATCGGTCTTGGCGTTATCGTATTTACTTTAATTTTAAAGCTTATTACGTTACCCTTTGATATTATTTCAAGGGTATCAACCAAGAAGAATTCCGTAATGATGGAAAA
Source organism: Clostridiales bacterium (assembly GCA_015055965.1). GTDB lineage: Bacteria > Bacillota > Clostridia > Christensenellales > Borkfalkiaceae > HGM11416. Next base: position 48,302 of record SVHG01000011.1, read on the forward strand.
AATGCGTCCCGAGCTAGAAAAACTTCAGCGTCAGTATTCAAACAACGCTCAGCTTTACCAGCGCAAGATGCAAGACCTTTATAAAAAGAACGGTTACAGCCCATTTTCGGCTTGTTTACCCACTATTTTAAATCTAGTATTCTTTATCGTTGTAATCGGTCAGTTCTCAACTTATTCACACTATGCAAACCTACAGCTTTTCTGCGATATGAGCGTTGCTTATCAGCTTTCTATTGATGAATTTTGTGATGCTAATCCCGACCTTATCGTTAAAAGTGATTTAGTTGATGATAACGGCGAAATTTACGGCGTAGAAAGAACTCTTAACCTACAAAGCTTTATTGGTAGCAGTTACGACGCAGGCATTAGCTCTGTGTTTGATTTCAAGGCAGAAGACGTTAAAACGGTTAACGGCAAGCAAGCGTTAACCTTACCTAGTGAGCCCTCTCAAAAGATGCTTGGCGCAATTCACGCAGAGCTGGCAAAGGGCGAAAGCGGTATTTTATTTGAATACTCCGGCTATGAAATCGTTTTAGTTGAAAACGGCGTTTACTCTTTAACCACCTCTTCAGAAGATCTTGGCGACTTTAAAGAAAAGGTAGGTACTATTATTGCTGAGCATTACGGCAATAAGTTTATAAACGAACAAATTAAAGAAATCGGTAGAGAAGCTGCTGCAGAGGAATACAGAGCTAATAAGGATAGCGTAAGATTCCTTTGGGTTAAGAACGTTTGGTCACAGGATATTCCTTGGGAACACCCCATTAAGCAATCCTTTGGCGAATACGGCTTCTTAATTAAGTCAGGCTGTTTTGCAACCTGCGGTTCAGGCTGTAATTCAGATGCAAACAGAATAACGGGCACTCATTACGATACCGTTTATAACGAAATCACCGCAAACCTTGGCGAAGAAAAGGAGCAGCCTAACGGCTACTTAATTTTAGTTCTTTTATCAATAGGAACAATGCTTATTTCCCAAGTAATAGCGCAAAAGCAAGCAAAAACTCAAACCGAGCTTGGCTCTGTAGACGGGGCTAACGGCACAGCCGCTCAATCACAAAAGATGATGACCTGGATGATGCCCATTATGTTCGGTGTGTTCTCTTTCATGTATACAGCGTCTTTCTCTATTTATATTATTGTAAGCTCTGTATTCAGCTTATTATCTAATATGTTAATAAACTTAGCGGTAGATAAAAAGTTTGCCCGCCTTGCAGCAGAAGAAGCTAAGCAGTTAGAGCTTAGAAGAACGGGTAAAATTAAAGAGATAGAAAAAAAAGATAAAAAGAATAAGAAGTAAATAATAACCGAATAACGGTTTTAAGGAGCAAATTAATGGAAAGTATTGAAGTTTACGGCAAGACTATTGAGGAAGCCGTTGAGTCAGGCATAGCTCAGCTTGGCGTTACCAGAGAGGAAGTTGAAATTGAGGTTTTAGAAGAACCCGCAACAAGAGGTTTAATCTTTAAAAAGGTTACCCAAGCAAAGGTAAAATTAACCAAAAAGCCCTCTGACGCGCAAAGAGCAGTTGATTTTTTAGAAGGTTTATTTGATCTTATTAACGTTCATGCAACCACGGAAATCGTTCGTGATGACGATAAGATTTGCATTAACTTAACAGCTACTAACACCTCTTTCCTTATCGGTTACAGGGGCGAGGTTTTAGATGCGTTACAGTCTTTAGCTAGCGCAGTTGCTAACATTGGCAGGGAAGATTATAAGCGCCTTGTTGTGGATTGTGAAAATTACAGAGAAAAAAGGGAAGAAACCCTTGTTCAGCTTGCAGAAAGACTTGCAGCTAAGGCTGTTAGAACCGGTAGAAAGATTATTTTAGAGCCCATGATTCCCTTTGAACGCCGTGTAATCCACACCGCTTTAGTAGATAATAAGGACGTTAAAACGGAATCTGAAGGCAAAGAACCCAACCGTTACGTTGTTATCGTTCCCAACGAATTAACTGATGAACGCCCCATTTATGCAGACCGTGATCGCGCAGGCTATAAGGACCGCCGTGATAACCGCAAGGGTGGCGACAGAAAGTCATTCGATAAGGGCGAAAGAAGAAACGGCCGTGATAACCGCCGTAGTGGTTCTAAGTTCGGTCGCGAAAAATCAGGAGAATCTGCTATGTACGGCAAACCCAAGGATAAGCACAACGTAACCTCTTTTGGTACGTTTATTGGCAACAGTAAAAAAGAAGATTAATTTTATTTTAGGCTCTGTACAACCTTAGTGTCAGGGCCTTTAATTTTCTTATAAAACTACCGTTTATCGCGTTATAGAGTGGTTTTTTATTGTTGTTTATAATCTTTATAAACCGATATTCGTCATTTTTACATAAGAGAAGAATTATTTGCTAATCTTTGTCATTCTGGAGTTTTCATTAGAAAACGATAGAATCTCATTCCGTACTCATCATTTTGCGTTAGCAAAACATCATTTGCTTTAGCAATATCATTTTGTAAGCCACGCTTACAACTTATAGGTGAATTATGAATAATCCTTTAAATACTATTGGTATAGATATAAAACAAATAGAAGAGTATGCCGTAAAAGGCAACGTAGACGCACAGTATATGTTTGCAACCTGTTACGATAAAGGCTACGGCGTGGAACAAAATAACGAGCTTGCCTTTTTTTGGTACGAAAGGGCGGCAGAGCAAGGTGATGCAAACGCGCAACACGCGCTTGGTCTTTGTTACGATATAGGCAAAGGTGTTGATCAAAGCTATGAAAAAGCCTTTTATTGGTATAAAAAATCGGCATCACTTGGCAATCCCAAGGCGCAGTACAACCTTGCTTCCTGCTATGAAGAAGGGCAGGGTATAGAGCAAGATTTAAAGCGCGCCTTTTATTGGTATCAAAAGGCGGCTAATCAAGGGGTAGTATCCGCTTGGTGCGTGCTTGGTTATTTTTACGCAAACGGCATTGGCGTAGAAAAAGATATTCCTTCGGCTATTCATTGGTTTACTTTAGCTGCAGAACAGGGACATCCGGAGGCGGTTAAGAATTTAGAATTATTGAACAAGAAATAAGCAAAAAAAAGTGGCTATAGCACGATTATCATACTATAGCCACTTTTTTTACTATTCTATATTATCTATTATATTGTCATTCTGGAGTTTTCGTAAGAAAACGATAGAATCTCTTGCATTCCATAATAAGAGCCATCCCCAAATTCGCACGGGTGCGAACATCATTTTGCGTGAAGCAAAACATCATTTAAGCAGCGCTTAAACATCATTTGCGTTAGCAATATCATTTTGTGAGCTATGCTTACATCTATTGCCATAGCCATTTACTTTTATTAGTAGCTGGCTTTTCTTATATTAAAAAAGGCTAAAGGGCGATTAATCGCTCTATAGCCTTGTTTTTTATGTTCTATTTTCCGTAATTTGGGGTAACGGATTCGTAGTTTTTAATAGTTTGTAAAACATCTTCTTCAGTAAGATCAATAAAGAATTTATCAAATACTTCAATATTAGCGTAACCGCACTGTAAGGGCAAAAAGTTGCTTAAACGCACCGGCTTTCCCCCTGTTCTAATAACTAGCTCTAAGGGTAAGTCTACCTCTAAATCGCTAATTTCAAGCGGATTGTAAAGATTTTTAGAACGGTTAATTTCGTCTAACGGGTTGTAGCCCATAAGTAAATATAGCCTTTTACCGCCGTTATTTTTTGTTTTTTGCTCTATATCGTTAGTAAAATCGGTTAACTGCTTATGGTTTACGTTATAGCTACCCGGGAAGTTAACGCGGTAATTATTATTAAGCGAAATTTGCAAAATATTCGGCAAAGCTTTAATAAGCGCGTCTATAACAGGCTTAACCTCTTCCGGCTTTCTGTTTAGGTTTTCCTTGCTTGCAAGATAAATAGTAAGGGCGTTTAAATTACTATTTTGCAAAAGATAAGCTAAATCAACAATTTTGTTGGCAAAAATACCGTAAACCTCTTCTAAGGTTATATTATTTTGCTTTGCCCAACGCCTATTACCGTCTGGAATTATTCCAAGGTGGTTAATTTTCATGCTTCACACCCCACTTTTAGTAAGTAATAATTTCGTTATATACTATTCCCAAGTAGCGCTTTTTTATACTGTTATTTAAAGGCTTAATAAGATAAAAAAGCTTTTAAATTAGCTGTATTTCTATTGCGCAAACACCATTTTCTTGCATTTCGGTTAAGGGGTAGTATTGCTTCATATCTTCAGGGTTGGCAATTTCATCCTCCTCGTATCCCAATCTTATTTTATTAAAGGCGCTGTAAAGCTCTTCAAAATTACTAAAAACTGTAAGGGAAATTACCTTGCAGGTAATGCGTTCGTTTGTGCTTTGGTTGGTAAAAATAATTTGGTCGTTCGCGCTTATTAAACGGCGTTTATCGTCATATAGGCGCATTTCTATATCTTTTTTGCCCGATTTTATACTGTTAAAAGGCGCGGGCTGTAAATTCATTAAATGTGTTTTCATAGCAATAAATTAAAAGCATTTAACAAGGTCTATACCAACTGCAAAAACAAGTAGAACTATAAGACCGATCATGTGAATAGTGCCTTCTACGTTGCGGTTAATGGGTTTTTTACGAATCCATTCAATAAGCACGAAAACCGCTCTTGCGCCGTCTAGCGCGGGAATGGGAAGTAGGTTAAATACCGCAAGAGAAACGCCAATAAAGCCCATAATTTCTAAAACGTAGTTAAAGCCGTAAGAAACCGTTTGAGCGGTAATAGTAATAGTGGTAACAGGTCCGCCAATAGCGTTTAAGCCAAGCTTACCGGTAATAAGCTGACCGAATGCAGAAAGGGTAGCGCCAACGTTTTTAAAGGCGTAAACGATGCCCCTTTTAATACTTTCAAAAAATCCAAATCTAACGTTAGAAGAGCTAACTCTGTAGCCAATTCTTTCAACGGTAACGCCAAACGCGCTAAACACGCCCTCGTCCGTTTGTTTAATACCGTTCCAGCTATCAGAAAAGGTGTGATCTAAAACCACTCTAATAGCAACCTGCTCGCCATCAAACTCCACCACGCGTGAAAGGTAAATATACGCCCTTTCGCCGTTAGAATATTCCCTTAAAAGAGTTGCAAAATCGCTTGGATCGTACGCCCTTGGAAGTGTTAAATATTGCTCTTCGTTAAGATATCTTTTAACAAGCGCGCCGTTTTCCTGTAACAGACATTCGGTATAACCATCCTTTGCCTGCTCGCTAATATCGGGAAGGGTGGATGAAATTCTTAAAATATAATCCCCCTGTTTAAGGTTGATTTCCGTTAGATTATTGCTTGCAGTAACCGCGCTTATGGTAGCAAAGCCAAGGCTTTGGTAAATCTTATCGGTATCTTCCATGCTGGTAGAAATGGGATCGCAACGAAGCTGAATTTTGGTTTGTATTCTTTCGCCATTTCTAACCACGGTAGCATCCACTAAATCGCCCGCTTTTTTGCCCTTTAAAGCGCTAATTAAATCGGTCGTAAGGTAAATATCTTTGTTATTTACGGTAAGAATAATATCGTCGTTTTGTAAGCAGTAAGCGCTGTTAGACGGTAGGGCTTCAAAGGATTGCACGCAAAGCTGACCGTAAGCGCCTATAGAAATACAAAAAACTAAAATAGCTGCAACGAAGTTCATAGTAGCGCCCGCTAAAAGCACTAAAATTCTTTGCCAAGGCTTTTTATTGTTAAAGGCTCTTGGATCGCCGTTTTCCTGATCCTCGCCCTCAAAGGCGCAAAAACCGCCAAGAGGAAGAAGTCTTATAGAAAAGATTTCGCCGTTCTTTTTAACCTTTTTGTATAGCGCAGGGCCCATACCTATAGCAAATTCGTTAACCTTAAAGTCAAATATCTTTGCAATAATATAGTGGCCGAATTCGTGAATGGTTATCATAAAAAGCAGCACGAGTAATGCTACTGCAATAGATCCAATTGATGAAAGTATACCTGCCGAAAGGCAGGTTGTAAAAGATAGATTAGTCAATTTTGTTCTCCTTATACGCAGTAAAAACCGCTTCGCGCGCCAAGTAATCGGTTTTAACAAGGTTTTCATAGGTAGGCTTTAGCTCCACCGTATTATCAAGCGCGTAGCGTACGTATTTGCTAATTTGTGTGTATTTTATTTTACCCTTTAAAAATAGTTCAACGGCTATTTCGTTTGCTCCACTAAGAGCGCAAGGGTAGTTCATTCCCTTATTTGCAGCCTCTAATGCAAGCGCTAAACAGGGGTAACGCTCAAGGCTTGGCTTATTAAAATCAAGGCTTAAAAGTGAAAAGTCAAGCTCGTTAGTAGCGCTAGCTAAACGCTCCGGGTAGGAAAGCGCAAGCTGAATGGGTATATCCATAGAAGGGTTGCTAAGTTGGGCTATAAGCGCGTTATCGGCATATTCTACCATAGAATGCACTATACTTTGCGGGTGAATTACCACTTCTATATCGCTTGGCTTGCAGTCAAAAAGCCAACAGGCTTCCATAACCTCAAGTCCCTTATTCATCATAGTAGCGCAGTCCACCGTTATCTTTGCGCCCATTTTCCAAGTGGGGTGATTAAGGGCAATTTCGGGTGTAACGTTTTGTAATTCGTTAATGGGAATATCTCTAAGCGCCCCGCCGGATGCCGTAAGAATAATTTTTTTAAAGGGTGCTTGCCTATTAAAGTGTAAGCATTGCCAAATTGCTGAATGCTCGCTGTCTATAGGAATAATAGTTGCGCCGTACTTTTTTGCAAGCTCCATTACCAGCTTTCCGCCTGCAACCAAGCTTTCCTTATTTGCAAGCGCAATAGTTTTACCCATTTTACAAGCTTCAATAACGGGCGCAAGTCCGCAAAAGCCAACTACCGCAACCACTATTATATCCGCTTCGCTAAGCACGCAGTGCAAAAGAGCGTTTTCACCCGTGTAAAGATTAACGCCGGCAGGTAGGTTGGTTATTTCACTTGCCTTTTCCGCGCAGGTTAGCCCTGCCACCGCCGGCCTATATTTTTCTATTTGATTTGCAAGCTCCTTTGCGCTTTTATTGCAACAAAGTGAAGCTATTTTAAATTTTTCGGGGTATCTGTCTACCACCTCAAGCACCTGCTTACCAATAGAGCCCGTGCTTCCAAGTAAAGCAATTTTCTTCATATTATTCTATATACTTATTAATTAGCCGTCATCAATTAGTTTATGCAAAATCTTTAAGATGTATAATCAAAAAAAGGTCAAAGCTTAAAATAAAGCAACCACGAAGTAAATAAATACGGAAGCGAATATTAAGCCGTCAAATCTATCAAGCACGCCACCGTGGCCGGGGAATATTTTTCCTGAATCCTTAACGCCGAAGGAGCGTTTAATAAAGCTTTCCACTAAATCGCCTATTTCCGTTAAAAGCGCGGCAACTAATCCCACCACCGCAAAGTACAAGTAGGGGTTTAAATTAAGATGATAATTAAAGCTGTTTTTGGTTAGCGCGTAAACCACCACGCTACCAACTATTCCGCCAACAAGTCCGCCTATAGCACCGCTAACAGTCTTATTCGGGCTAATTTCGGGGCAAAGCTTCTTACCCTTTAGCGTTCTGCCAACAAGGTAAGCAAACACGTCTGCGCAGGGCGAAATAACGAAGGTGAGTATTAAAGCAAAGGTAGAAATACCGCCAAGGGTATTAATCATCATTAGCGGAATAAGTAAACCGCAGGGGTAAATAGTTGCAAATAAAGAAAGGGTTAAGCTTTCCATACCGTATTTTGCGCGCGCAAATACCGGAATAAAAAATTGCGCTATTAAAAAAATTACAAGAGCAACCAGCGCGCCCGTTGCGTTAAAGAAATAAAAGCTAACGCAAACGGCAATAGCAGATAAAACGCAGGTTATCTTTTGTGATAGAGCAGTCCTTTCGCCGGTCATTTTAACGGCTTCAAGCGCGCCTATAACCGCAATAAGAGAAATTGCAATATGAAAGAATGCGTAATCAAGCTTTCTTAAAAAGAAAAAGCCCACCAAAACGGCAACCAAAACCGCGCCGGTAATAGTTCTTTTAAGCATATTAAACCTTGCCAAAACGGCGCTTGCGTGAAGAAAACCAGCTAAGCGCCTCGTAGCAATCCTCCTTAGTAAAATCAGGCCAAAGCCTGTCTGTAAAGTAAAGCTCGGCATAGCTAGCCTGCCAAAGCATAAAGTTAGAAAGGCGCTGTTCACCGCCCGTGCGAATAATTAAATCTAACGGGGGAAGGCTGTTAAAAAGGCATTCTTCCACCAGCTCTTCGTTTGCGCAGGTTGCACCCTTTTCCAACATAAGGTTAAAGGCGCGACATAATTCCTGTCTCGCCCCATAGTTTAAACAAATATTAACAACAGGCTTTGCATAAATTTTAGTGCGTTCAACGTAATCGCAAATAATATCGTGCAAATCCTTACCAAAGGCGGTAGTATCGCCTGAAACAACAAGGCGAACCCCCTTTTTAAGGCATTTTTCGCCATGCGTTTTAATTGCATTTTTTAAAAGCTCCACAAGGCTTTCTATTTCTTCCTTGGGGCGCATAAAATTTTCTGTGGAAAAAGCGTAAAGGGAAAGATATTCCACACCGCTTTCAAACAGCGTTTTTGCAACGGGTAGAATATTTTTAACGCCATGCTTGTGGCCAAAGCTTCTTTTGTGCCCGCGCGCGCTTGCCCAACGCCCGTTGCCGTCCATAATAATACCAACGTGGCGTGGGATAACCGCAAAATTATTCTTTTGCATTAAACGGTCATAACGTCCTTTTCTTTTTCTGCAGAAGCCTTTTCTATTTTGGCAATAATATCGGTAACGCTCTTTTCAACGGTGTCGCTAAAATCAGCGCATTCGTCTTCCGTAATTTCCTTAGCAGCTTTAAGCTTTTTAAGGGTGTCAAGAGTGTCACGTCTGATATTTCTTGCTGCAACCTTAGCGTCTTCACACATCTTCTTAACCTGTTTAACAAGCTCTTTTCTGCGTTCTTCGGTAAGAGCGGGGAAAACTAAACGGATAACGTTGCCGTCGTTAGTGGGGTTAATACCAATGTTAGCAACCTGAATAGCCTTTTCTACTGCCTTCAAAAGTGATTTATCCCAAGGAGCAACCACCAAGCATTGACCGTCTACAACAGACATATTACCAACTTGGTTAATAGGTGTAGGTGTTCCGTAATAATCAACCATAACCTTATCTAAAACGTGGGGGTTAGCTCTGCCAACTCTAATCATAAGAAGGTCAGACTTAAAAACGCTTAAGGTCTTTTCTAATCTTTCTTCGTTTTCCATAAGTATAGTTTCAATTTTTTCCATATCTGCTGCCATAATATATTCTCCTTAAAGTTAAATTTCGCTTTTTTGCGAGAGTGTTTTATTTTGGTAAATTCAACGGCCTTTGCCTTGAATTCGTTATATTAACGGTTTTATTATTTAATCCAAGTGCCTTTTGCGTTCTTACTGCAAAGCGCGTTTACTATTGAGTTTTCTTCCAGTAGCGCGAATGCGAAGATAGGCACGTTATTTTCCATACACATAGTTACCGCAGATGTATCCATAGCCTTTAAGCCTTGGGCGATAAAGTCCATATATGAAATGCAGTCGTAACGCTTTGCGTTGGGGTTGGTTTTGGGATCGCTATCGTAAATACCGTCCACGTTCTTTGCTAAAAGAATAACGTCCGCTTCTATTTCACAAGCGCGAAGTGAAGCTGCGGTATCGGTAGAAAAGAAAGGTGAGCCCGTTCCGCCACCGAATATAACTACCTTGCCTTCCTTTAAAGCCGCGTCTGCTTCTCTGCGGTCAAAGGGCCTTGCAACGGGCATAACGCTAAACGCCGTTTGCACAATAGTAGGCACGCCTTTAGCAATTAACGCCTCCTGTAAGCAAAGTGAATTCATAACGGTTGCAAGCATACCCATATAATCGGCGGTGCTTCTGTTCATATCAAGGCTTTGTCTTCCGCGCCAAAAGTTGCCCCCGCCAACGACGATGCTAACCTCTGCGCCAAGCTCACGCACGCGCTTGATTTGTTCAACTACGCGGTTAATAATTTCCCCGTCGTAGCCCGTGCCCTTTTCGCCGGCTAAGGCTTCACCGCTAATCTTAATTAAAACTCTTTTATACAAAGCAGTCATAACTTTTCATCCCGTAAGCTTTATTTGTTTTACTGCAATTTACCTTTGGTAAATTTAATAGCGCTTAAATAACCGCCTTGAATTTACCCTAAATCGCAGTTTAACCAGTATCTATACTATTATACTATATTATTTTACAATTGTAAATAGATAATTTAAAAAAAATTGCTAAAAAATTACTAAAAAACAAGAAAATATTTGACTTTTTACCATTTTGTAGGCGTTAATAGGGTAAACAAAAGAAAATTTTAGTTATCACTTGCAATCAGCCTATCTTTATGCTATAATGAAAAAAAGCTTTTTAAGCCAAAAGGGACTGCGATTATGAAAAAATCTTTCTTTAAAAAAATTATTTCAATATTATGCAGTTTTTTCTTAACGTTTTCTTCGGGATGCTTTTGGGATCAATTTGCAAGCACGGAAGACTCTTCTTCCGTTGAAGAAATAGAAAAGACTTGTGAGCATAGCTGGAAAGATGCAACCTGCACGGTAGCAAAAAAATGCACTCTATGTGGCGAAACGGAAGGGGAAAGTCTTGGACATGAATGGCAAGAAGTCACTTGTGAAGCTCCCCAAAGGTGTAGTCGTTGCGGTGCAACAAGTGGGTTTCATAAAGGGCATTCGGGAGGGGTTGCCACTTGCAGTAAAAAAGCGGTTTGTGATTCATGCGGGCAAGAATACGGCTTCACTCTTGAGCATTTTTACGTTGATAATAAGTGCGTAACTTGCGAATATGAAAAAACGCCCACCGATAATGAATATTTCGTTTTCACTTTGTTAAGTGACGGAAGCTATTCCGTTAAGGCTGCAAGCAAAGACTTGCCAGAAAAGGTAGTTGTGCCCAGCGTTTATGAAGAAAGGGTGGTAACCGTTATTGAAGACAGAGCTTTTGCAAACTGTGAGCAAATTAAGCAAATAGATTTACCGAGTAGCATAACGAAAATAGGCAAGGAAGCATTTTTAAATTGTGTAAACTTAATTGAATTACGCATACCTGAAGGCGTTGATGCTCTTTATCGATATACTTTTTTAAATTGTAATTCTTTAAAAAGGGTTAGTATTCCTGAAAGCCTAACCTTAATTGAAGAAGATTGCTTTTTGGCTTGTATTGATCTTGAAGAAACCCATCTTGAAAATATGTTGAGTTGGTTTTATATTGAGTTTGGAAATAAAGATGCAAACCCCGTTTATTATTCAAATCATTTTTACGTGCAAAACGAAGTAGTGGAAGAGGTTACTGTGCCTGAATCAATAACGGAGGTTAAAAACCATGCTTTTTATAATTCAAGCATTAAGAAAATAAGCTTTGGCTTAAAGATGGAAACTATTAAGTCAAACGCTTTTTCCAGATGTTGGGATTTGCAAACTGTTGATATGAGCGCTTGTTTTAATTTAAAGGCGATTGAAGGTTACGCATTTTCAAATTGCACGGCTGTTTCAACCGTGCATATACCTAGTATCGAAGTGTGGTCAGACGTTGATTTTGCATCAACACCATTGGCTGTGGGAGGGCTTAAAAACCTTTTATTGCAAGGAAGGCTTTTGGAAACGCTTGAATTTCCCGCGGTTGTTGATGGAGTTGCTAGACAGGCGTTTATGAACTGCAAATCGCTTAAAAAGATTATTTTTAATAAGAATATTCAAGGTCTTGGATACAGTGCGTTTGAAAACTGTCAAAACCTTCAAGAAGTTGTTTTTGATAAAAACGGAGAGCTTAAAATAATCGGCCAAGATGCTTTTCGCAACTGTGATTCTCTTGTTGAAATAAGTTTTCCCGCAAGCTTGCAAAGTATGGTTTTTTCTTCATTTGGTGGATGTGATAATTTAAAAACCGTTGTATTTAACCCCAACTGTAGTGTTACCGGTCTATTTCACGTGTTCGACGGCTGTTATTCGCTTGAAAATATAACTCTTCCGCCAAGCATCGTTGACTTAGAAACCAGTTTTGAAGATTCCCCCAAGCTATTTAAACTTGATGGAAACGTTTATTACGTTGATAACTGGGCTATGAAGGTTAAAGAGGGTGCAAAAAGTATCGTTATAAGAAGAGGAACGTTTGGCATTTATGCAAATATAATGATAGGCAACGCTTCCCAAACTGTTGAAGAAGTTTATATACCAAAAGGTGTAGTTCGTATTCATTATTCAACTTTTGGTAAAAACGTCACAATCTATTGTGAAGACGCCGTTGCGCCAGCCACTTGGGGGCAAGGATGGCAAGGTAAAGCAAAGGTAATTTGGAACTATGATTTAACAAATTTAAAAATTAGCAATAACACACTATAACCGTTAATATTAGAACAAATCTTTTAGCTCAAGGCTTTTAGAGTTGTTTTTAGCGGAATGAAATACGGTTGAAGATTTTCATCATTCGCCTTACCTAACAGTTCTTGCTAATGCAAGGTTAACAGGTTTAAAGAAATTATGGCGATGGGCTACTTTTTGTGGCTCATCGTTTTTTTAGTTAAAAAGACGTTTTAACAAGCAAAATCGCTTTGCGTAAAGAAAATTTTAGTTATCACTTGCAATCAGCCTATCTTTATGCTATAATGAAAAAAAGCTTTTTAAACCAAAAGGGACTGCGATTATGAAAAAATCTTTCTTTAAAAAAATATTCAGCATACTGCTTTGCTTTGCGTTGTTATTTTGTGGCGCTTGCGAAGAAGAATATGAAGATAGCCAGCAGGTTTGCGAGCATGAATGGAAGGAAGCAACCTGTGAAAGGGCAAAATATTGCAAAAATTGCTATTTAGAAGAGGGCGGTCCTTTGGGGCACGATTGGGCGGAAGCAACCTGCTTTAGTTCAAAAAAATGTAAGCGTTGCGATAAAACCAGCGGCATTCATCTTAACCACGAAGGGGGGGAAGCTACCTGCAGTAAAAGGGCTATTTGCGATAATTGTAACCAAGAGTACGGTTTTAAGCTAAACCATTCCTTAAAGGATGGCGTGTGTGAGGACTGCGGATACGAACACAGCTCTACCGATAGCAGTTATTTTGATTTTACTTTGTTAGAAAACGGCAGTTATTCAATCAAGGTTAAGGATAAAGAAAATTTACCTACTAAAGTAGTAATCCCAGCCACTTATGAAAACGCGTCGGTAACCCAAATAGAAAGAAGAGGGTTTGCAAGCTGTCTAAACCTTGAAGAGATAGAAATACCCACTTCGGTAACTCAAATAGAGGAAGAAGCCTTTTTAAATTGCCCAAGCTTAATAGAAATCGCCTTACCGGAAGGGGTAAGCGAAATAAAAAAGGATACCTTTTTATATTGTGTTTCTTTAAACAGAATAAAAATACCCTCAACCTTAACTTATATAGCAAAAGACGCCTTTTTTGCTTGCTATAACCTTCACGAAACTCATCTTGCAGACGTTGGCTCTTGGTTTAATGTATCCTTTGAAGAAAGTAACGCTAATCCCATTATTAAAAGCAGATATTTCTACTTTGAAAATCAAATGGTAAGGGAAATGATCATACCCGAAGGGGTAGAGAAAATCAACAAGTACGTGTTTGCTTATAGCGTTATAGAAAGACTAGAAATTGCAAATACGGTTATTTCAATAGATAGCTACGCATTTTATAACTGTGGAAGGTTAAAGGAAATTACCTGCAAAGAAAACACTCCTTTATACAATATTTACAGTAATGCTTTTGCCGGCTGTGGTAATCTTGAAACGGTTGATTTTAGTAATGCACTCCGTTTGTCAAATATAGAATCAAATGCATTTCAAAATTGTAATAACGTAAAACGTGTTTACGCCCATAATTTAAGAAGTTGGATGAATATTAATTTTGAAGATGGAGATTCAAACCCGCTTAACAGTGATGCGGAATTATATCTTGAAGGTGAGCTTTTAGAAGACTTGCATATTCCATTTTTTACTTATAAAATCAACCAATACGCATTTTACTGCTGTGGATCTCTTAAGAGATTATTCTTGAACCCAGATACGAGAGAAATTATGCCTTACGCCTTTGCGGGGTGTGATTTATTAGAAGAGATTCATTTTGTAAAAAATGCCAACTTGGTCGCAATAGACGGCTATTCTTTTATAGGTTGCGATATGCTATCGGAAGTAAACGTGCCTGCTACCGTTAAATTCGTTGGTGTTCACGCCTTTTCTGAGTGCAGTAAATTAAGGTCTGTTATTTTTGATTCGGGAAGTAAAGTTACCTCTTTGGGCGATTGTTTTTCTAGTTGCCCGGAACTAGAGCACTTTAAACTTCCGGATAATTTACAATATTTAAGCGAAAGCTTTACTTCTTCAAAAAAGCTATTGCAAAAAGAAGGAGGAGTGCTTTACGTTGATAACTGGGCAGTTGGTGTTAGTGAAAAGGTTAAAACGATTAGACTTAAAGATGGAACGAAGGGGGTTGGCGTTGGTATTCCTTACTATATAGCTCAAGAGCTTAAAAAAATATATATTCCCGAAAGCGTAATGTATATATCTCAGGGTGCTTTTTCCTCTTGTAAGTCTGCCATCTTTTACTGCGAAGCGCAATCTAAACCAAAAACGTGGATAGTTGATTGGAAGCCCCAAGAATGCTCTGTAATTTGGGGTTATACTGAAGAATCAACGGATAGCTCTTCTTCAACCAGCAGCTCAAATAACTCTAACTCCAGCGCAAGCTAAACTATTAAAATTAACTTAAATAAAACACGGCTAATATGCGTTAATCGCGCTATAGCCGTGTTTTTTTGTTTCTTTTTATTATAATTCGTAATTAAATTTAGCTTATAAGTATAAGAATTTTTTAAAACCGCTCGTTATAAAAACTGTTAATCAAGCTTTTTAATAAAGGATCTTCTGCGCTTGTGTTGAACGCTGGGGAAGTACTTCCATTGTGATTGAATGGGGTAGTTGTCTTCTAGGTTTAGATTGGTTTCGCAGTATTCAATATCCTTTTCGTGCATAAGGTTAATAAGCCCGTCTAGCACTATGCTGTTAACGCCAAGATTTCTATATTTGGGTAGCACCGCAATAAGAGCAAGGTCTAAGTGCTTGGGGTTTTTTATAACCTTAAGTAGTTTTGCTAAGGTGCGCGGTGTAAGCTTACCGTTACCGCCGGCAAGAGCGTCGCCGATAGAAGGGAAGCATAAACCGAAAGCAACAACGTTATCCTTTTTATCTAAAATAGCGCCAACGTAGTCTAATTTTATAAGCAAATTAAACTGTGAAACGAGTTGTTTTTTCATTCTATCCGTAAAGGGAACTGTTCCGTAAAGCTCTTTATAGCCCTCGTCTAGAACGTAAAATATGCCGTCTTGGTAGCGCTTAAGAAAATCTCTAGTGTTTTTTGCCGTTGCAAGTCTAAGCTCGTATTTTTGCATAACGAGCTCTTTTATTCTAGTTATTTTTTGGTTTTTTTCGGGCTTAAAAAGCCTAAATTCCACCCAGTCCGTTTCCTTTTGGTAGCCTTGCGCTTCTATTAGCTTTTGATAGTAGGGGTGGTTATACTGCTCTTCAAAGGTGTTATTCCAAGAAAAGCCTTCAATTAATAAGCCCTCTCTTTCTAAGTCAGAAAAGCCAAGCGGACCGCAAATTGCAACGCATCCCTTACTCTTTGCCCAACCTTCTACCGCGTCAAATAGCTTGGCGGCAGCTTCTTGGTTATTAAGGCAGTCAAAGCGGGTAAACCTTGCGCGCACCTCGCCCATTTTTTGGTTAGACGCGTGTTGAATTATGCCCTGTATTCTGCCAACGTGCGTTTTACCCTCGTAAGCGTTAAAAAATACGCTTTCACAAGTGTCGTAATAAACGTTTTTCTTGGTAAAAATGCTCTTTTCATCAGCGTATAGCGGGGGTGTGTAACAGGGGTTGCCCTTATAAAGCTTATTTGGAAAATCCAAAAAGTTTTTTCTTTCGCGGTAATTATTTACCTCTTTAATAACAATCATAATATCCTTCTTTTCGTGTGGGTTGCTTTTGCAACCTATAATAAATTATATCACTTTACACTCAGAATGTAAAGACATTTTAAAAATACTTAGCAAAACAAGATATTCTGCTCAATAATCATACATTTTTATTACTTAAACAGCTATATTAAAGGAAGTATAACGGTTTAAAATGCGTAAAAATTTTTACGGCACAAGGGTAAAATTCCTATAATACTTAACGGCGGTGAGGAAGGTAAAGCTCCCGTTGGTAGTTAACGGCGGTTGTAACTGTAAAAAACCGTTAGTAGTTATTGACGGTGGGGAGGGTAAAGCTCCTATCGGTAGTTATCGGCGGTTGTAACTGTAAAAAACCGTTGGTAGTTATTGGCGGTTGTAAATATAAAGCGCCTTTGGTAGATAAATAATTAAGGGAATAAATGCTTGCATATTTCGCCAACGCTATCGTATAGGCGGTAGCATGAAATAACCGCTTGGCTTTCTTCTTGCGAAAGGTAAAGTCTTTCTCCGTTGAGTTTTTTTATTTCTAGGGTATAAAGGGTAAAGCTATCGGTAAAGGCAAGCAGCTTTTTTAAGGAAGTGTTTTCGTTAACAACCAAATGCTTGCATTCCTTAACGCACTTAGAAGATAGGCTTTGTACAAAATAAGCGCGTACGTATGCGTTTTCTTTGGTCTTTTGTAGCGTTCCTGCCACGATAAAGGCGCAAAAGAATAAAATAGATAGGTTTGGCGTTTTAATAATTAGTGAATAAATAAAAAGGGCAAGTAAAATAGCAGCAATAAAAAGCCCGCTTATTTTTGCTATTAAAAGGCTGGTTTTACGCTTTAGTTTTAAAGAAAGTATTGCAGTTAAAATTCTTCCGCCGTCTAACGGATAGGCGGGTAGCAGATTAATCGTGAATATGCAAAGGTTAGAAAAAACTACCGTTTCAAGGTATGGGTAAAACTCCGGCACAAGCCAAAATAGGCAAGTAAAAGCAATGCAAACGCAAAGGTTTGCAAGCGGGCCGTAAAGGGCAATTTTAATCTCGTCTTTATAAGAAAGTCCCTCTATAGCGCCGTTAACTACCGCTCCGTAGGGCATAAGTGATATTTTATTCATCTTATAACCAAGCCTTTCTGCCGCTATTGCATGCCCAAGCTCGTGAATAAGTGCGGTAAGTGTAAAGTTTAAAAATAAAAATACTTTGCCCCGAAGAGCAAAGTATATGCCGAACAGAAAAAATAACGGATGAATAGATATTCTCATTATTTATTAAACACTATCGAATTTTCTACCGTTGCGTAGTCGGTTAAAAGACTTGCTCCGTTATAAAGATATACCTTTGCGCTGTTTTTAACGTAGCCAATAGGCAAATGGCGTGAAATTTCTTCGCCTAACGCAAAGTAAACCATATCTAACCCTTCTACAACGCTAGAAAAACTGTTGCTATGTTCAACGGTAACGGTATAAGTGCCGTTTTCTGCGCGCTCAACGGCAGAAACCTTGCCGTCACATACGGGGTAAAGTGAATATTCGCCGTTAATTGCAATAGCGCCGTTTTCTAAGGTTACACCGCTAACGTCCGCAATAGGAATGGTAAGCGAAAAATCGCTATAGGAAAGCTCGTTTGCAGTTAGATCCTCACTTTGAAAAACGCTTTTAAAAAGAGTGTTCATTCCGCTGTTTTCCCAAAATAAATTGGTTAATATAATAGCGGAAATAAGGGCGAAAATAGCAACCACTTGAGCGGAAATAAACGCCTTAAAGCGCCTTTCCTTTTTGCTAACGGCTTCGTCGTAAACGGTGGGTAAATTTTCGCTTTCACTTGCGCTTTGGGTATAAGAATTATCAAAATCGCAATTTGCGTTATCTAACGCGGTAGTTTCTTGCGTGCATTCGTTGCTGTTCTTTACGCTATCGTTATCTGCGGTAAAGGAAGGGCTTTCGTTTGCCATTTCGTTTGCAATTTTAGCGTTAACCGCTTTAACCAGCCTTTTCTTTTTAAAAAAAGGGCGTTTGCGCTTAAAAGAATATTCACAGGTAGAAATGGGTATTTCTATCATTTTAGCGTACTCAATACTGTTTTCCAAAATTTTTGCCTCCATAATCTTGCTATACTCTATGCTAAAAACAAAAATAATAGAACGAAAATTTTTTTCAATTTACAAATAGCGGTTTACTATATTTTGCCGTTATGGTATAATTAAAGCAGTTTTTAGTTGCATAAACAAAAGGCGGGTGTTTTTAAGTTTAATTAATGATAAGCCAAATCCCCCTATTTCTTTTACAAAATTCGACAAAATATTACAAAATAATTTAAAATAATTCATTTTGTTACACCGTTCGATAAATTGCAACGAAAATCAACAAAAACCAACAAAATACACCAAAAAATACTATAATATAACAAAAAACACAGGGAAGATGATGATAAATAATCTGTTAACAACGGTTACCCAAGAGGATATTATTAAAATAGCAATAGCGGTTGGCGTTCTTGCGCTGATATTAATTATTGCGCGCTATTTATATAAAAAGAGTAAAGAGCCCAACTATTTTGTAAAGGATAGACTGCTTACCGATACAGAGCTTGCATATTATAACGTAATACGCGAGCTAATAGATAGCCGTTTTATTATTTTACCCCAAATAAACCTTGCTTCCGTATTAGATAAAAAGGGGGGCGGAAATTTTAGAACGGAGCTGTTTAGAAATATAGACTTCGGCGTTTTTGACGGCGAGCTTCATCCCATATTTTTAATAGAAATTAACGATAACACGCATTTAAGAAAGGATAGAAAGGAAAGGGATAAGCGCGTTAACAAAATTTGCAAAAAGGCGGGCATACCCTTAGTTACCTTTTGGGTTAGGGATGGAATAAACGAAAGCGAAATGTACCGCGAGTTAAAAAACGCGTTAAACCGCGGATTAAAAGAGCTTTATGATAGATAAAGGCAAGTAAAAAAGTAATAACTTGGCAAAAAAATAAAAATAGTTTAAAAAAGTGGAATATTTTTGAAAAAAACTATATACAAATTTAAAAAAGTGTGATATAATAACGTTATTAAAAAAGCGTTATTCAAAATATAACGTAAATATGTGGAGGTAACACCATGGCTTTTAAAATTACAGATGCTTGTATTTCTTGTGGCGCTTGCGCTGCTGAATGTCCCGTTGGCGCTATTAGCGAAGGCGATACTAGTTACGTAGTTGATTCAAGTGCTTGCATTTCTTGTGGCGCTTGCGCATCAGCATGCCCCGTTGGCGCTCCCGTAGAAGAATAATTTCTACTAGCAAAGCAGAAAAAGAAACCGCAGTAATGCGGTTTTTTTGCTTTTTATACATAAAATTTCTTCCCTTTGAATACTTTATACAAACAGGAGGTTCAAAGGTGGAAAATATTTTTAAACAGGTTAACTGCCCATCAATTATAAAAATCACACATTCTTATCCCATATCGGTAGCTCTCGCGTTAGAGCAAGGAGTTGGGGATATACTTTCCCATCAAGCGGTGGCGTGCGTAAATAGCGTTAGCTCTTCTAACGGCGTGGCAAGGGTAAACGGCGTTGCCTTCTTTAATATATTATATAAGGAAGAGGGTAAGATTTTATCTTACGAAAGTAGCGCAGAGCTTGCTTTTGAAATAAGCGATTCCCGCATTAGCGCAGATAGCTTGGTAAATCTTAATATTTACGTAAAAAATTCTGCAGTAACAAAGGGGGCAAACGGGTTAGAAATAACCGCTCAAATTCACGCAGAGGGCTATTTTAACTGTCCGCGCGCAATTTCCTTTTTAGAGGATATAGAAGGGGCTGTGGTTAAAAAGGGGGAAATAACACCTTTAACCTGTGTTAAGTGTTTTACCGCTACTGCTCAGGTAGACGGCGAAAAATCATACCCGTTTTTTATAGAAAGGGTTATTTATCACAGCGAATGCGCAAGGGTAACCAACGCAATATCTGCAACCGGTGAAATTATAGTAGAAGGGGAAATAACAAGTGAGCTTTTACTGCTTAAGCGCAACGGCGAACGGGCGTTAGAAAGAATAGTAACCCCCTTTAGATACGAGGTAGACTGCGAGGCTTCAGAGCCAAATCATTTAGTAAACGCCTTCGTTAGCGTTAACCAAGCGACCTTTAAAATCTCTTCTGAAGAAGAGGCAAACAGCGCGGAAATTGCTTGTGAATACTCTTTGTTTGTAAGTGGCGTGTTAACTGCTCAAACTGCCGTTAACTGCGTTATAGACGGCTTTTCTACCACAAACGAGCTGGATTTTGAAAGCGAAAAGGAAGAAATTACCCGCTTATTAGAAACGCGCGCAATAAAGCATAAGCACTTTGGCGAGGGGGATATAACCCTGGGGCTAACGGATAGCGTTATTGCAACCGCCTTTTGCGCGGTAGAGGAGCTAGAGATAAAAAAGGAACAGCCCGCTAACGTTGATATAAACGGTGTTGCCACTTGCTTCGTTATAGTAAAAAAAGAGGACGGCGAGCTTTACGGCGAAAGAGTTCAAGCCCCCTTTTTCGTAACGGTAGAAAGCGATCAAGCCCCCGTTTTTGCAAACGCGCAAATTCATGGCGCTGTTGCAAGGAATTTAGAAGGTAAGTGCCTTTTAGAGTTTGAAATTATTTTAACCTTAACTAGCGCTAAGCAGGAAGAGGTTGTTTTAACCGTTAACGCAATAGAAGGGGAAGAGCGCGATCAAAAGAGCTCTGCTATTTCCGTTGTGTTTATAAACCAAGGGGACGATTTATGGGCAGTTTGCAAAAAGGCGCTTGCAAGCGAGCAGGTAATTTTAGCAGATAATCCGGACGTAACCTTCCCCGCAAAAGCAGATAAAGCAGTCGTGGTTTACAGAAAACTACAGTAAAAGCAGGGCTTTGTTTTAAAAAGCCTTTAATATAAGCAAATAACTTGCAAAAAGAAAGAAAAGGTGCTACAATGTTTTTAACAACGAGTTTGTTAAAGCATTAAGCGCTTTTTTTATTTGTTAATTTATATAAGGCGAATAAGCTTAGCTTAAGTAAAAATAGCAGTTGTTTACTATATCGCCTTAAAAGAGAGAAGGTATGAGAATTACTAAAAAAGGGTACGCAAAGGTTAATCTTTGTTTAAACGTTGGCGCAAAAACCAAAGATGGCTTTCACGAGCTGGATTCTTTAGTTGTTACCGTGGATTTATACGATAAGGTTACCTTGGTTAAGCGAAGAGATAAGAAAATAACCTTGCATTTAAGCGGAACTAATAAGGATTACGCTTATAGCTGTGTACCGCAAAAAGACAATACGTATAGGGCTGTTGAAGCCTATATGCAAAAATATAACACCAACGGCGCAGATATTTACCTGCAAAAAAACATACCCCTTTCTTCGGGTATGGGCGGTTCTTCTGCGTGCGCTTCCGCAACCCTTTTAGCCATGGAAGAGCTTTATAAAATGGATGCGGATTTAGTAGAGCTTGCAAACGCGCTTGGTAGCGATACCGCTTATTTATTAAAGGGCGGTTGGGCGCGCTTAAGGGGGCGTGGCGATAGCGTTGAGTATTTACCCTTAAAAAACAAGCTGGAATTTGCCGTTATATATTCAGAAGGTGGCGTTAACACCGCAGAGTGCTTTAAGCTTTACGATAGCGCTTTAGAAAGCGTTAAGCTTAAAGCCAACGTAGAAGGCTTAATAGAAAGCTTAAATGGGGAAGAGCTTTTATATTCGGAATGCAAAAACGCGTTAGAGCCCTATGCGTGCGAAATTAATCCCAACGTTAAAAGGGTGTTAGAATTTGCAAACAGCTTATCCCCAAAGGCTGTGTTTATGACGGGTAGCGGAGCAAGCGTAGTTATGCTTTTTGACTACGGCGGACTTAGCCATTGGGCAGTAGAAAAAGCGCGCCAAGCGGGCTTTGAAGCAGATATTCTTCGCACCTACTTACCCAAATAGGTTTCTAACAAAAGCGCCGTTAATCGCGCTATAGGCTAACTTTTTTATTAAATTACATTAAAAAAGCCTCGCTTTTTAAAGCGGGGCTTTGCTTTTTTTATGTGGTTAATTGCAATTGTTTAAAGCCTTATTTTTTTAAATAAACCATTAAAACCGCAACGTCGGCAGGGTTAACGCCGGGGATTCTGCCGGCTTGCCCTAAGTTTAAGGGGCGAACCTGCGTTAGCTTTTGGCGCGCTTCTAAGCGTAATCCTTCAATAGAGTTGTAATCTATATCTTCAGGCAGGCGCTTTTCTTCTAATTTTTTAGCGCGCTCTATTTCGCGGTTTTGTTTTTCTAAATATCCGCCGTAGCGAATTTCCGTTTCTGCGCTATCTAATAAATCTTCAGAAATTCCAACGAATGCGTTAAAGGTATCGCGTATTTCGCGAATGGGAATATTTCTGGTTATTAAATCCTTGTAAGAAAGTCCGTTTTGGGGAATATTACCGCCGTGCTTAACCACGATTTCGGTCATTTCCTTTGCGGGATGAGAAATAGAAAGCTCTGCAAACAGCTTTTCACGCATAGCGCATTTTTCCATAAACACGCCGTAGCGGTAATCGTCCACAAGTCCGCAATCTCTACCGCGCTGGGTAAGGCGGAAGTCCGCGTTATCTTGGCGAAGGAATATTCTATGCTCTGCGCGTGAAGTCATAATACGGTATGGCTCGTCCGTTCCCTTGGTAACAAGATCGTCTATCATAACGCCGATATACGCCTCGTCTCTGCGAAGAATAAAGGGCTGCTCCCCACGCATTTTTAAGGATGCGTTAATACCTGCAATAAGACCTTGAGCGGCAGCTTCCTCGTAACCGCTAGTGCCGTTTACCTGACCTGCGCAATAAAGCCCTGAAACACGCTTGTATTCAAGGGTGGGAAGAAGATCCATACTGTCTATACAGTCGTATTCAATAGCGTACGCATAGCGCATAATCTCACAGTTTTCTAAGCCCTTAATGGTGCGGTACATTTGCTCTTGAACGTCTTGGGGAAGAGAGGTAGACATACCTTGAACGTAAATTTCATTGGTATCTGCTCCTTCCGGCTCTAAGAAAATTTGGTGGCGCTCTTTATCGGCAAAGCGCTCTACCTTGGTTTCAATAGAAGGGCAATATCTTGGGCCCGTTCCAACTATAACGCCGTTATAAAGTGGGGAACGGTGCATATTTTCGCGAATAATATCGTGCGTTTTGGTGTTAGTATAGGTTAAATAGCAAGGGGTTTGCTTTTCGGGAACGCGTTCAGAAAGGAAAGAGAATGGGTAAACGTTTTGCTCGCCCTCTTGAATTTCGCACTTAGAAAAGTCAATCGTTCTGCCGTCTACTCTTGCAGGTGTACCCGTTTTAAAACGGCGCACCGTAAACCCAAGGTCAATTAGGTTTTTAGTAAGCGCGTTAGCAGGCGCAAAGCCGTTAGGGCCTGCATTTTGTTGCCATTCGCCCGCTAAAACCAAGCTGTTTAAGTAAACGCCGGTGCAAATAATAACACTTTTAGCCTTTAAAATACTGCCGTAAGTGGTTTTAACACCGCAAACCGCATTATTTTCTGTTAAAATTTCGCTAACCTCGCATTGTAAAATGGTAAGGTTAGGGGTGTTTTCCAGCACCCTTTTCATTTGGGTATGGTAATCGTTTTTATCGGTTTGCGCGCGAAGTGATTGAACTGCCGCGCCCTTACCGCGGTTTAGCATGCGTATTTGAAGCAGAGTTTTATCTGCAACCTTACCCATTTCACCGCCTAACGCGTCCACTTCACGAACTAAATGCCCCTTTGCCGTTCCCCCGATAGAAGGGTTGCACGCCATAAAGGCAATACTATCTAAATTTAAGGTTAAAAGAGCGGTTTTAAAGCCCGTTCTGGCAAGGGCAAGCGCAGCCTCACAGCCCGCGTGGCCGGCCCCAACTACAACGGCGTCGTATTCCCCTTTTACAAATTGTGTTAACATAAATATTTGCGCTCCTTTTGCGCTTTTTAAAAGATAATCTTGGCTAAAAATAAGCCAAAAAGAATAATTATTTCATAAATTTTCCGCCCGAAAAAATTATCGCGGGCGGATTTTTGCGTTTATAGATTAAAAGCTAAATATTGACCTTCTTATTTTTTCAAAATAAGGTTTTTAAGGTCGTTAACCTCGGTAGCAATACGGCTATTCGTTTGAATAAGCTCTGCAACCTTATCTCTTGCGTGAATAACGGTGGTGTGATCTCTACCGCCCATAGCCTGACCGATAGTCATTAGGGGAATAGATAAAAGCTCCGTCATAAGATACATGCAAATTTGGCGTGGCTCAACAAGCTCTTTATTACGCTTTTTGCCAAGTAAATCGTTTTTAGAAATATCGTAGAAATTGCAAACGATATTGATTATATTCGTGGTTGTCATTACCTCTTTATTTTCGCTTGAAACGGCTTGCTTAATAGCTTCCATCGCAAGTGAAATGGTAATGGGGGATTCGTGTAGTAAGGATGCAAAAATTACCTTGTTTAAAAGTCCTTCTAAAGAACGTACGTCGTCGCTTGAATTTTCTGCTAAGTAGGTGGCTACTTCCGTATTGATTATGTATTTACGTTCCTCCGCCTTGCGCTGAATAATTGCAATCTTCGTTTCTATATCGGGGCTAACCACTTGCGCCATAAGTCCGCCCTCAAAGCGCGTTTTTAAACGCTCGGAAAGGGTAGCTATTTGGCTGGGGTGGCAGTCCGCAGAAAGAATAATTTGCTTTTCCTGTGAATAAAGCTCGTTAAAGGTGTGGAAAAACTCTTCTTGGGTGGCTTCCTTATTAGCAAGGAATTGCACGTCGTCTATAATAAGCACGTCTACGTTTCTGTATCTGTTTCTAAACTCTTGCGCGCCGGAAGCAGAGCCCTTACCTTGGCGAATAATGGTTATAAGGTCGGTGGTAAACTTTTCACAGGTAGCGTATAACACGTTAGCCGTTGGGTTTTCCTTTTTAACGTAGTTAGCTATTGCGTGCATTATGTGCGTTTTACCAAGCCCCGTACCGCCGTAAATGAATAAGGGGTTGTAGTTTTTACCGGGATCTTCCGCCACCGCCTTTGCGGCAGAGTATAGGAACTTATTAGAAGAGCCAACTACGAAGGAATCAAAGGTATAGCGGGGATTAATTTCCATAGAGCTTTCCAGCAAGGGTTCAACCTCGTCGTCTTTATGAAGGTAATCCTTATCGCTATCGCCCACGGTGATTTTAACGGAAGTAACGCCCGTTTCTGCAGTTTTAAGCGCTTGAAGAATTTTATCTAACAGTCTGTTAGCAATTTCACGCGCAAAAAGCTCCGTTGGAACGTTTAAAACCAGCTTTCTTCCCTCTAAATCCACGGGGGTTATTTTTGATATGTAAGTGGAAAAAGCAATAGAGCTTGCAGTATTTCTTAAAACGTCTAACGCGTTATTCCACAAAATTTCGTAATTTTCCATCCTTTACTCCTTTGCAAAATTAAAAATCCTTTCATTGGGGATTGACTTATTTAGTATAAAATTATATAATAATACCATAGTGGGGTTATATAATCACGGCGTTATACGCCGTGAGGTATAAAAAAAGGCCTATAAAAAGTTAAAAAAAGCATTAAAGGAATAATCCCTTGCCTTTTTAAAGCCTTACTTATTAACACCGTCACTTTTAAAACACAATTTCTCGTGTAATTTATATTATATATAAAACTCGCAAAAAAAGCAAGAATAATATGCCAAAGATTTTTATTTTTTGTGGATAAAAGGAAAGCTCAATGTATATAACCAAGCTCGTTTTAAAAAATTACAGAAACTACCAAAGCGAAACCTTTGAATTTTCGCCCGGTATAAATATTATATACGGCTCTAACGCGCAAGGTAAAACCAACGTTGCAGAAGCGGTTTTTTACCTATGCACGGGCTATTCCCCAAGGGTAACCCGTGAAAAGCAGGTAATAAATCATCAGGCGGAAAGCGCGCAGATAACGGCTAACGCTAAAAGTGATATGTTGGGCGATCTTTCCACCTCTATAGAGTTTTTATCCAGCGGTAAAAAAATCACGGTAAACGGCGCGCCCGCGCAAAAAACGGCAGAGCTTATAGGCAATATAAACGCCGTTATGTTTGATCCGCAGCAGTTAAAGCTTGTGCAGGAAAGCCCGGAAGATAGAAGAAGATTTTTAGATATTGCTCTTTCGCAAATAAACCGCAATTATCTTTACGCGTTATCGCAGTATAAAAAGATACTTCTTCAACGAAACAACCTTTTAAAAAGTCCGGACCGCGAGCTTATATTTGAAACCCTTCCCATCTGGGATGAACAGCTTGCAACGGTAGCGCTTACGGTAATAACCCAAAGAAACGCCTTTATAGCTAAGCTAAAACCCTTTTGCGAGCAGGCGCATTCAATTATAACCGACGGCAAGGAAAAGCTAGAAATTTCTTACGATTACAAATTTTTTGGGGAAGCGGAAGAGATAAAATCACAGCTAAAGCAAGAGCTTTACGAAAGAATGGAAAAGGACGTTGAGCTTGGCTATACCACCGTTGGCCCGCATAGGGATGATATAAAGATAAAAATCAACGGGCTAGATGCAAGAATATACGGCTCTCAAGGTCAGCAAAGAACGGCGGCGCTATCACTAAAAATAGGGGAGCTTAAAATATTTAAAGAGCATTTTGGCGAATACCCCGTTTTAATTTTAGACGACGCTATGAGTGAGCTAGACGGCGTTCGCCGTGAAAAGCTTTTATCTATGCTAGAGGGCGTTCAAACGCTTATTACCTGTACTGATGCAGAGATTTTAAGCTTTGAAGGAGCAAAGCTATTCCGTATAGAAAGGGGGGTAATAGTTTAAGCTATGAGCGTTTTTCAAAGAGAAATAAATTTAATCGGGGAAGAGAAGTACCAAAAGCTAAAAGGCTCTGCGGTGGCGGTGTTTGGGCTTGGCGGTGTCGGCTCTTACGTGGCGGAAGCCTTGGCGAGGGCGGGCGTAGGCAAGCTTCTTATTTGTGATAACGATACCGTTGCCTTGCACAATATAAACCGCCAGCTATACGCCCTTCATTCAACGGTTGGTATGCCCAAGGCGCAGGTTGCCTTTAACCGTCTTAAGGATATCAATCCCGATTTGCAAATAGAGGTAAAGCAAATCTTTTTTAGCGCAGAAACGCTTGGGAATTTTGATTTAAGTAATTACGACTATATTGCAGACTGTATAGACACGGTAACCTCAAAAATTCTGCTTATTCAGCAGGCTAACGCGCTTGGCGTTAAGGTTATAAGCTGTATGGGAACGGGTAACAAGCTAAACTGCGATTTTAAGGTTGCAGATATAAAAAAAACCAAGGTTTGCCCGTTAGCAAGGGTTATGCGCCGTGAGCTTTCAAAGCGAAATATAAATTGCTTAAAGTGCGTTTATTCGGAAGAAAAGCCCATTATAAACGGCGAAACCAACGAACAAAGAAGAATACCTGCAAGTATATCCTATGCGCCGTCGGTGGCGGGGCTTATGCTAGCAGGCGAAATAATAAAGGATTTAATTAAGCAGTAGCAAATAAATAGCCTACAATAAATCAACCTTAAAGGAGAAAATTATGGAAATTAGAAGATTAGATGCAACCCCATATTTAGCAGAAGGGGAGATAGTTCAATATAAAACGAGCGCAAAGCAAAGCCGTTTTAAAGTGATTCAGCTGGTATTATGCTGGTTAATCGCGCTAGTTGCCGTTGCGGGCGATTGCTTTTTGCTTTCTATGACGTATGCACTAAACGAACAGCTTACAAACGTAAATACCTTTTTAATGCCACTTGAAATATGCTTAATCGTGGTGCACCTAATACCCTTTGGCTTTTGGGCTGGTAACGTTTTTGCATCCTCAAAGGATAAGGGCGGTAAGTGGTATGCGCTTACTAATCGCAGAATAATAATCGTTCAAGGCAATAAGCCGGTTAACGTAACCTACGTAAATATTAGCGAAATATCATCCTTTAGGGTTGGCAGAAGCTCCTTAATGCTTTTACTTGGCGAAGAGCTTTTCACCTTAAGCGGTATTGCAAATCCCCAAGAAATGGGCGATAAGCTTATGGAAATATTTGGCGACGCTAAGGTGGATGAAGGTGTTAAGCCCACCGCCAAAGCGCACGCCGTAGAGGCGGTTGAAGAATCTGCCGTAGAAGAGCCTGCCGGCGAGCCCGAGGTGGTTATTGCAGAGGTTTGCGTTAAAGCTGAAGAAGAATCTAACTAACAAAAAAATAGGAGAATTAAAATGAGCGAAATAAAGGAACAAAAAACGAACGAATTAAAATTTTACCCAGACTTACAGTTTAACAGGGCAAACCGCAGTAAATTTTTCACGCTAATAATACTTTTAATTGCGTGCATGGGCTTGGTAATAGGTCTAATGGTAAGCATAAAGCAATATATGTTTGCCTTAACCTTTGGTATGGTGCTTTTAATTACTCTATTTTTAATACCCTCAGCAATAAAGGCGCACCCCGTAAAATCCGGCGTTCCCGTAATTACCGTAAGGGGTAAGGAGGTAGAGGTTCAGGGTTTAACCTACCGCGCGCAGGATATAGAACACCTTTCAGTAACCGTTCTATTAAACCCCGTTAGCAAGCTAGATAGCGAAAATAGGGAATACGTTAAGCAAATGGCCTCCAAGCAACCCGAAGATATTATGACCGGTAACGTAGATATCCGCTTAAAAAAGGGTATTGCTAAAAAGAGCCAAAGCGTTATTTATAGCACGGTAGAAGACTGCTTGGGCGCTTGCTCTGCAATACTTGGCGCAGGCGTAAAGCATTACACCGTTGTTTTTAACCTTAAAAAAATAAACGAAAAGGCGCAGTTTGGCATTAATAAAACGGAAGCCAAAAAGCCCACCTTATCAGACGTTCCCGAAAAGGATAGAAGAAAACAACTTATTTAGTGTAAGCCGTTGGATTAGGTAATGATATTGCTAACTCAAATGATGTTTGAGCGTTGCTCAAATGATGCTTTGCTTCACGCAAAATGATGTTCGCCCCGAGCGAATTAAGGGATGACTCGTATTATATACACACCTCGTGGTGTGATGACATACAGTCTGTGACTGATTACGTGCGTTTACCACGTAAACGATTACGTGCGCTTGTTTTACAAGTGATGATATACAACCTAACGGTTGATGATATACACTCACTTTGTGAGTGATTTCCGCTGGAGCGGAAAAGGAGAAAAATAATGAAAAAGACGTTTTTACTTAAGGTTTTAGCTTTAATATTTGCTTTATGTTTTTTAACTTGTGCGTTTTCTGCTTGTAAAGAAGATAACACACCTGACTGCGAAGCGCTTACCCATGAATTTAACAATAACGTTTGTGAAAAGTGTGGATTAGAGGTAACCTCTAACGAATATTTTGAATTTACTTTATTAGATGATAACACTTACGCAATTAAGCCAAAAGATGTAAAAAACTTACCGCAAGACGTGATTATTCCGCCTGTTTATAATGGGAAAGCGGTTACTAAAATTGATGATGGTGCATTTAGTTCTAGCAATTTAAATTCATTAAAAATTACAGAGGGGATAACTGAAATTGGGCAAGCAGCCTTTGTTTTGGCGAAAATTAAATCACTAGAACTTCCTCAAAGCATCCAAATCGTTGGTTATTTGGCTTTTTTTAGTGAAAGCATTCCGTATACAGAAAAAGATGGGTTAAAATATTATGGTAATAAAAAAAACCCATATCTTTATTTAATCGGCACGACTTCAGGCGATATTATTGAGGCAAAAATACATCGCAACTGCAAAATAATTGGAGATAACGCTTTTCCGCACTGTGACGAATTAATTTCTGTTAGATTTCCCAAAGGCATTACAAATATAGGATCAAGAGCTTTTTATATGTGTGGTAATCTTGCTTCAGAAATAGAAATCCCAAATTGTATTATTATAGAAGAATATGCTTTTTACGGTTGCGGTTCAATTCCTTCGGTTGAATTAGGTGAAGGGCTTACTTCTATAGGTGGATATGCGTTTGCTAATTGTTTAAAATTAACCTCAATAGAAATTCCAGATACGGTTACAGAGCTTGAAAATGCTGTGTTTAGCCAGTGTCAGAATCTTGTTTCCGTAAAACTATCTAAAAATTTAAATAGTATTCCTCGTAGTACATTTGCAGGTTGTTATTCGCTAAAATCAATAGTAATATCAAAAGAGGTGCAAACGGTTTTAAGTGGGGCTTTTGACGGATGTTCTTCGTTGACTATTTATTGTGAATCAAAAACTCAACCGGAAGATTGGGCTGAAGATTGGAATCCAGATAACAGACCTGTTGTTTGGGGCTATGAGTCATAAGCTGTTGGCGTTGCAATGAATTGCAAACTTTTGGTTTGCGTGAATTGAAGATTTTTATCTTTATGAATTGCCTTTCGGCATGAATTGCACCCTTGGTGCATTGTATACAACTTTGCGGTTGATGATATGCACTCACTTTGTGAGTGATTTCCGCTAGAAGCGGAAAAAGGAGAAAAAAACTATGAAAAAGACGTTTTTACTTAAAGTTTTAGCTTTAATATTTGCTTTATGCAGTGCAACTTGCATATTTACGGCTTGTAAAGATGACGGCGGGTCTTCTGAAGTAAATGGAGAATGCGCTCATGATTGGAAAGAAGCCACCTGTTTATCTGCAAAAACCTGTAAGTATTGCGGTGAAATAAAAGGTGATGCAAATTGGCACGATTTTAAAAATAACGGCGTTTGTAGGGATTGCGGAAGAATTAAAACTGATGAGTCCTTATTTGAGTACGTTGAATTAGAAGATGGCACTTACGGAATAAGGAGGATGAATAATAATACCCTTTATGGTGACGTTACTTTACCGGATAAGTATAATGGAAAGCGCGTTACAGAAGTTCTTGGCGGTGCCTTTTCTTTGTGCGGTTTCACCAGTATTCAAATTCCGCCAACCGTTAAAGCTATTAGGGGGAACGCTTTTTATAGAACAATGGTTAGCACTATAGAAATAGCAGACGGTGTTGAAAAAATAGAACAGCTTACCAGTTTTGAAAACGAGTATATTAAAAGTCTTAGGCTTCCTGCGAACTTAACTGAGTTAGAGGGGGCTATCTGTCGTTTATCTGGATTAGAAAGTATAGATATCCCAGTTAGATTGGCTTCTATAAGCGAATGGGATCTTCAGTACTGTTATAAACTTAAAGAGATTAACGTTCCCAAAGGAAATAAGCATTTTATTAGTAAAGATGACGTTTTATACTCTAAAGATGAAAAAACTTTAGTAAGATATCCTTACGGAAAAGAGGATGAAAGCTTTACTTTACCAAATAGCGTAGAAGTAATAGAAAACTATGCGTTTTGTAACAATCAGCAATTACAAGAAGTAAAAATTAGGGCAGGAAGTTGCTTAAAAGTAATAAAAAAAGGTGCTTTTAATAGATGCTATAATTTAAAGGAAATAACTCTTCACAACGACTTGGAAGAAATTCAAGAAAGAGTTTTTGCAGACTGTGTTAATCTTGAAGAAATAACAATTCCTCAAAGCGTTAAAAATATGGGAGCTAACGTATTTTACAACTGTTCCGTGCTTGTTATATACTGCGAGGCGGAAAGTAAGCCCCAAAATTGGGATGAGAATTGGAACGTAGATAATTGCAACGTTATTTGGAACTGTAAGAAAAATGATCAAGCAGAGGATGGAAGGTTTTACGTTACGGAAGACGGGCTTCGTTATGCCATAAAGGATGGCTTTGCTAGTGTATGTGAGCAAATAACCGAGGTAGAAGAGGTGCATATTGCTTCTAGTATAGAGTATAAAGGTAAAGCTTACACCGTAACCGCAATAGAAAAAAATGTATTTCGTTATGATGATACGTTAACCTCGGTAACTATCCCTGCAACGGTAAAAATGATTGGGGAACAGGCTTTTGAAGATTGCTCAAAATTAACTTCTGTAAACTTTGAAGAAGGCTGTGAGGATATGACTATTGGTGTAAGAGCATTTTCTGATTGCAAGGCATTAACCACTATTACCTTGCCGGAAGGTGTAACCACAATTTGTGAAGAGGCGTTTGCTTACTGCAATTATTTAAAATATATCAGCATACCAAATAGCTTAACGGCTATAGAAAACAAAGCGTTTTATTTATGCCACAACATTAATTACAACTTAAATGCGGGCTTGCGTTATTTGGGTAACGAAAATAACAAATTCATGTGCTTAATGAAGGTTTATAGCACCGATACTACCGCTGCGAATATTCACACTAGCTGCAGGTTTATTATGCCAGACGTGTTTGAATCGAATAGTTGGGAAGTAAAAAGTGCAACTATTCCAGAAAGCGTAGTTTATATTGGCGAAGCTGCTTTTAGTTTTGCTTCTAGCTTAGAAAGTATTGAGGTGGCTGAAGGTAACCCATATTACAGTTCTAGTGACGGTATTTTGTTCAATAAAGATAAAAGTGAAATAATATGCTATCCAAGGGGTAAAACGGGTACCAGATACGTTATTCCCAAGGGGGTAACGCGTATTGGCAAAAAAGCCTTTTACCACAACCAAAATCTTGATAGAATAACTATATCTGGGGATGTTCGCGTAATTGATGACGATGCGTTTAATTATTGCAACAATCTTAGCAACGTAACAATGAAAGAAGGTGTAACTTATATTGGCAACCGCGCGTTTGATAACTGTTCCAGAATTACAACTCTTAATCTTCCTCTTAGTTTAACATACATTGGGGATGAAGCTTTCGCTACCTGTTACAATGTTAAAAAAATCGTAATTTCTAAGAACGTAACCTACGTTGGCGCTGGCGCTTTTGATGATTGCAGAGTGCTGTTTATTTATTGCGAGGCGGAAAGTAAACCCCAATCTTGGAATAATAGTTGGAATACAAAAGGATGCCCTGTTTATTGGTATAGAGAAAATCAACCCACTGAATCCGGTCTTTACTGGCATTACGTAGATGGTGAAGTAGTTAGTTGGTAAACGAATACAAGCCGTTGGCGTGATAATATACAAGGCATAAAGCCTTGATGATATGCAACCTTGCGGTTGATGATATGCAAAACTGCGTTTTGATGATATGCACTCACTCTGTGAGTGATTTCCGCTGACGCGGAAAAGGAGGTAACCGAAAAATGAATATTTTTGCTATAAGTGACTTGCATATGTCGGTTGCTAATCCCAAGCCGATGGATATATTCGGCTTAAAATGGGCTAATTATCTTGATAAAATCAAGGAAGATTGGCTTCAAAAGGTAACGGAGGAAGACGTGGTTTTAATTTCCGGCGATATAAGCTGGGCTATGACCACCTCTGATGCTATTAAGGATTTTGAATATTTTAAACAGCTACCGGGCAAAAAGGTCTTTATTCGAGGTAACCACGATTATTGGTGGAAGAGTATTACTCGCCTTCGCGAAACCGTGCCGGAAAACTGTTATTTACTTCAAAACGACGCTATAAAGCTTGGTAACGTGGTAATATGCGGTTCAAGGGCTTGGTTAACGCCCGGTTCGCCTGATTTTTCTAAGGCAGATGAAAAGATTTACCTTCGCGAAATAGAGCGTTTAAGAATGGCTTTTTATAGGGCTAAAGACCTTCGTGAAGAAGGTGATAAGCTTATTTGTATGGTGCATTTCCCCCCCTTTAACGTGCGCAGGGAAGATAACGAAATTGTTAATATGATTAATGAAAACGCCGTTAATGCGGTTGTTTACGGGCATCTTCACGGCAAGGAATCGCGCGCAGATAAGCTACTTATCAAAAACGGCATACCTTACTACTTAACCTCTTGCGATTTGGTTGATAACAAGCTTGTTAAAATAGAAATATAATTGCACACTATTCAAGTGATTTGCTTACGCAAAAGAGATTCTATCGTTTTCTTGTGAAAACTCCAGAATGACGGGTATTTGTCACTTATGAACGAGCAAAGCGAAGTGATAGAGTCTTAGATACACGCCAAGGCATGATTACATACAACTTTGCGGTTGATGATATACAAAACTGCGTTTTGATGATATGCATTTGCAAGCAAGTGATGATATACAAGGCATAAAGCCTTGATGATATGCAACTTTGTGGTTGATTATATACACGCTGACGCGTGATTTCCGCTAGAAGCGGAAAAAGGAGAAGATATATTATGGAAAAAAAGTCTTCATACTCTTTTTTGGAAAGAGTAAAACAAATTTGTACTAGATGGTTTATTGATGCCTTTTCGGGCATGGCTCAAGGGCTTTTCGTAACCCTTATTGCGGGCACGATAATTAAAACCATTGGTTCTTACCTTATAGGTGAAGATACAGTTGTGGGTGCGTTTTTAGCTCTTATCGGCGGTATAGCTTCCGTTGTAACCGGCTTTGGTATAGGCGTTGGTATGGCTAACGCGCTTAAAGGCGATAAGCTCGTTGTTTATTCGGCGGGCGTTGCCGGCTTTATCGGCGCTTATGCAGATAAACTTTTAGGCGGGGCAGGGTTAGTAGAGCTTTCTGCCGTTTGGGGCAAGGGCTTACCCGGTAACCCCATTAGCGCTTACGTGTGCGCGCTATTAGCAATAGAAATTGCGCGTTTTGTTTCCGGCAAAACAAAATTAGATATACTTTTAGTTCCCTTAACCTGCGTAGCCTGCGCAATCGCCGGCATTTACGTTTCATATCCCTTTATTTGGCTTATTGGCGTAATTGGCGAAGGTATAAGAATTGCAACTACTGCAACCCCTATAATAATGGGTATAGTTATTGCGGTAGTTATGGGTATGCTTTTAACCCTACCAACCTCTTCGGCTGCTATTTGGGTAACCATTGTTACCTCTTTTGGGCAGGACGTACCGGATGCGGTTTTAATTGCAGGTGGTGCTGCCGTAGTTGGTTGCGCAAGTCACATGGTTGGCTTTGCGGTTATGAGCTTTAGGGAAAACGGCTTTAGCGGGCTTATTTCCCAAGGTCTTGGAACAAGCATGCTACAAATCCCCAACGTTATGAAAAAGCCCATTTTATTTATTCCGCCCGTTATTTCAAGTATAATAACCGGCCCGCTTGCAACAAAGGTATTCCAGCTTCGCTGTAACGCCTCAGGTGGCGGTATGGGTACTAGTGGCTTGGTTGGCGTATTCGGCGTTATAGATGCTTCCGCCGGTAAAATAGAAAGCTGGGTTTTATGGCTTGGCATAGCTCTTTTAATGTTTATTCTTCCCGCCGTTATTTGCTTTTTTGTAAGCGAATTTATGCGTAAAAAAGGGTGGATTAAGGAAGGCGACTTAAAACTAAAATAAGCCCTATATACTTCGCATTTGTCACAAAAACTCCGTTTTTACGTCGGTTACGTACGCCAAGTACGCGCTCTCGTAAAATACTCGTTGTTTGTGCCAACTGCTCGCATCTAGTGCTTATTTACAATAATAATCCCTATTACTTTGCAATAGTTCGTTCTTTTAACTTTGCCCACATTCCTGCGACCAACAAGGTCGCTCCCTGCGGTCAAAGTTAAAACGCCTCGTCTTGCTCGCATCTAAGGCTTATTTACAATAAGATTGACTTGCTTCGTTATAACGGCGAAGCCTTGCGCGAGCAAATTACGCGTTTATGCGTGTATGCAATCAACGATTTATCGTTGTATGTAATCATTTACGCAGTAAACGTATGTAATCACACCGCAAGGTGTGTATATAATAAGAGCCATCCCTAAATTCGCACGGGTGCGAACATCATTTTGCGGTAGCAAAACATCATTTGAGTATCACTCAAACATCATTTGCGTTAGCAATATCATCGCGTAAGCTTTGCTCGGTTTAACCGCTCTAACTCGCAATTGAAGCTTATTTTTCCATAGCCATTAGCTTTGCTTTCGTCACTCTGGAATTTTCGCTTGCGGAAATGATAGAGTCTTAAAGGGTTGCTTTAACTGTGGAGGGTAGAGATTCTATCGCTAACGCTCCAGAATGACACAAAAAAGTTTTTGCGTGAAGCATAGCATCATTTGAGCAACACTCAAACATCATTTGCGTTAGCAATATTATTGCATAAGCCACGCTCGGTTTTATATAAAACAAAAAAACAACTTACCAGTTAATAAACCTATAAAAAGGATGAAAAACGATTATGAAGTCTTTAAGAGAATTATATAGAGTAGGTGTTGGGCCCTCTTCTTCGCATACTATGGCGCCTTATTCTGCTTGCTTAGAAATTAAAGGCAAGTATGGCGAAAATGCAAAATATACCGTAACCCTTTACGGCTCTTTGTGTGATACCGGTAAAGGTCACGGAACGGACCTTGTTATTAAACGCGCCTTAGGCGAGGATTGCGCCGTTATTTTTGACGCGCAAAAGGGCAATTTACCGCATCCCAACACAATGAAGGTGGAAGTTAAGGTTGGTAACGAAAGCTTTTCTCACGAGGTTATAAGCCTTGGTGGTGGCGCTTATTCGTTAGACGGTAACGCTCCTATAGGTAAAGAGTGTTATACTCAAAAGGACTTCACGGAAATTAAAGAATATTGCGTTAAGCAGGGCATTCGCCTTTATGAATACGCTTACCAAAACGAGCCCGATATTAAAGAATATCTATTTAGCGTTTGGGAGCAAATGAAAAAAAGCGTTAAGGAAGGGCTTGATGCGGAAGGCATTCTTCCCGGCGGACTTAATATAGAAAGAAAGGCTAAACAACTTCACAGCCACTTAAGCGTGTTTGAAGATGCCGCTACAACCGAAAATATGATAGTTTGCGCTTACGCCTTTGCCGTTGCAGAGCAAAATGCTTCCGGTGGCGTTATAGTTACCGCGCCTACCTGCGGTGCTAGCGGTGTTTTACCTGCTTGCTTATTATACGTGCAAAACAAGCACGGATTTTCTGATGAGAAAATGGTTAACGCGCTTGCAACCGGCGGTATCGTTGGTAACGTTATAAAGCATAACGCTTCCATTTCCGGCGCGGAATGCGGTTGTCAGGCAGAAATCGGTAGCGCCTGCTCTATGGCTAGCGCCGCTTTAGCAGAATTATTTAATATGGATATAGAACAAATAGAATACGCTGCAGAGGTTGCTATGGAACACTATCTTGGTCTTACCTGCGATCCCATTAACGGCTTAGTTCAAATACCTTGTATAGAAAGAAACGCCGTTGCTGCTATGCGTGCTATTAACGCTTTAAGCTTGGCAAAATTTCTAACTTATTCAAGAAAAATCTCATTCGATACCATCGTTCATACTATGTATGAAACGGGCAAGGATATGCACCATTCTTACCGCGAAACGAGTAAGGGGGGGTTAGCGAAAGCTTATAACCCCAAAAAATAAGCCCTATATGGGTGGCTCTTCCTAAAAAGTATTTGGAATAAAAGCGCTTATCTACGTCGTAATAGTGCAAAAACTTTACGTTTTAGCCTCGGTCATGTACGGCAAGTACAATCCCTTGCTAAATCCGCAGTTTTTTTCTCTTACTCGCATCTAAACGCTTTATCGCTACGCTTATTCTAAAATTCTTTTTACTCATCGCCCACTTCGCAGTTGACACAAAAACTCCGTTTTTACGTCGGTTACGTACGCCAAGTACGCGCCCCTTCATAAATGCTCCTTTCGTGCCACTAGCTCGCATCTAGTGCTTATTTTAGTGCCATAGCCATTGGCTTTGCTTTCGTCACTCTGGAATTTTCGCTTGCGGAAATGATAGAGTCTTAAAGGGTTGCTTTAACTGGGGTAGGTAGAGATTCTATCGCTAACGCTCCAGAATGACACGAAAAAGTTTTTGCGCAAGCCACGCTCGCATCTAGTGGCATAGTCGTTGGCTTAATTTTATCATTTTGTTTATAGTTTATGATATTCTGCGCAAATGAAAAAAACAAAAAACTATAAAATATATAAAAAGGAGAAGTGCAGTGAACATTACTACGTTATAAAAGGATAATAGCTTTTGGGCGAAATACTTAATAATCGACTTAT
Organism: Clostridiales bacterium; assembly: GCA_015055965.1. Lineage (GTDB taxonomy): Bacteria > Bacillota > Clostridia > Christensenellales > Borkfalkiaceae > HGM11416. The sequence continues at coordinate 86,175 of SVHG01000011.1, forward strand.
ACGCCCACTTTTTATTTAATTTAAGGAGAAAATTATAAAAAATGATTAAGCTTTTATCTAAAATATTTATAAAGAATTATCAAGATTACCAAGACGTAAAGGTAAGGGAAGGTTACGGCAAGCTATCCGGAATAGTCGGGGTAGTGCTTAACCTTTTACTGTTTGCGGGTAAGTTTATTGCGGGTATTTTATCGGGCGCAATATCTATCACGGCAGACGCCTTTAACAACCTAACGGATGCAGGCTCTTCTATAGTTACCTTTATAGGCTTCAAGCTATCTTCTAAGCCCACCGACCGCGACCATCCATTTGGGCACGGTAGAATGGAATACGTTTCCGGCTTTATAGTTTCCATGATAATATTCTTGGTTGGCTTTGAGCTTATAAAAAGCTCTGTAGAAAAGCTTATAAATCCAACGGAGATGGTGTTTTCATACCTTGCCGTAATCATACTTGGCGTATCCGTTTTGGTTAAGCTTTATATGTATATTTATAACCGTAACATTGCTAAAAAAATAAATTCAGTAAGCGTTAAGGCAACCGCAAAGGATAGCCTTAACGACTGTATTGCAACCTTCGTCGTAGCCCTTTGCTTCGTGCTATATAAAATAACGGGATTTAATGCGGACGGTATTGCAGGTATACTAATTGCGTTATTTATTTTATATTCAGGCTATACCAGCGCTAAGGAAACTATAGGCCTTCTTTTAGGTGTTGCGCCAGAGGCTGAATACGTTGAAAAGATAGAAAAAGCCGCCCTTTCATTAGAGGGGATTATTGGTATTCACGATCTTATGGTGCATAACTACGGCCCCGGCAGGCAGATTATTTCACTGCACGCAGAGGTAGACGCGCACGCTAACGTAAACGAAGCGCACGATAATATAGATAATGCAGAAAGAGTTTTAGAAGAGCAGTTCGGTTGTATTGCGGTTATACATATGGACCCTATTGATTTGAACAACCCCAAAAGAAATGAATTTTTACTGCTTACTCACGATATAATTAAGGGTATAGACCAAAGCTTTTCTATTCACGATTTTAGAATGACGGAGGGCTATACTCATATAAATTTAATATTTGATTTAACCATTCCGCACGATTGTAAAATTCCAAAGGATACCATTAAGCAATTAATTACGGATGGTTTAAGGCAAAAAAATCCCAACCTAAACGCCGTTTGTAAAATAGAATATACATATTCCGGCAAGCATTAATAGGCGAAAAAGGGAAAGTGAATTTTTGGTAAAAATCTTCTTTTAACACCGTTTTTGTTAAAGCGGTATAAGCTGGCTTAAAACACACAAAAGTCTTAATAATCGAGCTATAGGCCAGCTTTTTGCAGTGAAAAAGGAGAAAAAATCATTATGCGAGCATTGTTATCGCTATATAAAAAGCATATTCCGCTACTTATAGTGGTTGCTCTTTTATACGCCTTAGCTGCTATTTGTTCCTTACTTATGCCATACGAAATGGGTGTGATAGTAACAAGGGGAATTAAGGCGCAAAATCAAGAAGTAATTATTCAAAGCGGAATCATAATGAGCGCCCTTGCTTTATCGGCGCTACTAATATCTTTATTTACCGTAAAAATCAACGCTTACGTTGCAACGGAGGCAGAAAAGGATTTTAGGGTAAAAATATTCAAAAAAATCAATTCGTATACCTTTGAAGAATTTTCTTCAATAGGAACTTCAAGCTTACTTACCAGGGCAAACGACGACGTTGCAAATCTTTCTTATTTAGCATCATCCGGCGTATATGCTATGGTAAACGTGCCAATAACCTTTATCGGCGGGGTAATACTCGTTATGAGTAAGGATTGGCTTATGGGAACGGTTATGCTTTGCGCTTCCCCCTTGGTGTTAATATTCGCCTGCGCAATAGCAAAAAGATTAGATTATCTTTGGGATTTAGGCAACAAGCTAACCGACGAGCAAAACCGCCACGTGCGTGAAAGGCTTTCCGGTATAAGAGTGTTAAGGGCTTTTGATAAGGAAGAGCAAAAGCACGGCAAAATAGAAAGCGCAACCAAAAGGATGGTGCTTTCTTACATACGCGCAAACGTTTTAAGCGGATTTATAGACCCCGTTGCAACCATATTATTAAACGTAGCAACGGTAGTAATCATAGCGGTAAGCGCCAACAGAATAAGCTATCAAAGTGCGCTAACTGCAGGGGACGTTATTTCCGGCGTGCAATACATAGGACTAATTTTAAACGGCCTTTTAACGCTTAGCTGGACGATAACTTGGCTTCCCCAAGTGGGCGTAAGCTTAAAAAGAATTAAAGAAGTTATTCAAAAAACGGGTGCTTCATACGGTGAGCAACAGGGAAACGTTTTAAGCGGAAGCATAAAAGTAAACAATCTTAACTTTACTTATCCTGAAGCGCAAACGCCCGCTTTAAGGAATATCAGCCTAGAAATAAAAGAGGGCGAAAGCTTTGCTCTTATTGGCGGAACGGGTAGCGGTAAAAGTACGTTAGTGAAGCTATTGCTAGGTTTTTACCCAATAGAGAGCGGTGAAATTTTGCTTGGCGGTGTGCCTTACGAGCCACAAAACGTCAAGGATATTAGAGCAAGTGTTTCCGTTGCTCTTCAAAAGGCTATGATATTTGAAGGCACGCTGGAAGAAAACGTAACCTGCTTTTCAAACAATTACACCCGTGAAGAGGTAGAAAGAGCGCTTGCTATTTCACAGCTAAACGGCTTTTTACAAGAAAAGGGCGGCTTGGGCTTTGAATTAAAGCAGTACGGCGCAAATATTTCCGGTGGGCAAAAGCAAAGAATAAATATTGCAAGAACAATTTTAAAGCCTGCCTCAGTTTATATTTTTGACGATAGCTTTTCTGCTTTAGACTTTTTAACGGAAAGCGCCCTTAGAGGCGAGCTTAATCGTTACTTACAAAACAAAACTCAAATAGTTATAACCCAAAGAATAGCAACTGCAATGAAGTGCGATAAAATTGCGGTGCTAGAAAAAGGGGAAATAGTTGCCGTTGGCAGTCACTTACAGCTTCTTAACGGTTGCGCTATATATCAAGAGCTTTACCGCTCGCAGTTAGGGGGTGAATTATGAGTAAGAAGAAAATTCAACCCTCTGCTTTTAAGGTAATGTTAAGAGTTATTAGGGATATGAAGCAAATTCGCTTCATTATTCTTGCCGTTGCGCTAATATCAATAGCGGGCGTGGCAATATCGCTTGCAACCCCCACCTTGCTTGGTAAGCTTACTGACGCGCTTTACGCATTATGGGCAGAAGGCGTGCCGATAAACAACCAAGAATTTTCTAAAAACGCTTGGCTACTTGGCGGTGTGTATTTGCTTGCCGCGGTGCTTAGCATAATATCAATGATATTAAACAGTAACGCCGTATCCCGTTATTTTACTTACGGGTTAAGGGTAAGAATAAGCGCAAAAATCACAAGGCTTCCGGTGCGGTTTGCAGATAACACGCCAACCGGGGAAATTCTTTCGCGAATGATAGGGGACGTTTCTAATATGTCTACCCCCATTTACGATATCGTTTACACCTTGATAGACGGGCTTGTAAAGCTGGTTGGTATTTCTATAATCATATTCTTTATTAATCCCGTGCTTGCAGCGGTTATAATTTGCGTAGTACCGCTATCCGTTGCGCTTGCATCATTTTTATCCTCTAGAAGCGAAAAGCTGTATAATCAATCCCGCAAGACCTACGGCGAGCTTTACGCCCTTTCGGAAGAGAACTTTACAGGCTTTGATACCATTAAGGCGTTTGGGCTAGAAAAGGAAAGAAATTTGCGTTACGAAGAGCTTTGTAAGCGTTACGCAAAAGAGCTTAACCGCGCGGAAAGCTATTCTAAAACGGTTAACCCCCTAATAGCTTTTACCAACGCAATAGCATACGTTTTAATTTGCGTAATAGGGGGCTATATGTCGATTAACGGCATATTAAGCGTGGGAATGGTTGTAACGTTGGTGCTTTACGCGCAGATGTTTGCAGGCCCGCTTGGAAGTATTTCTATGGGCTTATCACAAATTCAAAACACCGTTGCTTCCGCAAGAAGAGTTTATGAAATCTTTGACGGCGAGGAAATGGATTTTAGCGGAAAGGATAACGTAAATCTGCAAAGCTTCGGCGTGGAATTTAGCGGCGTTAAATTTTCTTACGTAGAAGATAAACCGCTTATTACCAACCTTAATTTTAAGGTAAAAGAAGGGCAAAAGGTGGCAATAGTGGGCGCAACCGGCGCGGGTAAAACCACCATAGTAAACCTACTTATGCGCTTTTATGAAATAAACGGCGGAAGTATAAAAATAGGCGGTGTGGATATTTCCTCTATGACTCGCCCCGCTCTTCGCTCTTATCTTTCTATGGTATTGCAGGATACTTGGTTATTTAGCGGTACTATTTATGAAAATGTTGGGCTTGGCAAGCAAAACGCTACGCGCGAAGAAATAGAAAACGCCTGCAAAAAGGCGCATATAGACGACTATATTAGAAGTCTGCCCTTGGGTTATGAAACTGTTATAAATGAAGAAACCACCAATATTTCGGGCGGTCAAAAACAGCTTTTAACTATTGCAAGGGCATATTTAGCAGATAGAAAAATCCTTATTTTAGATGAAGCAACCTCTAACGTAGATACCAGAACGGAGCTCCTAATTCAAAAAACTATGGATGATCTTATGCAGGATAGAACCAGCTTCGTTATAGCGCACAGGCTTTCTACCATCGTCAATGCAGACGTAATTTTGGTTGTTGATAACGGCGATATAGTAGAACAAGGAACTCACTTGGAGCTTCTTGCAAAGGGCGGTTTATACAGTAAAATTTACAACAGTCAGTATGACGTTATTAAATAACGGTTGCTAAACTGCAACTAATTATAACGGTGATATACAAGCCGTTGGCTTACGTAATGAATTGCAAACTTTGGTCTGCATGAATTAAAGGCTATGCCTTCGTGAATTGCGATAAATCGCATGAATTGCACCTTTGGTGCATTATATACAACCTTGCGGTTGATTATATGTAACCTATCGGTTGATAAAAAGTAAGCCTCCTCCTGACGGGGGAGGTGGCAAAAATCTCAGATTTTTGACGGAAGGAGAGAAAAATGAAAGTATATAATAAAGATAACATCGCGTTGGCGAAGGTGTTAAGAAAAAACATGACACCTTGGGAACGGAAACTGTGGTATGAATTTTTACGCAAATATCCGGTGCGATTCCAAAGACAAAAAGCGATTGGTAATTATATCGTGGACTTTTATTGCGCTAAAGCAAGAATGGTTATAGAGCTTGACGGCGGTGGCCATTATACGCAAGAGCAAACAACCAAGGATGAATTACGTACAAAAGATTTAAATTCTATGAATTTAACGATAGTAAGAATTTGTAATTTAGATATTGACCGAAATTTCTATGCTGTTTGTGAGCATATAGACCGTTTGGTAAAAGTTTCTCTCCCTCAGTCACTTGCGTGCCAGCTCCCTCATCAGAAGGAGCCTTTCTAAGGGATAAGGCGATTATAATCACCTTGCAAGCTTGAACGTAAATTTGCATGATATATATAAAAAGTGCCGATAATCGCGTTATAGGCGGACTTTTTATGTTAATAACCTTTAAAAATAAAGCAAAAAGGAGAAAAAACTATGAAAAAGAGGTTTTTACTTAAAGTTTTAGCTTTAATATTTACTTTATGCACCGCAACCTGCGTCTTTACCGCTTGCGAACAAAACAGTAACACGCACGTGCATGAGTTTAATTACAGCATCATAAAAACCGCAAGTTGCGTTGAAAGTGGATCTATGTTTGGCGTTTGCTCTTGCGGTGAAACAATAACTATCACCACGCCCAAAACAGAGCATAATTTCGTTAACGGTGTTTGCTCTTTCTGTGGTTTTAATAAAGGCGGTCAAGATCAGCCTTGCGCTCACTCTTGGCAAGAGGCGGACTGTTTAAACCCAAAAACCTGCTTGAAATGCGGAGCAGTTGAGGGCACAGCACTTGGCCACGTGGAAGTGATAGATAATGCCGTTGAACCAGACTGTTTAAATAGCGGTTTAACGGAAGGCAAGCATTGCTCTGTTTGTAATGAAGTATTGGTTGCGCAAGAGGTTATTGATGCGCTTGGGCATAATTTCGTTGAGGGTTACTGCTCAATGTGTGGCGCGTTTGATGAAAATTATCATGCTCACTCTTGGCAAGAGGCGGACTGTTTAAATCCAAAAACCTGCTTGGAATGCGGAGCTATTGAAGGCGCAGCACTTGGTCACGTGGAAGTGATAGATAATGCCGTTGAACCAGACTGTTTAAATAGCGGTTTAACGGAAGGCAAGCATTGCTCTGTTTGTAATGAAGTATTGGTTGCACAAGAGGTTATTGATGCGCTTGGGCATAATTTTGTTGATAACGCGTGCGTGAGCTGCGGTTTGCAAGTAACGCCTGCTGAATATTTCAATTTTGAATTATTAGAAGACGGAACTTATGAAATTACCGCAAAAGATACAAACAATATGCCTGCAGAGGTTGTTATTCCTTCTTCTTATGATGGTAAGCCCGTAACGGTAATTGGAGAATGTGCTTTTACAGAATGTTCTTCATTAACAAAGCTTGTAATTCCTGCAAGCATAACCACTATTGAAAACTCATCAGACGAAGCACCTGCTATTGGCGGTTGTGTTAATCTTAAAGAAATAATGGTTGATGCAAACAACGAATATTTCAAGGCAATAGATGGTAACTTGTATTCTAAAGACGGAAAGACTTTAGTTCAATATGCAATAGGCAAAACTGACGCAACCTTTGAAATTCCTAACACGGTAACCTCAATTGGTGATTGTGCGTTCAGTGGTTGTTCATCATTAGAAAGTATGGTTATCCCTGATTGTGTTATTTCAATTGGTTATGGCGCGTTCGCTTGTTGCGATAGTTTAACTTCAGTTGAAATTCCCGATAGTGTAACCTCAATTGGTGAAGAGGCGTTCTCTTATTGTGAGTCTCTTCAATACAATGTGAAAGATAACCTAAATTATTTAGGCAATGAAACTAATCCTTATTTATATTTATCAGGTGTTACTTCGCAAGACATAACTATAACTTCCGCCAATATAGATAGCTCTTGTAAATTTATTGGTTCTGATGCGTTCTATGATTGCAGTAGTTTAACCTCGGTTGAAATCCCAGACAGCGTAACTTCAATTGGTTCTTATGCGTTCTCTAATTGCGATAGTTTAACCTCGATTGAAATTCCCGAAGGCGTAACTTCAATTGGTTCTTATGCGTTCAGGGGTTGCAGTAGTTTAACTTCGATTGAAATTCCCGAAGGCGTAACTTCAATTGGTGATTGTGCGTT
>SVHG01000012.1 GCA_015055965.1 Clostridiales bacterium
ACAAATTCGTATCCGTATTTTTCTGACAGGAGCTTTATTTTAACGTTGTTATAAGCTGCTTTTTGATTATTTTTGCCCCATTCCTGACTCATAGATGTAAGAGATAGCAATACTATTTTGGTATTTGGCAGATTTTCCTTAAATCCCTTCAAAATATTTTCATAGTTATCAAACATTGTATCAAAGTTGTTTGCCCCTATGAGCATTACTGCCACTTTAGGCTTTAAATCATAAACCGATACCTTAAGACGTTTTTCAAGACCAAAGGTCGTTTCACCACCAATTCCGCGATTAAGAACAAGATATTGCGGAAAGTATTTTTCAAGATCGTATCCGTCGGTAAGGCTGTCGCCAAGGAATGCAACGTCCACCTCATAGTCATCATATTTCTCGTTTTCCGCTGTATACATAGCAAGCTTTGCGTCATAATACTCCTGCACCGCTTTTAATAATTGCTCCTTCTCTCGCTTTTGCGGCAATGCCACAACAAAAATATATGTAAGACTTACCCCTATAGCCAATAAAATAGAGAACGCTACCGTTGCAAGAATAATCTTCCTCTTTTTAGTCATAAAGATCCCCTCCTAATTTGTTAATCATCTTAAAAGTGGCCGTCAAATTCTTATTTTCGGTGAGTTTATTATATCACATAATCCATTGAAAATCAATAATTCTTTTAAGCGAATCAATAATTGAACGATACCCCATAAATTGAACGAAAGGGGTATAAAGTAAACGATTTATGTTTTACAGCTAAAAACAAAAAAGGCTTGCAAGGACAAAAATTATCCCGGCAAACCCTATAAATTTAATGAAATCCTGCTTTGCAGGATGAAATCCAAACGAGTTTGGATGAAATCTTCAGCCTACGGCTTCAGATGAAATCAAATCCGCCATATTTAACCTGCCGCAAGGCAGATTTCATCGCGGAGTGATTTCATCCACGAATGTGGATTTATTCCGACGAAGGCGGATTTAGTTAAAAAAGACTGCAATTTTGTATCAAAATTGCAGTCTTTTTTTGGTGGAGTAAGAGCAACCTGAATCGAATCGTTGTTAAAATTTTAATCCCAAATTTTCCATGGTAAAACCAGCATTATATGCCTTTAATTTTACATTAGCATTATATACCATAGTTGAAAAAATTTCTTTCATCAAACTTGCTACACTTGAATTAAAAGTAGAATAGCTACATGGAACAGTTGTTGATGCAGAACTCAATGATTCAAATTCTCCCATGGCGGTATCTGAATCCCACTCCAACATCCAGGTCCATTTTTTATCAAATGAACTATAAGATAAATAGGCAACATAACCAGACCAGGGGGTTGTATCTACTGAGGTATCGAAAACCATAATACATTCAAAATTATCGTTCGAGTACGTTTGTTGCGTATAATTCGAAGCTGAATTCGTAAATACTCCGTTTGTTCCATATTGTTGTGTGATATTTTTGAATGCTTCTCCAAAATCCATCTGGCACATAGAACATTGGTATCTTCCCGTATGAGCCAACAAATCTTTTTCATTTTCAGTATATGAATCACCACAACTACACTTATACTCAGTATATCCTTTAGTTGTACATGTAGAAGGTATGTCTATTTCAACATACTCATGTGTGTGTTCTTCACTTTCATTATCACCACATCCCACCATAGAAACGATTGAGCCAAGCGTTAAACAAGTTAAACCTATTGCAATAATCTTTTGTAATTTTTTCATAATATATTTACTCCTATTTATTATTTTTTTCTAATCTTCTTTGACATACTTTACACTTATGTACCGCAACCCCGTCCATTTCCAAAGCTTCATTTTCGGATTGTAGTTCCATCCAATTGCAATCGTTTTTAGGATAGCCTTGCATTACACAATAACCTTTTATATGCAAAGTATATTATCTTTTGTTGTAAATCTAAGTCATATAAACCTCCAATAAAAATTTTATAACTATATTATATCAGGTCTTTTGACCTATGTCAAGACTTTTGACCTAATATTGTGTATAATTTTTATATGTGGTATATTGATATTATTAGACAAGTTATGCAAGAAAAGGGATTATCTCAACAAGCATTTGCAGATATTATGGGGATAAATCAAACTACGGTAAGCCAATGGTTGCTTGGTAAAAAGAAACCCGGTTATGATAGTATTATGTTGTTATATGAAAAATTTGACATTGAGCCCAATTTATTATTTGGGATAGAAAAATAACGAGCGGAGAAAATCTTCGCTCGTTATTGTTAGTTAAAAAAAGAGAAATCCAACTGCCACAAGTGGTTCGGTTTAAGTTTCTCTTGGTGAGATAAGCGGAAAATTGTTGGCAAAGCCAACAAAGCTTCACTCGCAATCAACTTTGCGGATAATACAAACTCAAAAGTTTTTGCTCGTTCGCGCGAACTGCTGATAATTCAGCCGTTCTCACGCTTAATGAAGCACAAAAAACGACCTATTTGAACCTGTGGTTCAATTTAGGTCGTTTCGTGTATAAAGGCTACGAAAAAGATATTTTCTGAGGATTGCATTAAGGTTTCGAACTCCTGCGCCATATCACGCCGTGAGGCGTGTATGGAATCAATGCAAAGCATTGTATGGAATCCGTTGCAAGACGGTATGGAATCAAGCCGCAGAAAATGCACCTTCGGTGATGCCATGCGCCTACGGCGATACCATACACGCTTACGCGTGATTCCATACCAAGCCTGCGGCTTGGATAAAAAAATTCGACAAGTTTCGACTTGTCGAATTTTTTGGTGGGGAGAGATGGATTCGAACCATCGAAGTCGGTGACAACAGATTTACAGTCTGCCCCCTTTGGCCACTCGGGAACCTCCCCATATTTATTGGAGCTGGCGATTGGAATCGAACCCACAACCTGCTGATTACAAATCAGCTGCTCTGCCTATTGAGCTACGCCAGCGTATTATGTAAGCTCGTATTTTTGCTTTCTGTGGTGCCTCGGGGCGGAATCGAACCACCGACACGGGGATTTTCAGTCCCCTGCTCTACCGACTGAGCTACCGAGGCAAACAAAAATCAAATTTTAACTTTTATCGCTTAATGCGTTTCCACATTAAGCGATATCGGTTTTGGCGACCTGGAAGGGACTCGAACCCTCGACCTCTAGCGTGACAGGCTAGCGTTCTAACCAGCTGAACTACCAGGCCAATTAAAATTTATTAAATTTATCTGGTGGGCCTTCACGGACTCGAACCGCGGACCAATCGGTTATGAGCCGACCGCTCTAACCAACTGAGCTAAAGGCCCTAAAATGTTTACCTGGTCGGGGTGACGAGACTCGAACTCACGACCCCATGGTCCCAAACCACGTGCGCTACCAAACTGCGCTACACCCCGCAAACATAATGCTCATACATAATACAATAAATTCAAGAAATTGTCAAACGTTTTTTAACACTTTTTCTATTTTTTTTAAAAAAAATTCAAAAAACTTTTTTTATACTTTTTTAGATAAAAGAATTTTAAAAATCACGCTTAAAATAATGGATTTTTAAAATATTTTTGAATTTACGTATAAACCGATTTTAATAAAACATACTAGCTTTAGATAAGAAAACGGTTATGATTAAGTTTCACGCTGGAGACATAGTCCCTGAAACGGGATTTTACAGAATTGTAGATAAAAAAGGAAAAACCTTAGAGCAAACTCTTTTGAGTAAAGGGCAAAGATTTCCGCCAACAAAAAAAGAAAAATGCTACTACGTGCTTGATTTTTAACTTTCTTATCTTATGAACGTAGGTTTTAGAATTTATACCAAAGAAAAAACGTTCAAGGCCTAAAAGGCTGAAACATTATTGTTTTACTATGGCACGGCAAAATTGCCGTGCCATAAGTATTTTTAATTATTTATTGCTGTTTGCAAGAAGTTCAGCGATAGAAACGCCACCGTCTCCACCTTCTTTCCATTCTCTCATTTCGCCGTCATCACCTTCATTTCTGGGCTTTCTGGGCTTACGAGCGGGCTTTTCACTACCTTCTTCGGTAGCTTCTTCTCTCTTGGGTTTAGCAGGAGCTTCAGGAGCGGGAGTCATAGCCTTGATAGAAAGAGTGATTTTTTCCTTTTCGTGATCAATAGCAATGATCTTAGCTTCTACTTCTTCGCCAACCTTTAAAGCAGAGGTGGGATTTTCTAGCCATTCGTGAGAAATTTGAGAAACGTGAACTAAACCGTCAATACCCTTTTCAAGTTCAACGAAAGCGCCGAAGGGAACGATTCTTACAACTTTACCCTTAACAACGTCGCCAACCATGTACTTGCCGGGAACTAAATCCCAAGGTCTGGGTTGAAGTTGCTTATAGCCTAAAGAAACCTTCTTAGTTTCCTTATCACACTTTAATACCTTAAATTCATATTCCTTGCCGATTTCAAGAACGTCTGCTGCAGAATTGCAACCAGTCCAGCTTAAATCAGAAATATGAGCAAGACAATCGATACCTGCAACGTCAATAAATGCGCCGAAGCTTGCAAATCTAACTGCAGTACCCTTAATAATATCGCCAACAGAAACAGCACCGAAGAATTCTTCTTCCTTTGCAGCGCGTTCAGCATCCTTTACAGCCTTTTCAGCTTCAAGAATAACTCTTTGTGATGCAACGATTTGTTTTCTTCTGCCGTTTTCGATCTTTTCAGCTTTAACTCTTAAAGTCTTTCCAACGTACTTTTCAAGATCTTTAACGAAACCGATTCTAATTTGAGAAGAAGGTACGAAAACTTCAAAACCAGCGTAGTGACCGATAAGACCGCCCTTGTTGAAACCGTCGATAGTAACAGAGAATTCCTTGTTACCGTCTGCAATTTCAGCAACTAGCTTTTCGTCTTCTAAATCCTTAGCGATTGCCTTTTCAGATAACTGAACGGGATTAAGACCAACGATCTTAACGATAATTTCTTCGCCAACTTTTGCAGAGTAAACTGCTTTGTCATAGCTTTCGCAATTGATTTCTTCTTTGGGAAGAAGGATTTCTTTTTTCGTGTTACTGATGTAAACCGCAAGGCCTTCATCGGTAGCCGAGGAGATTGTAGCCGTTATCTTCTGCCCCTTTCTGAATTTTGTTTGCTTTTCGTCCATTTTAGCGACAGCTTCTTCCATCGTTACAGCAGCGCTTGCTGCATCTTCTACAACCGCGGATACTTCCGCAACTTCACTTTTAACTTCAGCTTCCTCGTTCATTACAATAACTTCAGCTTCAGTGTGCTTTTCCATACTAAAGAAAACCTCCATAGCTTGTTCGGGTGGTGTTGATGCCCCCGATACAATACCCAACTTTTTAAATGATACTAATTTTTTTATTTCAGACGGATTAACAGAATCCATCAAAAAAACGTTTTTGCAATTTTCCTTACACAACTCAAACAGCTTTCGAGTATTACTGCTTTTTGCGCTACCAAGGACGACAATGCAATCGCATTTTTTAGATAAAACTACCGCTTCATCCTGTCTACCTTTAGTAGTATAACAAATTGTATTAAAAATCTCAACTGTTTTAAAGGCTTTTTTATCAAATTTTTCTAAAAAATCTACAAATTTTTGATAAGAAAAGGTAGTTTGAGCTACAATGCAAACTTTTTCTGCGTTTAAAAGGGAATAATTTATATCATCACCCGCCGTAACAAACACCGAACCGCTTGCCCAACCTTGCAATCCAACGACTTCAGGATGCTCTTTTTCGCCAACAATGATTACTGCGTAACCATCCGCGCTTTTTTCTTGAACTATTTTTTGAGTACGCTTAACAAAACCACAGGTACAATCCACAATTTTACAGTTCTTTGCAGTCAATTTGTTATAAACGTCAGAGCTAACGCCATGTGAACGAATTATAACGGTGCTATTATCCGGAATTTCTTCAAGAGAATCCCGGGTTTTTGCGCCCATAAGCTCTAACTCTTTAACGACGCAATCATTATGAATAAGCTCACCTAAAATATAAACGCCCTCACCAGCTATTTTACGCGCCGTATTAACAGCGTTTTCTACACCTTTGCAAAAGCCGTTATTTTTAGCAATATAAACCTGAATCATACTGTTTCCACGAAAAAACGACGCTAATAAAAATTAACGCAGTTTTACTTGTTTTTTTTCTTATTTTTTCTGTTATTTAATATTTCTTCTAGCTCGTTTTTAGAATTAACCAACTCTTCATACATCTTTTGCGTTAGCTTTTCGTTAAGTTCTGCGTCTAAGCGCTGACCTGCATATTCGCTAAAATCAAAGGGCTTACCAACGTAAATATAGTTTTTCCCCCAGAATTTTGCTTTATGATGAATGTTTATAGGTATAATTTTAGCCTTGGTTTTAAATGCAAACATACCTGCTCCGCCGTGAAGAGGCATAATTTCCGTTCCGCTTTTATTTCTCGTTCCTTCAGGAAAAATACATAATCTTTTACCCGATTTTAAAACGGAAAGCGCTTTTTTCGTGCTTTCTAAGTCAGCTTTATCTCTATCAACCGGAATACCACCCATTTGACCGAATAACCAAGCTAAAATTTTATTCTTAAACCATTCTTTTTTTGCAAGATAATAGGTTTTACCTTTAAATAGATAACCAACGTAAGGAACGTCTACCTTACATAAATGGTTACATATTACTACTACGTTACCTTCGTGAGTAATATTTTCCTTACCAAAAACCTTTACCGGATAGCAAAGCCATATCCATAGCGTTAAAATAGGACGAAGTATTGCAAATAACATTTATTATTCTTCCCCCTTTCTTACTTTATTTACTATATGCGCTACTACTTCTTGTATGCTCATATTTGAAGTATCTATAACTTCGGCATCAGGCGCAATTGCAAGTGGGGCGCATTCCCTATGGCTATCGTTATAATCTCTTTGATTAATTTCCACTAAAAGAGAATTATAATCCACGGTTTGTCCTCTTGAAATTAGTTCTTCATATCTACGCTTAGCTCTAACCTCTGCACTAGCAGTCATAAAAAACTTGTAGTTAGCATTTGGAAGAACGTACATACAAATATCCCTACCGTCTAATACGCAATCCTGCATTGAAGCAACGTAGCGTTGCATTTCTACCATCTTTTTTCTTACGATTTCAAGTGAAGAAATATTAGAAGCTAACATAGAAACCTCGTTTTCTCTTATTGCAAGAGAAACGTCCTCCCCGTCAAGGTAAACGTGTTGAGTTCCATTTTCGTACTTCACTTTTAAATCAATATTATATATAAAGGAAGAAACTCCCTTTTCATCAAGGCAGTCTATCCCCATTCTTTTCGCCTTTAAACCACAAGCGCGGTACATAGCGCCGGTATCTAAGTACAATATATTTAGTTCCTTTGCAAGTAATTTTGCAACGGTTGATTTACCGCTACCGCAAGGTCCGTCTATCGCTATATTTATCATTATACGCCAACCTACCGTTTATATTCAACCTAATAATTATTTTTTTAACGCATTTCCCGCGCAATAGCCAGTAGAAAATGCGCATTGAAGATTAAATCCACCCGTTAAAGCATCTACGTCGAGCACTTCGCCTGCAAAATATAAGCCTTTAACCAACTTACTCTCCATAGTTTTTGGATTAATTTCTTTTACGTTAACCCCACCCCCGGTAACTATCGATTCCTCTAATGGGCGAAGCTTTAAAATTTTATACCTTAAATCCTTTAGGGTGTTAAGAATCTTTTTACGATTAACTGCAGTTAATTCACTAACGTTTAATTCTGGGCTAACACCTGCGTGTGAAATCACTTCTAAAATTAAGCTCCTAGGCAATAATTCTATCATTGCATTTTTTAAACTCTTATTTTTAAACTGATTAAAATCCCTTAATAGTCTTGCATCAAGAGTTTTTTCATCTAACGCAGGCTTCAAATCAATAGAAATTTCATATTCGCCAGAGCCTTCTTTACTTATATAACTTGAAGCAGAAATAATAACAGGACCAGAAACACCACTGTGTGTAAACAATAATTCGCCAAAGTCCGTGTATATGCTCTTACCGTTTTTGTAAACGGTAATTGATATATTTTTTAAGGATAAACCAGCAAGGTCTGCAAAAGAATTTCCTTTGCAATCAAGCCCACATAAAGCAGAACGTAAAGGAAGAACCGTGTGACCAAATTTTTTAGCAAATTTATAACCGTCGCCAGTACTACCGGTAGAAGTATAACTCTTCCCCCCCGTACAAACGATTACTCTTTCACATTCGATATATCCCTTTGACGTTTCTACGCCCTTTATACCGGTTTCATCTGCAATTATATCGTTAACAACGCATTCTAGCTTAATTTCTACGCCAACTGAAAGCATTTTCCTTTCCAAACACTTAATAACGTCTGACGATTTATCTGAAAGGGGAAAAACTCTATTTCCACGCTCAGTCTTTATTGCTAATCCACCCTCTTGCAAAAATTCCATCATATCTGCCGGAGAAAAAGACCAAATTGCACCTTGCATAAAACGCGCGTTCGTAACTACGTTTGAAAGAAATTCATCAACCTCGCAATCGTTGGTAACGTTACATCTTCCCTTACCCGTAATATAAAGTTTTTTACCCAACTTCGGGTTTTGTTCAAGAAGAATGGTTTTTTCGCCGTTTAAAGCGCAATAATAGGCGCTTATCATGCCGGCTGCACCACCACCAATGACTACCGTTACCATCTTTTAAGAATTTCCTTTTATCTTTTTTATAATATCAAATGCAGTTCTATCCAACAAAATAGGTGTAATTGAAACGTAGTTTTTATAGAACCATTCAACGTCACAATCTTTAGGATTATCTACGGGAATAGGATCGCCTGTAACGATAAAAACGTTTTCTTTAACGAACTCGTAATCATCTGAATATCTGCGCTCTCCCAAAGGAGTAATCCTTTCACCCGCAACCTTTTCGCCCTTTTTAATGGGAGGAATGTTTACGTTTAAAGTAAATTCAGGCGTTAAACAAGAATAATATTTATCAACTATTTCACCGCATACTTCAGCAACTGCCTCAAAATCCCCTTTTTTATACTCAGGGCAAGAAAAAGCAATAGCTTTAACGCCTAAAACGTTGGCTTCTAAGCAAGCTGAAACCGTTCCGGAATAATGAACGGCAGTTCCCAAATTAGAGCCGTGGTTTATGCCTGAACAAACCAAATCAAACTGTTTTACACTATGCGTGATTGCATATTTTACACAGTCTGCAGGCGTCCCAGACAAAGAATATCCTTCTACTCCCTCTAAAAACTGCACCTTATTCACCTCTACCTCTCTAAAAAAAGTGATTGAATGAGCAAAGCAGGAGCGATTTCCGTCAGGCGCTGCAACCGTTACGTTATGTCCTTTTTTTAAAAGCACTAAAGCGAGGGCAATAATACCCTCGCTATTAATACCGTCATCATTACAAACTAAAACGTTCATATTAAACGGGATAAACCTTGTCTGCCTTATCAGCAAGATCCTTATCTATACCCTGATTTTTAGCAAGTCTGTATTTAAAGAAGTTAACTGCTACCTGATTAAATAGCGCGTATGAAAGAACGTCCTCTTCTTGAGTGTAATATTCTTTCATTTCTTCTTTAAATTTCTCGTATTCAGGTTCAATAAGATCTGCAGGACGGCAAGTAATAATTTCTTCGTTACCAACAATCTTTGCAACTACGTCCTTATCAGGTTCAGCGGGTAATTGACCGTATTCGCCCTTAAGAAGTGCTTTAAATTCTTTGGTAACCATTTTATAACGTTCACCGCTTAAAACGTTAAGAACTGCTTGAGTTCCTACGATTTGGCTAGAAGGAGTTACTAGAGGAGGATAACCGCAGTCCTTTCTTACGTTAGGAACTTCAGCTAAAACTTCGTCTAATTTATCAAGCTTACCTTGTTGCTTTAATTGATTCATAAGGTTAGAAAGCATACCGCCGGGAACTTGATAAATAAGCGTATTAACGTCAACCTTTCTTACATTGGGGTTAAGAGAGCCGTTTGCTTCAAGCTCTGCAGCAACCTTTTTGAAGTGGTTTGTAATGGGAATTAACTTGTTAAGATCAATACCGGTATCGTATTCAGTACCTTGTAAGGTTGCAACGAAAGGTTCAGTTGCAGGTTGAGAAGTACCGTTACCTAATGCTGATAATGCGGTATCAACGATATCACAACCAGCTTCAATAGCCTTTAAGTTGATCATATCACCGGTACCGGTAGTGTTATGTGTATGAAGGTGAACCTTCGTTTCAGGCTTTAATACTGCTTTAATAGCCTTAACTAAATCGTACGCGGTATAAGGCAATAATAAGTTAGCCATATCCTTAATACAAATATTGTCAGCGCCCATATCCTCTAAGGTTTTTGCAAGCTTAACGAAGTATTCGTTAGTATGAACGGGGCTGGTTGTATAACAAATAGTTGCTTCACAAACACCGCCGTATTTCTTGATAGCCTTCATAGCCGTTTCAAGGTTTCTTACGTCGTTTAACGCATCAAAAACTCTTATAATCGTAATACCGTTCTTAATACAAGCTTCAACGAATTTTTCAACAACGTCATCTGAATAGTGTTTATAACCTAGAAGGTTTTGACCGCGAAGAAGCATTTGAAGAGGAGTATTAACGTGAGATCTAATAATTCTTAATCTTTCCCATGGATCTTCGTTTAAGAAACGTAAACAAGAGTCAAACGTTGCACCACCCCACGCTTCAAGTGAATAATATCCGATTTCATCAAGCTGTTCAAGCACGGGAAGCATTTGGTCTAACGTCATTCTCGTTGCAGCTTGAGATTGGTGCGCGTCACGCAAAATTGTATCTGTAATTAAAACTTTTTTACTCATTTTTAATAATTCTCCTAAATTTTAGAAAAGAGCTAGCAATACGCCTGCTGCGATTGCAGAACCAATAACGCCTGCAACGTTGGGGCCCATAGCGTGCATTAATAAGTGGTTACTGGGATCAGTTTCCCTACCTACGTCCTGCGAAATACGCGCAGCCATAGGAACGGCTGAAACACCTGCTGAGCCAATAAGAGGGTTGATTTGCCCCTTCGTAAGCTTGCACATAAGCTTTGCAACTAATAAACCACCGATAGTACCGCAACAGAATGCAGCTAAACCTAATGCGATAATTCCAAGCGTATCTAAGCTTAAGAATAAAGCACCGGTTGCCTTTGAACCAACCATTACGCCAAGGAAAATAGTAACGGTGTTCATAAGTCCGTTTTGAGCAGTATCTACAAGTCTTCCGCACACGCCAGATTCTTTTAATAGGTTACCTAGCATAAGCATACCTAATAAAGGCATAGCGTCAGGAAGTAATAAACCAACGATTAATGAAACTATTAAGGGGAACATTACTTTTTCAAGTTTACTTACTTTACGAAGCTGTTTCATCTTAATAGCGCGTTCTTCTTTAGTAGTTAAAGCACGCATAATAGGCTTTTGAATTACGGGAATTAAAGCCATGTAAGAATATGCCGCGATTGCAATAGCAGGTAATAAATGCTCTGCAAGCTGTTTGGTTACGTAAATAGCGGTAGGACCGTCTGCCCCGCCAATAATAGCGATAGCAGCAGCTTCCGTATTACTAAAACCAAATAAAGTTGCACCAAAGAAGGTTAAGAAAATACCTAATTGAGCAGCCGCGCCAATAATCATACTCTTGGGGTTAGCAATTAATGGACCAAAGTCTGTCATTACGCCGATTCCAAGGAAGATGATGGGAGGGAAGATAACCCAGTCTACACCCTTATAAATATAATAGAATAGACCGTAATCTCTAATAACCGTTTCTGTTGAAATTTCAAGCTGTCCTACGGCGTAAGTTGCGCCAGACGCGCTTGTTAAAGCTTCTATATTAAGATAAGTGGGCTCTTTAGAAGCAATATCAAAGAGATTTGCAAGAAGGTCGCCACTAAAGAATTTAGTAAGCTCATCCGCTGTTCCGCGAGCAATCTCAATTCCTGCTAGCTTATCGGTAACAATATAGCCCTTCGTACCGAATAAAATCTTGTACGCGCCGGGAATGTTAACGATAAACATACCAAATGCAATTGGTAAAAGTAATAGGGGTTCAAACTTCTTAACTACGGCAAGATAAACCAAAACACAGGCAATGGCAATCATAACAAGATTTTGCCATCCGCCGTTGGTAAAGTTTGATACTAGAGAATATAAACCGGTGCTTTGCCATAAAGCGTATAAAGATCCGGATATATTATCCCATACCCCACCTAATAAATTAAGTGAGAACATAGATACACCTACCCTTTATTAGCCAATAACTGCCATTAAATCGCCAGTATCTACGTTTGCACCTTTAGTGGTCTTATATGAAATAGTACCTGAACAAGGAGCGGTAATATCGTTATCCATCTTCATTGCTTCTAAAACAAGAATAACGTCGCCTTCTTTAACGGCGCTACCTTCGGGTAAAGAAAGAGCCTTAATCATACCGGGCATGGGAGCGTTGATCTTAGTTCCGTTTACAGGACCTGCGCTAACGGGCTTAGCAGCGGGAGCTGCTGCAGGAGCAGGTGCGGCTGTGGGAGCTGCAACGGGAGCGGTTTTAATTTCTGTAACAACGGGAGTAGATGCGGTTGCTCCTACTTCTTCAACGCCTACTTGATATTGTTTTCCATCAATAGTAACTATAAAATTACGCATATTCTTTAATTCTCCTAATTATCTGTTTAATTTCTTTATTTTTCTAACCTTAAATTCGCGGTTATCGGGTTGAGCGTTACCGTCGTAATAAGCGGCAATCGCTGCGATTATTGCTACGCGCACGTGTTCGGGAATACCTTCTTCAACAACGGGCTGAGCTACGGCTACAGGTTCGGCAGTTTTTTCAACCGGCGCCTTCTTTTTAGGTTCTGTATTTTTAGAATTTACGGCTTTTCCCGCAATAGTTATAGCTAAAACTATGACAATCATTCCAAAAAATACTACGAGTAATCCTAAAATGAATACGAAAATACCGTTCCCTGCTTTTCCTAAGTTTAAACCAGTTTCAGCAAGCAAATTAAGCATTATACTCACCTCGTAACAAGTTGAAGTGCAGAAATTAGATGAGAGCGAACGTATTGAGGTTCAATAATATCGTCAATATATCCCTTTCTTGCAGCGTTAACGGGATCTTGAACTTCATCTGCGTACTTAGCCTCTGCTTGAGCGTTATTTGCTTCGGTTACGCCGGCAAGCTCAATCATTGCTCCCTTTTGCGTATCGAATAAAGAAATTTTTGCAGTTGCAAAAGCATAGGAATATTCTGCGCCTAACGCCTTTGATGCAAATAATGAATAACCAAGTCCAACAGCCTTTCCGTATACTACGTTAATTCTTGGAACTTGAAGATTATAAAGAGCGTAAGTAAGATTTGCAATATCCTTCATAATAGGAGTATTTGCAGTTGCTAGATCTGCCTTAATACCTAAAGTGTTAACAAAGGTAAGTACAGGAAGCTCACTTTCATCACAAAAATATAAGAATTCTTTAATCTTAGCAACGTTTTCGCGGGTTAATTCAACACCCTTATCTTCACCGCCAAATAATATTGCGCCTACTGCAATTCCACCAATACGGGCAATACCTGTAACGACTTCAGGAGCGAAGGCTTTATTCATTTCAATAAAGTAATCTTTATCAAAAACGGCTTCCTTTAAGCAGTTAACGCATACTTTTTCATTAAGAGCGGGAGCAGATCTGTTAAAATCATCCATAGTTTCAACTTCGCCGTTATAAATGGGAAGAGTATCTAACAGTCTGATGATAGTATCACGAGCGCCTGCCATATCTTCAATCTCAAAGGTACAAGAAGCGGTATTTACGCTATTCTTAACGCCACCAACCTCTTCTTTGGGAAGATTTTTGTTTGAAGCTGCAGAAATAACTAAAGGAGCAGCGTATGAAACGCAAGAGCTCTTAGTCATAAAAGTAAAATCGCAAGAAGCGCTGAGTAAAGCAAAAGAACCGAACACGTCGCCGGTTGCTATGCAGATTTGCACACATTCACCCTTAAGAGCCTGTGCCATAGCAAGGACTTCGCCAATACCTTCTAATGCGCTAACTCCTTCACCAACTGCAACGCCAGCCGTATCTAACAGGTAAATAACGGGAGCTCCTGCACGGAGAGCCTTTTGCTGACACTTAACGATCTTTTTGCAATTTGCATCAGTAATTCCACCAGAAAGAACTGATTTGTTTTGAGCTATAACGTAAACTGCGTTATCATTTATGGTTGCACTGCCGGTAACTACACCCTCACCGCCAACTCCTTCGTAAAATTCATTTTTAGAGAAGCTGTAGGAATCAAATTCAACGAAGCTTAATTCGTCTGTTAACTGTTGAATTTGTTTACGGATTTCACTACCCGCTTGAAGAATTTCTTCTCTGCGTGCTTTTAGTAGTTCAATTTTATTCATAAAATCCTCCATTATAATCTAACGTTGTCAATTATACACCCATCACAATTAAAATGCAACTATATTTTGAAATTTTTTATTATTAAAATAAAACAATCGAAACTTTATGTCCTAATATGCAAAAAAATATTTTAAAAAAACAACCCACACAAATAAAAACGCCGTTTGCTTTTTTCTGCAAACGGCGCAATTTTACGCATTCTATTTTATGTTAATTGAGCCAAGGAATTTACGTAACGCCTTAACACCCTTTTCATCCTGCTTAAATACCGCAGTATTTTTTAATATCTTAACGCAAACGTCGTTTACGTATGCGGTTACTACGTCAGCAGCCTTTCTTTCATCCTTAATAACACCGTATTTTTCAACGAGCTCTGCAATCATGAAGCGATGAACGTGTAATGAATGCTCGGGATTTTCCAACGCCTCCTTATCGTAAGGCGTTTTGTTAAGTAAAACGTCTTGAATTTCAGAAAGCTGTCTTTTTAATCTTGCAGGTAAAATGTATAAGCCCATAGCCTCAATTAAGCCAATACCCTCTTTCTTAATATTGTGGTATTCGGGATGAGCGTGGAATATACCGTCGGGATACTGTTCGTTAGTACAGTTACATCTTAAAATTAAATCAACGCTATATCTGTTATCCGATAAGAAACGAACGATAGTCGTGCAAGTATTGTGTCTAACGCCGTTAGCATCTATACCTACTATATCAACGCTTTCGTCGGTATACTTTTTCCAATTGTCAATAACTATACCCGCAAGCTCTGAAACGGTATTACGGTTATATCCTGAAATTCTAATTGCAGTATTATACCAGTTAACTAAACCAATTTCAACGTCAGGATAATCAGCATGCTTAAAGTAAGTGGCAATTTTCGCCTTATGCATGGGCATTTCGTGTAAACCGCCCTGATAATGCTCGTGATTTAAAATAGAACCGCCTACGATAGGTAAATCTGAGTTACTACCTGCAAAATAGTGGGGCGCAATTTCAATAAAATCAAACAATTTATCTACGGTTTCCTTATCCATCTTCATAGGAACGTGATTGTTTGAAAGTAAAATACAATGTTGATAAAAATATGCGTAAGGTGAATATTGCATGAACCATTTTTCACCGTTTAACTCAACGGAAAAAATACGCAAATTAGTTCTTGCGGGATGGGTAAGCGTACCCTTATAGCCCTCGTTTTGACGGCATAGTAAGCATAAAGGATATTTAGTGGTATCTTTAGGCGCTCCAACGAGCTTAGCAATATCCTTATTATCCTTTTCGGGCTTAGAAAGGTTGATAGTTATTTCTAAAACCCTATCGCCATCCTTATATTCCCAACCAACGTTTTTATCTATTGCCGTTTTGCGAATATAGTTGTTCTTTATTGAAATATTGTAAAGGTATTCACAAGCAGCCTTTGCTCCCATTTTTTCACGCAAATAGGTCATTGTGTTATTTATTTCGGAAGGCTTTGGCGTGATTATACCAAAAATATAAGTAGCAAAAATTTCCTCGTAGCCTTCTTCGCAGAGCTTGTTTTCGGCAGCGTATTGCATAACCTCTTCAAAAAGCTCGTCAGGCACTTCCATTTTTGCTATTTTTTCTTCATTAATTTGGGGGTTGGGATCGGCAGAAATCAAACCGAATTCACCCAATAATAGATTACGTGTATAAACCTCGTCTAATTCGTGAAGATATAAAAAATTCTTAGCGTATACAACGAGTTTTTCTACAAGCAATTTTCCGTTTACCATATATAAACACCTCATTTATATTCGCGCTTATAATAACATAAGGCGAATTTTTTTGCAACCATTTTTTTAAAAAAATATTTATTTTTCACAAAATATTCAGTTATTTTCTTCTTCATCAGGATTATTATGAATTTTTACTATTCCGTTTTCATGCGTTTTATGCTCGCGACCAAACTGCTTATCGCATAAAGTAATCCCCTTTCTAACGCTTGAATCGCCGTATTTTTTACGTAAACCGTTTACCCTTTTTTCAAGATCAACGCGCTTTTTATATTTTTCAGAATCCTGACCTATTCTAATTTGCTCCTGCTCTGAAAGGAAATCGCTAACGGCTACGCCTATACTTCTGATAAATGATTTCCAAGTGTAATTTTTGTTAAATAAATCAACTGCGCAGTCAAAAAAATCCTTAGACAAAACACTGGGATAAGGTAACTTCGTTTGCCTTGAAAACCAAGAAAGACTTTCATCTCTTATGGATAAAGTAAGCGTGCACGCCTTTCCTACTCCGTACCTTATTAGCCTTTCAGACACGCTTTCACAAAGATAGGTAAGCACCGTTTTTACGTCCTTTAAGCTTTCTAAATCTCTGTAAGTGGTAACGCTGTTTCCAACAGACTTTAATTCCTCTTCTTCGTTAATTTTTTTAACGGGAGAATCTTCTTGTCCGTTAGCGTAAGCCCATAGCATTTCTCCCCATTTTCCAAACTGTTGAGATAAAAATTCAGGTGAAGAATTGGCCAAATCACCAATAGTTAATATATTAAGTTTTTTCAACTTTAATGCCGTGGATTTACCAACGTATAACAAGTCCGCTACAGGCAAACGCCATACCGTTTTAATATAGTTGTCACGCGAAATAACCGTAGTAGCATCCGGTTTTTTCATATCAGATGCTAATTTTGCAAAAACTTTATTAAAGCTTACCCCTACGGAACAGGTCAAATTAAGTTCTTTTTTAACGGCAGAACGTATTTTATTCGCTATATCCTCTCCACTGCCCAAAAATGAAGAGTGAGTAACGTCTAACCAAGCTTCGTCTATTCCAAACGGTTCTATTTGATCGGTAAAGCGCGCGTATATTTCACGCACCTTTTTTGAATATTCTTCGTATAACCCGTGATGAGATTCAACAGTTATAAGCTCAGGGCAAAGCTTCTTTGCTTCAACGATAGTCATTGCCGTCTTTATACCGAATTTCTTAGCCTCTTCACTTTTAGCTAAAACTATTCCATGGCGTTCTTCGGCATTACCGCATACCGCAATAGCCTTCCCTTTTAAATTTGGATTTAACGCCGTTTCTACGCTGGCAAAAAAATTATTGAGGTCGGAATGCAATATTACTTTATCGTTATTCATTTCAACCTCCTTACTATAATCAATAAAATTAGTCCTTTGAACCTTCAAGAAGCTCAATAATTAAGCTTACATCAAGCTTCCACTCATTAACCTTATTTAATCGCGCGTGCTTTTCGTTTGCAAAACCTAAAGCCCTAACGTAATCGGAATAAGAGCATTGATTTACCTTACAAAAATGCTTAATAGCTCTATCCTCATCCCCCATTAATTGAGTGCGACCGATATGTATAACGCTATGGCAGTCGTGGCATAAAGCTAAAATACTCCCTAATTTTTGTACGGCGTTTTCCTCATCATAAATCCAGTCTTCATGGGCTTCAAGTCTTTTTGCCGGTCTGCCGCAAATCATGCAACGGCCGTCTGCTTTAGCGTAGGCATCCT
The DNA here is from genome assembly GCA_015055965.1 of Clostridiales bacterium. Lineage (GTDB taxonomy): Bacteria > Bacillota > Clostridia > Christensenellales > Borkfalkiaceae > HGM11416. Next base: position 17,877 of record SVHG01000012.1, read on the forward strand.
TTCTAAGCGCATCCCAAACCTTTTTTGGTAAAACGGTTCTTAAATTAGAATACCAACAGCTATCCGGAATGGGTGAAGGCATAAGCTTAAAATCGGAAACATCTTTAATCATATTACCATTTTTTATAAAAATTATAAATAAAGAAATAAAATTGGCGACGCAAACAATCGTATCGCCAATTTAAAATTATTTCTTAGTTTGAATCTTTTCAGCGGGGAATTTGTCCTGTTCATCAATAACGTTATATGCAGGATTTTCGTTGTAAGCTAAGTCATTTTCTTGTAATTTTTCTAATTCGCTCTTAGTATATAAGTTAGCAGAGTTAGAATCTAAAATCTTAACACCGCCTTGGGTAAAGGTAGGATTAATACGAGTTCCGTCTTCTTTAATGAAAACGATTTCGTTAATTCTCATTTCGCTAACGATTTCAATAGAAACACCCTTAGCGGAAATAGGAGCTAAAACGTCGTAATAAATTTGAATCCAACCGTCTTCAGAATCTTTAATCTTGCTTGCGTAAATAGGACAGTCAATGGTATTGGTTGAAGTTGTTGATTTAGCAAATAGAAGAGTAATGCTTCCGGTTTCTGCCTTTAAATCTGAAACGTTAACCCATACTTCGGTTACGTTAATTGCGCTTGAACCAAAAGAAAGCTCTGAAACGTATGCAAGCTTTGCATCACCTGCTTGTTTAGTATAGGTTTGCCAATAGGTATACTCTACACCGTCATCACAAGCAATAAAGTTAAAAGCTAGCATTAAAGTGCTTAAAAGCACACAAACAAGTTTTACTATTTTTTTCATAATATTCTCCATTTGCACAACTTAGTTATGCTTTTTTTATTTCAAAATTATTTTTTATCAGTAGAAGTGGTTAATTTCTCCAACTCTTTCATAAAGGTAGAAACGTCTTTAAATTGGCGATATACGGATGCGAAGCGAACGTAAGCAACCTCATCAACCTCTAAAAGCTTTTCCATAACCATTTCACCAATACGCTTAGAACTAATTTCCTGTTCCATTGAATTATAAACGCTTTTTTGAATTCCTTCAATTATCTCGTCAATTTTACTCATTGGAACGGGGCGCTTCTCACAAGCCTTTATAATGCCTGATTTAATTTTGGAAACGTCAAAGGCTTGTCTTGTGCCGTTCGTTTTTACAACTAAAATTTGCGTTGTTTCAATCGTTTCATAGGTTGTAAAGCGCTTACCGCAATTCACACATTCCCTTCTACGCCTAATGGTCGTTCCATCTTCTGCTGAGCGAGAATCTATAACCTTGCTTTCAATACAACCGCAATAAATACATTTCATATTTTACCTATTGATTATTTATTTTGTAGCATATTAATACGCTTAATACGCAAAATAAGCGTATGGACATGCTTTCTTTTTTACAAGTAGTAGTGCTCGCATACTTTTTAGGAATAAACGTATACGGCTTCATTTTAGTTAATATTCAAAGAAAAAAACTTCAATCAACAAATTTAGAAAAAGAGGTTCACGCCCTACTTAATAAGCAGGAACAAACCGAAGAATCACATACTGAAAATGAAAATTGTTTAATAAACGACAAACCTAAGCAAAAAGATATACACAAAAAGAAAATTCGCGATTGGAAACTATTTTTTAGTGGAATCTTAGGTGGCGCAACCGGCATTTATATTGCAATGTTCATTTGTAAGTACAGGCTTAACAACTTTTTTTTAATGGTAATTATGCCCGTATTTATAGCAATTAATCTTTACGCTATATTTCTAGTCTTTAGCGGTAACCTTTTTATTATTCAGCAATAATTACTATAGAGCGCCGAATTTCGCTTGGTACCATAAAAGAGCCGTTAAGGTCTTTCCATCCTGAATTTCGCCGTTAATAGCCATTTGTATAGCTATTTTTTTATCTATCCATTCAACAGATAAAAATTCATCCTCATCCAAACGTCTATCTACTTCTTCAAAATCACTTGCATAATAAATATGCAATATTTCATCTGAATACCCTGGCGAAACCGCAAAGTCGCAAATATGAACGAGATCCTTTGCTTTTAATCCGCACTCTTCCTGCAATTCCCTGCAAGCAGTTACCTCACCCGTTTCATTTCCGTCCCTAGTTCCCGCGGGAAGCTCTAAAAATTCCCTTCCAAGAGGATGCCTATATTGACGAACGAATGCAAAAAAACCCTTTCTTTCAGCTAACACAGCAGATCCGCCGTTATGACGAACAACCTCACGCATTAAAAGATTTCCGTCTACCTCTACCTCGTCAAAAAAAACCTTAATAATTTTACCTTTATAAATTTCTTTGCTATTTAATAATTTTTTCATAATTATTATATTTTTTTATAAATTAAATTGCTTTGCAAAACTTAAGCATTCTCTCTACGTCATCAACTTCGCTATCAATTCGTTTAAATCCTGATACAGCGTATTTATAACTTATAAAGGATGCCTTAATTTCCTGCTTTTTACCATGAAATAAAGCGTCTTTAAATCTATCTAATAAAACTAATAAATCACTTTTTTCATTATCCTTCAGATGTCTGCAATGAATGATTTTTGCTTTTTCACTAATTAAAATCTTTTGGATATCTTTATAGCAAGTAAGATATTTTTTAGTTTCACTTGAGTGATCAGGCTGTTTAACTGCTTCTATCTTAATTTGGTGATCTACTTCCGTGAAGGAAACAACGTCTTCAGTTTCTTCCTTTTGAGATTCGGTTTCTTTACGCATCATTTCTTCAACCACGTATAATACCGTATTTTTAAAAGGAATTAGAAACTCTTCCACAAAGATTTTATAACTTCTTTCAAAGCTATCTGCACTGTAATAAATTGATAGAATGTTTAACAAATCTTCATTCTTACAATCAATTTCCGTAAATAAGCTAAAACCAAAAGCAATTAAAAGTCTTTTATTCGAAACGGGAAAAGCTTCCCCTCTTGTAAGAGAACTAAAGTACGTAGCATAATCAAATCCATCTGCCGTGAAGCAAATTAATTCATAAAACAATTTGGATGCAGTTACCGCTTTTAATACGGCGGTAATTTTTTTATCAGCTAAAAGATAATTACTGACAATAAGCTCATCCATTTTAACTGAAAAATTTTCAATTGACTGTTTTCTGGTAATCATAACTCCCCTATCCTACCTAAAAAAGCCTTATCTTATACTATTGTAACATATTTTAAACAATTTTACAATTTAATTAGCCTAAACTATTGATTTTTTATTTAATTTCGTATATAATATTTGTTGTAATTTTTTCACAAGGAGGACTTTAATGAAATCAATCCAAATTTTACTGGAAATGGCGTCTCAAGTTAAGAAGTTCGTTAATATCGTTCAAAGCTATTCTTTTGAGATTGATCTTCGCAGTGATAGATACGTGGTTGACGCAAAGTCCGTGCTTGGAATTTTCAGCCTTGACCTTTCAAAGCCGGTCAACGTTGAAATTCATGCAGAAGATGAAGAGTTTGATCAATGTGCAGAGCTCATTGAACAATTAAAAGAATTTGCTATCTAATTTTTAGCGCCTAACGAAGGATAAATGTTTTAAGGGGAGAAAACATGCAAGTCAAAGGTGATGCATTACTTAACAAGTTAATATTGCTTTTCGTCTTTGATAAGATGGAATGTCCGCTTACGGAAAATACAATCGTTGATATGTGTTGTTCTTCAAACAACTGGATTTCATACATGGATTGTAAGCCTATCATAAATCAGTTAATAGACCACGGATTTATTTATTGTTTGGCTCAAAACGGCGGAGATACCCTATATTCAATCACTTCTGACGGTAGAGTTTGTTTAGCAGATTTCTTTATTCAAATCCCATCTTCTATAAGAGAAAACATTTCTAGATTCGTTAAAATTAACGGATTAAAGTATAGAAGAAAACAAGAATTCATTTCAGACTATTACATGAATAAAGACGGAACGTACACCGTTAACTTAAAAATAGTTGAACCCACTCATTCCGTTTTAGAATTAAAAATGGTTGTTCCAAATAGACTTTCTGCAAAAAATATTTACAAAAATTGGGAAGAAAAGGGCGCAGAAGTCCTTGAACTCTTATATGAAAATTTAGTCGACTAGGAGGTAAAATTTATGCAAACTTACAGCACCAAGGGAACCTGTTCTCGTCAGATTCTTTTTGAAGTGACGGAGGACGGTAAAGTTTACGACGTAAAATTCATCGGAGGTTGTAGCGGTAATTTACAAGGAGTAGCAAGACTTGTTAACAATCGCCCTATTGATGAAGTTATTTCTACTTTAAAAGGCATAAAATGCAGAGGAAATACTTCTTGCCCCGATCAATTGGCTACGGCTCTTGAAGAGTACAAAGCAAATCACAATAAATAATATTAAAAGCGTGAGGAAATTCCCCACGCTTTTATTTTTTAATACTCAACGTCGTATAAATATAAGCCGCAAGCATCGACCTTTTTTCCAACGTGATTTTTATCCCCCGTTTCCAATGATATCTTCACTTGCTCACACGTAATCTTACCCTCGCCCACGGCAAGAAGAGTTCCAACAATTAACCTTACCATGCTATACAAAAAGCCTTTTCCTTTTACGTAAAAGTAAATCTCATCTTTTTTACGCATAATGTCTATAGACATAATCCTTCTAATAAAATTTTCCGCATCACTTCCGGATAAACAGAATGCTTTAAAGTTATGCTCTCCTATAAGTTGACTTGCGCACTTTTTCATATTTTCAATATTCAACACGGAAGGATAGTGACAAAAAAATCCCTCTTTTAGCGGACTAGATATAGAAGAAGTATAGCATTTATATAAATAAGTTTTACTTTTCACGTTATACCTTGCGTGAAATCTTTCAGAAACCTCTTTAATTGAAGTTATACGCACGTCTATAGGCAAAATTCTATTAACAGCGTGCAAGAGTGCTTTTAAAGATATTTCTTTATTACTAAAATCAAAATGTGCACTTTGCTTAACCGCGTGTACTCCGGCATCTGTTCTTCCACTTGCAACGATTTTTATTTCCTGACTAAGCACTCGACTAAAGGCCCTTTCTAGTTCATAACATATCGTTTTTTGTTCGCCGTTCTTTTGCCATCCAAGATACGCTCCACCATTATATTCAATCGTAATAAAAGCTCTCATTTTCTGCCCGTTGTTTTTAAAACGTATTCCTTGCTCTGGTTTGCCAATTCACTCTTAAAATAATCTATTTTTGCCTTAATCCTCTTTGAAACAACCAAAAACCAAATAAAGCACCAAGCAATAAATATCACCGCAAGCGTCATAAATACTATAGCTGTTGCATCAAATTTTTTAACTAAAATTGCGTTAGCAAAATAGATTGCACCTAATAAAACGAAACAAACCGTACAAAAAATAGTTGAAAACCTTATCGGCTTTAGTATTTCGTTATATACCGATAATTTTTTTGCAAAATAAGCACGCTCTCCCATTTGTTGGCGTTTTTTGTTTGCCTTTTGATTTATAGTCTTTTTATCTACGTTTTTAAATTCATCCCTAATCATGAATTCTTCTCCTGCTGTAAAATTTTATTTATAAAGCGGCCAGTATGACTGCCTTCAACCTTAGCAACCTCTTCAGGTGTACCGCAGGCAACAACCCTGCCACCGCGATCACCACCCTCAGGTCCTAAGTCAATGATATAGTCAGCTACCTTAATAATGTCAAGATTATGCTCAATAACTATTATCGTATTTCCGCTTTCGCGCAATTTGTAAAGTATATTTATAAGCTTATCAACGTCATAAGTAGATAATCCCGTTGTAGGCTCATCTAAAATATACACCGTTTTACCCGTAGAGCGCTTAGAAAGCTCCGTTGCAAGCTTAACTCTTTGAGCTTCGCCACCAGATAGCGTGGTAGCGGGTTGACCTAGCTTTATATAACCTAAACCAACGTCTTGCAAGCATTTAATCTTTGAATATATTCTTGGGAAGTTTTCAAAGAAAGAAACAGCTTCGTCAACCGTCATTTCTAAAACGTCGCCAATATTCTTGCCTTTATATTTTACAGCTAAGGTTTCACGATTATATCTCGCACCCTTACACACTTCACAAGGCACGTATACGTTGGGAAGAAAGTGCATTGCGATTTCTATAATACCATCTCCATTACAGTTTTCACATCTACCGCCGGAAACGTTAAATGAGAATCTACCGGCATTAAAGCCACGCTCCTTTGCATCAGGCGTTTGAGCAAACAACTCACGAATAGGAGTAAACGCTCCCGTATAGGTTGCAGGGTTACTTCTTGGAGTTCTTCCTATCGGTGATTGGTCTATTGCAATTACCTTATCAAAGTTTTCAATACCAAGAATTTCTTTATAACTACCTTCCCTCACCTTTGCGCCGTTTAACTTGTTTGCTAAGGCAGGATATAAAATTTCATTAACTAATGAGCTTTTTCCACTACCTGAAACACCTGTTACAACAGTTAATAGCCCGGCCGGGAATGAGATTTTTTCATTCTTTAAGTTATTTTGCGTTGCGCCTACGACCTCAAGCCACTTTTCACCAACGGGATTTCTTTGCGTGGGAATTTCTATAGTTCTTCTACCCGATAAAAAGTCCCCGGTAATAGAACGAGGCTCGTTCATAACGTCTTCCAAGCTACCGCTAACGACAATTTCCCCACCGTGCGATCCAGCTTTTGGACCTATATCCACGATATAATCCGCGCTACGAATAGTATCCTCATCATGTTCAACGACTATTAAAGTATTTCCTATATCGCACAAATACCTTAAAGTTGCAAGTAATTTTTCGTTATCGCGCTGATGCAGTCCAATACTTGGCTCGTCTAAAATATATAAAACACCGGTGAGTCCGCTTCCTATTTGAGTTGCAAGTCTTATTCTTTGAGCTTCACCACCGGATAGCGTTCCAGACATTCTTGAAAGCGCAAGATAATCCAATCCTACGTTCTTTAAGAAGTTTAAGCGGGCCTTAATTTCCTTTAAAATTGGCTCTGCAATTTTGCTTTGAGTAACGTCTAACTGTAAATTTTCTATAAACTCGTATAGCTTTTCAACCGACAACTCACAAGCTTGATGTATATTTATACCGCCAACGGTAACTGCAAGAGCTTCCTTTTTTAATCTTGTTCCGCCACAGGTCGAACAAGGCTTTTGCACCATATATTTTTCTATTTCAGACTTCGTATAATCGCTAGTGGTTTCGCGATATCTTCTTTCTAAATTAGGAATTACGCCCTCAAAAGAAGCGGTATAACTACCTTTAAAAGTCCTAGTATCGTAGCTCATCTGTATTTTTTCGCCGTTATTACCGTAAAGTAAAATATTTAAAATATCCTTTGGCAAATCCTTAATAGGCGTATGCATATCAAAGCCGTAGTGCTTTGACAGGGCGTTAAAATACATTTGAGTCATTTTACTGCTATCTAGATTCCAGCCTGAAATACATAAAGCTCCTTCAGCTAACGATCTATTAACGTCACCTAAAATTTTGCTTTCGTCTATTTCATTTCTAAAACCTATACCCTTACATTCCTCACAAGCGCCGTAAGGATTATTAAAAGAGAAAAATCTAGGCTCTAATTCTTCGATGCTCACACCACATTCAGGGCAAGCGTATTTTGTTGAAAAGAGCGTTTCTTCTTCGCCGTTTTTAATTAAAACAAGTCCATTCGCAAGCTTTATACAGCTTTCTAAGCTGTCCGACAACCTCTTTTCTATACCTTCTTTTACAATTAAACGGTCAACGACTATATTGATAGTGTGTTTTACGTTTTTATCAAGTTTAATTTCCTCTTCTAAATCATACATAGAGCCGTCTACTTCAACTCTTACGAAACCACTCTTTTTATATGATTCAAGCTCCTTTTTAAACTCGCCCTTTCTACCGCGAACAACGGGTGCGCAAACGTAAATTCTACTACCCTCACCCATGAGCATTATTTTATCACATATTTCATCTACCGTTTGTCTTGCAATTTCCCTTCCGCAAATAGGACAATGCGGAATACCCACTCTTGCGTAAAGCAATCTAAAATAATCGTAAATTTCAGTAACCGTTCCCACCGTTGAACGGGGATTGTTATGCGTAGTTTTTTGATCAATTGAAATTGCCGGTGATAATCCTTCTATTTTTTCAACGTCAGGCTTCTGCATTTGACCTAAAAACATTCTTGCATAGCTAGATAAGCTTTCCATATAACGTCTTTGACCTTCTGCAAATATGGTATCAAAGGCCAAGGTTGACTTACCGCTACCTGAAACGCCTGTAAAAACAACCAATTTATCACGTGGAATGGTTAAATTAACGTCTTTTAAATTATTTTCTTTTGCACCTATTATTTTAATAAAATTCTGCATATTTTTTAACCGTTTCGCATTCTTAACTTTAATTTTGCAATCGTATCGCGTATTTCAATACATTTTTCAAAATCAAGATTATTTTGCGCTATCTTCATTAGCGCTTTTAGTTTTTCTATTTCTTCAGGAATATCCTGTTTTTTAACTTCTTTTGTTCTATCGACCTTTTTAGTTATTTCAAGAGTATTTACGATAGGCTTTACAATTGTTTTTGGTATTATTCCATGCGCTTTATTGTACTCATCTTGAATCTCTCTACGTCTATTAGTTTCATCAATAGCGCGCTTCATGCTACCGGTTACGCTATCGGCGTACATAATAACTCTACCTTCACTATTACGCGCAGTTCTTCCTATCGTTTGTATCAACGAGGTGTCTGAACGCAAAAAACCCTCTTTATCAGCATCTAAAATAGCAACTAGCTTTACTTCGGGAATATCCAACCCTTCTCTTAAAAGGTTTATACCAACTAAAATATCTATATCCCCTTTTCTTAATTCGCTAATTATTTCTATTCTTTCAAGCGTATCCACGTCAGAATGCATATAGCGAACCTTTTTATGCTGTTCTTTTAGGTAATCACTAAGACTTTCTGCCATCTTTTTTGTAAGAGTAGTAATTAACACTCTTCCGCCAGAGTCTACCGTTTTATTTATTTCGTTTAATAAATCGTCAATTTGATTTTTAGTAGGTCTAACCTCTACTGGTGGATCAATAAGCCCTGTTGGTCTAATAATTTGTTCCACTACTTGCCCGGCTTTACTAAGCTCGTATTCTGCAGGCGTTGCAGAAATATAAACGATTTGACCAACTCGCTTATCAAACTCCTCGTATTTTAAGGGGCGATTATCGTAAGCGGAATTCAAACGGAAACCAAAATCAACTAAGTTTTTCTTTCTTGATCTGTCACCGTTATACATTGCTCTTATTTGAGGAACTGTCATGTGGCTTTCATCTATAAAAAGCACGAAATCGTCCGGAAAATAATCAAGCAAGGTAAAAGGTGGCTCGCCGGGTGATCTTCCGTCAAAATATCTACTGTAATTTTCTACACCGCTACAGTAGCCTATTTCACTCATCATTTCTAAATCGTAAGTAGTTCTTTGGCGAAGACGCTGCGCCTCAAGTAATTTTCCATCTTGTTCAAGCGCGGCAACCTCTTCTTCCATATCACTTTCTATTTGTTTTAAGGCGTTTGCAAGCTTTTGCGTGCCAACAGCGTAGTGACTTGCAGGAAAAATAACGGCGTGCTTTAACTGTGATATTGTTTTTCCAGTAACAAAATCCGTTTCGCATATTTTATCAATTTCATCACCAAAAAACTCTACTCGTAAAACGATTTCAGAGTTTGAAGCGGGAAATATATCAACTACGTCCCCCCTAACACGGAATGATGAACGCTGAAAATCTATATCTCTTCTTTCGTACTGAATAGCAACCAGCTTTCTCATAAGCTCATCTCTATCCATCTGCATACCGGGGCGCAAGGATATTGCTAAATTATAATATTCTTCAGGCGCGCCTAAGCCGTAAATACAGGAAACGGAAGCAACGACTATTACGTCGTTACGCTCAGACAAAGCAAAAGTTGCGCTATGGCGCAATTTATCTATTTCGTCGTTTATAGATAAATCCTTTTCTATATAAGTATCCGTTTGTGGGATATAAGATTCCGGTTGATAATAATCGTAGTAGGAAACGAAATATTCTACCCTGTTTTCAGGGAAAAATTCCCTTAATTCGTTACAAAGCTGAGCCGCAAGAGTTTTATTGTGCGCAATAACCAAAGCCGGTCTTTGTAAATTGTTTATTACGTTCGCAACCGTAAAAGTCTTACCGCTACCCGTAACACCCAATAAAACCTGCTCTCTTAACCCATCTTCTATACCCTCAGTAAGCTTTGCTATAGCTTGAGGCTGATCACCGGTAGGCTTATATTCAGAATGTAAAATAAATTTGTATTTTTCGCTCATATAACAGGTCTTAACCTTAACTTAATCGTATTTTAGCACAGCATTAAACAAAAATACCGTAAAGCAATTTACCACAAATAAAGGTAATTAAAGCGCTTAAAACGGCAAAGAGCACTCTCATAAAAAACTCTTTCGTTTTAATCCTCTTTTGATTGTGAAAATCCATTCCCTTTTTAAGCAGGTTTATATATACGTACCCTTCCCCTTTTCTATCTGCAAAGGTCACTTCTACCAATCCTTCTCTTTCCAAATTAAGCAGAATAGGGCGTATTCGTGATTTATCTACCAAAGAAGCAAACTCATTCTCTATTTCAGAAAGAGGAAATAGTTTTTTACCTTCTTTAAGCTTGGGATATATACCGCAAAACAGCGTTTTAGATAACTTATCAACCATTATTTATACCTAATAACAGTAATAATAATTGAACTGCAACGCCAGCAAAAAACGCACCTAAAAATGAAAATAATGCAACTTTTCTTAATAAGCAACCTTTAGAAGTGCATTCTTCTTGCTTTATTTTAAAATATTGCTTTCCACTTGCGGTTAAAGAAAGCAAGTATTCCCCTTCACCGCTATATTTAAGATTAACGTAATTTTTTTCTGCTAAGTCAGATATACCCTTTTCTACTTCACAGTTTAAAAAATCGTCACAGTTAAATATCTTAAAGCCTTCAGGCGCGATATCGTTTATGATTTTTAAAATATTTTCTGAATTTTTATCAAGCATATAAAGTTATTTTGTGTGTAAAAAAACTTAATATTTATGCCCTATTAAAATGATAACACATTTTAAAAAAATTATCAATTATATACGTAAAATTTCTTGACATCTTTAAAAAATAATTGTATGATATTAAAGCGTTAAGCAAGTATATGTCGGGATGGCGGAATCGGCAGACGCGTACGTTTGAGGGGCGTATGGGATACCCGTGTGAGTTCAAGTCTCATTCTCGACACCAGAAAAGGTCAAGTGTAATACTTGACCTTTTGCTTTTTCTTGAATTTTTGTTATTAAATGAAGATTTAATCGGCTATTTCGTTAAAAAAATATTCTAAGGTTGGAACTAGAAAACCTTCTTTATTTAACTTACTAATTTCCTCTTTAGTCATCCATTTAACCTCACAAACTTCATTTGTAGTAGCTAAATTAAGATCAACTTTCCCCGTGTAAGTAAACAACCAAACGTCCATTATATCTTTCGTTCTCGTTTTAGTAAATACAATTCTACCGTTACTGTTAGCAAGGTCAATCCCAACCTCTTCAAGCGTTTCCCTAATTGCGCCTTGAAAGCTATCTTCCCCAGCTAAAACCGAACCGCCCACACATTCCCATAATAGCGGAAAGGTAGGTCTTGATTTATCTCTTTTAGACATTAAAAAACGGTTGTTCCCATCAGTTATCCAAACGTGAACGACTAGATGATAATACCCTTCAGGAATAAGTTCCCCTCTTAAGTGAGTTTTTTTTGTTAATTGACGGTCTTTAGTATATAAATCCCAAATTTCCATATAATTATTCCTTCAATAAATATATTTCGTTGTTGTTAAATGTATTTTTTAAGCTTTTTACTTTTATTAAAAACAACTGCCCATCTACTTCAATTTTAACGCAATCAGTAGAAATTATATCGCATTTTAGCCCGTTTTCAAAGCAAACGCTTAACAGCCATAAGGAAATGTCTAAAACGTCAGTTTTAATAGTAAAATCTTCAGTTTTGGGATTTTCTTCGTTCTTATTATTCTTCATTAGATACCTAAACAAAGTTATTTCTTTTAAGTATACATCAAAAAAATTGACTGTCAATACGTTTATGACAAATTTTATCTACTTTTATTAAAAATCGGTTGATAATTCTTAATTTTTAAGAAATTTCAACCGAATTTTTTATTTATTTAGTTGTGAAAAATAGTAATTTTTCATATAAAGCGCGTCTACGTCTTGCATTCCTGCAGACTCACAAATAATAACGGGCTCTAGCTTTAAATCTATTAAAGCATCAGCTAAGGGCTCAAATTCAGGTCCGTAAACCTCGTCGTCAAAATTCAAATGGCGAATTTCACCTTTTGCACCATATTGTATCTTTGAAAAATGAACGTGAAAATGCTTCATTCTATCATAGCCCAATTCATCAATCATAAACTGTAAACGCTTTATAAAATCTTCTTTACTTTTTAAACTTCCGCCCTCACGCGAATTAACGTGACCAAAATCCACGGTAGGAACGTAAATTTTATCTATTTTGCAAATTTCAGTTATTTCCTCAACCGTACCAAGCTGGGCGTACTTACCCATTGTTTCAGGACAATACACTAAATTATCCATACCGGTTGCATAAATAACGTCTGTTAGCTTTTTAAAATTATCTAACGCCCTTGCAAAAGCATTTTCTCGAGTATCCTTGCCTTGAGTTGCGGGGTGAATAATAATTCTGTTACCGCCCATTAGTCCAACCATTTCTGCACTTTTAATAACGTATCCTATAGATTTATCTATCATTTCCGGGTCAGGATTGGAAAAATTTATATAGTAAGGCGCGTGAACGCTTATTTTTACGTTATTTTCATTAAATGCTTTACCTATGGAAAGAGCCTTTTCTTCACTCATTAAAACGCCCCTTCCAAAAGAATATTCAAAGGCGTCAAGCCCCATGTTTTTAACCCATACGGCGCTTTGTTCACTATTTTTTAAACCGGCTGCAAAAAAGCCTTCTGAATTACCGCTTGGCCCAAATAAAATCATCTTATCACCTTTAAATCTTCTTCTAATTGTAAAATCAACTGATTAACACTATTGAATTTTTGATTATTTCTTATAAAAAAATCAAAATATATTTTCAGTTTCTTACCGTATAAATCGCCTGAAAAGCCGTCTATATGACATTCAATTAAATTATGCTCACAGTTAAAAGTGGGCGCGTTACCAACGTTAGTTATACCCTTATACTCTTTTCCATCTATGCAAACGGTAGTTGCGTAAACGGCTGATTTCGGCATACATTTATCAACGGGAAATTCAACGTTTGCAGTAGGAAAGCCCAATGTTTTACCAACCTGACGTCCTTTTACTACTTCGCCTTCTATAAAATATTTATTGCCTAATAACTGGTTAACTGCAGCTATATCCCCAACCTCTAAGCACTTCTTTATTTGAGTTGTAGAAATTTTGTTTCCAAGTTTGTCATATTCAAAATCGCAAATATACAATCTTAAACTACGTTTTAAGCAAAATTCTTGCAATAAATCTGTATTACCTGAGGCGTTTTTGCCAAACTTGAAATCCTTTCCACAAACCAAAGCAGATATATTACGATTTTCTACTAATTGATTTAAAAAATCCATGGGCAAAATATTTGCATATTCTTTAGAAAAATGAGCCAAACATATTTCGTCCACACCTAGATCGTTAAGAATACTTAAACGCTCTTCATAGGTAAAAACCAATCCACCGCTCTTACCGCCAATGCTTCCAATATCGTTATCGTAAGTAAAAACGGCAAGATCTAAATTAAGCTCGTTTTTTAATTCTTTTGCCTTAAGAATTAATTTTTTATGCCCTAAATGAATACTATCGAAGCCACCCAAACATAAAACTATTGGATTATTCGTTTGGCTATTAAAACTGTTTACACGCATAGCTATCCTCTTACGTACGGCTTTACTACGAGTTTTTGCGATTCTATAATTCCTACACCCCAAAACTCGCTTTCACAATACACGCAATACTTGCCATCAGGTAAATCGTAAGGATCTCTAATGCCGTTTAATAATCTAGTTGCCTGAAGTTGATTAAGAACTAATTTTTGGTAATGTAAGGGGTTATCGCTTGGTATGATTAACTCTTGTGGATTAGGGTTAGCAAGAAAATCATCTAAATGAATGCAATTTTCTAGAGTAAAAAATCCACTTGCAGTCCTTTCTAGCGCAGTCATAGTAGCAAAAGTCCCTAATGCGTGCGCAATATCACGGCAAATTGAACGAATATAAGTACCACCGCCACAACAAATTTCAAATTTATAAGCGGGGGCTTCACCGCCGATTATTTTAATATAAAATATTTCAACTTCCTTTGGCGGAAGATCTACCGCGATACCCTTTCTTGCCAGCTTATAGCTCTTTTTACCGTCTACACACTTAGCAGAAAAAATAGGTGGAATTTGCATTATTTTACCGCAAAGATTAGGTAATACTGCATTTATCTCCTCTAATATGGGAATTTTATCGCTTTTAGATAGCAACTCACCTTCCAAGTCTAAAGTATCCGTTTCATATCCGAAGGTAAATTCAGCAATATATGTTTTTCTTTTATCTAACAAATGATCGAACAATCTCGTTGCCTGCCCTATACCTACCGGTAAAATTCCGCAAGCTAAAGGATCAAGCGTTCCCATGTGCCCGCACTTATAATCAATTTTCTTTTTTATTTTGTTTAAACAATGAGCAGAACTCATTCCTCTTGGTTTATATATATTTAAAAATCCGTTCATATCAATAAATATTTATATCCACCGCTCTAACGATTTTTTCTATTACTTCTTCGTATATGCCTAAAATTACGCACCCGCTTGCAAAACGGTGACCACCACCGCCAAATTCATCCGCTATTGCGTTTGCGTTAACCCTTTCACGGGTTCTAATGCTAACGCGGTATAAATTTGTTTTCGTTTGTAAAAGAGAAACAGCAACCTCAACACCTGCTATAGTTAAAGGATAATCAACAAATCCTTCCGTACAATCTTCGGCTAAACCGTACTTTTGCAAATCTTCCATTTTTACAGTAATAATAGCAAGCTTATTATCTAAATAAAAGCGCATACGGTTTAAGACTTCTATATAAAGCTTTGAACGTTCTTTGCTTTGCGATTTAAATATTGCATTCGTTAACTTTTGCAAGCTTGCGCCACAGTTTAGCATATCGGATGCAATGTTTAAAGCTATAGCGTTAGTTGAATTATGCATAAAATTACCGGTATCAGTAAGTATACCAAACAAAATAGCCTCTGCCATACTTACAGAGAATTCAACGTTCATAAGCTTTAAAAGACTATAAATTATAAGCGTATTTGCAGGTAACGGATCTAAATACAAAAGCGAAGTAAATCTACTGTTAGATGGATGATGATCTATGCAAAAGCATTTACTGCTTGCCGTATAAATTCCCCAAGCGTGACCTAAAAGATGTTCGCTTGCAACGTCAACTGCAATATGCCCTTCACGCGCATTTTTCACCTCTGCGGGCTTTAAAAAAAAGGAAGTATCTAAAACACTCGTTATTTTTTCAGGAAGGTTACCGTCACAAACCACGTCGCATTCTATCCCCTTTTGTCTTAAAGCCAAAGTTAACGCAACGGCGCTACCTACCGTATCGCCGTCCGGGCGAACGTGGCAAAAAACGTAAGCGCTTTTTAAAGCTAAAATTTCATTTGCAATTTCTTTAAGCGTTTTCATCCCCGTTACCGTTTTTGTGTATTTGATTTAAAATCTTATCTATTTTTTCGCCGTATTCCGCCCTGTTATCTAATAAAAAGGTGAATTCGGGAACAGTTCTTATATGCATACGCGCAGAAATTTCACGGCGCACAAAGCCAGCTGCAGCCTTAATAGCCTCAAAGGTAGCAGCCTTTCTTTCTTCATTCATAGAAAATATGCTTAAATAAACCTTTGCCTGCTTCAAATCTGCAGTTGTGTGAACTGAAGTTATAGAAAACATTTCAGTAAGTCTAACGTCTTTAACCTTCGTGGTTAAAATTTCGTATATTTCTCTTTGAAACTCACTGTTTAATCTTTTTTCTCTTTTTTCTTTCATTTTTATATCTCCATTCAATTAAAAAAGGCATCTTTTTAAAAAAAAGGCAAAACGATTTTTGCCTTTTTTTCGTTATTACTATTTTCTTTCTTCAATTATATAGCTTTCAATAAAGTCGCCGATTTTAATATCGTTAAAGCCTTCAATTGAAATACCGCACTCATAACCTTGGTTAACTTCCTTAACCTCGTCTTTAAAGCGCTTTAATTGCTTAACGTTACCTTCACAAATCATGACGTCGTTACGGTAAATACGTAATTTTGCATTACGAACGATCTTACCGTCGGTTACGTAACAGCCTGCAACGGTACCAACACCTGAAATCTTAAAGGTATCACGAACCTCTGCCTTTCCGGTATAAACTTCGGTATATTTGGGAGCAAGCATACCGCTCATAGCTTTCTTAACGTCGTCTATAGCGTCGTAAATTACGCGATAAAGCTTAACGTCAATGTGTGAACGCTCTGCTTGAACCTTTGCCTTTGAGTCAGGACGAACGTTAAAGCCGATTATAATAGCGTTTGAAGATTCCGCTAAGGTAACGTCCGTTTCGTTAATAGCGCCAACGGCAGCGTGAAGAACGTTAACCTTTACTTCGTCGTTAGAAAGCTCCGTTAAAGACTGCTTAACTGCTTCTGCAGAGCCTTGAACGTCCGCCTTAACGATAAGATTTAGATTCTTTAATTCACCGTCTGAAATCTTAGAGAATAGATCGTCTAAGGTAACCTTTTGTTGACGGCGAATCATATCTTCTCTTTCTCTGTTCTTTCTTTCTTGAGCAACTGATTTAGAAAGCTTTTCTTCATCAACTGCAAAAATAGAATCGCCTGCGTTGGGAACTTCTTCAAGACCTAAAACAGAAACTGCGGTAGAAGGACCTGCCTCCTTAACCATATTACCCTTTTCGTTAATCATTGCTCTAATACGGCCAACAACCGTACCGGCAACTACGTTATCACCAGTTTTTAAAGTACCGTTTTGAACTAATACTGTTGCTAAAGGTCCTTTACCCTTATCTAGCTTAGCTTCAATAACCGTTCCGCGAGCCTTGCGGTTGGGGTTTGCCTTTAGCTCTGCCATTTCTGCAACTAAAAGAACAGATTCAAGAAGCTTATCTATACCTAAGCCAGTTTTAGCAGAAACGGGAACCATAATAATATCGCCACCCCATTCTTCAACTAAAACCTCCTGTTCTGAAAGCTGTTGACGAACTCTATCAAGATCAACGTGTTGTTTATCAATTTTGTTTGCAGCAATAATAATAGTAACGTTTGCAGCCTTAGCGTGGTTAATAGCTTCTATAGTTTGAGGCATTATACCGTCGTCTGCAGCAACTACGATAATTGCTATATCGGTAACCTGAGCACCGCGCGCACGCATTGCCGTAAATGCAGCGTGGCCGGGAGTATCAATAAAGGTAATTTTGTTACCGTGTAGGTCAACGGTATACGCGCCGATATGTTGAGTAATACCGCCCGCTTCTCCGTCAGCTACGTTTGCGCTTCTAATTCTATCTAATAATGAAGTTTTACCGTGGTCAACGTGGCCCATAACGGTAACGATGGGAGGACGCTTAACAAGATTTTGCTCGTCATCCTTTTCCATAAAGACTTCATTCATTAGATCTTCAGCACTCTTTTCCATCTTTTGCTCTACTTCAATACCTAAATCAGCTGCAATATAAGCTGCGGTATCAAAGTCAAGTGAATCGTTTATGGTCTTAGAAATACCTTCTTTAAATAAGCGTTTGGTAATTTCTACTGCAGAAATACCAAATTTTTCAGAAAGCTCTTTAATGGGGGTTAACTCTTTGGTAATAACCGCCTTTTCTATCTTAATATAATTAGTTTGTTCTTCTTTTTTCTGTTTGGGCTTACGAACCTTTCTGTAGCCGGTCTTATTCTCATCAAAATCCTCTACGGTAAGAGCCTTGATTAAAGACTTTTTGCTTACAGTATGCTTTTCTTCGTAGCTTCTTTCTGCCTTTTTCTTTGCAGGCTTACTGTTATCCTTTGGAGGAACAAAGGCTATTTCCTGCGCGTGTTTAGGCATAGGACGACCACTGGGGAAAGAAGAAGGTGCGCCGGTCTTATTGAAAGGCGCTTTAGATCCAACGTTCTTATCACCGGGTTGACGGGGACGTTGATTATTTTTATCGAATTGAGGCTTTTCACCCTTTTCCTTTTGAGCGCGACGCTCTTCACGTTGCTTTTGCTCTGTTTTAGGATCAGCCTTTTTAACGATAAAGCTTAATATGGATTTCTTAGGAGGCTCTGCGGGCGCTTCAGGCGCAACAGGCTCTTGCTTAACCTCTACGGGTTGAGGTTCTTTTTCCACAACGGGTTCAACCTTTTCTACCTTTTCCGTTTTTTCTTCAACAACTACTGGATTAGCATCTTCCTCTACGGGAGCTTCTACAACCGGAGCTGCAGGCTTTTTAGCCTTTTTAGCGGTAGATTCTTTCTTTGCGGTTTCTTTAACTTCAACCTTTACGTTTTTAGAATCCGTATTAGTTACAGGCTCAACCTCCGTTACTACCGATGCTTCAACAACGGCAACCTCCTCCGCTGCTTTACGGCGGAGTTCAGTTTCTTTTTCGCCAAGTAGTTTAGAAATAGAATTTACCCTGCTTTGAGTTTGTTTTGCAGTAGAAAGTAAATTTTTAACCTTTTCTTCCTTGATTCTTTGACGTAATATTTTGATGTTTTTAGTGTTATCTTGTCTTTCTTCCATATTAAAGCCCGTTTCCTCCCGAACTGATAGAAAAATTTTCGTTTTGATTTTCTATGATAGCTTTTGCCAGATTAGCATCCGTAATAGCAATCATTTTGCAATTAGTTTTTAAAACCACATCCTCTAACAAGGGTTTACTTATCATTAAAGGACAATTAAATTTTCGCGCATAAGATTCTGCGATTTTTTTCGTTCCATCTGATGCCGAATCACACGTTATAATTAAAAACGCCTTTTTTATAGTGGCTATAGAGTTTGTTCCCATCGTTACAGAACGGGATTTTATTGAAAAACCAATAAAGGTTTCAACCTTGCTTCTATTCGTCAATTAAACTCTCCTCTACCGCTTTATATACTTCATCTGATATTGCGGTTTTAAAAGCCCTATTTAACAGTTTATTCTTAATAAGCTTTTTTAAGCATTCCTTATTCGTGCAAATATATGCGCCACGGCCGTTCATTTTGCCGGTTTTATCAACCACGTATAAGCCTTCGGGCGTTCTTACGATACGTATAAGCTGATGCTTTTTAAATTCTTCACGGCAAGCAATACAGGTTCTTGTTTCCTTTTTGCTTTCCACAATATTAGTCTTCATCACCGAAGTCTGCACTTTCAGGTACGTAACCCATTTCTACGCGAGCCTTGCTTTCGCTCTTAACGTCTACCTTCCAACCGGTAAGTCTTGCTGCAAGTCTTGCATTTTGACCGTCTTTACCAATAGCTAAAGAAAGCTTATCGTCAGGAACAACAACCTTTGCTACCTTTTCGCCTTCTATAGCGGTTACCATAAGAACCTTTGCAGGGGAAAGAGCCTTAGCAATAAATTCTAAAGGATCTTCGCTCCATAAAATAATATCTATCTTTTCACCGTGAAGCTCGTTAACGATAGCGTTTACTCTGCAACCCTTTTGACCTACGCATGCGCCAACGGCGTCTAGGTTAGGATCGTGACTGTAGATTGCAATTTTAGTTCTTGCGCCCGGCTCTCTTGCAATAGCCTTAATTTCAATAAGACCTTGCTTAATTTCAGGTACTTCGTTTTCAAAAAGCTTTTTAACTAACCCGGGTGAAGTACGAGATACTAAAATTTGAGCGTTTCTTCCGTCATTTCTAACCTTCTTAACGTAAACCTTAATTATGTCGTTAACGTTATAGGTTTCCGTGGGAACTTGGTCTTGTGGAAGAAGTAAGCCTTCTACCTGACCACCGCCGATTTCTACGAAAACGGTTCTGTTTTCTACGCTTCTAATAATGCAGTTTTGAATTTCATTTTCTTTATCTTCAAATTCTGCAATAGTATTATCTCTTTCTGCTTCACGAAGCTTTTGCATTACAACCTGTCTTGCGGTTTGAGCTGCAATTCTACCAAATTGCTTAGGTATGAATTCTTGTTCGTAAGTATCGCCAAGCTTATAGGATTTTTTATGTTTTTTAGCTTCTTCTAAGGTAATTTCGTTATCGGGATCAACAACCTCTGAAACGATAGTCTTAACGCTTAAGAATTTAACTGCATACTTATCGGGGTTCATTTTTAAACGAACTGTACCTTGAACGTTAAACTGACGCTTATAAGCAAGAGCTAACGCATTTTCTAAGGTATTGATAAGCATTTGCATATCCATTCCCTTCTCTTCTACCAAAGCTTCAAGAGCTAAAAAGAATTCCTTATTCATCTTATATTTTCCTCCAGCGGAGTCATTCCGCAAATATTAACTTTTTAATCAAACGTAATTGCAATATTAACCTTTGCAATAGAGCTTAAAGAGAACTTTTTTTCTGCGCCGTCTATTTCAACCGTTATATTATTGCCGTCGTAATCAGTAAGCAAACCTTCAAAAAGCTTTTTACCCTTTTCCGGCGCGTAAAGCTTAATTTCTACCATTTGACCTAACGCACGGTCAAAATCGCGCTGAGTTTTAAGCGGTCTATCTAGCCCGGGGCTTGATACGTTTAAGGTATAAGCAGCGCCTAAAGTGAAATCAAATTCATCTAAGGGCTCGTCTATAGCGCGGTGATATTTTTCACAAGTATCTAAATCCACGCCGTCTTCCGTATCTATAAACACGGTAAGAGAGGGATTTTTGCTCATTTTGAACTCAACGTCAACGAGCTCTATTCCCATTTCTGTAGCAATGCCTTCAAGAAGGACTCTTAACTCGGCAATATTCTTAGTTTTCATAAATACCCCATAGAATAAAAATTTGAGAGCGGACAACCACTCTCAAACTACGTTTGATATATTGAGCATCTATATAATAGCATATTGAAATATTTTTTGCAAGCGTTTTTTATAAAAAAAACGGTATTTTAGCTAAATTAATCCTATTATTATGCCGTTACACGTCAAATTCAGGCATTCCGCCCTTTAATTTTATCATTTCTATAAACGCCTGCGCGGTTGCGTAAGCGTCATTATAAGCTCTGTGATGAACTAATTCAATACCAAAATAGTCACAAATATTATTAAGCTTATGGTGACCTAGGTTGGGAAGTAAATCCCTTGCCATACTTAAAGTGTCTATTCCCCTGTTAGAATATAGGTAGTTTAAGGGCTTAGACATATTCTTTAAAAACGCATAGTCAAAGGAAAGATTGTGCGCAATTATAACGCTACCGTAGCAAAACTTGTATAAATCGCCAGCTACCTCTTCAAACTTAGGCGCGTCTGCAACCATTTCGTCAGTTATTCCAGTAAGCTCAACTACGATATCGGGAATTTTACGGTCTGGATTTACCATAGTCGCAAACTTTTCTATTATTTTACCGTCAACTATCTTTACTGCACCAATTTCCGTTATTTTATCTTCTTGAGGCATAGTGCCGGTGGTTTCAAAATCTAAAACGACGAAGCTTTTACCCTTTAAGCATTCAGGCGTGGTATCCACCAAAGAAAACATATCCGTTTGTAGAACCGTTTGCATTGGTTCAGGCTTAACCACAAGATATGATTCGGGTGGCTTTCTTGATTCCTTTTCTTGGTATACGAAATCCTTTGGAAGCTCGCAATAGTTTAAGCTTTTAATTGTAAATCTACGATAGCCTTCGGGGGTAACTTCCGCATTCCCTACTACTACGACCTCGCTACCCTCTTGTATTTTTTGCATCTTCTTAAGAATTTCCTTAGTAGAAAAGACCGTACCGGACATTCTACCCGTTCCATCGTTAAAATCAATTATAAAAAATGGCTTGCCGTTTTTGGTTTCCCTTTCTCTTATACCGATAATTTTACCGGCAATAGCAAGCTCGCCCGTTCTTTCTAAAGCGTCCGCAATATACATTACCTCGTTCGTATCGTTATTATCAAACAAGCGAGTAACCGCATCAACCTTAAAGTAACGCGCAGGAATTTGCTCTATACGCGTGTAATCCACCTTTTCTTCCCTTAAAATATCGGTGGAATCTTCATCCTTTCTGGGTTTAAACTGATAGGTGAATTTTTCGCAAAAGCAAGTATGTAAAAATTCGTTAAGCTCTGTAAAAAAGTTTGACGCTTCTAAGTGAGAGCAAACCTCTTCTTCAAAGCATAAAATAATTTTTACCGTGCCGTTTTCTTCGTTTACGGTGGATATATCAGAGCATTTTACCCTATCCTTTAAAACCTTAAACTTATCCGCAATAAATTCTACTATTTTTTTAGAGAGCAAATCGCAGTCACAAACGACCTTTTTTAATTGTAAGCTTAAAGATACGAATGGCAAGCTTTCTTGAATAACCTTAGAAATAGCCTGCTCGTCTTCCCTATCAAAATGAACGCACAAAAGAAGAGTAACTTCTAAAAGCTTACTCTTCCTGTGATAAATTGCATTTTCTATTTTTATGCCTTCATATTTTGGGTTGGCATTTTTAATTTCGTTTAAAATTTTACTCATACAACCATTAAATTAACTTATTAATTTCTTCTAAAAATACTTTTTCTGCATCTGCAACGGAAGTATTTAGATATACTTCGCCCTTTTTAAATATTACGCAGTTTTTTCCGTTTCCGGCAATACCAATATCGCAATCCTTTGCCTCGCCCGGGCCGTTAACGACACAACCCATAACGGCTATTTTTAAGGGTTTTTTAATAGATGCAGTCATCATTTCTACTCTGTTTGCTAAAGAAATACTATCGTATTCCGTTCTTCCGCAAGTGGGGCAAGATATAATTTCTACCCCTTCCTTTCCTAAGCCCAAAGCGCGCAAGAGCTTTACACCCGCTAAAACCTCTTCTTCAGGCTTATCCGTTAAAGAAAAACGAATAGTATCGCCAACGCCGTTTAAAAGCAACGCGCCAATACCTGCGCTACCCTTTATAAGCCCGCTTTTTAAAGTACCTGCTTCAGTTACGCCCAAATGCAAAGGATACTGCGTTTTTTGGCTTAAATATTGATAGGTTTTCACAGTTAAAGGAACGGATGACGCCTTCGCAGATATAACTATGTTATTAAAACCGTATTTTTCTAAAATAGCAACCTTTTCTAACGCGCTTTCTGCAAGAGCAATTTCACTTCTGCCGTACTTTTGCTCAAACTTCTTTTCTATACTACCGCTATTAGAGCCAACTCTACAGGCAACCCCGTGGGCCTTTAACGCATCTGCAACCATTTTTATTCTGCTTTCATCCCCAATATTGCCGGGATTAATGCGAATTTTATCCACACCGCGCTCAATTGCGCCTATTGCCAACCTATAATCAAAGTGGATATCTGCAACTAAAGGAATAGATATTGCATTTTTAATATCTTTTATAGCTTGCAAATCCTCTTCGTCTTTAACGGCAACGCGAATTATATCGCAACTTAATTCCTGCAAGGAAAGAATTTGCGATATAACTGCTTCTTTATTGGCGGTTTTTACATTAGTCATAGACTGAAGGGCAATTGCATTACCGCCACCTATTAATTTGTTGCCTATTTTTACTGTTTTCGTCATATTAAGCGATTATTTATTTAACTCGTATAAAAGCCTTAATCCTTCAAGGGTAAGAGTTCTATCCGTATAATCTATACAACGGGCTTCCTTTGCTATAGTTTCGCCAAGACCGCCTGTTGCAACTACTATACAGTCCTTACCTATTTCTTTTTTGGTTTTAGCTACTAAATATTCCACTAAACCTGCAAAGCCGTATAATAGACCAGCCTGCATATTAGTAATGGTATCTTTGCAAATAACCTTACCGGGGAATTCCAACTCTATACTGGGAAGCTTAGCCGTTCCGTTCACTAAAGAATCTAACGCGGTTTTAATACCTGGGGCAATTACCCCACCAATAAGCTCGCCCTTTTCGGTTATAACGTTAATAGTGGTAGCCGTTCCAAAATCTATGCAAATAATAGGCTTTTTACCGCCGTACTTTTTAAAGGCCGCAACGCTGTTAACTATTCTATCTGCACCAACCTCTTTTGGGCTATCTACCTTAATATTGATACCCGTTTTTAACCCGGGAGCAACCGCAATAGCCTTTTTACCAAGATACTGCTCGCACATATGCTCCATAGTATAGTTAAGCTGGGGAATAACGGAAGACATAATAATACCTTCTAAATCTTCAGCCTTAAGATTTGCGCTTGCAAGCAAATCACGAACTAAAACGCCGTATTCATCTGCGGTAGAATTTCTTTTAGAAGTAATTCTGAATGAAGCAATTAAATCATTTTCCTTAAAAATACCGAACTTTACGTTAGTATTCCCAATATCAATACATAAAAGCATAAATTTTACCTTTAAATTTTTATATATTTTAAAACTTTATGAAGCGTGGGTGCTAAAATAAGATTTATAGCTAATTCAATGAAGAAGTTAAAGGTTACTAAAGAAACCAGTATGAATACGATTACGTTAGTGCCGTTTGCCATAGCGTAAACGGAATTAGTCATACATAAGCAACCTAAAATGAATAACGCGGTGTTAACAACGGGAACTATTGCAGATGCAACGAATACTGCTAAAACAGCTTTCTTTTCTTTAAGCATATTATATACTAAACCGCTTAAAAAGCCTGCAACCGTAGTTTTTAAAACACAGGTTAAAAAGGTTACGATAGGATCGTTTGCCCAAATTAAAGCGTAAAATGGAACCATACCCATTATTACTTGAATTAAAACCACCACCCCGCTAGCAAAGCCTAAAAGTGCGCCTACCCAAGGCCCAAATATAATAGCGCCAAGCACTAAGGGGATAAGTGTGAAGTTTAACTGAACGGGTCCGATAGATACCGTTCCGCCAACTGCTTGTAAAACAATTACAAGCGCAAGCAATACCGCAATACCGGTAATTTGCTTAGAAGTAAACGTTAATTTACCTTGCATAAAAACCTCCAATCGACTTTCTTATGAATAGCCGTTGATAAAAAAAATATTTATTTGCTTACGTCCATCCCTAAAAAGGTGACGGCATAGCCTAAAAAATCACCGTCCGTTCAAAAGAGTAACGGCGGGAAAGAAATTCAAACCTGAATTCCGTTCATAATAATTTTACTTTATTTTTTTAACTTTTGCAACTGTTTTTTACTAATGTAACAAACTTTACCATTTTTGCGTACAATATAATGATAGCAAAAGTATGCTAAATTTATAAGGAGTAAAAAAATTTATGATGAACTGTACGGGCTTTATGAATAACTCTAACTGTTATCTTTGGTTGCTTATAATCATTCTACTAGTATGCTGCGGTGGATGCGGTTGTATAAGCAATATACTAGAAAAGCTTTGCGGCTGTGGATACCTACTACCCTTGCTTTTAGTTCTTTTATGCTGCTGTGGCGGTGAAAAAGGCAGACCTCGTGAACCCAAGCCCTTCCCCGGCTGCACCTGCAAATAATTTAATACATAAAAAAGGCGTACCGTTAAGGTGCGCCTTTGTATTACTTAAACATATTTTCTTTGTTTTTTAAAAATCTTTCTAAAAAGCGGATGTTTTCTAATTCATTGAATGAGGTTGATGAAATGGCGTTATCTTTTATTTCAAAAATTTCCGCATCTGGAATTGCGCACATTACGGGAGAATGAGTGCAAATGATAAATTGACAGTTATGCTCTTTTGCAAACAACGCAATTCTATACGCCAAAACGTATTGATTGTAATAAGATAAAGCGGCTTCAGGCTCGTCTATCAAGTAAAAACCGCCAGCCTTTAGCCTAGAAAGGAAAAAATCACAAAAGCCTTCCCCATGCGATTGCTGTGAAAGCACGCCTTTATACTGATTTTGCATTTCGTTTAGCGTTCTGTAATAAGGCATTAAGGCAAAGCCCTTTGCTTCATCACTTAAAGTAGGATCTGCCTTTATTTCTTCTATTTCCTTTAAGGTTTCATCCATAATCCTATCAAATTTATTGATATAGCGAATAAAGCTTTCTGCAGAAAAGTGCAAGGACGTAGAAGGCTTTAGCTTTGAAAGGCGAAAATATTCATCTAAAGGGGCAAGCATATTATCGCTATCGTTAAAAACGCAGTTCATTTGCGTTGCGATAATTTTTAAGAGGGTGGATTTACCGCTTCCGTTTTCGCCTGCGAATATACTTATTGGCTTTGTAAAGGATAAGCCTTTAAAGTTTTTTATAAAAGGGGTAAAGGGGTAACCTTCCCCCTCTTTTATTTTCGTAATATTTTTTAAATAAATCATTAGCCGTTGATTAGTTTCATGTTAACAACTATCATTTCTGATTCTGAAGCAGACATGATATTTTCCTTGCTTACGCCTATAAAGCCTTCGCCAAGCATTTCAAACACGTTACCGCTTGCGTTAAAGTTTGCAACCCTACCCTTGATTTCGCCCTTTTCTACCAAGAATGCAAGCATTACGGGCATACCGATTACGCCTTCAGTAGTAATATCTCCGCCTGAAGAAATAGCAATCCAAATTGCCTTTTTATCGCCAAGAAGGGCTTTTAAGTTAGGCGCAGTGCTTTCCGCATATAAGCCGGCAACCTCTAATCCAGGAACGCCGTCGTATGCTCCACCTGCCGTTTTAGAAAGGGGTAAGTTAAACATTGAAGCGCTGTTTTTGCAGTTTAAAATATTTTTTAAAACACCTTTTTCTATTAAAGGCGCTCTGTAATTTTTTGCAATTTCGCCTTCGCCATCGTAAAAGGCTGCGCTACGGTTAGTTTTGGGGTTTCTATCTACAGATATACTTAGTTTTTCGTTAAATATCTTAGTGCCTGCTTTACCGCTAAATAAAGATCCGCCGGAAACGTAATATTCCGCAATAAAATCCTTAAAAATATGACCGCAAATATCATACGGCTCTAAAATAACGGGATATTCGCCGTCCGGTAAAACAACGGGCTCTGTGAAGAAGTTATCATGCAAAGCCTTAACGTCGCTAACGATTTTATCTTCTACCGATTTGCCGTATCTTCCAACGCTTGTGCCGTAATATGCGTCTGCTATATTAGAAGAGTCTTTATCTTTAACCTGAAAGAAAATTGATAAATTAGAGTTTTTAAAAGCAAGCTCCGTTTCTGCGCTATTTGAATAACTTCCTGAATTTTCGGTTAAACGAACCTTACCGTTAACTAAAAATCTGGGGCAAGCGGTAGCAACCTTTTTAGCCACTCTTTTTGCAACTGAAAGGATTTTTTCCTTTTCTACAACAGGTTTATCGTTAATAATCTGCTTTTTTACACCTGCATTAAGGGTTGAATTATATGGAATGCCACTTGCTAGCTTTTCTATAGCTTGAGCTTCCAGCTTATCCATATCAACCTCGCCTAAACCACCGGCAACTCCTATTTTGCCCTCTTCATAAACGCGAACCGTACTGTTGCTTTCATCTATTTCACGGAAGGAATCCACCTTGCCGTCCGTTATATTTAAAGTTATTTGACTGCTTTTTCTTACGATATATTCTTTATTCATAATTCACCTCTACACTTACTGAACGAACATTTTTGATACTCTTACGTAAGGACCACCAAAGCCAACGGGAAGGCTTGACTGTTCGTTTTTACCGCATCCGCCCATAACGAAGCTCATAAATTCTACTTTATCAGATAAGCCGTCTATAAGCCCCAAGGTTGTGAATACGTCCCCTGAAATTACGCTTATTTTTACGGGACGAGTTATCTTTCCGTCCACTATTTCATAAGCAACGTGGGGCGCAATAGTAAATTTACTCATACCAGAGCCGTGTTTAACGCTCTTAATATAGTAGCCGAATTTCACACCTTCAAATAGCTCTTCTTTAGTTAATTCGCCCTTTTCTATATAGGTGTTGGTCATGCGAACGATAGGTTCAAATGTGCAATCTACCGCTCTAGCGTTACCGGTAACCTTTTCGTTTAGGTATGCAGAGGTTTGCGCGTTGTGTAATCTACCCGCTAAAACACCCTTTTTAATAAGGTAATTCTTGCGAGCGTGCGTGCCTTCGTCATCATAGGGAACGTAACCGCTACCAACGTTTTTTCCGCAATCCACTATAGAAAGCAAGGGGGATGCAACAGCTTTGCCAATTTGCCATTCACGACGAATGCCTTCGTCTGCAAGCATAAAGTCCGCTTCAGATTTATGACCGAAGGATTCGTGGGCAAAAATACCGGTGGCTTCAGGCGATAAAATAACGGGATATTCGCCCGGAGTAACCGCAACGCCTTCCTTTAAACAAGTTATTTGTTCCTTTAAAGACTGTAAAATGGCATTCTTTTTACCCTTTAATTTAGAAAATTCCGTTTCGCCAAACTGTTGGTGAGCTTGTAAAAAATCGCTACCGTTTGTTAGCGTACAAGAAAGGGAAATTCCGCAAGTTTGATAGTCGTATTTTATATAAGCGCCCTTGCTTGAAGAAAATTCAAATACACTGTTTCTATCCACGTAAGTAGCGCCCGGCATAGACATTAAGGGGGAAGAAGATAGCGTGGGAAGATAACTTTCTAATAACGCTTTCTTTTGCGCAATATCTATATTTCTAACCGAATTTATTGCAAAAACCATCTTCACGTCGTTATTAACCTCAAAACGCTTAACGATACGGTTTTTTAATATTTTTGCGTTGGGCTTTGCTTGCGCGTAAAGCCCGTCTAATTTATTTTGAATATCACTTAAATCGGTAGTTGAAGCAAAAAACCACATTTTCCCGTCAAAAACACGAATAAAAGCTCTTTTTTCATTTCTTTCTTTGATTTCCTTTAAAAATCCGTTGGTGTAAGAAATAGTGGTAGTAAATCTATCCTCTACCCTTACGTCTGCATAAAAATTTTCTTTAAAATTATACAAAAGAGTAATCCTCCTATTTGTTTTCTTCATTTATAACACGCCGTTAGCTTAATATTCAACCCCTTTTTGTTAACAGGTTAAAATAAGAGTGCAACAGGTTATTATTTTACCACGTTATAGCGCTAAAAGCTGAGCGTAAATAATTTCCGCAAGGCGTTTTGCGCCTTTATCTGAAGGGTGCAATCCGTCCGGCATATAAATTTGACGTATGGTATCCACGGCGGGTTGTATACCGCTTATAGAATATAAATCAATAACGGGTAAGCCGTAATACTGTGCTACCCTCTTTTGCACGTCTACGTAATCCTTCAAGGGTAAGGTGGGAATATTTCTAATTTCCTTTACCCTATTATTTTCTGAAAGTCTATGCAATGGGGTTAAAATTACTATTCTTGCTTCAGGAAATTTCTTAAGCAAAGAAGTATATAAACAATGGCAAGCGCCAATATAGCTATAACCGTCCCTATCATCATCCGTACCAAAAGGCACGTCCCCATGGCCAAAATCGTTAGTTCCGCCAAATACTAAAATGATATCCGGCTCTTCCTTAACCTTTTCTACACGGTCTATAAAGCTATCCTTATCTTCGTAAATTTCTTCTATTTGATGGGCGTAACGAGTTCCGCCTATGCCGTAATTATAAACGGTTGCGCCCGATAATGACGCTAAAACTGCGGGATAGGCTTTTTCTTGTGAAGATGCGCCACATCCCTCAGTTATACTGTCGCCTATAATTACAATTTTTTTATCCTTTAACTGCATAATTTTACCTTGTTTAAAAAGATTTACTTTATTATATCACAAATAGGTGCAAAAATCAAAAAAATTTATTAATTTGTTGCATTTTTATTTATAATAAGGTACTAAAAAGCGCTTACGGCTTTTATTTTTTGCCGTAAGCGTTCTTTTTAATTTAAAATTGTGTTTACTTAACTTGCTCAACGCCGGCTTGCGCGTTTATTTTTTCTATCAACGCAAAAACTTCAGATAAGTTTATTTCATCTAAAGCATCAAGCGCATCTTGACTTGCGCTTAAGGTAAGTATTGAATAAAGATCGTTAACGGTTAACGTAGTTAAAAGATCTTCTACACCGGTGCCGTTCATTAATTCGTTTAACGCGCCGTTTAAAATTAAATCGTCTAAACTAAACAACTTTTTGTCTAAAAGCTCGCCAACCTTTAAATCGGCTAATTCTCCCTCTATAGTGATATAGTCGTTTAGTAGCTCTTTAAGTGAAATTTCTTGATTTTCATCAAGCCATTCGTTTATAAAATCGGTTATTACAGCAACTATTTCAGCAACGTTGCCGTTTGCATTTTCTATATCGGTTGATATATCGCCGTTTGAACTATCGTTTTTAATATCTTCTATAAGCGCCTTTATATCGGCAATCTTAAGTGAAGATATTTGAGCCCAGTCGTAACCGGAATCGGTAACGAATTTAGAAATAGCGCCGTCTAAATAGCCGTCTATATCTGCTAAGGTTAAATTTTCATTATTGGTTAAGAAGGTATCTATTAAATCCAAAGAACCGTTTAATAGCTGAGCAACGGCGTTAGATAAATCGGTTATAAATGCGTTTCCTTCTTCGCCATTTACGGTTATTCCCAAAGCCTCGGTTAGAAGCTCTTTAATTTTAGTTCCGCTAATTTCTAGCTTAATATCGCCAAGCGTTCCGCTTAAAACTTCTTTTAGTTGGGTTGCAACATCATCAATATTTTGAATTTCTTCTTCATTTACCAACGTTTTTGCAAGAGCTGAAATATTGTTTATTACGCTATCAATATCTAAAGCCAAGGTAACTTCCTTAAACTGCCCTACGGTAGTCTTGTTGCCGTAAATATTAGATAATTGATTTTTTAATTCCCATTCAAAATCTGTAAACTCGGTTGTATTGGCAAAATATGCGTCTACGATTGAATATACGGTAACGCTTTCATCAACGGTGATTTCAGTTAGCTTGCCGTTTAATAAATTGGTTATAACAGCGCGAAGCTTAACGTAACTCTTACTGCTATCAAACTCTAAAAGGTCAAAGAGTAAATTGGTAATCTCGTCTACGTCCGTATTTTCAATAAATTCCTTAAAGTAAGTGTAATCTCCGTTTGTAATATCGTATAAATCCTTTACCGTAATTGCTATACAGCGTTTAACAAATGAGGTTATTCCTGAAGGTAATAGACTTTCTAGCTCTGCGGGGGGATTATCTATTATAGAGTCAATTTCCACGCCAAACTGGCTTTCAAAATATGTAATAAGTCTTGTGTCGCCTATCATTTCAAGCTCGTCTGCGCTTAAAGCAAGTGGCTCGCCAGAGCCTATTTGATATTCAAAAATAGCTTTTAACACTAGGTTGAATGCAGTTAAATTTCCATCTTTATCTGCGCTATACCAATTACCGTCGTCATAGTAGTTAAAATTTAAAGTAGAGCCTAATGCGTATAACGCTAAATCGCCAACGGTAACGCCGTTAAAAATATCGCCTATAAGATAAGCATCCCCGTCACATAACATATATACGTCTTTTAAGGTAACTGCCTCTACGTTGTTAGATAGCGTTGCTTCCACGTCTACCCTTTCTACGATTTCTAAAGAACCTTCATCTTCCAAAGAGCTCTGCTCTGAAGAGTTTTGAGATAAGGATGATGAGCTTTGAGAAGAGTTATCTGCAGAGTTAAACGCCCCGCATAAAGCGGCAATACCAACACCCGTAGCGGATGCTAATAGCACGCTTAAAACAATTATTAATATCTTTTTCTTCATATATCACCTTTAAATTTATTCGTTTTTATTTGCTTTTTGCAATAAAAGACTTTTGTAAATACATTTTAATATTAAAATATTAACTTGTCAACAACTTTTATTAAAAAATATTAAAATTTACCCCTCTGTTCCACTGAAAAGAAAATAACCGCCGAAAAAATCAGCGGTTTATTTTAAAATTGTGTTCGAGTCGACCTGTAAGCCGAGTTCTGTCTAGTGCGGTTATCTATCTAGGCTTACCGTTGCCGATAAGCTCAAGCGACCTTCGAACGAATATACCGGTCGAAGCCCCGATTGTATATTCCTATCTTGCTTCAGGTGGGGTTTACACTGCCTCCCGCGTTACCGAAGGAGCGGTGAGCTCTTACCTCGCCTTTTCATCCTTGCCCTTTCGGGCGGTTCTTTTCTGTTGCACTTTCCTTAAAGTCACCTTCACCGGCCGTTAGCCGGCACCCTGCTTCGTGAAGCTCGGACTTTCCTCGTGACGATTCCTTCATCGCCCCGCAACCGCACAGTCGACTCAAACGCGTTAATTTTAGCACAAAAAAGTTTTTTTGTAAAGTGTTCAAGCGCGATAACTTCTATTTTTTAACACCCTTATAATCACCGTATAAAATTTCCGATTTATAAAAGGTAACGTACTTATCTTCCTTTCTCTTACGCTCCACACCCTCTTCTATTAAGCTTGTTAACAGCTCTTTAAACTGCGAAAACTTATCGCAAAATAAATAGTACGCCATAGAGCCGGGTACGGCGTTTATTTCGTTTAGGTAAAGATTGTTTTTACACAATAAAAAGTCAAAACGGACTATGGATGAAAAATCTAAGCTTCTGTATATCTTCTTTGAAATCCTGCAAATTTCATTTTGCATTTGCGCGCTTAAATCGGTAGGATACCTTCTATCGCTTCCAACTGCTTTATCGCCGTTGCCATATTTATCGTTAAATGAAAGTATGTCGCTTTTTCTTAACGCTTCTTCTATTTTTGAAGCGTATAGCTTGCCGTTAAGCTCGTAAACGGCGCAGTTTAAATCC
Source organism: Clostridiales bacterium (assembly GCA_015055965.1). Classification (GTDB taxonomy): domain Bacteria; phylum Bacillota; class Clostridia; order Christensenellales; family Borkfalkiaceae; genus HGM11416. The sequence continues at coordinate 50,730 of SVHG01000012.1, forward strand.
CTTGCGTTTTGCATAAAGGGCTCACATATTATCTTGTCGTCGTAATTAAAGGCGGAACAAAATGATGAAAACAACTGCTCTTCGTTATCTACCTTTTCTATACCAATGCTAGAACCAAGTCTTGCGGGCTTAACTATAACCGGAAAGCCTAACTTATTCTTTACGTACTTTATAAATGCAGCGCTTCTTTTAAAAAAGTCTGCTCGCTTTACTCTTACGTACGGCAACGTGTTTATTTTTAAACCGCTTAAAACTATTTTCGTAAAATCCTTATCTATTGCAACTGCCGAAGCAAATAAATCGGGGCTCACGAAGGGTATCGCACAGTTTTTTAATAAACCAACTAAAGCTCCGTCTTCCCCACCCCTACCGTGCATACAGTTTACAGCGCAATACACCTGCAATTCCTTTTTCTTTCTTTTTCTTGTTAAAAAAGCTTTACTTTCACCTGGTAAAAAGCTTACTTGAAATAAGGTTGAGTAATCAGGGGTGCGATAAAAACTCATATCCTTTAAAGCCTCACCGCTAAAAAAGCGCCCTTCTCCGTTTACGTATACGGGAATTGCATTGTATAAACTAGCGTCTACGCTGTTTAGAGTTAGTAGTCCGGTAATAACCGAAACGTCGCGTTCGGGGGACTTTCCGCCGAAAAAAATCAATAAATTTTTAATAAAAAACACCTCCGCATTTTTTTGCTTTGGTGAAAACTATATCTTTAGTTTTTTTGTACTCTTTCAAGTTTTTTTAAGAGAATTTATCGGGTAGATCGTTTTCAAATAGAATAACGTCCCCTTCCTTTATAACGTCTTGAAGCTTCTTCATAGCTTGCTCTAATGTGCTCGCTTGTATAATTTTATCTGGATTAAAGCCGTTTTCCACTAAACCGCTTTTTATAGTAAAGATTGCCGAACGACCAACTAATACCGCTATATCGCAAGCCTTAGCAAGCTTTTTACCAAGAAGATAATTTTCCATATCTTCAACTGCTCCAAGCTCTACCATACCAGGGGTTATAACGATCTTTCTTCCGTTAAAATATGAAAGCGTTTCTAAGGCTACCTCAAAACCTCTTGAGTTACTGTTATAGCTATCGTCTATTATGGTAACGCCTGCGGGAGTTTTACTAACGCTTAATCTGTGTTCAACCGCCGTTAATCGACTTATACCCGCACTTATTTCAGGCAAAGTTAAGCCAAGCTCGTTTGCAATCGCGACTGCTAAACATATATTAGAAACGTTGTGAGCTCCTATTAAATTAGTATGGCAACGTATGCTTTTTTCGTAAATATGAAGCTCGAAATCTGTTCCGCTTTCACCCGTTTTTATATCCGTGGCATAAACGCTTGCAAGCTCTTTATTTAACCCGGCAGGAATGCATTTAAGCTTGCAGTCCTCAAATAAACTAACAGTATTTTCGCTATCTACGGTATAAGCAACTACGCCCTCTTTCATATTTTCCACAAGCTCGTATTTAGTTTGCTTTATAGCGCTTAGCGTACCAAACGTTTCTAGGTGCTGACCGGTTATCCCGTTAATTATTGCATAATTAGGCTCTACTATTTTAGCAAGCTCGCTTATATCGCCAACGTGTCTTGCACCCATTTCAGCAATAAATATTTGATGCTCGCTTTTTAACCGTTTAACGCTTTTACATATCCCCATTGGAGTATTATACGAGCCTTGTGTTGCAAGAACGTTATACTTTTCTTCTAAAATAGTACGTAAAAACATTTTCACAGAGGTCTTGCCGTAGCTTCCCGTTATACCTATTTTTATTAAATCCGCTCTATCTTTAAGCTTTTGCGTGCATTTCTTAATATATTTTTTTTGAATTGAACGCTCAAAGGGCTTCGTTATATAATATGCTAACAGTAAGAAAATGGGAACACCAAAGGGCATAATACAAATAGGCGCAAATCTAATTCTTACAAGCAAAGTGTTAGCGCGCGCATAAAAGGCAATTACGTTTAAAAGAATTAGAGATCCAAACGTTAAAAGCAGTAATAAAAAGAAATATACGGTTATTAATCTGTTCATTCTTGCAGTGCGAATAAGCGGGATTTTTTTCTTGCGCTTTTTATCTGCTCTGTAATAATTAAGTGAAAACATTACGTAGAACACGAAGCCTATATAAAACACCCAAGCTCCGTCTGCAAAGGCAAATATTATATTGAATATTAAAAAAGCTAATAGGCTTAGCATTGATAGGGTTGCTAAACGGGTTAAATAAACGTTATCCCTTCTTCTTAGCCACTTAAAGTATCCAAAGCCTTCATAGCCCGACTGTTGCATTATTTGCAAAAATTTCAAGGAAATTAACAGCAATAAAAGGGCGTTTGCTACGCTTATGGCAAAATATGCAATTAAATGAACGTATGTAAAAACGTCCGATAAATCTTTAGCATTTTGAAAATACCACATTATATTAAAAACTCCCTTACTACGTTATTGAATTCGTTAGGCTTTTGCGCAAAACAAAAATGCCCACAATCTTTCATAATATAGCTTTCGCAATTCTTTATATCATTAGTTAAAATTTTCGCCAGCTTTGGCGGTGTTTGGTCATCTTTATCACCAAAAATTACTAACGTTGGTGATTTTATTTTACGCAACTGCCCGTTTAGATGTTCGTTGGTTACAAGCTTAAAGGTAACTTTCATTATATCGTCTAAACTATTATAATCGCTAGAAAAAAATACTTTTTCTAGCTTTTGTTTACTAAAAAAGGGCTTTACAAGCTTATAGATATTTCTTTTTAAATTCTTTTTAAGCGAAAAACTAGGCTTTAATCCTGCAACTCCACATAAAACGGCTTTTTCTATTATATCACTTTCAGCCATACTCTTAAGAGCTACTCTACAACCAAACGAGTGTGCTACTATGCGAACCCGTTCGCCATACCTTAATGCAACCTTATTAAATTCCGCAACGTAATCGGAAAGATTATACGGTCTTTTTGCAGGAACGTTATTCCCAAAGCCATATAAATCGTATGCAATTACCCTATAATAACGTGAAAAATAGTTTAACTGTGATGCAAAAAATTCTTTTGAACAACCAAAACCGTGTAAAAATAAAAGGGGTTTTCCACTCCCCTTTTCTATTATGGGAATAGCGTCGTTTTTTAACAAATTAAATTTCCTTTAACATGACTATCGCATCTTCCGTATCTTCGTAATATTTTTTTCTTACGCCTACTTCCTTAAATCCCATTTTCTTATAAAGGGATCTTGCAGGGGTATTACTTACCCTTACTTCAAGGAATAATTCATTAACGTTTTTAACTAAAAGCCCTTCTATAAGTCGATTAATCAATAGTTGAGCTATCCCTTGTCTTCTTAATTTAGGATCTACAGCAACAAGCGCAATATCTGCTTGATTAAAGCAATATATAGCCCCAACGTAACCAACGACTTCACCGTTACTTTCTGCAACTAAGCCTAAAAAAGAAGATTGACTTTGCGTTTCGCATACCATTTCATAGTTCCAAGGAAAGGCAAAACATATTTGCTCTAAATTGGTTACGGCTTGATTATCCTTACTTTCCCAATTGCGTATTAACAAATCTCTTCCTCCGCCTGACTTCTTTTTACGTATAAGGGCTCTATATCGTTATAATCAGTTAAGTTATTACTCTTCGCTTCAACCGCATTTTTTAATCCGCTTATGCTATCGCAAATAACGCAATCGTTAAATAACGTTTCTTTTTGCGAACAGGTAGAAAAATCGCCAAGCGATTGCTTTAACTGATCATACGAAAGGAAGCAAGGTGAGTTTACAAGCTGCTTTGCGCGATAAAAAGCGCAGTAATAGTTATCGTGATTTGCATCAACTAAACAACAGGCGTTTTCCGGCGCATTATTAGAGTATGCAAGTAAATCAAAAGAAGTGAGAACTAAAACCTTTTTTGATGAGGCAAAAGCAAGAGCCTTCACGGTTGCAACCCCAATTCTTATACCGGTAAAAGAGCCCGGGCCAATTACAACTGCAAAAAAATCAAGAGAGTTTAGAGATATTTTTGCTTCATCTAATATTTCTTCTATAAACGGCATTAAAGTAAGTGAATGCTTGGTTTGAGAGCCTTCTAATTTTTTTACAAACTCCTTCCCTTCAACCTGCAAATACACCAATAAATCCCCACTGGTATCTATAGCTAAATATTTCAAAATTCAATTCTCCTTTGATTTTCGCCCGTCTTTTCAATTTTTACTTCTATACAGTTTTTGGGTAATACGTCCTTAATATTTTCACTCCATTCAATCACGCAAATACCGTCTGCATAAAAATAATCGGTTAAACCTAAGCCCTCAGCGTCTTCCCCGCTTGAAAGCCTGTAACAGTCGTAATGATATAAAATTCCGTCGTAATCGTTCATATAAGCGTAAGTTGGACTCGTTATTCTTTCTGTTATTCCTAACGCCATTGCAATTCCCTTAACGAATACAGTTTTACCCGCGCCCATTTCGCCTTTTAGTAAAACGACTGAACCCTTTTTTAATCCGCTTGCGAACTGCTCGCCTAAGCTTTGAGTTTGTTCCGCGTTTTCAGTATAGTAAACCATTTTAAAACCTCTTTAGTAAAACAGAAATTCGCTTATATACTAACACCGTTAATAAAGAAACAACCAGGCATCTTAAGGTGTTAAAGGGTAAAACGGATAAGAATAGATAACAAGGATAAAAATTGCCTTCCGTGATAAATGGAATAACCTTTGAACACACGCTTACAATCATTGCTAAATCCCATTTCATAACCTTTAGATAGAATGGGATTATTATAAGCCAATTTGCAAAAATAGAGGTTACTACGCTACATACCGCGCCAGCTGTAATTCCAATTACGGCGCTCTTTTTACTCTTATTCTTTTTGTAAATAATGGATGCAGGTAAAACGAATGCCAAGCCGTTAATTAGGTCTGCACATTCGCCAACCCCCATAGTGCTAGTGAAGGGTAACTTTATTAAAATTTTTACCAAAACTGTAAGTGCCCCACCCAAAGGCCCAAGCGCAAATCCGCTTATTAATGCAGGAAAATCAGATAAATGTATTTCTAAAAAAGATGGGAAAAGGGGTAAAGGAAAGTTTAGCACGTATAAAATAAACGCTAAAGCCGAAAATATTCCCACCTTCGCTATGTAACTTGCAGTAAAAGTTTTTTTCATAGTTTGTAACGCCTATAAATAATATTTTTATAAAGTATATTATATATGCGAGTTTTTAATTTGTCAACAAATTAATACTTTCTTTTAAAAAATGAAAGCATATACCTACTATTTAACAAGTACGTAAAGCATTAAAAAAAGCAAGCAAAAATTCCTTATTTGCCTGCTAATTAAACGCAAAAACCTATCTATAGGTCGATTAACGCCACTTATTCTATAATTTTAACGTTTTTAACGGAAATAGCTTTTGCCTTAATTATAACGTTAAATCCGCTTTGCAAAACCTCTATTTGCGTTTTAACCTCTTCGCTTAACGTAAAGTAATCCTTTAGCACGTTTTTAACCTCGCTACTAATTACGGTTTCTATCCCTGCGGAAACGCCAAGCCTATCTGCCTTTATAACCGTCGTTGCGCGCTTAAGCTGATCTGATAGTTCCCTTTTTTTCATATACTTCTTTTAATACTCCTTTTTATACTGCCCCAAAAACCGCAATAAGCCTTTTCTACGTTTACGTATTTTGCCTTGCCGCTTATAACGCTACCGGCTAGCTTATAAAAGGCGTAACCGCTAACCGTTCTACTGTCTAAATAACAATTCTTTGAGGTTAATATTAAATCGTCTTGAGGAATAACGCCTATAATTTCCGTCTTTAAAAGATCTTCTATTTCCTTAACCCTTAAAGTGCGACCTTCAACCATTAAATCACCGCGCGCCATGTTTAATACGATACCTATTTTCTTTAAATTATAGCTTCTTAAAAGTGATAAAACCTTATCCGCGTCACGTATTGAAGAAAGAGAGGGAGCAACTACTACTAAAGCGCAATCAGAGGCTGATACGGCTCTATGAAATCCGCTTTCAATACCGGCCGGACAATCAAATAATACGTAATCAAAACAGTTTTTTAGTCCTTCAAAAAGCTGTTTTATATTTTCTCCGCTAACACTTCTTTCTAAGGTGTGACCTGAAGATATTAGATACAAATTTTTAACGGTGGGGCTTTCAACTAAAATTTGATTTGCCCTACATCTTCCCTCTAAGGCATCAGAAAGATCGTAAACAACACGTGATTCAGCCCCCATTACGACGTCTAAATTATTAAGCCCTAAGTCTAAATCACAAACCACGCACTTTTTTCCGCGTTCTGCTAATTTTGCGCCAAGAAAAGAGGCGACCGTAGTCTTGCCCACGCCGCCCTTTCCTGACGTTATAACAATCATTTCAGACATACTACTTTTCCCTTTTTTATTTATCACTATTTTACAATAATAAAAAGAAATTTTTTTGTCTTATTTAATCGTATTTTTTGTTTTTAAGGTTTATTCTTCCATTCTTTCTTCTTTTATAGATTCGTTAGTTGAAAGCTTAACTAATATGGCATCTTCCCCAACGCGCTGAATTTCGCAAGGGGTAATTTTTATAGACTCTGCACAAAAAAGCCCTATGCCTCCAACCGTATAAGAAATTACCTTAGAGCATGGAAAAGAAATTTCTACGTCAGTTATTTTACCAAGCTTCTTGCCATCAGTTACGTTTATTACCTGCTTTTTCTTTAGTTCATTCAAGCTATATTCCATAGATTTACTCCATAAAAATCTTGCAAAAACACCGTTAATCGCTCTATAGCGCGACTTTTTATCTTTTAGCTATAACTCAAGCCTTTCTTCATAGTGGATAACGCAAGCTTTTCTATTCTGGAAACTTGCGCTTGTGAAAGGCCTATTTCAGTTGAAATTTCCGTTTGAGTTTTACCTTCATAGTAACGCATTTGAATTATTTTTCGCTCCCTTTCAGTTAGCTTTGCCAAAGCGTTTTGAAGAGCTACCCGTTCAGTCCAACTTTCTTCGGTATTTTTTTCATCCTTTAAATGGTCTAATAATTCAATCGTATCGCCTGATTTATTGTATACTGAATCGTAAATAGAAAAAGTATCTGAAATAGCGTCTAAAGCATAGGCAACTTCCGCCTCTTCAACCTGCATTTTTTGAGCGATTTGAGCTATCGTAACCTCTTCATTTTCCTTTTCTAATTCACTTCTTGTTTTTAACGCTTGATAAGCTCTATCACGAATACTTCTTGAAATACGCATACTGTTAGTAGTTCTTAATATCCGTTTAATTTCGCCTAATATCATTGGCACTGCGTAGGTGGAAAAGCATACTCCTACGCTTACGTCAAAATTGTATACTGCTTTAATCAAGCCTATACACCCTGCTTGAAACATATCGTCTGCGCTTACCTTTGCACCGTTAAAACGCTTTATAATAGAAAGCACTAATCTTAAGTTGCCCATAATAAATTCGTTTTTAGCTTCTTTATCGCCCTGCTTAATTTTACTCATAAGCTCTATACTTCTTGCTTTTGAAAGCTTTATTAAGCAATTAGTATCTATTCCTGTTATTTGTACCTTTCCGTTCATTTTAAACGTTGAGATTTACCCAACCCTCCTATGTAAAAAGCAAAAAAGTCAGTCTATAAGCGCGTTAACTTAATTTTTAGCAATTTTATAAAATTTATACAAGCGCTTTAAAAATACTTTTTTATCTGTTTAAAATTAACGGTATTAAATTCATTAATTATAAAATTTAACTATAATTCATAACATTTTATTTATTTCTTTACGGAGCTTTTTAACTATCTTTTTTTCTAGCCTTGATATGTATGATTGAGATATACCAAGCATATCCGCAACCTCTTTTTGAGTCATTTCATCTGCTCCGTTAAGCCCAAATCTTAAATATGTAATTCGTCTTTCTCTTTCAGATAAAGTGCTTAACGCCTTTTGCAAAAGTTCTTCGTCAATAGAGCTTTCTATAGAAGTAAAAACGCAGTCGTTATCAGTTCCCAAAACGTCTGAAAGCAACAATTCGTTTCCTTCGTAATCAACGTTCAAAGGCTCGTCTAAGCTAATTTCACCCTTAAGCCTTACTACCTTTCTTAAATGCATTAAAATTTCATTTTCTATACAGCGCGAAGCGTAGGTTGCAAGCTTTATCTTTTTTTCGGCGTTAAAGGTGTTTACTGCCTTTATAAGCCCTATCGTACCAACGGAAATAAGATCGTCTAATTCTACCCCCGTATTATCAAATTTACAGGCAATATAAACTACAAGCCTTAAATTGTGCTCAATAAGCTGTTTTCTTACGCTTTGTTCGCCGTTTAAAAGCAGGCTTATTTTTTCCTCTTCTTCTTCACGGGTGTAAGGTTGCGGAAGGCTTTCGCCACTATTCATGTAGTGAACACTTCCGCCATTTAAGGTTCTTGTTTTAAAAAGCCCCTTTATCGCCTTAAAAAGTTTTTTAAAAAAAGCAATCATAAATACTCCTATATCTATAAATTAAGCCGTAGGCGCGTAATCCGCGCTTAAGATTAAATGAAACTCCTCACTTAAATTTAAACTCTTTTCACTTATGCCGATTTTTACATTATAATAAATATTCGCTTTATCGCCAAAATATATCTGCATTTTTTCAATTTGGTAAATTTTCACACGGGACTGCCCCGCTACCGTTGTAACAGCTAACACACCCAGCTCCTTACCTTCTATAAAACCGCCCAACACTAATTTTTTTGCAAGCTGAGTTGAAACGATACAAACCGGATATTCATTATTAAAAACCAAATGATTCCCACTATCTAAAAAAGCTCTCGTTTTTAATATTTGACCTTTACAATAAAGCACGCATTCACAAGTGAAGGGATAAATTAAACGCTTTTGAAACAGCTTTGCAAATAGCTTATTGCAGACACCGTATAAAATTAATCCTAATAAGAGCAATAAGCCAAGTGGAAATAATCCGTCGCTCGTACCGTATAAGAAGTTATAATCTATTTCTACCAAAGAAAAAAGCCCGTATATTGCGCCACCGAATAAAAAAGTTAAAAGTACGAATTTATTAACCTTTAAAAAATATTCTTTAAAGGAAGTAAAACTTCCGCTTATTGCAACGGTAGAAAAAGCAAGAACTATTTTTAACCCTAAAAGTATTAATTCGTGAAGCCTAATAAAGGGAAATATTATTGCAAAAAAAGTACTAAACAAACACCCTAAAAATATACGCTTTTTACACGGATTACTTTCACCTTTAAAGGTAAGCTTAAGCAATATGTAATCAAATATAAAATTATCTATAATAACGTATTCCACGTAGACGTTCATAAAGAAATTATACCATATTATCTGTTACCTTTTTTATTTAATTTTGCAATAAAAAAAGGTATTTTGTCGCTTAATAAAAAGCAACAAAATACCTTCTAATCAACTTATAGCCTTACTTTTAATTAAAAGCTAAGTAAGGGAAGATATTTATTTTTATCTACTGCAGCAAGGAATAAATAAAGACGAGGACCGCTATCTTGACCGAATAATAAATTATAGAAAACCTTAAAGAAACGCATTTGCTTTACGGTGTTTTCCTTCTTGGTAAGATTGGGATCGTTGATTATAGAATATAGGAAAGACTGAACTTCCTTTTCTTCTACCTTTTCTGCATCCGTTAAATATTCGCAAAGCTTAGCAACTGCAACCTTTTCATCTTCTTGCATATTAGCAAAATATTCAGTATTCTTTTCAGGAAGAAGCTTGAATAGCTTAGAGGGTTGATGGTTGCAAATCCAGTTTTGCACGCGAAGCAAACGGGTTTCATCCATTTCGCCAAATTCAACGCCAATTTTAGCAAGCATTTCGCGAACTGATTGGGAGTTAAAGTCAACGATAGTAGCAACGGAAGCTAATACGCCAAAGGGAACTTTTGAATAAGATTGCTTACCGCTTACCATGCAGTAATCGAATACTGAGGTGTTATATTCGTCAGTTTCGCCGTTCTTATAAGCTTCTAGGTTTTTATCAAACTCGCTGTAGTGGCGAATAATGGTATCGTCAAAGTTAAACGCAAAGCCTGCTTCGGGTGCATATTTAGCGAATAACCATCTAACCATATCGGGCTCATAAACCTTTAAAACCTCAGCGGGGGTAATGTTGTTACCGGTTGAAGAGTGCATGTCGCCTAATCCGGCAATAGAAAGCCAACCGTAGCCTTGGAATAAAGGAGGCGTAATACCTAAAATATTCTTAGCTATATCACTTGCAACAACGTAGCTACCACTTGCTGCAGCGTGGTCTATTCCACCTGGTTCAAAGTCTACGCCTTCAACACCCCAACGCATAGGCCAGTCAACCTTCCAAACAAGCTTAATATGACCGTATTCACGAACCTTAACGGTGTGAACGTGACCGCAAAGCTTACAACGGTAGGTTAAGGTTTCGCCGTCATCAGAAACCTCTGTAACCTCTGTAACGTCCTTTTTACAAACGTCACAGTACACGTTAACGGGCGCGTATTTTTCGCGCTCTTCCGCATTTTCTTCCTGAGTTTTGTATTTAAGAAGAACGTCGTAAATTTCCTTTCTCTTCTTTAAAGCAAAAACTATGCCTTCTGCGTATGCGTTAGAAGTATAAAGCTTTGCCTGATATCTGTAATCAGGGTGAATATCAAGCTCTTCTAAAGACTTTTCAAATTCCTTTTCGTTGTATTCTGCATAAGAAGAATATACGCCGTGAGGATCGGGGATTTCAGCGTAAGGCATACCTAAGTATTTGTCGAAGCCTTCCGTGATTTTTGCAATATTAGAAGGAACTTTTCTTAATCTGTCGTATTCGTCCCAAGAGAAAAGCAATCTTGCCTTTTTGCCAAGCTTTTGAAGGGCGCGCACAACGTAATAGCTGGTTGCTATATCTCTAAAGTTACCGATATGAACTGAACCGGAGGGGCTAATACCCGCCGCGCATACGTACTCTTCCTTATTAGGATTTCTTTCAATTAATTCTCTTGCTATTTTTTCTGCCCAATGCATAGTTTATTTTGCCTCCGTTTTATATTGAACGTATTTTTTTATCATTTCTTCCGCCACCTGTTCGGGCGTTAAATTCGTTGTGTCTATAACGCAGTCGTAGTTATCCATATCAAGAATATCCACGTTATAGCATTGGCTGTATCTAATTTGCTCAGCCTGTCTGCGTTCGTTGATTTTCGTTACAGCTTCTTCTAAGCAAGAATAGCATTCCGAACATCTTTGAGCAGACATAATTCTTTTTGCCGCTTCGTTAATATCTACCTTAAGATAAAAACTGTAGGTAGAAGGCACGAAGTGGAAGCCAAGCCTTGAATCCACGATATAGCTACCTTCCTTATCCTCGTAAGCTCTTTGATAATCGTCGAATATCTTATCGAACTCCGGCTTGCCAACTATAAACTTGTTAAATTCAACGGCATCCATATTCATTTCCATTGCCATTTTACGATTGATAACACCAATAGAAACGATTTCCGCTTTCATGCGTTCTGCCAGAATTTTACATACCGTTGACTTACCACTGCCTAAATCTCCTGTAACCGATATCCTAAATTCCATCTCTTTCGTCATAATTTAACTCCCTGTGCCCTTGCAAACTCTATTATAGTTGCAAGTAATTTTTCTTTCTTAACGGCAACTATTTTAGCTAAGTCGCACATTATCTTATAAACGTCGTATATTCCGTTAAGAATAAACGCCGTTTCATTTTTCTCATAATACTTATCTACCGCAACGGTTATTAATATTGCGTGGGGATTGGTTTTAATTATAGTTTTTGACTTTTCCAAAGCCCCTTCTATGCTATCCGTTCCGGCAAACACGTCTGCATGGGAAAGAACTGCCCAAATAAAGCGCATTTCTTCCTCCTGCAGGTCACGGTTATCCATACAAGCGACTAAGAACAACGCCTGAAGATATTCTTCAAAGTTAACTATAACCTCTTTTGCTGTATAGTTAAACCCGCGGTTAGCAAAGTATTCACCGTATAAGTCAGCTATACGCATCTCGCTATCTAAAAGCAGTTTTTTACCCTGTTCTATCCCTTCTTCCAAGGTAATAAACTTTTCTTCCGCCTTAATTTCTATAACGGGCGCGCTTGGGGTAAATATTTCTAACTGCATTTGCTCTTCAACGCTTTCTTCTTTTATAGGCTTTGTATCTTCTTTTGCCTCTGTAACGCTATTTTCATCCACTAAATCCACTATTTCTTCCATCTCTAAAGATTTTACGGGCGCAGAAACAACTTTGGATTTTTTAGCGCGTTCAGCTTTTATTAAATTGTTTCCCTTTCCTGTAAAATCAACGTTGCCTGGCGATAATATAAACCTTTTCGGGTTGACACATGCCTATTTCAGCAATAACCTTACCCTTAGTGGTTCTATTTTCTACAACGACCTTAGTACTATCTGAATAACTAATAGTTCCAAGTCTATCTAATACCGCAAAATCAACCTTTTCGCCACCCATTAGCCACTTAACGAATACAACGCATTCTGCGTTACCGTCGCCAAGCTCAACGAGTTTAACGCCCTTTCTTGCCCTTGCAAGCTTGTTAATAGTTCCAAGTATTACTCGCTTGAACGTACCAAAGCTGGTTGCTACTAAAATTTCGCCGTTAAAGTCGTCGTCTACCTGAGTTGCGTAAATAAGCTTATCGTCGTCGGCTACGTCCATACCCTTAACGCCACCTGCGCTTCTACCCTGTTCGGGAATTTCGCTATCTGCGTATAGACACATACCCTTTTCCGTAGCAAAGAATAGGTTGGTATTCGGGCGGTATTCTTCAACTGAAATAACCTCGTCGCCCGCTTTAAGCTTGGTTGCTTGGAATATTTGCTTTAATAAGCCGTATTCAGACCAATCTGAAAGCTTAACGTAGCCCATTCTAGTAAAGAAGTAAATCTTACCGGTGGGCATAGGTTCGCCTTCTCTTATAGCGAACATTGCAACCGGTCTTTCGTTTCCTGCCTTTTTAAACAGCTGATCAAAGCGAACGCCGGGCGCGTACTGACCTTTTGATTCAGGTAATAACTCAACGTCCATCTTATAGCAATTACCTAAGTTGGTAAAGGCTAAAATAGTTTGACTGGTATCCACGTGGCAAGAGAATAGGAATAGTTCCTTCTTGTTGGGCGCAGATTCGTTAAGTATGCGCTTATAAGAAGAGGTTTTAATCTTTCTTATTAAGCCGTTAGCGCACATACCTACCACGAAGTGCTCTATAGGACGAACGTCATCAAACTTTTCAAAGGTTACTTCTTCTAACGAATTAACCATGATTGAACGTCTTTCTTCGCGGTGCTTCTTCTTTATTTCGCGCATTTCATCCTTTACGATAGACATTTGCATTCTCTTGCTATCTAATATCTTTTGTAGGTATTCAATGCGTTCCTTTAATTCTTTAAGCTCTAACTTTAAATTATCTACTTCAAGCTTGGTTAATCTTGCAAGTCTTAAATCTAAAATTGCCTGAGCTTGCTTTTCGCTTAGAGTAAAGCGCTTGCGTAAATTTTGGCGCGCGGTAGAGGTATCGGGAGATTTTTTGATTATTTGAATAACCTCGTCAATATTGGTTACCGCAATTATTAAGCCTTCTAAAATATGTGCGCGTTCTTTAGCTTTATCTAGCTCGTATTTAGTTCTTCTTACTATTATGTTGCGCTGATAGTCAACGTAATAGGTTAATATCTCTATAAGTCCCATTTGGCGGGGCTTTCCACCCGCAATAGCAACCATGTTTATACCAAAGGATACCTGTAAACCGGTATTCTTGTTTAGGTATGCTATAATCTTATCGGGATCAACGTCCTTTTTAAGCTTAATTACGGCGCGCATGCCCTTTCTGTCTGATTCGTCGCATACGTCTGCAATACCGCCTAAAATTTCTTTATTCTTATCTGCTAAGTCTGAAATTTTACGTAATAAAGCCGCCTTATTGGTTTGATAAGGCATTTCCGTAATAACGATATTTTTCTTTTCGCCGTCGCCCTGCTCTACGCTGATTTTTGACTGAATAATAATCTTACCCTTACCCGTTTCGTAAGCCTTCTTTAAATTTTCTCCGCCAACGATAAAGCCTCCGGTGGGGAAATCAGGTCCTTTGATTATCTTCATAAGCTCGTCAATCTTAATTTTGGGATTATCTATAACAGCGCAAGCGCCGTCTATAACCTCAGCAAGATTGTGAGGGGGAATGTTAGTGGCTAGGCCTACCGCTATACCTGAAGAACCGTTTACCAATAGATTGGGATATCTACCCGGTAAGGTTGCGGGCTCTTGAAGACTGTCGTCAAAGTTTAAATCCCATTCTACGGTGTTCTTTTCTAAGTCACGCAATAATTCTAACGCTAAGGGCTGTAGCTTAACTTCAGTATAACGCATTGCTGCAGCGCTATCACCGTCTATAGAACCGAAGTTACCGTGTCCCTGAACAAGGGGGGCTCTCATATTAAAAGGTTGCGCTAAACGAACCATCGCGTCATAAACGGATGAGTCGCCGTGGGGGTGATATTTTGCAAGACAGTCACCGACTACTCTCGCGCTCTTTTTAAAATCCTTATCGGGAAGCATTCCTTGATCGAACATAGAGTACAGAATTCTACGCTGAACGGGCTTAAGTCCATCCTCTACTCGGGGAAGGGCTCTATCCATTATAACGTATTCAGCGTAAGGAATCATACAATTATGAAGCACGTCCTCTAGCGAATTCGTAACTATTCCGTCTTTCTTTTCTATAATTTCCATTATTTTTTTCCTTAATTACAAGTTCAAAGATGTATTTGCATACCGTAATACCGCTCGGTACGCCTATTAAAAGCTAGTGTACTTATCAGCCAAGACCTATTTTATCTTTAAATGAATCTTCCTTGTTGAAGTTTGCGTATTCTTGAATATAGCGCTTACGGCTTTCAAGAGCATCCCCCATTAAGGTTGTAATCATTCTATCTGCATTAGCTGCATCCTCTAACGTTACTTGTAAAAGTATTCTGGTTTGAGGATTCATAGTGGTATCCCAAAGCTGTTCGGGATTCATTTCACCAAGACCTTTGTATCTTTGGATAGAGTAGCCTCTTCCTACCTTTGCTATCTTTTCTTGAAGCTCGTTATCGTCGTATGCGTATTCTATAACGTCCTTCTTATACACCTTGTAAAGAGGGGGCATACCGATATATACGTGACCTGCTTGAATAAGCTCCTTCATATAGCGGAAGAAGAAGGTTAAAAGTATTGCTCTTATGTGCGCGCCGTCTTGGTCAGCATCTGATAAAATAATAACCTTGTGGTAATTTAAACCCTTTAAATCAAAGTCACTACCGATACCCGTGCCTAAAGCGCTTATCATAGAACACATTTCTTCGTTTGCTAAAACTTCGTCTATACGCTTTTTCTCTACGTTTAAGGGTTTACCTCTTAGAGGTAAAATTGCTTGATGCTGACGGTCTCTGCCCTGTTTCGCGCTACCGCCTGCCGAATCACCCTCAACTATAAATAATTCGTTTAGCTCTGACTTTCTTGAAGAGCATGATGCAAGCTTACCAACTAAACGCATCATGTCTGCGCCGTTCTTTGCACGAGCTATTTCCTTTGCTCTTCTTTCTGCAAGTCTTACCTTTGCAGCGCCTTGAGCCTTTGCTATTATTGCTTCAAATAATTTTACGTTTTTCTTTACTGCAGTAAGCTTACCAATTTCTTCTACCGTTGCAGCTTCTACTGCGGGGCGCGCTTCGGGATTACCAAGCTTATTCTTGGTTTGACCTTCAAACTGAACCTCTGCCATTTGAACGGATAAAACTACCGTAATACCTTCCCTAAAGTCTTCGCCCATGAAGTTATCTTCCTTTTCTTTAAGAAGATTGTGCGATCTTGCGTAATCGTTAAGCACTCTTGTAAGACCTGATTTAAAGCCCGTTTCGTGCATACCGCCTTCGCCCGTGGGAATGTTATTTACGAAGGATGCAATATTTTCTGAATAGCTATCCGTGTGTTGAATCGCAAATTCTATTTTTATACCGTCCTTTTCCGTACAAGCGTATAAAGGCTCTGAATATAAAGAGGTTTTACCTTCGTTAAGATATACAACGAAATCCTTAATACCGCCAACGTAGTTAAAGTGCTTTTCTACGGGCTGTTCCCCTCTATCGTCGTAAAAATCAATCTTTAAGCCCTTATTTAAAAATGCTAATTCGCGTAAGCGGCGAGTAATCGTTTCAGCAGAAAATTCCACCGTTTCAAATACAGTTGCATCAGGCTTGAAGTGAACGAATGAACCGCGCTTTTTAGTCTTTTTTCCGATATCCGTCAATGGACCTGCGGGCACGCCTGAATGAACCTTACCTTTTTTATCCTTATAGCTTGAAAATTGCATAAAGTGGGTTGTTTTTCCATCGTATACCTCTACCTTAAGCCATTCAGAAAGAGCGTTGGTAACCGACGCGCCTACACCGTGCAATCCGCCTGAATAGCTGTAGTTGCTATTATCGAATTTACCGCCTGCGTGAAGCTGTGTGAATACTACCTGCACGCCTGAAACCTTTGCAACGGGGTGAATATCTATGGGGATACCTCTACCGTCGTCCTCTACCGAAGCAGAGCCGTCTGCATGAAGTCTTACTTCCACTTTGGTTGCATAGCCATTTGCAGCCTCGTCTATAGCGTTATCTACTATTTCCCAAAGTATGTGGTGTAAGCCCTTAACACCCGTTGTGCCGATATACATACCGGGGCGTAGTCTTACCGCGTCTAACCCTTCTAAAATCTTTATATCTGACGATTTGTAATCTGTTTTTGCCATATTACTCTCCATTATAAACTCAAATAATATAACAAGTATAACATAAAAATACTATTTAATCAAGGTAATTTGTGTTAACTAGCGGATTTTTTGGTAAGATTTTATATATTTATATAAAAAAACCTATTTTTCGCACTTCTTTTTTACCTTTTACACCTTACTTAAATTGTTAACGCAAAAAAAATCGAAGAGAGGCTCTTCGACTTGATGCTTTTTTGATTTTTATTTTTCTTTGAAAAATACTTTTTGAATTTTTAGGGAATTTCTACTATTTGGTACGGGTAAATATAAGAGATAGCGTTATACTCTAAAAGCTCGTCTTCCAACACTCCGTAATATTCGCATACCGATTGCAGGCTTTCAAAAGGCTGAACGACGTGTAGTCTTTGCGCGCGCTCCATTACGATTACCGCGCCGACTTGAGGTTCTTCGTTTAGACCGTTTAAGGCAATTATTCTGCAAGGCGCAGCCGAATGCTTTTTGCACTCTTCCATAAAGCCATCTTCACCAATTCTAACGATAAATTTTTTACAATCGTCAAATAAAAATAATAAGTTCGTCATATTACGAATATATTTAGAAGCGTAATAATTTATTCGTTAAAGGATGTGATAGTATTAAAAAAATTGCTAAAACGGTGGTTTTGGTTACCGTTCTTTCTTGTATTGAAAGAGGCTTAGGCTTCATTTACAGAATTTTTTTATCTAGAACGGTTGGATCTGAAGGGCTTGGTCTGTACCAAATTGCCCTTTCTCTTATAGGCGTGTTAATTACTCTTTCTGCTTCAGGTATTCCCATTACGGTTTCGCGCTTAATGATTAAATCACGCACGGCGGGAAGTCCAAGTGGAGAAAATAAAGTAGTTTCCGCAGGCATTTTTACTTCCCTTTTGATAAGTGTTCCACTTACGTTATTTTTCTTTATTTTCAAAAATTCTCTTGGTAATATTTTTGCAGATCCAAGATGCAACACCCTGTTTCTAATTATTCTGCCCGGTGTAAGCATAACTGCCGTTTACGCAGTTATACGGGGGTTTTTCTGGGGAAATAAGAGCTTTTACACCTATTCCGTTATAGAGCTTTTAGAAGAAATAGTGATGATTATTTGCGGTGTGTTTTTAATACTTAAAGGACGAACGGTTTTTCAAAAAGCAATATACGCAAGCGTGGCAGTTCTTATTTCTTATCTGTTTTCATTCGTCGTATCTTCTGCAGTATTCGTTGCTAAGGGCGGAAGAGTTATAAACCCAAAAGAGCAATTTAAACCGCTTATAAGCTCTAGCATGCCCATTACCTTTATGAGAACGGCAAATTCCTTTTCTTCTTCCCTTATAGCGCTTATTTTACCCGCCGTTTTGATTGCAACCGGACTTGATAGACAAACTGCTATTTCACAGTTTGGCGTAATTAGCGGAATGGCCATTCCACTGCTATTTATTCCATCTACCTTAATCGGCTCTTTCTCTTTAGTTTTAGTCCCCGAGCTTTCAGAAAGCTTTTATAAGAAAAACACCGACAAGATAAGAGCCGGTGTTGAAAAATCTTTACTTTATTCACTTTTGATAAGCGTTCTGGTTATACCTGCATTTGCAGGAACGGGTGAATATATTGGCAGACTAATTTACGATAACCAGCTTGCAGGAATTTACGTACGCAATTCCGCATTCGTAATGATACCTATGAGTATTACGATAATTTCTACAAGCCTTCTTAATTCTATGGGCTTTGAAAGAAAAACGCTAATTTACTTTTTAATTGGAACTGCAAGCCTGCTTCTTTGCATTCTTACGCTACCATTCTTTATTGGAAACTACGCCTTGATTATCGGTTATTTTTTAAGCTTTACTATAACAGCCGTTTTAAACGTTATATTATTGAAAAAGGTGTGCTGTGACAAGCTTGACTTCATAAAAAAAACTGCCGTAATTATTCCTGTTTGCCTATTCTTTTGCTTTCTTAACTACTTTAGTTTTTCACTTCTCAGCAAGCTTTGTCACGAATTTATTGCTATGATAATTTCTTGTGGAGTTAGCTTAATTTGCCTTTGCGTAACCCTTATTCTTTTAAAAACGGTTAACTTAGATGACTTAAAAAGATAGCCTATAAGTCGATTAACTGCATTTATAGGTATGCTTTTATACCCGGTGTTCGCTTTAGGGGTAAAAATATTATTACAGTTAAAATTGCATTTATAAGAGTGTTTAAGCCTTGAGCGCCTGCCCTGTATACGAACCAAGCAAGTAGCGTTCCGTATTTACCTTGAATATAAGAACTGTAAAGCCAAATACCAAAGGATGACAAAAGAACGGTACAAAGCACGAAGCCAACCAAATACGCAATAGCAGTTTTAATAATAAATTCTATAGTTGAAGCTTCCTTTTCAAAAGGGCGTTTAATACCCAACATTATACCGGGAATTAGAGCAAGCAATCCGTTAGAAATACCTATAATTGGATTGTAAGCCCCGTCCGGAAAAATAAGCCAGCCTAAAAAATCACCGATAAAGCCTACTGCAAAGCCAAGGCCTCCGCCCAAAATATAACCGGACATAAAATAGACTATTAGAATAAACGAAAGCTTTAACTGAGTTCCTATTCTTATTGTGGCGTAAGAGTTTATTACCGTTGATAGAGCGACTAAAACGGCAGTTAAAACCAAACGCATAGTTGGGCTTAATTTCTTTTTTGTGTTTTGTGAAATGTTAGACATAAAAAAACCTCCTGCAAGCAGAGAGGTCCGAAAACTTGGCGAAAAACGCGCTTAAGCAACGGACCGTTACAAAAACCGCAGTTAAAAACTTTCGTGCAATAAAGATATCCCCTTTACTGCCACTACGAGCTACGCTCACGCTTTTGTAACTTCTTACTTTTTGTTTACTTTACTATAGTTTATTATAAGTCGCGCATATTTGTCAACTAATATTAATATGAAAATAAAATTAAATAAGCAAAAAAAAGACGCCGTTCGTATAACTGCGCCTTTTTTATTTTTTAATTTAGTACAATAAAACCGCTTTATCGGGAAGCTCTAAAACGGCGTTATTATCTCCCCTAACGGTGAAAAATTCCTGATGGTAGGTTTTATGCGGAATAACGTAAATTCTTTTATCCGTCCAAATCTTTTGCACGTCCTTAGTTAACGCACCCCTTTGAAGAATATAAGACATTATTTCCACGTTTAAATCTAC
Source organism: Clostridiales bacterium (assembly GCA_015055965.1). Lineage (GTDB taxonomy): Bacteria > Bacillota > Clostridia > Christensenellales > Borkfalkiaceae > HGM11416. The sequence continues at coordinate 70,724 of SVHG01000012.1, forward strand.
TACCGCGCTGGAATAGCCGTCTGCAAATAAATCAAGTAACGCCGTTCTAATCTTTAAGACTATGTAGTCGTTAGAGAAAATTACGCCGTCACCCTTGCAGTACGGGCATTTTTTTACCATAAGAGAAATACTTTCCTTTCTTTTTTTCTTACGGGTAAACTGAACTAAACCAAGCTCGTTCATTCCAAGAACGTTACACTTAGCCCTATCACTTTTAAGTGCATCTATAAGCGCGTTAACAACACTTTCACGATGCTCGTCACTTTCCATATTGATAAAGTCTACTATAATTATTCCGCCAATATTTCTTAAACGCACCTGGCGCGCAATTTCCTTCGCCGCAAGCAAGTTGGTTTCGTAAACGGTGGTTTCTAAATTAATAAGGCCGGTATAGCTTCCCGTATTAACGTCAATAGCGGTAAGCGCTTCCGTTTTATCTATAACAAGATTGGCGCCGTTAGGTAAATCCACCTTATTTCTAAGTAAGTTATCAACTTCCCCGCTAAGTCCAAAATATTGGAACATATCAATTCCCTTATTGTATAAGGAAACCTTATCAACAACCTCTTTACCCCTTTTTGAAGCATCTAGTAAGATATCTTCATAAAGATTTTTATCTGCAACGTAAATATTGCTTATTTCAGAGGTGTAAACGTCACGAAGCATGCGAACGGCAAGGTTGCCTTCGCTATAAATTACTTCGCCCGGTTTTGCAGTCTTATATTTTTCTATTACCTCGTTATAAAGACCTATAAGATACTTAGCTTCTTTAACGATATCTGACTTCTTTGCAAACTCTGCCGCCGTTCTAACGGTAAATCCACCCTTTGCCTTTACCCCTTCAATAATCTTCGCGAGACGGCTTCTGGCTTCCTCGTTCGTTATTTTACGGGAAATCCCAATCACGTCAAAGTTAGGCGTATAAACCAAATACCTGCCCGCAAAGGAAAGGTAGGAGCTTAATCTTACCCCCTTAGAGCCAAAAGGATCTTTAATTGCTTGAACCATTACCTCATCACCAACCTGCAAATTAAGCGTAGAAGGTAAATCAACCTGCAAGTCCCCTTTATCTATAAGGGTATCACCGGCGTAAAGATAACCGTTTTTATCAAGCCCAACGTTAACGAATGCGGCTTGCATTCCGTCTATTATATTTTCTACAGTTCCCTTAAATACGCTACCCGCAATAACCTTAGAGTTTCGCTTTTCTATATGATATTCAAGTAGCTTGCCGTCTTCAGCTAAAGCGGCGATAGTATTCCCAGAATAACTGTCTACGTAAAGATTTTTAGACATACTTTCCTTTTTTTTGCCTAAGCAAATTTATCTTAAAGTGTTGATAATCAACTTATATAGCGACTTTTATGTTTTAGATGTTTTCACTAAATTCACCTTTGAATTGCATTAAATAATCTTCAAAGGGCTCTTCGTTAACGAATACGGCAAGCTTGTTTACTTCTATAAACTCATTCCCACCGTATCTGCGAACAAGCTCTGCACCGAATAAATCAGGGCGTAAGCCTTCGTTACCAAAGCCAACGGTTGCTATAAGTAAATCCCCATCCCATTCTAGGTTAAAGATTTTATTTCTTACTTCCTTTCTTTGGCCCTTTTTATTGGTAAATTCAAATTCGGTTGCATTCAAAATTTCTTCTAAATTAAACTTGTTAACACCTTTAATAGCGTACTTAGCGCGATTAATAACGCCTGCCACGTTGATCTTTTTATTTACGGAAAGAGCAAAAGTACAGTTAAGCCCTTTAAAGGTATAATCGTTAAAATCCTTCAAAAACTTATCTGCATCCATATTACTTTCTACTAAGCAATATTCAGCCTGCGAACGCACTCCAACCGCAATAGGCGCAGACATAAATATACACATATGCGGGTTAAACCCCTTGGAAAAACCAATGGGAACTGAAGCTCTTTTTAAAATCTTATTTAAATGGCGCAACATATCTAAATGAGATAAGTATTCAGCGCCTTCATTTTTCGTATACCTAAAAACTATCATTTTATATCACACTTAAAAACCTTTTGCATTCCGCACGCCTTACAACCGGATAAGCATCCGCCTGTAACCTCGTTATTTAAAGCCTTACGTCTTTCTGATAAAAGGAATTTTTTATCTACGAAAATGTCAATGAAATCCCAAGGAAGAATTTCATCTTCACCAAATTCTCTAGTATAATTTTCGGGAGTAAGACCGCATTCTTCAAGAGCCTTTAACCATAAGTCGTAGTGGAAAAACTGTTGCCAACCGTCGAATACGCAACCGCTTTTATACGCCTTTTCTATTACTGCGCCAAGTCTTCTATCACCACGCGCAAGAACTGCTTCCATTTGAGAAAGCCCAAAGTCGTTCCAGCTAAATGAAACGCCCTTCATGAAAAGCTCCTTTTTAAGAACCTCAAGCTTATGCTCAACCTGCTCTGCCGTAATTTGAGGCTCGTATTGGAAGGGTGTAAAGGGCTTGGGTATAAAAGTAGAAACACTTACTGAAACCCTTAAAGAGCGCGCTCTTGAAGGTATTCTTCCGTATATACCCTTTATCTTTCTTACGATATTTGCAATACCCTTTAAATCCTCATCCGTTTCAGTGGGTAACCCCATCATAAAGTATAGCTTAATGCTGCTATAGCCTAACTTAAAGGCGTTTTCTGCCCCGCGCATAATCTCTTCTTCGGTAATATCCTTATTGATTACGTCACGAAGGCGTTGAGTACCGGCTTCAGGCGCAAAGGTAATTGAGCTTTGTCTTGCAAATTTAGCGTAATTACTTTCAAAGCTATCCACCCTTAAAGAAGGCAAGCTCATCTTGATATCGGGCAATTTTTCGTTTATAGAGTCTAAAAGCTCGCTAAGCTCACGGTAATCGCCTGTTGATAAGCTATTTAAAGAAAGCTCTGAAAAACCGCCGTGGCGAACGATTGAGCAAGCCTGTTCCGTTAGGGTTGTTACGCTACGCGCTCTTACCGGACGGTATAAAAAGCCTGCTTGGCAAAATCTGCATCCGCGATAGCAACCGCGCATAACCTCTATAATGCCCCTATCAAAAACCGCTTCCGTACTAGCTACGCCAAAATGACGTGGGAAAACTGCACTATCTAGATTTTTAACTAACGCCTTTTTAACGTAAGTTTTACCCTTAAATCCCTTTATAGTTCCGTCCTCGTTATATTCAACGTCCATCAAAGAAGGCACGTAAACGCCGTCTAGCTCGCTTGCCTTTAATAAAAATTCCCTCTTGTTCTTAATTTGAAGCTTCAATTTTGCAAGCTCTGCCATAACCTCTTCGCCGTCACCAATGGTGAATAAGTCAACGAAATCAGCCATAGGCTCTGGATTACACGCACAAGGTCCACCTGCTTGAACGATTGGAAATTCATCCCCTCTTTCACTTGCTTTTAAGGGAATATTTGCTAAATCAAGCATGTATAAAAGAGCGGTATAGCTCATCTCGTACTGCAACGAAAAGCCAATCATATCAAAACGGGAAAGATCCCACTTCATTCCAAGAGAATAAAGGGGAATTTTATTTTCCTTAAGAGCAGTACCAAAATCGGGCCAAGGCGCAAAGCATCTGTCTACACAAGTATCGGGAACTGATCTTATTGCTTCTGCAACGATCTTTATTCCAAGATTGCTCATGCCAACCTCGTAAACGTCAGGGAAGCAAATACAGTAATTGAATTTTGCGGGCTTACATTCTACTTCGCCCCATTCGCCACCCGTATATCTGGAAGGCTTTTCTACGAAGGGTAATATTTCTTTTAAAGTTTTCAAGGCGTACACCTTCCTAATCATTTTTTTTGGCAAGAGAACCTATCATTTGGTCAAATTCTTGCTCGGTTATAATTCTAACGCCAAGCTTTTGCGCTTTTTCAAGCTTACTGCCTGCTTCCGCGCCGGCAAGCACCATGGTCGTTTGTTTACTCACAGAACCGCTAACCTCACCGCCAAGCGATTCTATTATTTTTTGCGCTTCAGAGCGTTTATATTTTTCTAAAGTACCCGTTAAAACTACCTTTGCATTAACGAATACGTCACCTAAAATAACCTCGCTAAACTGAGGATTTATTCCTATTTCCTTTAGTCTTTCTATTTCTTTTAGGTTTTGCTCTTCGCTAAAAAATTCCACAATATTTTGGGCTATTATATCCCCAATTTCATCCGTGGTTAATATTTCAAGTGCGGTTGCGTTTGCAAGATTATCTATATTTTTGTATTTTTTAGCTAGGTCTTTTGCCGTCTTTTTACCAACACCGTCTATTCCTAGCGCAAAAATATAGTTTTCTAAGGGGCTTTGCTTTGATTTTTCTATTGCGCTTAATACGTTTTCTGCCTTCTTATCCTGAAAGCCTTCCAACTGAAGCAATTTTTCCTTGTTTAAACGGTATAAATCGCTAAATCTTCTAACCCCTAAGCTATCGTATAAAACCTCAGCCGTCATTTCTGAAAAGCCTTCTACGTTCATACCCTCTTTGCTTGCAAAATTGGTTAAGCTTAATATTACTCGACGCCTACAATCTTGATTTACGCAAAATACGTTTGCGCCTATTTCTTCTATACGGCTACCGCATTCAGGGCAAACCGTGGGGGTTAAAACCTCTTTACTGTTATCAAAATATTCGGTAGTACCTAATATTTCGGGTATAACCTCGTTACTACGGCGAATTAGCACTCTACTGTTGAGCTTTACGCCCTTTCTTACTATATCCCCGGGGTTATTTAGCGTTGCCTTTTTTACCGTTACACCGCAAAGCTCAACCGGTTCTAATATAGCAAGCGGAGTAAGCTTACCCGTTCTACCAACCTGCCAAACTACCTCTCTTAATAACGTAGTCGTTTCTTCTGCTTCAAACTTATACGCTATTGCCCAACGTGGAAATTTTTCAGTTGAGCCAAGCCTATCGCGAATGTCGGTAGAGTTCACTTTTATAACTGCGCCGTCCGTTAAAACGTCTAACGAGCGTCTGTTTTGCTCTATTTCCTTTATCGCTGAAATAATACCTTCCGGCGTGCTTTCAAAGCGTAAAAAATCAAAGGTTTTAAAGCCGTTCGCTTTTAAAAATTCAACGCATTCCTTTTGACTTTTTAAGCTATTATCTTCAATATAATTTACGTCGTAAAAATAAATTTCGGGCTTGCGCTTTTGCGTTTCCTTGGGATCTAGGTTTCTAATTGCGCCCGCCACCGCGTTTCTTGCATTCTTTAAGGGCTCTGTTGCAGTCAAATTGTATTTTTCAAGCACGGAAAGCCTTATTATAGCTTCTCCTTTAACCTCTAATAAACCTTTATATTCAATGGTTAATGGAAAGCTTTTTACCGTTAAAACTTGGGCGGTTACGTCTTCACCGGTCGTTCCGTTACCTCTAGTAGTTGCGCGAACGAAACGTCCTTCGTTATAGGTTAAGCAAATGGTAAGCCCGTCAAACTTGTACTCAACGGAAAATTCGGGAAAGTCAGGGGTTACCTTTAAAATACGTTGAAAAAACGCCCTTAACTGCTCTTCTGAAGTTGCTTTATCTAAGCTGTAAAGCTTTTCTATATGGTTGTGCTTTTCAAAAGCGGAAATAGGCTCTCCACCAACGCGCTTCGTGGGGGAATCAAAAAATACTTCGCCTGTTTCTAGTTCTAAAGCGCAAAGCTCGTCGTATAACTTATCGTATTCGCCGTCTGAAACGGTGGGGTTATCTAAAACGTAATACTCGTACGCGTATTTGTTTAAAATATCCACTAATTCACGCATTCTTGCCTTTTTCATAATAATCCTTTTGTTGCGAGTATAAGGGGGTACAAGCTAATTTCCGCCCGCGCGTAAAAGAGTTTACCCGCTTATTTAACGCAATTTATTAATCAATTAATTTAATGGGAGCGTAAGCTACTGCAAGTGATTTTATACCTACGCCGGGGAAAGCTACGTCTATTATTAGATTCTTATCTTCTCCCTTTACCTGTATTATAGTTCCCGTGCCAAACTTTTGATGAACTACCTTTTTACCGGACTTATAGCCTGCAAAAGAACTATTCTTTTGCTCCGGCTTAGTGCCTGAAGAAAAGCTCTTTGCTCCCCCTGAAGAATAGCCACCCATACTAACGCCGGGCGTGGGCGATTGCTCGTCGTAAGAGCCCCTATAGCTTGATGAATAGCCACCAAAGGAATAACTTCCGTAAGGATTTGCAGGCTTAGGTCTTGCTAATCCCAGCTTGGGAGCTAATTCGTTTAAGAAGGTGCTTTGCGCCGTGTACTGGCGATTACCGTATAAGAAACGGCTTCTTGCTCTGGTTAAGAATAATTTCTTTTTCGCCCTAGTTATAGCAACGTACATAAGTCTACGCTCTTCTTCCATATCCGTTTCACTTTCACTCGCGCGGGATACGGGGAACACCGTTTCATCTAATCCGCTAATGAATACGTAAGGGAACTCTAAGCCCTTTACTGAGTGTATAGTTGCAACGGAAACGTAATTGCCCTCTTCTATTTCATCAGTATCGGAGCTTAACGTAATAGAGTTTAAATAGTCTGCAAGAGTGGCGTTAGGATTAATCTTTGCAAACTCTTCTATTGCGTTTTGATATTCGTTTACGTTCATTCGTTTACTGTAGTTTTCTTCGCTTTTAGCTTCAAACTGACTCATAAACGCAGTTTGCTCTACTACCGTTGCAAATATTTCCGTTAACGGCTTTTGAGCGCATTCAACCATAAGAGAGCTTATTAGCTTTCTAAAGGAGAAAAGCTTGCTTTTAGCGCCTGAAGAAAGGGGTAATCTTTCTGCGTCAACTATGCCGTCGAATACGCTTAAATCGTATTCCCTTGCGTAAGCTATAAGCGTTTCTATCGTTTTGTCCCCTATTCCGCGTTTGGGCGTGTTTATTATTCGTAATAAGCTTTCGTTATCAAGTGGGTTTATTAATATTCGCATATACGCGGTTAAATCCTTGATTTCTTTTCTTTCAAAGAACTTAAATCCGCCGTACACCTTAAAGGGAATACCGTACTTTGTAAATTCTTGCTCGTATGCGCGTGAGATAGCGTTTATACGCATTAAAACGGCAAAATCACTTGCCCTTGCGCCTTGATTTATTAACTGCTTTATTTTAAAGGCGGTATACTGAGCTTCTTCATTTTCATTTTCCGCGATCTTTACTTCCGTCTTTTCGCCTTCTCCATTCTCCGTCCAAAGTTCTTTTTTCTTTCTTGCCGTATTTCCCGCAATCACCGTGTTTGCAAGGTCTAAAATATGCTTGGTTGAACGGTAATTTTGTTCAAGCTTATGTATTTTGGCGTTGGGAAAGGTCTTATCGAAATCTAAAATATTCTTTATTTCAGCACCACGCCAGCTGTAAATGCTTTGATCGTCATCACCAACTACGAATAAATTCTTATGATAGCTGGAAAGAAGTGAAGCTATTTCCATCTGAATTAGGTTGGTATCTTGAAACTCGTCTATATGCACGTATTGGAATTTGCTTGAATAATACTCTAATACCTCCGCATCCTCTTCCAATAAATGGTAGGTTTTAACGAGCAAGTCGTCAAAGTCCATCGCATTTGACTTTTTAAGAGCTTCTTCGTATAACGTGTATATTTGATAATAAACCCCTATATCCTTTATGTCTGTTCTTAACCTAAAACGCTCCGGTCCAATATCTTGATTTTTGCATTCTGATATATAAAAACGGGCGTTTTTTAGGTATTTATCATCTTCTAGCTTTAACTCTGATATTATTCGTTTTAAAACGTTGGTTTTATCTATTTCGCTATAGATAGAAAAGTTGGTGTTATATCCTTCAAGTCTGCCTATGCTATTGCGCAAAATTCTTACGCACATGCTGTGAATGGTGGAAACCCACATTCTTTCCACCCCGGGAACCATAGTGGATAAACGGCTTTTCATCTCATCCGCTGCTTTATTCGTAAAGGTTATTGCAAGTACGTTTTCAGGATTCACCCCTTTACCGTTAACTAAATGAGCTATTCTATTAGTTAATACTCTGGTCTTACCGCTACCTGCGCCCGCAAAAACCAGAACGTACCCCTCGGTATCAAGCACGGCTTTCTTTTGTTCTTCGTTTAATCCGTTTAAATATTCTTGCACTTAATACCTCCTTTTTAGGCGTATGATTTTTGTAAAAGGCTTAATTTAAGTATCTGCCCTTTTTACGCCTGCTTATGATAATACTTATATAGTATATCATAAAATAATCTTTTTGTAAACAAAAGGCAAGCAATAAAATCCTGCTTGCCCTTATTTTTTTGTTTAATAGTTTCTTTAAATGCAATAACTTGAAAAATTAATTGCGTTTTGGTTTAAGATATTCTTCTACTATATTCAAATTTCTTTTCTTGATCGTATCTTTCCTTACATTCCCTGTATTTTGAAGCAATATCCGTTAAATATCTTTCCCTTTGCTGAAAGTTTAAGGTTTTCATATAATCTAAATCACAAAGTCTACCTATAATATCACTAACCTCGCCGTATGCGTCCAATATACCTTTCACCTTTTGGTAAAATGCTTCGGACTCTTCATTGTATCCGCCAATTACGCGAGTAACCCTGCTTTTATAGTAACGAATGACGCTTGAGCTATTTTCGCCCTCCTCTTTAGCCTTAGTTACGCTTTCGCTAACGTGTTCTTGACATTCTTCCCAAAATCCGCTTTTTAAACGTTGTTTTGCTAGCTTTGCCATACTCTTAATTTCATTTTTACTGCTTTTAGCCATTTCATATCTCCCTTTCGACAAAATTCGACAAAAAAACACCCGACCAGAGTTTTGCTCTTATCGGGTGTAAAAATTAACCTTTAACGTTTCTTTTTCTTGCTGCTTCCGCTTTCTTTTTACGTCTTACGGAAGGTTTTTCATAATGTTCCTTACGGCGCATATCACCAATGATACCGTCGCGAGAGCATTTTCTTTTAAAACGACGAAGTGCGTTATCTAAAGATTCGTTTTCGCCTACTCTTACTGTGGACATCCTACAACCCTCCTTTGCCCTATGGCAAGTAATTCAAAAATCCTTATGATTATAGCAAACGCAAATAATTTAGTCAACTTAATTTTAAGTCTTTTTTGTTTTTATTTTGCTATTTTTTCATTTTTTGGCAATTTTTTCACAAAACCGCTCTGTTAAATGGTAATATTAATTGCTGTAAGCAAACTTAATAGAGTGCTTAGGCGGGTTGCCAACCCATTTTTTGGCCCGATAAAATATGTATATGCAAATGAAATACCGTTTGACCTGCGTCTTCACCTTGATTTATTACAAGTCTATAACCGTTTTGCAAGCAAAGCTCTTCTTGCAAAGAAGATATTTTTGCAAATATTCTACCAAGGCAAGCTTCGTCATCCTTGTTCATTTCTGAAAGAAGCTTAAAGTGCCTTTTTGGAATTGCTAAAAAGTGATTTTTTGCTTGAGGATTTATATCTTTAATAATTATAAAATCTGCATCCTCATAAACCTTACCAACGGGTATTTCACCAGAAACGAATTTACAAAATAAACAATCCATATTTTCCTCCTAAATTAGCCTATAAGGCGATTATTGGCAGTTTGAAAGCACTTCAGCAAGCGCTCCGTCTTGGTGTTTTTGTAAGATTTTTACCCTAACCTTACCACCTAAAACAGCACCCTTAACAAAAACTCTTAAGTAGTTTTCGGTATATCCTACGGTGTAGCCGTCTATCTCTTCTTCGCAAATTAAAGTTAAGGTTTTTCCCAAATTTTGAGCAATAAATTTTTCTTTTAATTCTTCCTTTTTTCTTAAAAGCTCGTCTAATCTTTGCTTTTTAATATCGTCCGGAAGCTTTTTAAGCTTTGCTCCTGCAGTACCTTCTCTTACGCTGTAAGCAAAGCAATGCACGTCTGCAAAGCAAATTCTATCACAAAACTCCACCGTTTCTTTAAAATTCTCATCAGTTTCGGTAGAATAGCCTACTATAATATCCGTAGTAATTGCCGCATTGGGATAAAACTCGCGTATTAGCTTTACCTTTTTAGCGTACTCGTTTGCCGTATAATGGCGATTCATTGACTTTAAAACGCTATCACTACCCGACTGCAAGGAAAGATGAAAATGTGGCGCAAAATCCTTTAATTGCTTGGTCGCTTCTAAAAGTTCTTCGTCTATTACGCCAACCTCTAAAGAGCCAAACCTAAATCTACAGTCAAAGTCCTTTAATGCCCTTAATAAATGGGGCAATTTTTTACCGCCGTCATCAAAGGCGGAAACGTTAATACCCGTAATAACTATCTCTTCCGCATTTAAGGCAGTTATCTCTTCTACTATATTTTCTATTTTTCTTGAACGTGAGCGCCCGCGTAAATAGGGAATTATGCAGTAAGAACAAAAGTTATTACATCCGTCTTGAATTTTTACGTATTCACGCGTTTTAGAGCTTTTTGCAGGTAAATACTTTTCATAGTATTCGTCGCTTTCCTCAATAAAAACACCTTCCGTATCTAATAAATCTAAAATCTTATCTTTAGCCTTTGCGCCCGTCACTACCCTTGCGCCCTTTAATATGAAGGCTTCGGGATTTTTTTGTGAAGCGCAACCGCATATATAAATTTTAGCGTTTGGGTTGAATTTTTTCGCCCTTGCAATTGCCTGGCGGGATTTCTTTTCTGCTTCCGAAGTTACGGCACAGGTGTTAATAATATAAACGTCTGCATACTCTAACCTATCGGAAGTTTCATATCCCTTTTCCTTTAAGCCCGTTATTAAGCACGAGCTTTCACGACTGTTTACCTTACAGCCCAAAGTAAAAACTACTGCTTTCATTTTATACCTTTATATACCGTTAATCGACTTATAGCCCTACATTCTTCATTACAACGGCGTGCCATTCACCCTTAGAACAAACTTCTATAAGCTCAAATCCACACGCTTTAAAGCTATCTATAACGAACTGCAATCTGCTTTTAATAATACCGCTTATTATAAGAGTTCCGTTACGTTGTAATTGGCGAGTTATATCGCCGGTTAATCTTACTAAAATTTCCGCCGTAATATTTGCAACGGCAAGATCACCTATATCAGAAACACCCTCTATTAGATCTGAACGCCAAACCTCACACTTGCTTGCAACCTCGTTTATTTCTGCATTATGCTTTGCAGAAAGCACAGCCACTTGATCTATGTCCGTCATAACGGATTTTTTAGCGCCAAGCTTAACTGCGGCAATTCCAAGCACACCGCTACCAGTTCCTATATCTAAAACGGTAGTTCCTGCAGTAACGTATTTTTCAAGCAGAGTTATACACATAGAAGTGGTTTCGTGCTCCCCCGTGCCAAAAGCCATATTAGAATCAATGTAAATAATTTGCTCGTTCTCTTTTGCTTCGTAACTAATCCACTTGGGGCATATTACTATTTTTCCGTAATGAATGGGGCGGAAATGCTTTTTCCAAATCTCAATCCAATCATCCCCTTCAACTACCCTTTTAGTAGTTTCTAAAGTACCAACTAAAACGTTGCCTTCCGCATTTTTAGCAAGTCTGTTTAAATCTTCGTTAATGGCTGCGGCAACCGTTTCGCTTTCACTAAGCTCTACGTAAGCCTTAACTAAAGCGCCCGTTTCCTTTGCCCTTTCTAAATCTTCTTCTATATAATCAAAGGTTTCCCTTCTGCATTCAATAAGCTCTATTACGTCTTTATAGTCGCATACGGCAACGCCGTAAGTTGTGTATTGCCAAAGAATATCTGCAACAAGCTCTGACGCTTCAGAGGTGGTTGAAATTGTGAATTCCGTAAACTTCATAATATTTCCTTTAAAACTGTTCTTAATTTATACTTGTTTTTTATAAAAACGCCTCTATAGGTCGATTATCGGCACTTAGAAAATAAAAAGGAGCAGTTTTGCGCCCCTTTTAAGCTGATGCCGTACCCGTTAAAATCAACTTAGAAATTCGCTTTTCTACTTCGTTTAACGGTGTTTTTTTGCCTTCGGTAAACCAAACGTAATACATTTCAAATACGCCTGAAATTATATATGCAATAATAAATTTAACGGTTAAATCTTCTTCTGAAACACTCTTTAAATACGTTTGATAAAACTTTTCACAAATACTGTTTTTAAGCTTGCGTACGAGCTCGTTTGAAGATTTAGAGAATATTAAATATTCCGCAATAAAGTTATTGCTTAAAAGCATCTTAGAAAATTCCGTAATAACCGGATGCGGATTTGTTGTCATTATAGAATAAGGATATTTTTCAAAAATACCCTCTATAAAGCTACTGATATCGTTATTAATATCATCTAGAATATTACCAACGCTTTTGTAATGAGTATAAAAAGAGTTTCTGTTTATACCCGCGCTTTTTGTAATTTCGGTAATATTAATATCCGAAACATCTTTACTCTTTAACAATTTAAAGAAGGCAAGCTTTATCGCCTTTCTTGTTTTTAAGCTTCTTTTATCCGTTTTAAATTGCACTTTTTCACCTCTTGCCTAATAAATATAACACATTTGAATAAAAAATGCAAAAAATATTAAGCATTTGTTAATTTTTTTTATTTTTTTTGTAAAAACACTTAACATTTTTATTTTTTTTTGGTATTATGTTAATGTAAATTAAAAAAGGAGTATTTTTATTATGAGCAACAATTCTATTACTGCAAGTTATGATTCACTTCCCCTACTTTTAAGAATAATCATTCAACTTATCGGTGGCGCTGTTGTTGGTGGAATTTACCGTATCGTTAAATTCTTAGAAACCAAAAACGTTGTTACCTTAGTTGTTGGTCTTTTAGCAACCTTTACCGGTATTGGTAACCTTATTGCTTGGATCGTTGATTTAATCACCTTAATCGTACACGGAAAGTATACCGTTTGTGCTAACTAATAGAAAAAAATCAAGGCGCTTTGTTAAAGCGTCTTTTTTTTTATTCTTTTGGCTGTTTTTTTTAATAAAAGTATTGCTATTTTTCTTTTTATTTGGTATAATATTGAGCGTATTTATTTTATTTCTTAAAATTTTAATCAATATTACTAAAGTGTTAAGTTATAAATTAAACCTTTACTATTTTTATTTAACTAGGTGCTACTATGTGCAAAATTTGTTTTGATAACGATAAATACGTTACCTTACAATCGCAAAAAATTAAAGATAGAATTTCCCAATACGGTAAGCTCTATATGGAATTTGGCGGAAAGCTATTTGACGATTACCACGCTTCACGCGTGTTACCCGGCTTTATGCCAGATACCAAGCTAAAAATGCTATTACAGCTTAAGGATGATGCAGAGCTTATTATAGTTATTTCCGCGCAAGACATTTTAAACAATAAGGTGCGTGGCGACCTTGGAATTTCCTACGATCAAGACGTTTTAAGACTTATTGACGCTTTTAATAGCGTTGGGCTTGCTGTAAATAGCGTAGTAGTTTCTCAATATAACTATGAACAAGACGTTGATACCTTTATTGAACACCTTAAAAAGCTGGAAATTAAGGTTTATAAGCACTATAAAATTAAGGGTTACCCTTCTAATATTGAGCATATTGCAAGCGAAGAGGGTTTTGGTAAAAACGAATACGTAGAAACAACGAAGAGCTTGGTTGTAGTTACCGCGCCCGGCCCGGGAAGCGGAAAGATGTCTACCTGTTTAAGTCAGCTATACCACGAAAATAAGCGCGGAATTAAGGCAGGCTATGCTAAATTTGAAACCTTTCCCATTTGGAATTTACCTTTAAAACACCCTCTTAATATTGCCTACGAGGCTGCTACGGCGGATTTAAACGACGTTAATATGATAGACCCCTTCCATTTAGAGCATTACGGAACTTTAGCGGTAAATTATAACCGCGACGTTGAGGTTTTCCCCGTTTTGGATGCCTTATTTAAAAAAATTTGGGGGGATTCACCCTATAAATCGCCTACAGATATGGGTGTTAACATGATTGGTTACTGCATTACCGACCAAGATGTAGCCATCAAAGCTGCAGAACAGGAAATTATTAGAAGATATTACAGTGCAAAATGCAAATACGTTACTAATGCAGAAAATAACGAAAATGAGATTTACAAGATAGAGTTACTGCTTAAACAGGCTAACGTTACAATGGATAAACGACCTGTTATTGCCGCGGCATTAAAAAAAGCGGAAGAAACAGGTACTCCTTCAACCGCAATTGAATTAAGCGACGGTAGAATTATTACCGGCAAAACCTCTTCTCTTTTAGGAGCTTCTGCAGCAATGCTTTTAAACGCGTTAAAGGCGTTAGCAGGAATACCCGATAATCAAGCGCTAATTTCCCCTGCTATTATTGAGCCTTTGCAGGATTTAAAGCTTAACCATTTGGGAAATAGCAATCCTAGACTTCATACAGATGAAATTTTAGTTGCTCTTGCTATTTGCGCGGTAACTTCACCAACTGCACAGCTTGCATTAAGTCAGCTTGAAAAGTTAAAGGATTGCGAAATGCACACTTCCGTACTACTTGCTAACGTGGACTACATTACGTTAAAAAGATTAGGTATAAGACTTTCTAGCGAACCAAGATATTACACTAAGAAATTATACCATCCTAAATAAAAAAATATGTGTTAATCGACCTATAGAGGCACTTATTAAAAAATTAAGCAGGCTTATTAGCCTGCTTTTTTATATCTTTAATATTTTTAGATTCTATCGCTCCAAAATGACAAAAAAATGGAACTACAATAAAAAGAGATTCTATCGCTAACGCTTACAAATGACAAAAAAATGGAACTACAATAAAAAGAGATTCTATCGCTAACGCTCCAGAATGACGGCATTATCAAATGAGTTTTTAATTCCCGAAGGAATAACAAAACTTAAAACTGTTTATTTAAAATATTATTAGTCACGTTGAGCGATAGTCAAAACGTTATTTTTAAATAATTCGCTCAGCGAGAATAACGTATAATTACTCTATCCAAAATACCGTAAGTAATAAAATTAATTTATAAAAATTAGAAAAGTAAAACAAAAAACGAACGCTTTACTAAACGTTCGTTTTTTTAATGGAAGCGGCAACTACCTATCCTCCCAGGCCGTGTCCAGCCAAGTACTTTGGGCGTTATCGAGCTTAACTTCTG
>SVHG01000013.1 GCA_015055965.1 Clostridiales bacterium
ATGTTTTGCTTGCGCAAAATGATGTTCGCACCCGTGCGAATTTAGGGATGGCTCTTATTATAGAATAAGGCTTCGCCGCTATAACGAAGCAGATAGGGTTTATTTTTCGTTTAGGCAAGCAATACCGGGCAACTCCTTACCTTCAAATAATTCAAGTGAAGCACCGCCACCGGTAGAGATGTGAGTCATCTTATCTGCATAACCAAGCTGAGTAACTGCTGCTGCGCTATCGCCACCGCCGATAATGGTAGTAGCATCAGTATCAGCAAGAGCTTGAGCAACTGCGTTCGTGCCTGCTGCTAAAGTGGGGTTTTCAAAAACGCCCATAGGTCCGTTCCAAATAACGGTCTTAGCGCCCTTAACAACGCTTGCAAATAACTCTCTGGTCTTTATGCCGATATCTAAAGCTTCAAGATTAGCAGGGATAGAACCTACGTCGTGAGCTTCAATTTCGATAGGTGCGTCAATAGGATCGGGGAAGCTGCTAACGGTGATAACGTCAATGGGAAGATAAATCTTCTTACCAAGAGATTCAGCCTTAGCAAGCATTTCCTTACAGTAATCAATCTTTTCGTTATCAACAAGAGAAGCGCCAACCTCATAACCTTGTGACTTTAAGAAGGTGTAAGCCATACCGCCACCGATAATTAAGCTATCGCACTTTTCAAGTAAGTTATCAATAACTTTTAGCTTATCTGCAACCTTAGCGCCACCAAGAACTGCAACGAATGGTCTTACGGGCTGTTCTAAAGCGCCACCCATAACGGTAAGCTCTTTTTGAATTAAGAAACCGCAAACTGCAGTTTTAACTAAGCCCTGTTCAACGATAGCAGCGGTAGAACCGTGTGAGCGGTGAGCAGTACCGAATGCGTCGTTAACGAAAATATCGCAATAGCTTGCAAGCTTTTTGCAGAATTCGGGATCGCGCTTTTCTTCGCCAGCTTCAAAACGGGTGTTTTCTAAAAGAACAACTTCGCCGTCTTGAACTTCGCTTACTGCCTTATCAGCAGAAGGACCGATAACGTCGGTAGCGAAAACTACCTTTTGGCCAAGCTTTTCGCTTAATCTTTCTGCAACGGGCGCAAGGCTGTATTTAGCAACGACTTGGCCCTTGGGTTTACCCATGTGTGAGCAAAGAATAACCTTTGCCTTGTTATCAATAAGATATTGGATGGTGGGAAGAGCGCCGTTAATTCTGGTTTCGTCGGTAATCTTACCGTCTTTCATAGGAACGTTGAAGTCAACGCGAACTAGACACTTCTTACCTGCTACGTCTACGTCTTTAATAGACATTTTGTTAAGCATATTCATAATAAATTTGCTCCTTTAATTATTGTTCGTAATTATTCTACACTTAACCTAAAAAATTGTCAAACATTTTTATTAAGTATGCGTTACAAAAAAGAAAGCTTTTTTAAAAATATGCCTTATTTATCTTCTTTTTAAACTGATTTTACCGTTAAAAAAGATTTTTTGCGTGCGTTCTGCATTTTTATCATTATATAAAAACTCAGTAAACCGCTCTACTAATTTACAAACGGGCTTTAAAAACGGCAAAAGTATTATGCAAACGGTAAAATTAAAAAGGGTGTGAAAGTTTGCTATTGACCGCCCTACTGACGAAGAAAATATTTTTATACTCTGTATTTCATTCCCCAGTAAAATTAAGGGTAAAATAAATATTAACGAGCCTATTATATTAAAGGTTATATTAAAAATCGAGCACTTAACGCTTTCCTTCCCCATAGAAAGAGAGGCAAATATTACGGGCAAGCAAGTGCCTATATTTGCGCCTAATATTATAAAGCTAGCATTAGAAAAGTTTAAAAGAGAAAGCTCTGCAAGCACTATCATAACGCTTGTTACAACGGAGCTACTTTGCAAAACAGCCGTTATTATAAATCCGTTAAGCAAAAGCAGTAGTGGATTTTTAACCAAAAAAAGCGCCGTAAACCAAGCGTAGCCTTTAAACTTTTCTACCACTTGAGTTAAAAGCTCTATTCCCATAAACAAAAAACCAAAGCCAATAAGCGCCTTTGCTACCCGCTTTAAAAGCTCACTTTTAGACAGGCTGAATACAAAGCCTAAAAAGGCTATAAAGCTACCTAGCGCTATAACGTTAAACTGTGAAACGCTAGAAAGCGAAACGAGCTGGGCGGTAACGGTAGTTCCAATATTCGTTCCCATTATTACTGCAGAAGCTGCAATAAAATTAATTATTCCCTTTTTCACAAAGGCAATAACTATCATATTGGTTGCAACACTGCTTTGCGCAACGGCAGTAGAAATAAGCCCGGCTAAACAAGCGCCACACCTATTTGAGGTGGAAGCGCTAACGAAGCTCTTCATTTTTTCGCCAGCAATTTCGCTTACCCCTTCGCCTAATAGCTTAAGTGAATATAAAAATAACGCTACCGCGCCTAACAATAAAAATATATTTTCCAGCAAATCTTAATTTTCCGTAATAAATTATATTACGGTAATCTAACTTTATGACTTAACTGAACTTTAATTATAAAAATAAAAATCAAAGTATACGTCGATTACTCTGTCGCCAAACGATTCCGTAGTCTTAGTTGAAGTTCCGTCTGCAAGATTGATTGCCGTAGTGGTTTTATCTAAAACAACGATATCGTAGCCAATCCTAAGCAAATACTCGTAGATATAAAGAGTAGTTCCGTCATCTGAAAGTGCGTTGTGAGTTACCTTATTATACACTTCGTAAGCCCCGTTAGATAAAGGACTGCACCCCATTCTTAAAACTGTAGAAACGACCTCGTTTAATTCCGGCGTTATTACTTCAGCATTCTTGCAATACATAGAAACCAATCCCCCTTCGTATGAATCATAGGTGCTTTTACAAAATGACTGTAAGGTAGGAAGATTAATCTTCTCTTTAGCTTTAATTCCTGTAAGTCCTGTAACGTTGGCGTTCGTAAAGTCTACTGTGCCTTTAAATTCCACACTAGAAGTTTCTGAAAAAATGTTAGAACTATTAAAAGTGTTGTTAGCCCATATATCATTAGTACCTGATTTACTTACATAATCACTTGAGAAATTTTCTTGGGAATAAGACCAATTTTTATTAGGAAATATATAAAGATTTTGCAAAATAGTGCCTGCTGAAAATGTTGCTATAAACGAGCCTTCAGCAGTACCAATAGTATTAAAAACTATTGTTTGCTCACCTTTAGTTACGATAATAACAATATTGGGAAAGTTATCTACTAACCCTTGATATTGTTCGTCTGTTAAAGTTCCGCCATTTCCACTAAGTGATAATACATATTTATCGCTTGTGCTACCACCAATTTCTTTCCATTCGCTATTGCTATATAAATAAAACTTTCTAAATTCTTCATAATACACATATAAACCAACTTCTACCGAAGCGTTTGTAAGGTCATAAACTCTACCTTTATCTTCCGTGGGTGTTCCCATTTGTGCAAATATTGCACTTACCGTGAGCCACATATTGCCCGAACCTGCGTTGCCGTAAACATAGGTTACATTATTAAAAATGTAACAATTTACCACGCTAAATGTTTGCAAGTCAGTAATCTCTGCATTGGTTGGTAATTCATTGACGACATAATGGTTTATAATGGGGGTAACTCCAACAATATCTAAAATTACTGCAGAAAGTGTGTTATACTTTTCTCCGTCAAAATAATATACTTCTGCATTTTTTATTTCATTTAAAATATAAATCTTGCTATCGTCTATATTTTCTGTGGGTAATTCTTCAACTTCAATTGCAAGCGTTCCACCACCTAAATTTAAACCCGTTACGGTTGCTTCTGTAAAATCAACGTTACCTTTTATATTGATGTTATCGGCTGAAAGTATTAATTCGCCATTTTCACTATCGTTAGTAGCGTCAAGCTCTATTCTTGCGCTATCGTTTTTGTTTGAATATAAAGCTATTCCTCCACCAGCTTCAACGTTAACTCTTCCGTTTTGAGAATAAACTTCGGTATAAGTTGAGCCTACTTGAATATGAGAAGTATCCGTATCGGTTGAAGCGTCTAAAAGAATTGTTTCCCCATTTACCGTTACGGCTGCGTTATCTTCGCTATATTCAATAGCACCTACTTCTTCAATCGTTTCCGTTTCGCCTTCGGTGATTTTTCTACCAACCGCTAACCTTTGAATTGGTAATCTGCCCGTGATTATATCGTCTAACTTTTCTTCGATAGTCCCACCGCCACCTGCGCCGGTATTTGAACCACCGCTGCTTTCACCGCTTGAACTACCGCCTTCTATTAAAGTAGTAACTTCTACCGCCCCGGTAACCGCCGTCGCCAGCGAAAAATATTCCATCGTGTTGTTCGTGCTATCGTTTACGTTTTCTTTTAACGCTAATAATTGCAAGCTACCGTCACTTTTGGGCGAAACGTACATTATTCGTACGTTTGCTCCACCACTACTACTCGTTTTAGCATATCCCCATGCGGGATATACGCAACTATTAACCGCCGTTCCACCTGCTAATTTATTCATAACGGCTACCAAGCTTGCAAAGTCGGTAATTTCTTCGGTATCAGGCAACCACGCTTTTATATATATAGTACCCATTATTTTAGTGTTAGTAGTAGCGGATGTTGACGAATACATATCGCTTAACTTAATCTTTTTATACGATAGCCCTGCGCCACCGCTTGAAGCACTACCGCTTGCACCGTTGGTAACAGTAAAAGTTGAGGTTGTGTTGTTCGTATAAGTAATGGTATAAGTATCAACTAAACCGGCCGTAGAGGTTTTTTCTATTTTTAATATACCAACACCCTTTTCCCCTTGTTCGCCTTGAATACCTTGTTCGCCGTTTTTTGCTTCAACGTAAAAAAACTTACCTTCATTATTAGAAAGGGTTACGTTAATAGGCGTTACGGTATAGCCGTCCTGTTCAAAACTGTCACCAGCTTCTACGTTAGATATTCCAACTCCTTGGTCACCCTTATCGCCTTTATCACCCTTTTCGCCTTTTTGCCCTGCACCGTTTACCGCTTCAACGTTAAAAACGGCTTCTGTTACGTTATCGTCAAGTCTAACGTAAATAGGCGTATAGGTTTTAGTTCCGTCAGCACTTTGAAAGGACTCACCTGTTGCAATACTGTGAACGCTTACACCTTTTTCACCCTTTTCGCCTTGAATGCCTTGCTCACCCTTATCGCCTTTTTCGCCCTTTTCACCTTGAATGCCTTGCTCGCCCTTATCGCCTTTTTCGCCCTTTTCGCCTTGAATGCCTTGCTCTCCCTTATCGCCGTTTGTAACGTTAAAGTAAGTAGTACTACCGTTGGTGTAAAAAATGGTATACGTATCAACTAAACCTTCACTTTTAGTTTTTTCTATCTTAGAAATCCCCATTACCTCGGCACTGGCAAAAAGCTCTTCTGCCTGCTCTTTAGTTAAATAATTAGCGTCGTTTTCCAGCAAACTAACGGCATCCCCTTTTTTTAAAGGCTCAAGCTCCAGTATTTTAACTAACTCGTTTTGCATTTGCGTTATATGGTTGTATTCAGGAATAGCCTTAGGCCCGTTTTCAGAAACGGAAGACTGCACCTCTAAGGTAAATATTTTAGTGTGCATAACAAGCTCACCGGAAGAGCTTTCAAAAACGATTTGGCACTTTAAGCTACCGCTAACGCAAGTTGCTTCCGCCCCTAATTTCCATTCTATAAGTAAGCAGTCCTCACTAGCGCTTGAGGTAAGCCTTGTTTTGCATTTTTGCCCTAGCGCGTTTTCAGTTTTTACGTAAACGGGAAGGCTTTCCAAACTAACGCCGTCTACGGCAAGAGGGGCTTCTATAACTATCGTTTGAGCGTTTTTATCCCCACAACAAATAGTTTGCCCCTTAAGTACGATTTTTTTATCTATAATTTTTGCTTTCAAAAATTCCTCCCTTGCGATATTTGCGTTTTCCCTTCCTTATTATATATTACTATTTGATTTTTGTGTTAAAATACTGACAAAAACAACTAAAAAATATAAAAAAGCTACGCTATAGGTCGATTAACTCGCTTTTTAATTTTTATTAAGCGTGGCGTTAAAACAAAAAAGATTTTTATATATTAGCGCAAACAACCTTAAAATATTTGAAAAAATTTTGACTATATGGTAAAATTTTATTATATTCTTACAAAGGAGAAAGGCATGAATTTAAAACAAATAAAGAAGATTTTTAAAGATACTGCTTACGAAAGAATGGGCGGAAGCGAGCAAGAGCTACAATGCGCTAATTATATTGCAAGCCTTTTAAAGGAAGAAGGTCTTAACGCAGAAATAGAAGCATTTGAAGTACCCATGGCAACCATAAACAGCGTTAGCTTAAGCGTAGACGGCAAAAAAATAAACTGCAAGGGCTATTACTGCTGTGGCTCACACGAGCTAACCGCTCCCCTTTACTACTTGCGCGCAGACGACAAGTATTCACTTGAAAACTGCAAGGGTAAAATCGTACTAATAGATGGAATCGTTCGCTATTGGCTATATAAGGACCTTATTGAAAACGGCGCTCTTGGTATTATTACTTACGACGGCGACGTGCATTATTCAGATAGCAATATTTACCAACGCGAGCTTCGCTCTTATTTTTCGGAAGGTCAAAAAATACCCTGCGTTAATATTAACGTTAGAGATGCAGTTAAATTAATAGAAAAGGACGCTAAGCAAGCAACCGTTAGCATTTCCCAGGAAGAATACGTTGGTAATTCTCATAACGTTACCCTTCTTATTCCCGGCGAAAGAGAAGAGGAAATAGTCTTTACCGCTCACTACGACAGCACCTCTCTTTCACAGGGGGCTTACGACAATATGTCCGGCTCTGTGGGTTTAATTGCTATGGCTTTACATTTTGCAAAAAACCCACACTCCTATTCTTTACGCTTCGTTTGGTGCGGTAGCGAAGAAAGAGGCTTACTCGGCGCTAAGGCGTACTGCGCTAACCACGAGGAAGAGCTTAACAGGATTGCGCTTAATATAAACCTTGATATGATTGGTTGCACTATGGGTAGATTTATTGCTTGCTGTACCACCGAAAACGCGCTCGTTTCTTACATTGGCTATATGGCAGACGAGCTTGGCTTCCAGGTAAAGGCTTACCAAGACGTTTATTCAAGTGACTCTACCCCCTTTGCAGATAAGGGAATACCCGCAGTATCGTTTGCAAGACTTGCTTCTAAGGAAACCGCAACTATACATAACAGCTACGATACCGCAACTATTATTAAGCCCCAACAAATGCAGCTTGATATTGAATTTATAACGGCGTTTGCAACCCGCATGGCTAACTCTAAGCGTTGCCCCGTTGCAAAGAATATTCCCGACAATATCAAAGAAAAATTAGATGAATACTTACTAAGAAAAAGAAAAAAATAACGAGGTAATCCTTTGAAAACTAATTTACTTGAAGGAAAGATTAGCAAGCTGATTTTTAAGCTTTCAATCCCCATGATATTAGCCCAGCTTATAAATCTACTGTATAACGTGGTAGACCGTATTTACATAGGCAACTACCAAGACGGTCTTACTGCAATCGGTGGCGTTGGCGCTTGCTTTCCTATTATTATACTTATTAGCGCCTTTTCTGCACTATTCGGCATGGGTGGAGCTCCGCTTACTGCAATTGAGCTTGGAAAAGACAATCAAAAACAGGCGCAATCAATTTTAAACACCGCTTTTTGGTTATTAATAATAATTTCCGTAATACTAACGATAATAACGGGAATATTTAAAGAGCAAATTTTGCTTTTATTCGGCGCAAACGAGGTTAATCTACGCTACGCTAACGAATATTTAGCAATATATTTAATCGGCACACCATGCGTTATGCTATCCTTAGGGCTTAATCAATATATAACAGCGCAAGGAAAAACCCTTTTTGCCATGATATCGGTATTGATCGGCGCAGTGATGAATATTGCATTAGATCCAATTTTTATCTTCTCCTTTAATATGGGCGTAAAGGGCGCTGCTCTTGCAACGGTAATTTCACAAACCGCTTCCGCAATTTTCGTGCTTTGCGTTTTATGCGGAAAAAATACCATTATAAAAATCAAGCCCTTAAGCCATAAGCCACGCTGGGATACGGTTAAAGGCATAGTTGCGCTTGGGCTTTCCCCCTTTATTATGCAGTCCACGGAAGCGCTGGTTCAAATTTCTTTTAATACGCAAATTAAAAACTACGTTACCGATTTAGATACTCAAACGATATACCTTTCCGCAATGACTATTCTTATTAGCATTATGTCCCTTGTGAATATGCCACTTCAAGGCTTGGCGCAGGGAACTCAACCAATAATTAGCCAAAACTACGGCGCGGGTAAAATTGAAAGAGCGCAGGAAGCCAGCAAAAGACTTATTTTTTACTGTTTAATATTTAGCTTCCTATTCGTTTCGCTAATAATCATTATTCCGGATATATTCGTTAAAATGTTTAACAGCGACGAAGCATTAGTTATTCTTTGCAGAAAATTATGTAGAATCTTCTTTATAGGCTTTGCATTTATGGGTGTTCAAATTGGCTGTCAAAATAGCTTTCTTGCCCTTGGAAAAAGTAAAATTTCTTTACTTTTAGCTGCGTTAAGAAAGATAATTTTGCTAATTCCCCTAACCTTTATTCTTCCTTTGTTCTTACAGGAAAAGGGTATTTTTATAGCAGAAAGCGTTGCAGACGCGCTTGCAATTGCAATAACCCTTATTTGCTATTTATGCCTGTTTAAAAAATATTTAAATCAATCCAAACAGCAAATAACAGAAAAATAAAAACCGTTAAAGTAAAAAAAAGGCCACCGTTTTGGTGGTCTTTTTGTTAGTTAATCGACTTATAGCGCGATTTTTATAATCTTTCAATAGCCGTAACAAGGGCGTTTACACTATCTTCAGTCGTTGCCCAAGAGGTGCATATTCTTGCGTATGCAAGCCCTTCTTTAAAGGTTGCTCCGCCAAAGTCAAAATGCGCTTGAAGCTCTTGGTATTGCTCTTTTGTAAAAATTGCAAAGGTTTGCGTATCACAAGAATCAATTTCTAATTTAATGCCTTTATTCTTTAACGCCATTCTAATTTTATCTGCCTTTTCTATTGCGGACTTACAGTATTTTTGATAGTTATCATTTTCAAACAAGCCTTCAAACTGAATGCCCATTAAAAAGCCCTTTGCCATTAGCGCGCCGTTCTGCTTTAAAATATATCTAAAGTCCTTTTTCAAAAGGCTATTATTTATAATCAAGGCCTCGCCAAGTAGCGCGCCTGCCTTAGTCCCGCCAATATACATTACGTCACAAAGAGCGTTCATATTAGCAAGGGTGCAATCGTTATCCTTTGCAAATAAGGAGGTTAACATTCTTGCCCCGTCTATAAAAAATAGCAAGCCGTGCTTTTTACAAACTGCGCTAATTTCTTTAAGCTCGTTCAAGCAATAAAGCGTTCCAAGCTCTGTTGACTGTGATATATAAACCATGCCCGGTTTTACGGTATGCTCGCGTGAAAGTCCGCCTATATGCTCGTTAACTATGCTTTCAATTTGACTGGGAAGGATTTTACCGTTGTGATTTTTAACGGTTAAAACCTTTCTTCCGCCGTGCTCTATAGCCCCTGTTTCGTGCGTGGCAATATGCGCGGTGTCAACACAGATAACACCCTCGTAGCTTTTTAAAAATGCGTTTATAACTATTTTATTGGTAAGCGTTCCGCCCGTTATAAAATGCACGTCTGCATCAGGGGCGTTTACTGTTTGCTTAATAAGCTTTTTTGCGTTTTCACAAATGCAGTCCACCCCATAACCGGGGTTTGCGCAATAATTATACTTTTGAAGTTTTTCTAATATTTCAGGTATACAGCCTTCCTGATAATCGTTTACGAAAGAAATCAAACCTACACCTCGTTTATAGTTTACTTATGAATTGATTATATCAAAATATGCAAATATTTACAAGTGAATAACGAAGCAAATAAAATAATACCGTTAAAATCGCCACGGCTTAGTATAAAATTACATAATAGTAGCCGTTCAGTTTACTTTTTTACTTAAATATAGTATAATAGCATATGTGCAGCTTTGCAAATATTTACAAAAAATAAAGAAAAAGGTGTTTTTATGGGTACAAAAAAACATAAATTTGCATTAATTTGTAAAAGAATTTTTACCGTTGGTTGCGTTTGCGCTTACCTTGGTTTAACCCTTATTTTATGCTTACAAGCGTTAAAGCCGGGCAACGAATCGGCAGATATAAGCAATAACGTTGGCGATAAAATTGACCAAATCGTAACGGATATTTCAAAACCCACCGTAGAAACGGTTGCGGTTACTTCAGTAGAAATTACCGGCGTTAAGGTTGGGGGCACAGTTTTAAGTGAGTTTCCCGTTGAGCTTCCCGTTGGCACGTCTTCTGCCCTTGTAACTAAGGTTTTACCCACTAATGCAAGCAATCCCGCGCTAACCTACTCTTCTTCAAACGAAAGCGTTGTAAAGGCTCATGCGGACGGAAGATTGGAAGCAATTAGCTTGGGGGATGCAAATATTACGGCAACCTCTAAGGAAAACGCACAAAAGAGCTTTTCAGTTCAAGTTACCGTTATTGCAATACCCTTGCAGTCCTTTGAAATAGCGAACGTTCCTGATAATCTTCAGGTTGGTTCAAGTCACCGCTTAGATATTAGTTTTACACCTGTAAACACCACGCAAAGGTCGGTTACTTGGCAATCCTCTAACGAAGCAATTCTTACCGTAAACGGCGCTGGCACTATAACAGCAATAGCTGAAGGTAGCGCAACGGTTACCGCAACCTCTACCGTAGATAACACTATTTATTCAACCGCAACCATAACGGTTATTCCCAAGCAAATAGAGCCCGTTATTCCCGTTGAATCGGTTACAATCCAAGCTCAATCAACGGTGGCGCGCGTTGGCGAAAGCACTACTCTTACCGCCGTTATAGCTCCGGCAAACGCTTCAGACAGTCTTGTATGGACCAGCTCAAACGAAAGCGTTGCAACAGTTAACCAAAGCGGTTTAGTTAGATTTATTAAAGCAGGTAGCGTAACCATAACCGTTGAATGCAGTAATTACGATTTTGAAGATAGCATTACCCTTACCGTTAAGGAAATTCTTTCTTCCACCGTTACAATCGAAACGGAAGGCTTAACTCAAGCAGAGGGCGGTTACACCTTAAAGGAAGGCACTTCCGGCAAGATTAAAGGTGTTTTAGAGGAAAATGCAACCGTTTTAACCGTTACTTACTCTTCTTCTGATTCTTCTATTGCGTCTATCAGTCAAGACGGCGTTATTGAAGCTCTTAAGGCTGGCACGGTTACCATTACCGCAACCACCACTTACGACGGCGAAAGCGTTCAATCATCAATTACCTTAACAGTTTCTCGCATAACCTTAAGCGATACAGTTAAAAACTTCTATTATTTAATAAGAAAGGGTATCGGCCACTTTGGCGCATTCTTAGTTCTTGGCATTTTTGCAACCTTTAGTTACTTTATGTTGTTTAGCAAAAGCACAAAAGGCAAAATTTGGGGCTTTGGCGTTTGCGTTGTTGCAGGCTTTGCAGTTGCCGGCTTAACGGAAATCTTACAGCTTCCCCTATTCACCCAAGGCAGATATTGCTCTTTTAAAGACGTTATGATTGACTTTGGCGGTTACTGCACCTCTACCCTTGCTATATACTTAATTATTTTTGCGATCCACTTTATTAAGCTTTACAAAAGTAAAAAGAAGGCGCTTACAGTAGAAAACAGCACTGCCGTTGTTGACGGTACTGAAGAATAATATAAACGCAAACTAAAAGCGGAAAGGGTTTAATCTTTCCGCTTTTTTATTTTACTTTTAACGAGCGTTACTTTACCGCGCGTTTTACTTTATTATTTAATTAAAATCAGCTAATTTTTTAAATAAAGTGCTGTAAATTTGACTTAATTAATAAAATGTAGTAAAATCTATGTTGCTTGCAATAGCTTTGCTTATTTTAAGCATAATCAAATCAAGCCCCTGTTGGCTTGTTCTATCCCAAAATGTAATTTAATAATATGCTTCCATAGTTAAATGGATAAGTCGGCATGGCCGACGGCGTTCGCAAGCCTTGCTTGCTCGGCTAAACAATGCTTGTTAATCCATTAATTTTCTCTTTTCTTGTAAATACTTTACCAGTACATCAACTTAATACTCATTTGCTTCCATAGTTAAATGGATATAACAAGCCCCTCCTAAGGGCTAGTTCTGGGTTCGATTCCCGGTGGGAGTGCCAGGCTGCCAACAGTAATTGCGTATGAACTTGTATCTGTTGACTGCAAAGATAGCGTAACCTTCATTCATACGAGGGCGATTGTAAAGCGGAGTTCGTTCTCCGCCGCTATACCAAAAATTCAGCGTATTATCGCTTGTTAAAAACGACCGATTTCTCGGTCGTTTTTGCATTGTAGCGCGTTGTTTATTCTTCTTTAAATTCGGTCAGCATTCGCAGGTGCGCTTGCCTATAGTATTTCCTGAATGTCGCCCACGGTAGGGGTAATCTATAAATTTTAGATTCATATCAACAGTTTCAATGTACTCCTAAGGGCTAGTTCTGGATTCGATTCCCTGTAGGGACGCCACAAACCACAAAATATTGTGTTCTTTTTTCTTTATTTAGTAGTCCATGTAACTATATATATTGGTGTTTTGTTTAAGGACGTAATCAAACAATTCCATTTTCTCATCTTCTCTAAATCGTGCTAAAAACGCCTTAAAATCGTCTCTTCTGTGTCTCATGAGTAATTCCGCGCGAGATTGTTCAAACTCAAGGCTAACGCCTTTAGAATACGATCACAGAAAAATTTTTGATATAGAAATTTTTTGAAAACATATTGACAAATAACTTGTTTTGTGTTATACTAAATATGTAAAATCTACTTAAGCAAACAAAAAATTATATAACTTACCGATAATATCCCCCATTACTTGTAAAAAATACTGATTAAAGGAGGTACTACCGATGGTTTATTTTTGTTGACGTAACAGTTCCGTTATAAGGATATTGTTGCGTTTTTTTGTTTTTTTATATTATTTTAACTACGATATTAAATTTACGAGTGTGTAAGGAGGTTTTTGAATAACATTAAAATGAAACAAATTGTTGCAATTGTCTTAATTTTTATTACGCTGTTTTTAACGGGATGCAACCCTTTTGACAACGGGTCAACTAAATATTTAACGCAAAAAATGGACGAAATTCCATTAGAGTATGATGGATATGAGTTGGTTTCGGCTATAGGAACTGACTATTTATATAATATTCAAGGTCAAGTAAACTATAACGGTCAAACAATAAACGTTACAAAGGGTTATTATATCGGTGATAACTTCCATCCTGATGATTATTGTATCGAAACTGATACTAAAACAATATACGTAAACAACGAATATATGAGAAAAAAAAGCGAGGTATACGTTCAAATACACAATATTTGGGTAGGGTGGCGTAATTCAACCGCAGGCATTGGAACAAGTTCTATTATGTCAATCAATGTTTATGACAATCAATTGTTCATCATTACAAATGGTTTACATCAACAATTAAATCAATACCAAAAGATATCAAACTATCCGATTTCTTTATACCATTTTGATTTGGAAAATGAAACTATACTGTATGCCGGATATTATAATGATTTTAGCAATGCTCTGCCTGCAATTAAAATTTGCAAAAAAGGAGAAAATCAAAGATGAAAATAAAATTTAACGTTATTTTGACATCAATTTTTATTGCTTGTTTAACTATTTTTTCTATTACACCATTTGCTTCATTTTTTGCACACGCCTATAGCACGGTAAATATTACAGAACAAGAATTATACAATCAAACAAACACTTATAATGTTAATACTAATTTTTTTGACGAAGATGAAAGCTTTGTGAGACAAGAAGTCCCTTCTGTTGAAGATGATCCCTCTTTCAAATATAGAACCGCACAATATCATTTAGAATATGATTTATCGATTAACAACCCAAATGTAAATAATATTATGTCTTCTCCGCAAATTACTGTTCTTACCCCAGGCTTAAATTCATATGCATGTACATGGAGTAATAATCTATTAAATAGAGAACAATTTTCTTATGATAGCAATTCTTTGATTAATAGAATTGCTCATGCGGCAGGCGGAGCTAATATCTATTGGGCAAAAGTACCTGAAACAGAAGGAACGAATCCTCCAAATTATACTAGTTTTGATTTGTATGATATTACAGACCAAAACAATGAAAGTATAGCATACTTAAACAACACTAAAGTTGAAAATATTTCCGATATTTCAAAACATATTATTATCGTTTTTGAACCAGCTGATGCCGATGGTTCAACAGATAATTTATATTATCAATTTAATTATGTCTTAAGCCGTATAGTATATGACATAAAAATTTTAAATGGAGGGAAGTTACCAAAATTAAACTTGATTGGACATAGCAGAGGCGGTTTAGTAAACTTGAAATATGCATTAGACCATCCTGATTTGGTAGAATCATTAGTTAGCATAGGCACACCTTATTTCGCATCAACAACAGCGCGTTTATTTGGAGAAGCTTTTATGGGCCCCTGTGATGGATTAGATGATATTTTAAACGCAGATATTTATTATGATTATAATACCCGTTGGAACAAAAACTATGAAAATTTATATAAGGACATTAACGTTTATGCCTATGGAAGTTATCATACGTTAGTCTCTTTATCAGAGGCAATGTTTAATGACACCTCTGGAATGATTAATGATTTAGGAGCAACCGGAATAGCTGCAGGATTAGGCGTTTTAAATGCCGCTAAATTAGTTACCGGATATAATTATTTTAATGAACAATTACTTTTAGGGCTTCTTACGGAATGTTTGGATATTATATTTCCTGAAAGTGCCTTAGTTGATGCGGCAGAAATAATTTTTCAAGAAATAAATTATGATATATTCCCTATGTTTGTATCGTGGTATAATGATATTTTGGTACCATTAGAATCTCAACTGGGTAATGATAGCGGCCGCGTAGACTATCAGGCCAATAATACAGATGAACCTATTGTAAATTATACAGGTAGCTATATGGGGTTTAACCGAATAATTCGTCCATATGTTGGAGGAGACGTAGATTACTCTAAAGTAGCACAGAATCTACCGCCTGTAGGGCATAATTTAGAACCACAAGATTCAGTTATAATTAATAGCATTATTTGCAACTTGGATTTTGGAACTGCAACTAATGGATTTATTTTTACAGAAAAAGACGACGGGACTGTTGTCGTTGATGGATATAAAGGCACCTATGTTGGCGATAATTTGATTATTCCATCCATTCTGGAAGGGAAAACAGTATCTGAAATTTCCAAATTCGCTTTTTTAGGCTTTAATAAAAGTGATATAAAAACTATCTCTTTACCCAACACATTAAAAACTATAGGAATGTATGCTTTCGCTGATTTTAGTCAAGTAGAAAACATAGTTTTTGGTGCTGATTCTCAATTAATTGAAATACAAGATGGCGCATTTGCTAATTGCAGTCAACTTCAATCCATTACATTACCTGCGACTTTAGAAACGATTGTTTCAACTGCATTGATAAATTGTTCTAACTTATCTACTATAACAATTGGTAATAATAGTACATATGAGAGTAAAGATGGAGTGTTATATACTAAAAATTTAAAAAAATTATTAATATATCCCGCTGGGCGAAACGCTCAAACATATACTATAGAAGATAATTGCACTACTATAGAGGCATATGCTTTTTTGAACAATAATCATATTTTGAATTTGAATTTAAATAATGTAGAAATAATTGATTATTATGGAATTTATAGCTGTGCTAACTTATCAACCATATCTGGCGCAAATTTAGATTATATAGAATTGGGCGTATTTTTAGATACTCCTTTTTTAACTAACAACAGTAACGAGATGGTAATATTAGGTAATGTTCTAATTCGTTATCAAGGGGATGATACAGAAATCGTTATATCAAACGTAACCTCCATAGCCCCCTTATGTTTTGCAGGGAATGAAACATTAACGGAAGTAACATTTGATAATGATGTAACGAATATAGGGCGTTATGCTTTTTATGCTTGCAATAATTTAGAAAATGTATACTTTAACAACTTAAATAATGTGGTATATATTGGAACCGCAACATTTGATAAGAATTCGGATGATCAAAAAATATATGTACCTGCTTGCTTATTAAGCGACTATCTAGACAATGATGTATGGGATCAATACGATTTAAGCGTGCATCAAACAGCCATTAATTACGAGCTTTTCGGCGGAACAATTCCTAACACCTATAATACTGCTATAGGTTACGGAGACTTCTTTGATTTACCGATTCCGCTTAAAACCGGTTACTTGTTTGACGGATGGTATAATAGCAATATTAACGGTGTTGTCTGCGGGGATGGATATCTTAACGGCGAACAATGGCAAAGTTATGACGAAACTGTTAATTTGTATGCAAAATGGGAGCCTGAAACTTATACAATTACCTTAAATCCCAATGGTGGCAATGTCGTGCTTGCAACAGTAAATTATACAATTGAAGATAATGTAGTATTACCTACACCCACTTTAGCAGGGTATCACTTTGATGGGTGGTATTTATCTTCAAATTTTGCAACTGAAAATTATATAGGAGATACTCTTCCTGTTGGAACAACAGGCAATTTGCAATTATATGCAAAATGGACTGCTGAAACTTATACAATTACGTATGATTTAAATGCAAATGGTCCTGGCGCTATTTTAACATCACCGACAGCAACAAAAAACGTTACATATGGTCAACCATATTCTCTCGATATTCCAACAAGAGAAGGGCATATATTCAATGGTTGGAAAGATGTTAACGGTGTGTTTTATAGCAATGAGAATGGTGCCTCTACATTTAGTCAATGGAATTATGCCGGAAATATCACATTAAAAGCCGATTGGACGAGAATAGAATATTACATTAAAATTACTGACGAAGGTCGAGTTTATTGGCTTACTGAAGAAAGCGATTTTGACACTTATCAAAGTCCTATTGAATACGGAACAGAATTGCTTAGTCCTAGTCTTTTAGCCGAAGCATTTAATCCAAATAATGTAAGCTTAAAAGTTGGTCACAAATTTAAATATTTTACAGCTTCATCAACCTCTGATACCCCAATTTCTAGTTGGAATGATATAGTTCCTAATAATATTTCCGATGGGTCTATCGTAAATATTTATACTTATTATGAAAAAGAAATTAATTTTTCAATCGACTTTATTGGCTTTGCTACACAACCTGGAACCAATCCATTTGTAACTGAATATGATAATGAAATTACATATGTTACACCATCAGATCTAGTAGGTTACACATTTAAATACTGGAAAGTTGCAAACGTTCTTGAAAATTTACGTTATGAAGGCACAACTCTTGCTCCTGGGTCACCATTTCAACATGCTCGTATGCCCGATTTATCCGAGGGGATTGAAGAGGATGGAACACATATTTATTTAGAGCCCTATTATGAAGCAAATACTTATTTTATTGGATTATCATCTACATACGGAACATTACCTTATACTTCTAAAGAAATAGTATATGAGACAACTACAACATTGCCCGTACTAACAGAAACAGGTAGAACCTTTCTCGGTTGGTATACTAGCTCTAATGGAGGAACTCAAATAACATCTAGTAATGGAATAATGACAGACACTTGGGTTACTGCATACAACGTTATTCTATACGCGCAATGGAGCACAAATGTTTATTCAATATCTTATATTTCAGAAGGTACTCTTATTGATCAAACAACTTTTACTATTGATTCTTTGCCACAAACTCTTTTAAACGTATCTCGTGGTGGTTACAGATTTATGGGATGGTATACTGATACAAGTTATGAGAATAGGATATATCAAATTTCAGAAATTGGCAATATAACAGTTTATGCTAAATGGGAACAATTTCATACTGTTTCATTTATCACAACGAATGGAACATTTTGCGATCCTATAATAGGTATTGAAGGAGAAAGTATTATTCTCCCCTCAAGTACTCGTGGTGGATATCATGGGACATGGTCTTTCTGGGGATATCTTACTAACGACGTAACTGTTTCAAATTTTGGATGTAGCTATACAATTGGCAATACTGATACTACACTGTCTGTAGTATGGAAAGAAAAAACATTAAATGAATGTTACAATTATAATACTATGGCTTATGAAATTTGGACGTTTAATCAACTAAATAGCATAAGAAATAATTATGAAACATATGAGACTTATGGTACATATAAGTTAATGACAGATATCACTCTTTCCGGATATTGGGAGCCATTGCCTTCTTTCTATGGGACTTTTGACGGCAACAATCACAAAATAAAAAACCTAAGATTTTCAAGTAACAATATTTTTACTAGTAATTTAACGTATATTGGATTTTTCCAAAAAAATTATGGAACAATTCAAAATATTCAATTTACCAACGTTCAAGTTAATTTAATACAGAATAACACCGTGAATTTTGGCGTGGTTAGTGGCTTATGTTCCAATAATGCTCGAATTATTAATTGCGATGTGTTGTCAGATACAATTATGACAATTCAAACAGGATCTTATGAATTATCTGCTGGTGCAATTACTGGTTATAGTCAAGGCGGATATATAGAACAATGTGGTGCTTCATTTTATATTTTAAAAACTAATAACGTCGGGTACTGTAATGTTGGCGGTATAGTTGGAGCGAATACAACAGGCGATGTTGTCAGATGTTATAGTGAAGGTAGGATTGAGGCATTTTCTTCAGGGAATGGGGTAAACCTAGATGTAGGCGGCTTAATTGGTAGGTGTGCTTATTCAAATACATACGGTTCTCCTAGTTATGTAAGCAACTGCTATTCTACTTGCTATGTTTATGCAGAAACCACCGGCACTTCAAGTTATGTTTTCGTAGGCGGTTTAATTGGTGTTTTAAAGGAGAGTCGGGTAAATTATTCTTTTGCAACAGGTGAGGTTTATGGAAAGAACCATACAGGAAATGTTGTTGCGGGTGGCTTTGCAGGAGTAATAGAAAATTGCACCGGTCAAGGTTATGTGTATAATTGTTTCACTTTTGGCGATGTTTATGCAAGAGGAAATTATTCCGGCGCAGAAAGACGCTACAGCTTCTTTGGACGCCTTTGCGGAGATGAAGCCAACAATAGTTTTTTAAATATTTACTATAATATCAACTCTAAATTTAAAGATGGACTAACAGGAACTGAAGTTACATGGAATGCTTCGTGGTATATTGGGAAAACAGAAGCACAACTTAAAACTATTAGTTTTCAAATTGAAGAATTAGGTCTTAATTCTACTTATTGGAATTTTGTAGAAGGGCAATTCCCTACATTAAAGTAAAAAATTTATTAGTAGCTATTGACGCTCGGACAATATGTCCGAGCGTCAATCTTTTTGTATTCATCTTACGGTATATACGATTTGCCTCCTACTATAACGACTTTTCTAGTAATACCATCAATTATCTTTTCTGAAAAGTCTGGATGTCCGTTTCCCGTTGGGTGTGCCAAAAAAAAGAACAGTTGAATACTGTTCTTTTTTTTATCAAAACCGCAGGTTTTGTATGTAATCAACGAAAGGTTGTATGTAATCAACGAAAGGTTGTATGTAATTAATTATATAGTAAATATATAATAACATTGTTTTCTAAAGGGCTTCACTGTTTCTTCAACCTAATGCTTGTAATATTATTTTAATGCCTGCACTAAAATTTTTGGGTGTGAATATTATTAAAATAAATTGCTTTTATGCGATTTTTTGATTGAAAAAGGAAATTTTAAAAAGGATTTTTAAAAAATATACAAATTTTTGAAAGAATTTTGCTTTTTTGCTTGAAAAATTTGTAAATCCGTGTTACAATAGTCTACGTTAGTATTATTAAAATGCTTTTTGCACCTTTAGGAGGGTTTTTATGAAGATTTATAAGGTTGTTCCTTGCGCTAAATCGGTAGTTGTTAAAAAGAAAGATACCGTTGAAGATGCTATCACTAAATATTTTGATATTATTAAGCACGAATGTGTAGACGGTTGGGAATTCCACTCTACCTCTCCCGTTCTAATTACCAGAAAGCTTAGCAAATTTAAAAAGCGTGAAGAATCTTATAACGCTTTCGTTTT
This sequence comes from Clostridiales bacterium, assembly GCA_015055965.1. Lineage (GTDB taxonomy): Bacteria > Bacillota > Clostridia > Christensenellales > Borkfalkiaceae > HGM11416. Next base: position 20,179 of record SVHG01000013.1, read on the forward strand.
TGTTAAAGAAGTTAAGTAATTAATCAAATAAAAAGCTTACGGCTTGCTTTACCTTTTTTGGTGGCATGCCGTTTTTTTATACTTTAAAATAAAATTATACAATACGTTAAAATCTTTTTAGCTAGCTTATAAGCACCACCTTTATTACCTTTTAATTTACCTCTTTAAACTTAATACCCATCTAATAATGCTTCTGCAAAAGGCATACGGCTTTATATCTATACCGTTAATATTTACAAAATTTTAAAAAAGTGGCTCTATAGCGCGATTAACCGCTATTTAGAGCATAAAAAAACGACACCGTTAAGTGCCGTTTTTGTTTTACTTTTTTAATTAGTTAAGCTTTTCTAAAAGCTTAAGGTCGATACCCTTTTCGCTGATCTTAATAATTTCAACTTTAACCTTATCGCCGATATTTAGAACTTCTTCAACGGTGTTAATTCTCTTTTCGCTCATCTTAGAGATGTGAATCATACCGTCCTTACCGGGGGTAAGCTCAACGAATGCGCCAACCTTGGGAAGAATTCTTACAACTTCAGAGATAAACATATCGCCAACGTTGGGATCGTAAGTGATTGCTTCAATGATAGATTTAGCGCGGTTAGCCTGTTCTACGTTTTCGCCGTAGGTAGCAATACAAACCTTACCGTTATCATCAATATCAATCTTAACGCCGGTTTCAGCAATAATCTTATTAATGGTCTTACCACCGCTACCGATAACGTCTTTAATCTTTTCGGGATCAATGTTGAAGCTAATAATCTTGGGAGCGAACTTAGAAAGCTCTTTATTTGTTTCGGGAATGCATTCAAGCATCTTTCCAAGAATGTGATGTCTACCTTCGTTAGCTTGCTTAATAGCTTGACGTAAGATGGTTTCATCAATACCCTTAATCTTAATATCCATTTGAATAGCAGTAATACCCTTAACAGAGCCTGCTACCTTAAAGTCCATATCGCCAAGGAAGTCTTCTAAACCTTGAATATCGCTTAGAACTGATACCTTACCGCTTTCAGCATCCTTAATAAGGCCCATAGCAATACCTGCAACGGGGCGCTTAATGGGAACACCTGCATCCATAAGAGCCATGGTTGAACCGCAAACTGAAGCTTGTGAGGTAGAACCGTTAGAGCTTAATACTTCAGAAACAAGTCTGATTGCGTAGGGGAATTCTTCTTCAGAAGGAATAACGGGTTCAAGTGAACGTTCAGCTAGTGCACCGTGACCGATTTCACGTCTACCGGGGCTCTTTAAGCCTCTTGCTTCGCCTGAAGCGTAACCGGGCATGTTATAGTGGTGCATGTAACGCTTAGCGGTTTCTTCATCTAAGCCTTCTAGCTTTTGAATTTCACTTAAAGTACCTAAGGTACAAGTAGTCATAACTTGGGTTTGACCTCTGGTGAATACTGCAGAGCCGTGTACTCTGGGAAGTAAACCGTGTTCACACCAAATAGGTCTGATTTCAGTTAAAGCTCTACCGTCGGGACGAACGCCTGCGTGGGTAATTTTTGCTCTAACCTTTTCTTTAGTAATATAGTATAGGCTATCTTTGATTTCTCTTTCCATATCGGGGAAGATTTCTGCAAAGTGCTCTAAACAGTCTCTTTCAACGTCGTCTTGACGAGCTGATCTTTCTTGACGGTCAAAGGTGTCTAAAGCAAAGTCAAGCTTTTCGCTTGCGTATGCTCTAACCGCATTGTCAAGATCTTCGGGAATGTGGTAAAGATCCATTTCTCTCTTGGGCTTACCAACCTCTGCAACGATACCTTCAATGAAAGCGCATTGTTTCTTGATTTCTTCGTGACCGAAAAGAATTGCGCCGATCATTTCTTCGTCCTCTATTTCCTTAGCGCCTGCTTCAACCATCATGATAGCATCCTTAGTACCGGAAAGGTTTAAGTGAAGGGTGCTCTTTTCCTTTTGAGCAACGTCAGGGTTGATAACGTACTTGCCGTCTACTAAACCAACGGTTACTGAACCGGTAGGTCCTGCAAAGGGAATATCAGAAATGCTAAGAGCAATTGATGAACCTAACATTGCAAAAGGCTCCGGTGAAATGTTAACGTCAACAGAAAGAGCGGTTGCAATAACGGTTACGTCGTTAAATAAGCCCTTGGGGAATAAAGGTCTGATAGGTCTATCGATAAGTCTTGAAGTTAAAATAGCCTTATCGCTTGCTCTACCTTCTCTCTTCTTGAAACCGCCGGGGATTTTACCAACGGCGTACATTTTTTCTTCGTAATCAACGCTTAGGGGGAAGAAGTCCATTCCGTCACGGGGCTTCTCACTCATAGTAGCGTTTACCATAACTACGGTGTCTCCGCATCTAACGATACAAGAGCCGTTTGCCTGCTGTGCATACTTACCTACTTCTACGGTTACTTCTCTTCCGCCGATTTCGGTCTTAAAAATTTTGTGATTTTCTAACATTTGTTCTCCTTATACTCTCTATCCGAATTAACCGGAAACGCCAATTCCTATTCTTATTTTTTGGCGCTTAAATCTCTTGTTTGTGAATCCCTATCATATATTACGATATATATACGGCTTACCGCTTTTTATATAAAATTAAGCGAAAGTGCCGTTAACGCGCTTATAGGCGCACTTTTTCGTGGTTGTAAAAAAGGGGAGCAGTTATGGCGCTCCCCTCTTTTGGCAAAATTACTTTCTTAGGCCAAGTCTGCTGATAAGGTCTCTGTACTTGTTGATATCTACTGACTTTAGATAATCAAGTAAACCTTTTCTGCGACCAACCATCTTTAAAAGACCGCGACGTGAGTGATTGTCGTTAGGGTTCTGCGCTAAGTGAGCGTTTAAGTGGTTGATTCTTGAAGTAAGTAATGCAACTTGAACCTCTACTGAACCGGTGTCGTTTTCACTGGTCTTAAATTGATTGATGATAGATATCTTATCCATTTACTTTATCCTCCTATGGATTATTTATTCGCTTGTACCAACGCAAAACGTCGAGTGCTCGTTAAACGTTGGCAAAGTACCTTGAATATATTACCATAAAACGCATACAAAAGTAAAACGTTTTAACGCCGATTTTAATATTTTATTTATATTTTAAATAATTTTTCTTTTTCTTCCAAAAGTTTATCCAGCTTTTCTATATAAGTTTTAACGTCTTTGGGCGCTCCTATACGCTCAATTCTGTTTTCTTCGGGGAAAATACGCTTAGAAACGGCGTTTGCGCCACACGCTAAATTCTGCGCGATTTCTTCCATAACGTCAATATTGTAAACGCATTCCTCACCCGGTAAAGAATAACCTGTGTTTTCTAAGTTGCCGGACTGGTATTTTTGCCTGTAAAGATAATAGGGTCTATAGCCTTCTTCCTTTAATCGCTTGGAAGAATAGTCTATCATTTTAGCAACCTCGCCTTCCGGAAGCCTATCGCATAATTCCTTAAGCTTAGAGCCCTTCTTTAAAGACAACGTGTGCACCGTTATATTTTCCGGGCGTAAGGAAATAGCCCTTTCTAAGCTTTCCTTGAAGGTTTCAAAGGTTTCAAGAGGTAAGCCTGCAATCAAGTCCATATTAACCTTAAAACCAAAGCTCTTTGCTAAATGATATTTTTCAACCGCCTCTTCTGCGGTATGATTTCTTCCCATTAGCTTTAAAGTGGAATTGCAAAAGGTTTGGGGATTTACGCATACTCTGTTTACGCCGTAATCCTTAAGAAGCTGTAGCACTTCTTCGTTAATACAGTCCGCTCTACCCGCTTCAACGGTATACTCGCAGTCTACCTTACCAACGGTGTCTAAAACCTTTTTTATGTTTTGAATACTTGGCGATATAGGTGTGCCACCGCCAATATACACGCTTCTTAGGTTGTGAATTAGCCCCTTCGCATGCTCAATTTCCTTACAAAGTGCCTCTATATATTCGTTAACGGCACTTAGCTTGCCAATTTCACAAGATATAAACGAGCAATAAGTACACCTTGTTGGGCAAAAGGGAATACCCACGTAAAGAGCGGTGTTTTTTTCGTTTACTTCATAGTATTTTTCTTGCGCGTGGTAAATATCAACCAATACGTTGTACTTTTTTTCAGACACGTCCATCTCTTCTTTTAAAAATCTTTCCGCATCTGCGCCCTGTTGATAAAAAAGCTTCGTAGGTCTTATTCCCGTTAAAGCGCCCCAAGGCAAAGAGGTGTTAAACTTAGCCTTTAAGTACTTATACAGCGAAAGCTTAGCGTATCTTTTTAACAAACGCTTCTTTTCAAGCTCGTTACAAAAAACAGCCTCGTAAACAAACTCTTCACTTTCATCCTCGCATTTTACCGTATAGCAAAAGCTATTACCTTTTTGCAAAAAGTTTAAGTCAATATTAAGATTTTGGGCTTGAGTGAACTCGTTTAAAACCTCGTTAAGCTCCCCTTCCAGCCTTTCTATATTAGTAGTTACCATATTTAACCTTAGAATGAGAAATTTATTGCATTATGCTTTCTTTCGTAATCAAGCGTCGTGCTTTTGCCGTGCCCCGTGTATAAAACGTAATTACCCGTTAAGCCAAAAAGCTTTTTAGCGCTTTCAATAAGCTTTACCGCGTTACCGGATGGAAAGTCCGTTCTACCGTAGCTTTCAAAAAACAACGTATCGCCGGTAAAGATGGCGTTTTCTATTTGAATGCAAACGCTACCTTCGGTGTGCCCGGGCGTTTCTATTACCCTTAAATTAAAGCCACAAACCTGCAAATCCCCCTCTATAAGTCGATTATCAACGTTAAATGGAGGCATTTTTATACCAAAATATTTAGCTAAATTACCGCTTCCTTCAACCAAGCAAACGTCCGCTTGATGCAAGTAAACGGGTACGTTTTGCGCTTGGAAATCTGCAGTTACCATAATATGATCAAAATGCCCGTGGGTTAAAATTACCGCCCCGGGCTTTTTATTTATGGCGTTTAGCCTTTGCATTATAAGAGAAAAATCCCCGCCGGGATCAACTATCAACGCCTTATCGTTATCTAACGAATAAACCACGTGACAGTTTGCCGATAACGGACCTACGGGGATAGTAATAACCTTTATACTCATTAAATTACCGTTCTGAACACGTCAATAACGTCGTGCTCGCTCTTTAATCTTGATAATAGCTCGTCTAGATCTTCCTTTTTGTTTAGCTTAATAGTCATATCAACTATAGCAATTCTAGCCTTGCCGTCTATTCTGCCGTTAATTGACATAACGAACAAACCAAGCTGTTTACAAACTGAAGAAACTATAGAAAGCAAGGGGGCGTTTTCGGTGGCGGTAATCTTAATACTCGTGGTATAACTACCTTCCTTTCCGCTCCACTTAGCCTCTAGCAGTCTTTCGGGATCTTCATTTCTCATGTTCGGGCAGTCCGCTCTGTGAATACAAACACCCCTACCCCTTGAAACGAAGCCAACGATTTCGTCGCCGGGAACGGGATTACAGCATCCTGCAAATCTAACCAACAGCCCCTCCATTCCCTTTATTATAACTCCACCGCTTGACTGCTTGTGGGTATACATAACCTTGTTGGTTTGGTTTGGATTTTCCGTTAAAGCGGGCTCAGGCTTGCATAAGTCTATAAGCTTATATATAATTTGGTTAACGGTTACCGCACCGCAACCAACGGCTGCAAACATTTCTTCGTGAGTGCTAAAGGAGAGCTTGGCAGAAAGAGCCGCAAAGCTTACAGGGTTAAGCAGATTGTTAAGGCTATAACCCCTATTTTTAGCTTCCGCTTCAAGCATAGATTTACCGATTTTAATCTTTTCATCAGCCATCTGCCGCTTAAAGAAGGCTTTAATTTTAGCCTTTGCGCCTGAAGATTTAACTATCTTAAGCCAGTCCCACGAAGGGCCTTTAGAGTTCTTAGAGGTTAAAATTTCAACGACGTCACCCGTTTCAAGCTCGCTATTTAAGGGAACCATTCTGCCGTTAACCTTAGCGCCAACACAACGATTACCTACTTCAGTGTGAATTCTGTAAGCAAAGTCAATGGGGGTAGGCTTTGCGGGCAAGCTTACAACCTCGCCGTTCGGGGTGAATACCAAGCATTCGCTTGCGTAAATATCCCCCTTTAAGGACTGTAAAAATTCCGTTCCGTCGGTAAGGTCGCCCTGCCACTCCATAACTTCCCTAATCCAGTCAAGTCTATGGTCGAAATCGGTATTTTCTGCTTCGGTGTTATTTTCTTTATACTTCCAATGCGCCGCGATACCAAATTCAGCCGTTCTGTGCATAGCGTAGGTACGGATTTGAATTTCAAATATCTTACCAAAACTGGTAACGACGGTCGTGTGCAAGCTTTGATACATATTAGGCTTTGGCATTGCAATATAATCTTTAATTCTGCCGGGAATGGGCTTCCATTTTTTGTGAATTTTACCCAAAATTTCGTAACATTCATCTACCGTTTGAACTATAACTCTAACGGCGGTAAGGTCGTAGATTTGCTCTAATTCCTTACCCTTTTTCATCTTTTTATAAATTGAATAAAAGTGCTTAGGTCTACCAACAACCTCGCCCTTAATATTGGCTTCAGATAATACGTCCCTAATTTCTTTAACTACGAAGTTAACGAAAACCTTGCGCTCTTCCAATTTTGCGTTAATGTTTTCCGTTAAATACTCGTAAGCTTCCGCATCAAGATATTTTAGGCATAGGTCTTCCAGCTCGCATTTAATTTGAGAAATACCAAGTCTACCTGCCAAAGGAGCGTAAATTTCAAGCGTTTCGCGCGCCATTCTAAGCTGGCGTTCCTTGGAAAGGTAGTTAAGCGAACGCATGTTGTGCAATCTATCCGCAAGCTTAATAATGATTACACGAATATCTTTTGCCATTGAAACGAAAATCTTTTTAAAGTTTTCTGCCTGTTCTTCTTCGTGTGATTTAAATTCAATTTTATCAAGCTTGGTAACGCCCGTAACCAGCGTTAAAATTTCTTCGCCAAATTCCTTACAAATATCGTCTTCGGTGGCGGGAGTATCTTCTATTACGTCATGCAAAAAGGCAGCGGCAACCGTGGTGTAATCCATACCCAAAGAAATTAAAATTTCAGCAACGGCGTAAGGATGTGTAAAATAATCCTCACCCGAAGCACGCTTTTGACCTTTGTGCGCGTCGCGAGCGTAGTAGTAGGCTTTTACCAGTACCTCTGCATCATCTTTTTTATATATATTTGAAATTTTTTCAAGAATTTCTAACATATTATACGTCTCTTTTTTTCTAAAATATCCTTGTTAATCGCCTTATAGGCGCGCTTTTATAAATTTTTATCTCTCACAGCGCAATAAATTTTAGAAACCGTTAAATCACTTTTTACCTTGCCGTTAAGCTGTAAAGAGCCTTGTGCAAAAGAGAAAATACCAAGTTCTAAAAAGACCTCTAAACAGAATATTATTTGGTGCTGTGATATGTTTTCGTTAACTATTCCAAGAGCAACGTCTACACTACTTTTGCCGTAAAAACGGTTAAGCTTTAAAATTTTGAATACCTCTGCAAAAACTGACTTTTCGGTTGAAAGCTGAATACCGTCAAAGGCTAAACAGTTAGCAACCGCGTAGTTTTTACAGTTACCCACAGTTGCAATATTTCCAAAGGGAATATCTAAATAAATAACCTTCTCTATAGTGGATGCGCCACAGTCCTTTAAACCAACAACAAGCTCCGCTTCCACAGTTTTTCCTTGCGGATAGTATAAGCTACATTTCATTTTTCCCAGCTTATACTTACGTAAATTATTAACGTCGTTAACGGCAAAAATTGCAGTTCCGTCGTTACGGTATTTCGCAATAAGTTGCTCTATAAGCTCGTTATCAAGCGTTTTATCATATTCACCGCTATTAAAAACGGTAAGTAAATAATTCTTAAAGCCATCTAAAATAAGTCTTTCGCCGTTAACGATTTTATATTCAAAGCTCCTAACGTAACCCTTTAGGGATTCCCTTCCGTTAAACACGGAAACGTTGGGCTCAAAGACTATATGCTTTTCTGCCGGCGAATTTATAATTTCTAAATCCTTAGCGCCGTTAAAGTAAAGCAAATCAATATATTCCGTTCTAAATCCTAAGTGGGGCGAGCCGGGCTTTAAGGGTGACGCGTTAACGTTTTCTGCCTTAACACAGAAAAGTGGCTTGCGGTTACCCGTGCCAAAGGGCTCTAATAAGGTAAGCTCTTTAGCAAAATCAACGGTAAATCTTTCGCTAATAATATCTTCTACCTCTAATGAAGAAGCGAAATAATCGGACGTGTAATTTTCGTCTATAAATTTTGCAAGCTCTTTAGCAAATAGGGGAAGATTTTGCTCGCTAACCGTTATACCTGCGGCTTGAGCGTGTCCACCAAATTCCACTAATAAATGCTTACAAGCGTTTACCGCTTGGAAAATATTAATGCTTTCTATGCTTCTGGCAGAGCCGTGATAGTACTTATCCGTTTTAGTAAATAGCACTACGGGCCTAGAAAACTCTTCCACTAGCTTTGCAGCAACTATACCTACTAAACCGCCGTTCCACTCGTCGTCGTGAAGAACTATAACCTTTTCGCCAAGTCCTTCTTTTTCTATTTTAGCCTTTGCGCTTTTTAAAAGCTTATCGCACTCGTTTTGGCGTTGAACGTTATAATCGTTAAGCTTATTACAATAATCACTAATCTCTTTTAAATCGCTTTCTAACAGTAAATCCAGCGCGCAATTAGCGTTACCCATTCTACCCGCCGCGTTAATTCTTGGCGCAACGGTAAAGGCAAGCCCCGTTGAAGTAACCTCTTTAAGACCGCTAACCTCAATAAGCTTTGCTATTGCGGGATTTTTTAAATTCTTTATAAGCTTAAGCCCTTCAAAAACGATATCTCTGTTTTCTTCTAAAAGGGGCATACTGTCTGCAATAGTAGCAATAGAAACTAAATCTAAATATTCGTTTGCCCTGCTACCAATTAGCGCGTAACCTAATTTATAGGCAACGCCTGCGCCACAAAGAGCGTCAAAGGGATAATCTTGATCCTTTAGCTTGCAGTTAATAACCGTGCAATCGGGAATTTCATCTGGAATTTCGTGGTGGTCGGTAACGATTACGTCTACCCCAACGTCCTCTATAAAAGCGACCTCTTCCTTACAGCTAATACCGCAGTCTACGGTAATAACCAAATCGGGTTCGCATTCTTCAAGCATTTGCTCAACTAAATCGTGAGTTAAGCCGTAGCCCTGAGAGCGTTCCGGAATAACGGTAAATATCTTTCTAATACCAAAATCTCTTAAGCAGTTAGCAAGCACCGTAGTTGCGCAAATGCCGTCTGCATCATAGTCCCCAAACACCAACACACGCTCGCCGTTATCGCGCGCAAAGGTAATTCTTTCCACAGCCTCGCTAACCCCTTTTAAAAGGAAGGGATTAAGAAAATTCTGCTTACCGGGGTGTAAATATTTCTGCATCTTTTCTTCGGTAGTAATTCCGCGAGAAAAAATGATTTTAGCCAATTTTTGTGAAATACCAAACCTTTTTGCCAAAGCAGAAATAATATTAAGTTGTTCGGTAGTATAATCTGTTTGATAAACTATCATTATTATATCCGCTCCAAAAAAATTTAGTATCCGTAACAGGTGTTTTTATACACCAAAAATAAAATGAATTAAAAACAGATCTTTCTTATTATATAATAAGGAAGGAAAAAATAAAGGCAAAGCGGGTGGAAAAAATTCCCACCCGCCACGTATCAATTATTATTATGCTTTTTTGCTTTTTAACTTTGAACCAATCTTTCTGAATAGAACCCAAATAGAGGGGTTTAAGCAAAGTGCAGAGAAAGTACCTGCTAAAAGACCAAAGATAATGGGAAGAATGAATTCTTGAATGGTTGATACACTGAATAAAACTAACGCTACAACCATGATTAAAGTAGTAAGAATTGATAAAAGAATCTTTACTAATGAATGCTTAATAGCATAGTTTGCAATTTCTTCATCACTTGCGTAAGCAAAGGCAGTTGACTTTTGACATTCTCTTATCTTATCGAAAATAACGATTGAAGAGTTAATTGAGTAACCGATAATGGTAATAATCGCAGCAATAAAGGTCATGTTAACGGGTAAGTACTTACCGAAAATTGCAGTTAATGAAACTGTAATTAAAACGTCGTGAGCAAGACCGCAAATTGATGCTAAACCGCTTGATACGGTGAATCTAATCATGATGTAAACTAATATTGCAACTAATGCAAGAGCAAGAGCAATAAAGGTTCTGTTTAATAATGACTTAGAAGAGCTTTCGCCGATAACTGCAACGTTAATTCCTTCTTCATCAAATAAATTACTGCTGTTAACGCTAGCAAGATAAGATTCAACCTCTTCAGTTAAATCATTCTTGAATTCGTTGTTCAATCTGGTAATGAAAGCTTCTTGAGCTTCAGCTGCAACACCTGCTCCGTTATATTCGTAAGCAAGTCTGAATTCGTAGCTGATACCGCCCTCGGTAAGGGGAGATTCCATCATTTTATCAACAACGGTATAACCTTCGCCCTTCATGAAAGAGGTAAAGTGTTCTTCAAAAGCTTCTTTATCTGTAATTTCATCTACTAATTCGATTTCTACCTTTGCGCCACCCTTGTAGTCGATACCTAAGTTAAGACCTTCACCTAAAAGGAAAACAAGACCGGTGAAGATAATAATTAAGCTGATAGCGATAAGAGCGGGAAATCTTTGAACGATATTAAAATCTTTCTTCATAAGCTTAGACATTAGTCGTTACCTCCTTCTCTAGTAAGATTGAGGAATTTTTCTTCATTTTCAACTAAGGGATTGAATACCTTAAGTAACCATTTTGAAAGAATGATTGAGGTGAATAATGAAAGAACGATACCGATAAGAAGAGTTATTGCAAAGCCCTTAATAGTACCGGGACAAACAAGCCATAAGATGATTGCCGCAAAAATAGTGGTAACGTTAGAGTCTAATACGGTAACGGTTGCGCGCTTATAGCCGTGTGCAACCGCAGCTTCTGCCGTTTTACCAAGTCTATATTCTTCCCTAATTCTTTCAAAGATAACTATTGATGCGTCAACCGCCATACCAATAGCAAGTAGGATACCTGCTATACCGGGAAGAGTTAATTGAACGCTGGGAATAATAGCAAGGAATACGATATAAAGTAAGCAGTAGCAAATAAGTGAAATGCACGCTGCAAGACCTAAACCTCTGTAACGGATTAACATTATAACGAAGATAACTGCTAAGCCGATTGCCGCCATCATAATACTGGTAACACCTGCAGAAGCGCCAAGCTTAGAGCTTATGCTACGAGCTTCCGTAACTGAATACTTAATGGGAAGCTTACCGCTATCAATAACTGAAGCGATATTCATAGCTTCTTCGTAAGTGAAGTTACCGGTAATTTGCGCAGTATTAGAAACGATTTGTTCGTTAACGGCGGGTGCTGAGATGTTAGAATCGCCAAGCCAAATGTAAAGCTTGTTATCAGACATATCCTTGATGGTGTTAGTAGCGTCTGCAAAGCGAGATGCGCCTGCGTCGGTAAATTCTAAAACTACCATGTAACCGCCATCTTGTTGGTTATTCGCTGCGTATGCGCCCTTGATGTGATCTTGACCGTTTAACCAAACGTTGCCTGAACCGTCCTTAAAGGTAAGCTCACCCGTTTGACCGATAATTTCTAAAACGGTGCCGTCATCATCTACTTGAGGAATTTCAACACGGATTTTGTTACCGTCTTGAGTGTTAATAATTGCTTCGGTATAGCCCTTATCATCCAATCTGGTTCTGATAATTTCCATAGCCTTTTCCAAAAGTTCAGCGTCTGATGCATTACCATCCGTGCTTTCGGGTTCTAATACAACGTAGTAGCCGCCTGATAAGTCAATACCCTGACGAATGATGCTAACTACAGAGTTGTATTTGTAAATAGTTCCACCAATATGGAAGCTTGCAAAACACATAACTCCTAGAATAGCAATCACAACGCTCAAAAGAGTAATGACTACAATTGATTTTTTCTTGCTCATTCTTGCCTCCTGCTTTTTAAAAAGCATTCTATATAGTAACTTATTTAACTTGCGCGCTACCCTATTTTGTTTTACGAAAATAAGCTAATTAGCGCACAATTCGTGCATCATATCATTTACACAATATTTTTGCACTTTGTTATTATATAATTTATAAAGAAATTAGTCAATCAAATTTAAAGCGTTTTTGTGAAAAAGAAGGGGTTATCTTAAAAAAAGGGACTAATTTTTAACATATTTTTATAGGGAATGGATTTTTCTAATTAACAACCTAGTAAACGGCGCTTTATTTTAACAAAAAAGCAAGCGCTATAACCCACCTTTAGAAACGAGCTTCCTAAAGATAGCTATAACGCCTGCCTTTTATATATTGGGGAAGTATGAGCCTTTTATTAAACTTCAACGGTGTATTCCCTTACGTTAACTATAGTTTCACCATCTATTTGCAAGGGAGTTGGTCTATCAAATTTAACGGTTATTTTTTTACCTTCAAATATTGTAACAAGCTTTTGATTGTTCACGTGTTCACCCTTGAATATGGAAGGGAAATTAATTAAAGTGCGCAGTTTGCCAGCTCCGTGAAAAATCATAAGGGTTACCCTTTTATCATCACGAAGTCGCCTTTGGTTTGGCGCAGGCATCATACCGCCACCGTAATATCTGCCGTTCATAGTGGGCGCAAGCCATACTTTTTTAAAAAAGTATTCGTTATCGTCTATTATAACGGTTGCGTTCGTTGGGCGGTAGAAAAACAACAATCCTTTAACTGCAATATTAGTATAATTTATTTTCTTTTTACCCAAAGAACGCAATCTTTCGCCTTCGTCTGCACAGTAACCGTCTATACCGTAGCCAACACCGTTTATAAATTTAGCCTTAATATCGTTATCAACCGTAACGGTTGGCAAATTAGCTATGTATTCGTTAATCTTTACAGGATAACTACAGGCAGAAAAGCCTATATCTGTTGCAAAATCGTTGCCCGTTCCGCAAGGAAAATAATATATATCGTTTTTAATATCTATCCCCTCAGTATTGTTAACGAACTTATTCAAAGTGCCGTCCCCACCGCATAAAAACAACTTATCATCACCGTTAAGCGTACTAAAAAACAACTGATAGCTCTTTATTTTTAGAAGGTTTATAAATTCCGTTTCGCCATCTAAAAGAGTAGCTAGCATTCTAGCATCATCTTCACATTTTCCGCCACCGGCGAGCGAATTAAACAATACGTAATTTTTCATTTGATTATCCTCTTTCATTTGTCGCGCTATCATTATACCAAATCAAAAGTAAACTATCTTTCAACTCAACTTCAATTTTTGTTGAAAATCACCTTTAGTAACCACTAAACGAAAAAAACTCGGTAATACTCTTTATAAAGAGTAAAACCGAGTTTAGCCGTCCTTTTTATATTTATCTTCTATTATTTCTTCTGCCAAAGATAGTTAAAACGTAAATCAAGAAGCGCATGAAATAAACCATTGAGGTAAGCAAGCCTGCCAAGTAGGTAAAGGCTGCCGCAGACAATACTCTGTTAACCCCTTCAATTTCATCCTCTGCAACTATCCCCTCGTTTAAAAGCATTTTCTTTGCGCGCCTGCTTGCGTTTAACTCTACGGGAAGAGTTACGAGCGTGAACAGTAATGAAGAGCCGTATAAAATAACGCCCACCATAGCAACGTAAAAGCCGGTTGTTGAATCTGCCGTGCTTGCAAACAAGTCAAGTAAAACGCCAACAAGAACAAGGGGCATAGCAAGTCTAGAGCCAAAATTAACTATGGGAACTAACGCCGTTCTTATCTTATAGAATAAATAACCCTTTTCCTTTTGCACGACGTGACCTATCTCGTGGGCTGAAATTGCAACGGCGGCTATGCTATCGTTACCAAAAACCCCTTCCGATAGGTTAACTATTCCCTTAGCCGGGTTATAATGATCGCTTAAAGAACCGCTTATTCTACCAACGCTTACACCCGTAATGCCGTTAGCTCTTAACAAAAGCACGGCGGTATCGTAACCGGTCATTCTTGCCCTGTTATATACTCTACCGTATTTTGCGTAGGCAGAACGCACCTTTGCGCTTGCCCATAGCGAAATAAGCATACAAATTAAAAGGGCAGCTATAAAACCAAAATAATCTTCTAAATACATAAAATTCTCCTATCGCGCCTGAAAAGGAAGCTTAACGGTAAAAATTGCCCCGCAATCCTGCGCGTTCTTAACCTCTATATTACCGCCGTATAGGTCGGTTATTCGCTTTACTAAAGCAAGCCCTAACCCGTTTCCTTCCGATTTATGCGAGCTATCCCCCTGATAAAACTTATTAAATAAAAATTTGATTTCTTCTTCCTTTATACCCGGGCCTTTATCGCAAATTTCAAAGATAATAAAGCTTTCCCCTTTTTCAAGAGTAATTTTTATTTCGCTTCCGCTTGGGCTAAATTTTACCGCGTTAGAAATTAAATTACTCCACAAATGAAAGGTAAGCGGTTCGTTACCGTAAAGCTTGGCGTCTTGCAATTCCACGTCGAATGAAATATCCTTTTGCGCCCACTTTGGCTCTAAAAAGAGTATCGCTTGGCGAATTTGCTCGTCTGCAGAAAAGCTTACTTTTTTGCTTTCTATAGCTTGATTATCAATTTTAGAAAGCAATAATACGTTTGCTATAAGCTCGTTTGCCTTATGTGAAGAAAATATTATTTTTTCTAAAAACTCGTTACGCTCTTCCTGCGAAAGATTTTCATCCTGCAATAGAGTTGCGTAACCCTCTATTGCGTTAAGCGGTGTTTTAAACTCGTGAGAAGCGTTTGCAATAAAATCACTTTGCAAGGTTTCCGTGTAGCGTAGCTGCTGCATCATTACGTTAAAGGCGTGGTTTAAATCGTCTATCTCGTCAAAACGGCTTGCGCCCATAACTGAAACCTCTAAATCCCCTTCCGCCACCTTATTCATTGCCCTTTGCAATCTTTTGATAGGCAAAATAAGGAAGTGGCTTATAAATAGCGAAAGAATAAAACCTATTGCCAAGGCGTAACCGACCAAAACCAATAGGCTTATAAACCTGTTTTCCCTTAGCTCACTGGAAAAAAGCGTGCTGGTTACTTCCGTAAGATAGGTTGCAAGAGCAACTGCTACTACTAGTATTATAACCACCAAAAGTATAAAGTAAAAGGTAAAGCTTCTTCTTTTTTGCTTATACCAAACCTCGTCGAATAAAGGTGTAGATTTTCTCTTTTTCATTTTTTAACCACCTTATAGCCAACCCCGCGCATGGTAACTATTTCAAAGTCGGGATTATTACGGAATTTTTCACGAAGTCTGCCTATATGTACGTCTACCGTATGAGTATCACTTTCCCATTCGTATCCCCAAATATCCTCCATCATCTGCTGGCGGGTAAAAATTTTGCCGGGATAGGACGCCATTTTAAATAACAGCATAAACTCCTTTTGGGGTAAAATAACGCTTTCGCCTTGAGTTTTTACCGTTAAAGAATCGCACTCTAAAACGGTACTGCCAATTACCTGTCGGCGCTCGCTTGCTATTTGAGCCCTTCTTAAAAGCGCGCCTATTCTAAGCACCATTTCGTTTATGTTTATGGGCTTAACCATATAGTCGTCCGTTCCCGAAAGAAAACCAAGGCGCATATCGTCGAACGCGTCCTTTGCGGTAATCATTAAAACGGGAATATTTATACCTGCCTCGCGAATGCTTTGTACGAACTGATATCCATCCATAACGGGCATCATTATATCGGAAATTATTAAATCGTAATAACTGCTATCAAGCTCCTTAAGTCCTTCTTCGCCGTTAGATACCCCCGTTACGGTGTATCCGTTTTTTATAAGCACGCTTTGAAAGAGCTTGCGAAGAGCCAAATCATCTTCTAAAATTAGTATTTTAAACATATTTTTCCTTATTCGTTACATCAACGGCGCAAAAATCTTTATAATTCCGCGCATAAATTTGCGTAACGGGTTTATTTTTAACATTTTTTTATCTATCTTTTTACTTTCTGAAATTACCTGCTTTAAGTCTGCTTCTATATCTTCTATACACTTAGCTTTATAAAGCCAAACACCGTTTTCAAAATTGTGGGCAAGACTTCTGTAATCCAAATTAACCGTTCCTATTATTGCGTTCTTACCGTCTGCCAAATAGCTTTTTGCGTGAATGAAGCCGGGGGTGTACTGATATATTTTCACACCCGCCTTCATAAGCCTTGGGTAATAGCTTTTCGTTATGGCAAAAACTATTCTTTTATCCGGAATATCCGGGGTTACGATAACCACGTCCACACCCCTTAAAGCGGCGTTTTCTAAGCTCAAACAAATATCGTTATCAGGAATAAGATAGGGGGTGGTTATCCAACAGTATTTAGTTGAGCTATCTATAAGATTTTTTATTGCGCTCTTTGCAACCCTGTTTTGATACATGGGCGAAGGCCCGTCCCCAAAGGGAATAACGTAACCGTCCTCTTCGTTAGCGCAGGTGGGATATAAGTCCTCTCTTAAGGTGGGCATTTTTAATACGTTAACGCCGTAATCGGTTAAAAATAGCTCCGTAAGCTCCCAAACGCATTCCCCTTCCAATCTAATAGCGCAATCCTTCCAATAGCCAAACCGCTTTATTTCGTTAATATATTCGTCTGCAAGGTTAACGCCACCGGTGTAGCCGATATAGCCGTCTATAATAGCTATTTTTCTGTGAGTTCTGTTATTAAATTCTCCGCTTAAAACGGGCTTTAAATATGAAAACGCGGTGGCTTCTATGCCCTGTTTTTTAAGCTTTCTTGCATAATTTCCGGGAAGAGTTCTCATACAGCCTATATCGTCGTATATAACCTTAACCTCTACCCCTTCCTTTACCTTTTTCTTTAAAATATCTAAAATAGAGTTCCAAAACTTACCTTCTTCAATAATAAAAAACTCTAGATAAATAAATTTTTCAGCGTTTTCTAAATCCTTTAAAAGGCTTTGCATCATACTGCTTCCGCAAGAAAAATATTTAAGCTTGGTGTCGCTAAACAAATGAGAATCCGCCGTATTACAAAGCATTTTTGCATGAGTATATACAAGCTCGTTTTCTTCCTTTAATCTTTCAAAATCATTAGAGTCGTCCTTTTTATAGTACCCCTTAGAAATGTCGTTTAACCTTCTAACGTAAAGCCTTCCCATTTGGCGGGAATAAAAGATAAAATAAAGCATAAAGCCAACTACGGGCAAAATAATAACCGTTAACAGCCAAGGCGCTTTATATTCCGGATTATCGTCTGATGATACAATTCTAACTACACACACGATTTGCACGGCTACTGCAAGCAAGTACAAATAGGGGGAATAATAAAAGGCAAGCATAACTAAACCTATTATTAAAGCTATTTCGGCAACTATTACCGCCATGGAAAGAATGTACCTTAACGGAATATATTTGTATTCCCTTTTTGGCTTTTTGCTTTTAATTTTATATTCGCAATTTTTTTTCATATTAATCCTTACTAAAGAGACGTGATTTCTAATACGCGTTTAGTATTATATACTAAATTATATAACAAAACGGTTAAAATAACAAACTATTAAGTAAAAAAATTACTTTTTTTGGGAGCAAAAGCTGTTTTTTGTTACCTTTTAGCCTAGCATTTAGTAATTAAAAAGGCTCTGCCGTTAGTTAGCAAAGCCTTTTTTTTATTTAATTTTATTAAATAACCTTTAATTTAAACATTATTTACTTAATACAACTTCGCCGTCGGAGCAAACGACCTTGGTTGCGGGAACGCTTTCATTCCAGTCCGCACCCTTTTCTATTGCTTCCCATTGAGCTACCGTTCCGCTATAAGTAATAGCGTTTAAGCTTTCGCACTTGCTAAACGCCTTGCTACCGATATAAACCACGCTTTCGGGAATGGTTACGGAATTTAAAGTAGCGAATATTTCTATACCGTAGTTAGCAGAATAAGAGCTTAAATATCCGTTTAAAGCGCCTTCGTAAATATGAGTAACGTTAGTGGGAAGAACTAAATCTGCATTACTTCCTGAATAGCCAAGTAAAATAATTGCTTCTTCATCAGTTAAGGTAATAAATCCGTTTGCGTCAGTTGCAACGGCGCTGGTTACGTTGCCATCCTCAGGGTTAGCTACCTTTAACGCGTAGTAGCCTACTCTGCCGTTTTCTTCAGCACCCTTTTCTACCGTTATACTGCTAGATCTATTAATTACCTCTACTAGCTTAAAGCAGCTTAAGAATGCGTTGCTTTCTATAGTCGTAACGGTGGCGGGAATTTCTAAGCTTACTATTAAAGCGCAGTTTTCAAATGCGTTTGCCTTAACGGTTGTAAGAGTAGAGCCCTGTTCAAATTTAATTTCATTAAGCATTATAGCGTTGTAGAACGCCTTAGCTCCAATAACCTCTACGCCGGCGGGAACGGTAAAGCTTTTTGCAGTTTTTGCAATAGGATACTGGATTAAGGTTTTGCCGTCTTTACTGTATAAAACCCCGTCTATAGCTTTGTAATTAGCATTTTCTTCCTTTACGCTTATGGAGCTTAACGCGTAAATTAAGCTAAACGCGCCTTCGCCTATTTCAGTTACGCTTGCGGGGATAGAAAGAGTTAAGATGGTGTTGCCTGAAAAAGCGTATTCGCCAATGGTTAACAATCCATCCGGTAAGGTAAGCAATTTTAAAGAGCATTCATAAAACGCTTTGTTCCCGATTGATTTTAATCCACTAGGAAGATTGATAAAACTTAACGCGCAACCTGAAAAGGCTTCCGCTTTAATTTCTTCAAGTACGCTTTCCTTTTCAAACTGAACTCTTTCTATTAAAGAGCAACCGCTAAACGCGCCTTCGCCAACGACCTTAACGTTCTTAGTAACGAAAACCTTCTTTATGCTTTTATTACCCTTAAAGCCCTCTGCTTCTATTGCAGTTACTAACGCTCCGCTATGCTCGCCGGGAAGAGTAATAACTTCAGGATAAGAGGTTAAGCCCCCCTTTAAAGAAATAGAATAAGTGCCGTCCTCTAAAAGCTTAAAATCAAAATAGCTTTCTTCGGTGGGTTCAGCGGGATATTCTTCTTCCAAAAATTCGCCAACCACGCTTTCTAACACGTCTAAAACGTTAGAAACGAATTCATCACTACAAGCGGTGAAAATAGAAAGGCTTACACATAGTGTAAGAATTAACGCTAAAAATTTAAACAAGCTTCTCTTTTTCATAAAAAACCTCCTTCTTGGTCTTTTTTTTAATTATAACACAGCAAATTTTCTTTTGCAATATTTTTTTAAATTTTGTTAAAAATAATTATTTAAATTCAGTCTTTTTTATATTTAATTAACGTTTACACAACTGCTAATATTTGCATTTGAACAAGCGAAATTTTAAATAAACAAAAAATCCCTAAAGATTGACTTTAGAGATTTCAGTAATTTTTATTCTTGATCTTCCTTTTCTACTGAAAGGATATGCATAGCGCACTCCGTACGGGCCTTAAGCATTTCACAGGTCTGCTTATAGGGCTTGTTGATATCGCCGTTAAATACGTAATTGTTTGCAGCGCAACCACCGCTACAGTGATAACGTGCAAAGCAATCCTCACAGCCTTCACGGGTAAAGAGTGAGCTGTTTTTGAATTTAGCGCGAATTTCTTCGTTTATCTTTCCTTCAAAAACGTTACCCATATAAAATTCGGGCTTATCTGCAAACTGATGGCAGGGATAGATATCGCCAACGGGGGTTACCGAAAAATATTCGTTACCTGCACCGCAAGCGTTAACGCGCTTAGCTAAACAAGGACCGCCCTCTAAGTCAATGGTAAAGTGGAAGAAATGGAAGCCCTTTCCTTCCTTTCTGCGCTTAATATATTCACGGGCAAGGCGCTTGTATTCTTCCTTAATTTCGGGAAGCATTTCTTCCGTAATAGCAAGCTCGTGCCCCTTTTCTAAAACTACGGGCTCAAGAGAAATTTCCTTAAATCCGCTATCTGCCATAAATAAAACGTCTTTAGCAAAATCAAGGTTTTTGTTAGTGAACGTTCCCCTTATGTAATAGCTCTTATCGCCACGCTTTGCAACGAAGTCCTTAAAGTTTTGAATAATAACCTCGAAGCTACCCTTACCGTTAACGGTTTTACGAACGTCGTCGTGAATTTCCTGTCTTCCGTCTAAGCTTAAAACGACGTTTTCCATATTCTCGTTAAGCCAATCGGCAATTTCGCCTCTTAAAAGCACGCCGTTAGTGGTCATTGTGAAAAGGAATTTCTTTCCTAAGGCAGATGCTTTTTCGTTTGCGTATTCAACGGTCTTTTTAACAACGTCAAAATTAAGCAAGGGCTCTCCGCCAAAGAAGTCCATTTCTAAAATTTTTCTGTTACCGGAATTTTCAATAAGGAAATCTACTGCCTTTAAAGCAACCTCTTCACTCATAAATTCGCGGTGGCCTTTATAGTCGCCAGTGCCTGCAAAGCAATATTTACAACGTAAGTTACAGTCGTGGCAAATATGTAAGCATAAAGCCTTTATATGTTCGCTTTTTGGTGGAGCAACGTTTACGTCCTCCTTCATTAAAAGACCTTCTGCCTTAAGCTCGTTAATTTCGCCTTCTATTTCTCTAATAACGCTTTCTTCAACACCGCCAAAATCGTAAGGCAAGCCCTGCATTTTATTTATTACCTGACAGGTTAACGCGTCGCATTTATGCAAGCTTCCGCTAGTTACGTCATAAAGATAATAGTCGTTGTCAAAGGAAAAACAGTGAACCATAATCAAACTCTCCAATGTGTAAAAAATGGCTTTAACCCTAAGGAAAAAGCCGCAATAAAAGTGGGCTGAAAGCCTTCAGCCCTAATATGATAAGCAAAACTTAATTAGCAGAGTTCTTTAATCTTCTTTTCTCTGGTTTGCTTTTCGCAAGATTGGTTACCAACGGTACAGCTAGTCTTGCAAGCTGACTGACAAGTGCTTCTGCATTCGCCACAAGCGGTAAAAGTCTTCTTTTGTGCAACTGCTACAGTTTTAATTCTCTTCATTATGAAATGACCTCCGTCAATCTTATTTCTTAATCGTTTATTAAAGCTTACCTTTGCAAGCTCTTTAGGTTAAAACCTTTTTTATTATATACTATTTATCTGCATTTTTCAAGTGCTTTTAGCCCTATTTTTTAAATTTACCCAAATTATTCCAAAAATTGCGCCAAAAATAACGCAAAATAATCCGTTTATTAAAAATTCACTTACGCTAAATTTTGCAGAAAGAGCTAAAAAGGTAAACTGCATAAATATCGCGGTAACTAAGCCGGCTATACCGCCGTAAAGTATACCCTTGCTTTGTGGCATACAAAGAAAAACGCAAACGGCAACCGCAAAAATTCTAACCAGCAGATTAATTACTCTTAAAAGCCAATCGCTAGCCCCCGTAAAATAAATTATTGCAGAAAAGGTAAAAAGTAAAATTAGCGCCGTCAAAGAAGAAATTAAGCCGGCGGCTATAACTCGCAAGGGATATTTAATACTTGTAAAAATTTGCATATATTCATTTCTCCACTTTATTTTATTTAAAGGGGGGTAAATTTATGCAATCAAATATTTCTTTATGAGCAAAATTAAGCGCTTATAATAGCGTTTAATCGCGCTATAGGCATATTTTTAACAAAAACACCTCTTCTATTTATTATATAAAAACAAAACGCCCACCCTTTAAAAGAGCAAGCGCTTTTTTTACTATAATTAGTTGTTTTCTTCGGTAACTTCAGTGGTTTCTTCAAAAGCTTCCTCTGCCTGACCTTCTTCGCCAAACTGTTCTTCGGGTTGGGGATCAATAGGGGGAATTACTTGGTAAATTGCCATCTTATCTACCTTAATGAAAGAGAAGTTTTCTTCACTACCCGTTTTTAAAACGAAGGTTTCCATATCTCTATCAATTTCAACGATTTCGCCGTAAATAAGACCGATAGTTTTAACTACGTCGCCAACCTTTAAAGCGTCCATTTTCTTTTGAACCTCTTCTTGCTGTTTCTTTCTTTGGCGACCTTGTAAAATCCAAAAACCAACTAAAAGAGCAAGAGGAATAATCCAAATTAAAGCGTCGCCTGCGGTGCAACCTGCAGGGGCTGCGGTGCTGTCTGTACCAGAGCTTAAAAGATTAATTAAAAAATTCATAACTATTCTCCATTTGCGCTAAACGTTTCTTTGCGCTATTTATTTTTATTTTATTTTAGCCTTACCCAAATAAAGATAAAGCAAATTTAACTTAATATATAATAAGATTATTTAACTTTTTTAGCAAGCGTTTTTAGGCTATAAAATTAAATTTTGCCGTATTTTGCGTAAAATTCCTTAACGAAATCGTCCAAATAACCGCCAATAATCGCCTTTCTGAGGTTTTTCGCCAAATTAACCAAAAAGGTAACGTTGTGAATGCTAAGTAGCATACCGCCAAGCATTTCGCCCGTGTTAATTAGGTGGCGAAGATATGCCTTAGAGTAATTTCTACAGCAGTAGCAATCACATTCGGGATCTAAAGAGGAATAATCGTCTTTATACTTACCGTTACGAACTACCACCTTACCCTGTGAAGTCATAGCCGTTCCGTTTCTTGCAATACGCGTTCCTAAAACGCAGTCAAACATATCTATTCCGCGTAAAACGCCTTCTATAATGCAGTCAGGACTACCAACACCCATCAAATATCTTGGCATATTAGTGGGATATTTATCTTGCATAAAGGAAAGTATATCGTACATCATTTCCTTAGGC
The DNA here is from genome assembly GCA_015055965.1 of Clostridiales bacterium. Lineage (GTDB taxonomy): Bacteria > Bacillota > Clostridia > Christensenellales > Borkfalkiaceae > HGM11416. The sequence continues at coordinate 42,924 of SVHG01000013.1, forward strand.
TCGCCAACAGATAAACCGCCTATACCAAAACCGCACTTTGCGTAAGGAACAGTTTCCCTTAAAGAAATCTCTCTTAAATCCTTAAACATATTGCCCTGAACTATGGGAAATAGCATTTGTTCGGGGTTTTTATGCTCGTTATAGCAACGGTCTAACCAACGAAGAGTTCTATCCATAGCGTGGCGAGAGCCCTTGTAGTCCGTTCCGTAAGCGCTACACTGGTCAAACGCCATAATAATATCAGCGCCCAAGTTATTCTCTATTTGAATTGCCTTTTCGGGGGTAATAAAATGCTTAGATCCGTCTACGCTGGAAGAAAACAGAACGCCGTCTTCCTTAATATTGTTTAGCTTTGCAAGCGAAAACACTTGGAATCCACCGCTATCAGTTAAAATGGGCTTATCCCAATTCATAAATTTATGCAAGCCACCCGCGTTTTTAACTATCTCGTCACCGGGGCGCATATATAAATGGTAGGTGTTAGATAAAATGATTTGCGCGCCCGCTTCCTTTAAATCACGCGGAAGCACACCCTTTACCGTTGCTTGCGTGCCAACGGGCATATACACGGGGGTTTCTATATCGCCGTGGGGGGTGTGAAGAATACCCGCCCTTGCGCCGTATTTAGGATCTTCTTTTATAAGTTCGTAAGAAAATTTGCTCATATTTTTCCAAAAAAGTAGGTCTATAGCGCGATAAACGACCTTTTTGTTATTTTTTTTACCGCGCTTTGAGTTTTGCTTTTAGTAAATAAACATAGCGTCGCCAAAGCTAAAAAATCTATATCTTTCGCTAACGGCTAAATTATATAAATGCAAAGTTTTTTCCCTTGTTAAAAATGCTGAAACGAGCATTATTAAGGTGCTTTCGGGCAAGTGGAAATTGGTTATTAAAGCGTCTACACACTTAAACTTGTAGGGGGGATAAATAAATATTCCCGTATTACCACAGGCTTCCCTTACGAAGCCATTTTCATCTGCAACCGTTTCTAGCGTGCGAACGCTGGTAGTGCCGACGGCAATTACCCTGCGCCCTTCTTTTTTTGCTCTATTAATCTTTTCTGCTTCCGCGCCGTCTATATTATAATATTCAACGTGCATTTCGTGCTCTAAAATATTTTCGCTTTTTACCGGGCGGAAAGTACCTAAGCCAACGTTAAGCTGAACTCTTGCAAATTCAACACCCTTTTCTTCTAACCTTTTCATTAGCTCAAGCGTAAAATGCAAGCCTGCCGTAGGCGCTGCAGAAGAGCCTTCCTTTTTGCAATACACCGTTTGATAGCGCTCTTGGTCTTTTAGCTTTTCACGAATATAAGGAGGTAAAGGCATTTCTCCCACTCTTGAAAGTATATCTTCAAAAACACCTTCAAATTTAAAGCGGATAATTCTTTCGCCCGTTTCCGTTCTGGATAAAACTGTTAACGAAAGCTCTTCGTTAACGGTTAACTCTACGCCTTCCTTCGCCTTCTTACCCGGCTTAACTAAAACCTCCCAGTCGGTAAGGTTTAAGCGCTTTAATAAAAGCACCTCTATTTTACCGCCGTTTTTAGTGTAAGCAAATATTCTTGCGGGGTATACCTTGGTGTCGTTTATAACCAATAAATCCCCCGGCTTAAGCATTTGTTCTATATCGTAAAAGTGCTTGTGCTCTACCCTTTGCTCTTCCCTATTATAGCATAACAGTCTGGAGCTATCTCTTGGATAAACGGGGGTTTGAGCAATAAGCTCTTCCGGTAAATCGTAATAAAAATCTGAAGTCTTTAACATTTAATCTTTTCCTGTTTTTACTTAAAATATGCCGTTAATCAACTTATACGGCAACTTATTCATCATCTTCGCCGTCAAACATACTAAGCTGTTTTTTCTGCTTAGCGGTCATTTTTATACCAAGATGCTCGTACGCCTTTTTAGTGCACACCCTACCCCTTGGCGTTCTTGCAATAAAGCCAAGCTGTAAAAGGTAGGGCTCGTAAACGTCTTCTATGGTATTCTTATCTTCGTTAATGGTTGCAGCCAGAGTTTCTAATCCAACCGGCCCGCCTGAAAACTTGTTAATCATAGAGGTTAAAAGGTTTATATCTATATTATCAAGCCCTAGCGGGTCTATTTCCATTCTTTCAAGCGCAAGCTTTGCATCTGCAACGGTAATAGTTTCGTGACCTAAAACGGAAGCGTAATCTCTTACTCTTTTTAAAAGTCTGTTTGCAATACGTGGCGTTCCCCTACTGCGTGAAGCAAGCTCTAACGCGCCTTGGCGTTCTATACCTATACCTAAAACGTTTGCAGAGCGTGAAACGATTTCTGCCAATTCGCTTACCGAATACATTTCTAAACGGCAAAGCACGCCGAATCTATCACGCAAGGGGGAAGAAAGCATTCCCGCCTTAGTGGTAGCGCCTATAAGCGTAAACTTCTTAAGGGGTATTTGCACCGTTCTTGCAGAAGGTCCTTTACCAATGATAATATCAAGAGAAAAGTCTTCCATAGCGGGATATAAAATTTCTTCAACGGTATGATTTAAGCGGTGAATTTCATCTATAAATAAAACGTCGCCTTCGTTCATATTCGTTAAAATAGCCGCTAAATCCCCTGCCTTTTCTATTGAAGGACCGCTGGTAACCCTTATAGAAACGCCCATTTCGTTAGCGATAATGTGCGCAAGAGTGGTTTTACCAAGCCCGGGAGGGCCGTAAAGCAAAACGTGATCTAAGGGCTCGCCTCTAAGCTTTGCCGCCTGCATATATACCGCAAGGTTAGACTTTACCTTTTCTTGCCCAACGTATCCTTCCATTGACTTAGGTCTTAAAATATTTTCAACCTCGTCAAATTCCGTTCTGGTGCTTAAAATCAGTCTATCCTCTTCGTTATCTTGTTCAAATAATTCTTCGTCTAACATAATAAACCCACGAAAATAAATTTGTTATATTGTAATAATACCTACGCTAAAGAGCGAAGTGCGATTGCAATAATTTCTTCAACGGCGTTAGCGCCCGCGCTCATTGCACCGTTAACTGCCTTAACTGCAACGGAGCGGGTATACCCCAAGCTGATAAGCGCCATAACTGCGTTTTCCGCCTCGCTAGTATGAGTAGTAGAAGCAAGCAAGGGGCAATCTGAGCCACTATCACCGATAGAGCTTACGCTTTCCCTTAATTCAACTATAATTCTTTCCGCGCTCTTTTTACCAAGCCCTTTAATTCTGGAAAGAGCCTTTACGTCCGAAGTGGCAATAGCAAGCGCCAAATCCTTTAAACTCATACCGCTTAAAATAGTAATTCCCATCTTTGCGCCTACCCCCGAAACGGAAATAAGCTTTAAAAACATCTTCTTTTCTTCCAAGGAAACGAAACCGTATAACGCAATACCGTCCTCCTTTACCTGAAGGTAGGTAAAAATACCCCCCTCTCTATCCTGCATCATTTTAGAAAACGCAGAAACGGAACAGGTTATTTCATAGCCTATTCCATTATTTTCTAAAAGTATAACGTTATCGTTATTAGATATAACCTTTCCCTTTATGTATCCAATCATACTTCACCCATACGTTGTGTTTTTTGGCTGATTTTACTTAAAAACCGCGCTATAAGGCGATTATTAAGCATTTTAAAAATTAGCGTATTCCAAACGCGCCTGAAATTCTGTTTGTGAAAACGTGTGTAAGAGCAACTGCAACGGCATCTGCTGCGTCGTCTGGCTTAGGAATGGACTTAAGCTTTAAAAGAGTTTTAACCATTTGCTGAATTTGGTTTTTATCTGCCCTGCCGTAGCCGGTAATTGCCTGCTTAATTTGCAAGGGCGTATATTCGTAAAGCCTACCGCATTCTTTAACGCAGGTAAGCAAAATAACCCCTCTTGCCTGAGCAACGTTTATTGCCGTTTTTTGGTTGTTGTTAAAGAATAGCTCTTCAAGCGCAACCTCATCCGGCTTATATTTATCTATAAGCTTTTTTAAGGACTGCTCTAGCATTGCAAGTCTAGTGGGCAAGCGCTCTTCCTTAGGGGTTAAAATAACGCCGTAATCAAGCACCCTTACGCCACCGCGAGCATCCTTATCAAGCACGCCGAAGCCAACAGTCGCAAGCCCCGGATCTATGCCTAAAATAACCATATTTTTACCACCGTATAAAAATACTTTCTTAATTAACCGTAACGCAAGCCGTTAAAAATACTTTCTTAATTAACCGTAACGCAAGCCGTTAAAAATAACGCACTTTAATAACCGCTTACGCAAATTTTTTGTTACGTATTAGCGCCAAAGCTTTTAATTACGAAGTTTGCTTCAAAGCAAATACCGTTAATTAAAAACTTTTCTTCTAATTGTTCGTTTAAATTAACGCCGTACTGTAAATCTACCCTTTTGCCGTTAATTATCGCGCGGAAAAAGCTCTTTTCTTTATCTAAAAGATTAGCGTACGATAACATATACGCCTTTTTACCGCGTAAGAACACCTTACCCTGTGGAAGGCTACAATTCATATAGAAGCTATAAATTAACCTTTCGGGCGTAACGTTAGTAAGTAGCTTACCAACGAATTCGTGCGCTTCTATTATTATCTTACAGGTTACGGCTGGAGTAGCAGTGCCTTCTTCATCCTTTTTTTCATCTTCATTACGGGCAGATTCTACCGTTATACCCAAGCTTTTTAGGTTGTTTAGTAGAATTTGATATTCCCTATCTTGAATGCAAACGAAAAACTCCCCTTCCGAGCAAAGCACTAAATCCTCGTTAACCAAAAAGGTATGAGCTTCGCGGAAGCTTGGCTTTGACGCAAATTCATTTTGAAGATCGGTAAGCTCACAGCCCGCGTTGTTTTTTATATACTCTAAAATAAGTAGCGAAAGGGGTGTGAATTTTTTTGCCTTTCTGTTAATATCGAATACGGAAGGAGTTTTATACTTTATAAAAGGCGGGCATCTTTTGTAAACCTCCTTTTTAAATGCCTTTAACTCATCTTGAGTGGCAACGACCTTTAATCCGTTTTCGGTATATTCTACTAATTTCGTATCTTTTACAGATAAAAAGAAATCCAAAAGCTTACCTTCCTTTCCCCTTGCAATAGCAAGAAAATCGCTAAAAGGAATAATCTTCGTATCCTTTGCTCTTTTTAAAAGATATCTTGTAAATTCTATCATTAGTTATCTTCCCTTTTACCCATTCCGGTAATTACGTTTATTACGTCGTAAAGCTTATTAGATATAGGCAACGCGTTAAACGCGCATAAATAGTTGTGCATTTTTATTTGATCACAGCGTTTAGAATCAAAGAACCAGCCGTTTGCAATATGGAATCTGTTCCAGCGCTCGTGCTCTACCGCCGTAAGTCTGTTTATTTCCGCGTTATCTACTTCGCTTTCGTTAGCTAAAGCAAGCTTATAATAAGCCCAATAATAGAGGCTGAATATTGAAGCGGCGTAGTTAGATTGCTTTTTAAAGGTATCAATAAACAACCACTTTTCACGCATTACGCGGTATTCATTAACGTATTTTTCGGGCGAAATAGCCATTTCAACAAGGTCTTTCGTGCTCTTATTAGAAAGTCCCATTAAATATTCCCTTAAATCGTTAGAAATACCTTCCTTTAAGAAGTTATAAGCAAAGTTATACTTCATTGCTTCGCTATCGTCAATAATCATATCGTAGCTGAACATATCCTCGCTTGCGCCGTAAACCACAACCTTAACCTCGCTAACCCTTTCGCCGTTAGCGTTAGTCCAATTAATTCTTTCGTAGTTCTTTTTATCACGAATATTAACGTAAATGGTAGATTCAATAGTTTTACCGCTTGATGCGCGCTCGCACATTATATCAGAAATTAATGCGTTTGCCATTAGAATATTACGTTCGTCGTCGCCAAGCGCAATAATAAAGGCTTTAAAATGCTCTTTCGTGCTTGATTCTCCCGTCTTTTTATCTATAAATTTAACGAAGGAATCCTCGAATGCAGATACCTTATGGAATGCAACTACCGGTAGATTTAAATATTTTTCCACGTCCTTATAGCAGTTAGGCAGGCTTTCCTTATAGCTATTGCACCAGCTTTCGTACGCCTTTAAATATTCTTCCTTATCCTCTTTGTTTTCGTTCTTTTTCTTTACTGCTTCTAAGTCTTTATCTATTTCATCCCTAACGGCTTTAGCGTATTCCTTAATAGTTTCGTCACTATAAATTTCACTAAAACGCTTTTCTTTTTCCCATTCTTCTTGGGTAACGGGCTCTATTTTATTCCCCTTATCAACACAAGTAAACATGGGATGCTTAAACTCAAATAGACCTGCAGACGAGCTTGTTTGGGGATCGTAAACGTCTGCTATAAAGCGTGAAGGCACTTTATCGTTATCTACGTAAGCAGTTGCGTGATAAAGATGCTTCATTGACTGCTGACCGTTAGTACCGAAGCCCAACACCATAACTCTATAATTACCTTCTGCGTTAGGTAAAGAATTGTTAACGAAGCGCTGTATACCGTTTAAAGCTTTTTCTTCTTGAGTGCTTCCCGTTCCGCTGTTAAGAATAACGGCTTGTCTTTGCTTTGCAAGGCACTTACCTGCAAGGTCAGCCTCGTTTATAAGGGTAAGCTGAAAATAAGAAGAGAAGAACTTAACCGCATTTTCAAAGGGGGTTGACCTAGTATCACTTTCTACGCCGTATACCCTTTTAATTTCATCCATTAACGCGTCACCGTCGTAGCCGTTAAAGGCTTTAGCTATAATTTGTTCGGTTTCGCGTTTATAAAATTCGTAGTTAATATCGTTATCTGCAAGAATATAAAAGTTAATTACCGCTGATTTTTCAAGAGAATATTCCTTTTTTCCGTCAACTTCCCTTTCGGTAACCAGCTTGTTTGCAAGAATAGCTATTTCCCTTAAAACCGCGCTACTGTTAACCGATTCCAAACCGCTTAGCTTTTCGTTGGTATCCATAGCGAAGAAATGAACCTTACATTCCTGCTCTGCGGTTAATTTTTGCACTCTAAAGAAATCCATAAACACGGGTAAGCCTAAATGAGCAAACACACCGCCGTCGTTTTTAGCCTTGTTTGAATAGGACCAGTAATAATAGCCGTTAGCCATGATTTCGCGGTGAAGCTCGTTCTTTCCGTCAAAGGATTCTAAGCCCTCACCCGTGAATATAATAACGCATTCACGCGCGCTTTTTTCATGATGGGCGTTAATACTGTTTGCAAGCGTTAAGCTTTCTTCGGTCACTGCAGAAAAGATATAAAAATCAGTCTTTCCCGCGCGCATTTTTCTTTTAAAGTTAAAAAACATTCTAATTCCGCTGTAAATTTCATAGCTTACCTTAGCGGTTAAAACGCTTAAAACCATTATGCCCGCGTATAGAGAAGAGCCTGCGTATAAGCACTTTAATAAGGCGTTAATTTCTTCTGAAAAATCACTTAAGCCTTCAAAGGTAAAACCGCCTATACCGCTATAAATTGCGGCAAAGGTGTTTTCCATACTCTTCCAAAAGTCGTTGGAAGCAACGCCGTTTAAGCCGCCCGTTTTAAAGATTATAACGAACTTTACGGATATACTTACCAAAACAGCAAAGGCAAGAATTATAATTTCTACGGAAAATTTTGAATTTGATTTTACTTGGCGAAGCTTAAAATATGCAAGCATAGAAAGAGCGTAAGCCCCAAGCATAATTAAAACACCGGCAAGAATACCTAATATAACCATACTACCCCCCTATAAGCGATTAACCTACAACCTCGCCTTTACCTGATAAAATACCGTCTATAATGCCGTATTCTAAAGCTTCCTCTGCGCTCATCCAATTATCGCGTTCGCAGTCTGCATGAATTTTTTCAAGTGATACGCCAATATTTTCAGCCATGATTTCTTCTAATATTTCCCTTGATTTTAAAAGACTTTCAGCAGTTCTTTTAAGTTCTGTTTGTGAGCTTTGGAAGCCGTTTTGAACATAAATTAAGGGTTGGTGTATAAGCACTCTGCTATGCGGTAAAGCAAATCTTCTGCCCTTTTTACCGCAAGAAAGTAAGAATGCACCCATTGACGCAGCCATACCGTAGCAAACGGTAGATACGGGCGCGCTTATATGCTTAATGGTATCGTAAATAGCAAGGCCGTGCAAAATACTTCCGCCGGGGGAATTTATGTAAAGACTGATTTCTTCCTTGCTATCCTGCTTATCAAAATCAAGAAGCTTTAAAACGGTGCGCATTGCGCTTGCTTCGTCTACACTTCCGTCCAATAAAATGATTCTGGGCTCTTTCATTTTTCTTCCTCCTTAAAGTATTTCGTCTATAATGCCGTAAGCTAAAGCCTCTTCAGTGGTAAAGCGAACGCCCTCCTCACAGTCCTCGTGAACGGTTTCAAGCGCCTGACCGGTACATTTAGAAAGCTCTTCTTCAAATACCTTACGCTTTACGTCTACTTCCCTTGCTTCAATGGCGATTTCGGTTTGCTGGTTCGCGCCCGCGCCAATGTACGCGTGGGGCTGAGAGAAGCAAATTTCACTATGTCTTAAAGCAAATCTTCTACCCTTAGTGCATTTTGCTAAAAGTAAGGTAGCATAGCTATTAACAGAGCCTACGCAAATTCCGGTTACGGGATTTTCTATGGTAGAAAGAGTATCGTAAATAGCCATCATATCTAAATGCTCACCGCCGTAAGAAGAAATAAATAACTGAATTTCTTCGCTGGGATCAATAGCAGAATAGGAAAGCAACTGAAAAATTATTTTAGATGCGGTGGCGCTATCTACGTAACCGCAAAGAACTATTATACGGCTTTCTTTTAATCTTTGTTCAAAATCAGACGAATTATAAGACATATTTTCCTCCATAATATCGCGTAATATTATATTAACGTATATAATATAACATACTTTTGGGCAATAAGTCAATTTTATACAGAACATTTGTTGACAAAAAAAACGCAATTGTGTATAATTTTTAAGTAACTTAGGGCTAAAGCGCGATTTTTTACCTTTTTTATAATACACCGCTCACCCCCATAACGAAAAAATATTTGACTATGTTAGGTTGCAAAAGTAAAATTACGGAAGGTTATTATGCTTAATCATCTTTTTGAAAATTACGAAGCCTTTTACACGATGCTTACCTCTACTATGGTAACTTCAAATAGGCCAAGCGGTACTTTTAACGAGGACTGCAACGCTATGATTGATTTTATAGGCTCTGCTTATGCTCTTTCTGAAGAAGCTATTAAAAGCTGTAAGGAATGTATTTACGTTAGCTTAGCGCCCATAAGTCTAGTCGTTGACAAAAAGGCTATTTTTAGTAACAGACAGTATACCGAATACCTAAGCGACGTGGACGTTTTGAACGATATTAAGTGTAGCGTTATTTCATTTTTAGAACGCCTTTCTAAATCCAACGCCCCTTCCATTAACCCGGACTGGTTTGATTATAACCACTATTTTTCTTACAACGCTCGCGTTCGTTACGAAGAGCTTAAGGTGGCGGCTTCAGGGGGCAACGTAGTGATTAACAGACATATAGGCCTACTTTTAGCTTTGGGCATTGGCGTTGAACGCGACCTTGAGGAAAGCGCAACCCGCTTAAAAAGATGCGTGCTTTGGGGGGATATACCTTCTATTAAGCTTCTTGCAAAGGTCTACGAGCTTCAAGGCAAAAAAGAAATAGCTTCAACGGTAAAGGAAATTGCTCAGCTTGCCGAAAAATACTTACACGCAGGCTATACCGTAATACCTGAAGAGATTGCTTCTAAATACAGCCAACAGGCAGTTAACTACTACTCTATTATTTCTTCCGTTTTACAAGACGTCGTTTACGCCTTCAATAAGCAGAATATCGACTTTTCTTTCGTGGAAGCCATCTCTAGCGAGGGGCTTGATTACTACAAGAGAATGTACTACGTAAACAACTACCAAAGAAGCGAATGGAAGGACGTAACTAATTCCGCTTACAACCCCGCTAAAAAAATCGGCTTTAAGTAAAATTAACGGGTAAGAGAGGTAAATATGAATAAATTTAATTCAATAACCGAAAAGGTCAGAAAGGAATATATAGAAGAGTATTTAGAGTGCGCCAAGGTGGTTAATTACACCGATATTATTGGCTCTTACGGTGCGAAAACCGTGCTATACAAGGACTTACCCGATACTTACGTTGAAGGCTACCCCTTTGCTAGCGACTACGTTACCGATAGCGGAGAAACCTATTCCGTAGAGCAATTTTTAGCGCTTGATGAGGCTACCAGAAAAACCTGCAATCTTCGTTACTACTACCTACCCAACTTCCACGAAATTTACGTTGGAACTACCGGTAGCGGTAAAACCACCGGTTGCGTAGAGCCACAGCTTAGAGCTATATCTTCACAAAAGAACAAGCCTAACCTATTTATTACAGACCCTAAGGGCGAACTGTTTGATAGAAACGCCCAACATCTTAAAGACAACGGCTACGAGTTATTCATTATTAACTTTAAGGATTTAAGCCGTTCCGATAGATGGAATCCCTTAAAAGAGCTGTACGAAAAGCAAATGAGTAGCTTAGAAATAGGCAAAGGCATAGAATACCGCGTTGGCAAGCCCGGCCCTGACTGTATGCTGGTTGCTCCCGAAAGCGAATACCGCGAAATGTATTCTTATTATGACGGAAAAGCATTCCCCAACGGCGTTGAGTTAGACAATTATTTAAACGCGCAAAGGGATTTCCTTTCAGCAGAAGTTTCCAGCCTTATAAATCAGCTTGCAAATATGTTCATCAGCGTTCAAAACACTAAGGACGCCTCTTGGGAATACGGCGCGCAAAGCTTAATGAAGGGTATTATTAACTGTATGCTTGAAGATGCAGTTGCGCCCAACACCACCTTTACCGGTGACATGATGACCATTAAGACCATTCAAGACTATTATTTATCCTTAAGAAACTGGGTGTTAGACGAAAGCTCAAGATCTTCGTTAAAAGCTCACCCACTGCTAAAGGATAAAAAGCCCTCCACTATTGCAATGATGTCTACCGCGCTAGATAACGCGCCCAACACAATGAAGAGCTACTGCGGTGTTTTTGACGGAGCTTTTAAAGACTGGGTACAAGCGCACATTCTTGCTTTAACCACCGGCAACACGGTTGATATAGAAGCGATTGGCGATAAAAACTTTGCTATATTTATCGTTACAAGAGATTATGAAAAGAGTGACTTCCAAGTAGCGGGCTTATTTATTGACTGGCTATACCGCAAGGCGCTTGAAAAGGCAGAAAGAACAAGAAAACCCACACCGTTGCACTTTTTATTGGACGAATTCGGTAATATTCCTATGATTAAGGACTTTGAAAATAAGATTTCTACCGCACGTTCAAGAAATATTTGGTTTCACTTAGTAGTTCAGTCTTATAAACAGTTAGACCACGTTTACAACCCCGAACGCTCCGTTATTATTAGAGATAACTGTAACGCTCAAATTTTCTTAGGCGCTCAAAACAGACAGACTAAGGAAATATTCTCTGAAGAATGCGGTAAGCGCTTCGTTCCCACCTTAGAATCACAGCTTAACGCAGAAAATAATACCATTTGTCAAGTTCCACTTATTCCCATAAGCAGTCTTGATTTAATAACCCCGGGTCACATGTTTATTAAAAGATTATATATGCCCGTAGTTACCTCACAATTTATAAGAAGCTATATTGCAGCGCAAAACGGCGACTATAAATATTTTAACGAATCACAAGGCTTAAAGACCTGCGCTAAGATATTCTTTGAATCATTTAGTCATCCCAAATATACCTATCAAAGAATTAAAGAGGTTAAAAAGGATGACGATTATTAAGAATCTCACCCCCATATTTTAAGAATATATAAACCTTAAAACTACTGTTTTTAAGCAAAAAAGCCCCGCTATAGGTCGATTAACGGCACTTTTACCAATAAAACACAAAATAAAAACTCACCTTAACTTTAACGGTTAAAGTGAGTTTTTTCATTACTCTTTAATTCTTATTCGTCCTCGCCTTCGCTTTCTTCTTGGCTATCATCTTCTAAGCTAACCTCGTTAGAAATTGCGTAAGCTTCCATAATTTTATCAAGACGCATTAGCACTTTTTCCTTACCGTAAGAGCTTTCGTTAGATACCGCAATTAGGTTATCTTCACCCAACGCAAGGCGGTCTGCAATAGCCTTAACGGCAGGCTTTATACGCGTTTTCGCAAACTTATCACTCTTAGTACAAATAATAGTAAACGGTATTATAAAATGGTTTAAGTAATTAATAAAATCAATATCGTCCGCATTAGGCTCTCTGCGTAAGTCAAGCAATAAAAATGCGTGGTCTATGTGTTGGCGTGATGCAAAAAAGCTTTCTATAGTTCTTGCCCATTTAATTTTTTCGCCCTTTGAAACCTGAGCAAAGCCGTAACCGGGAAGATCGGCAAGCACGAACTCGCCAAAGTCAAAGTAGTTAACCAATCTGGTTCTACCCGGCTCACGCGAGGTTCTTGCAAGCTTTTTGCGGTTTGATAGCATATTTATAAATGAGCTTTTACCAACGTTACTTCTTCCGCAAACGGCAATAACGGGCTTATCAAAGGACATAAATCCGCTTTTATCTGCCGCAGACTTAATAAATTCAGCGTTCTTAATTATCATACGGCTACCCCTCGATAATTACCTCGTTAAACACCTTGGAAACGTCGTCAACGGGAATAAATTCTATTTGCTTGCGAATTAGTTCGGGAATGTCTTCTAAATCCTTAACGTTCGCTTTGGGAATAATAACCTTTCTAATGCCAATGCGGTATGCAGCAAGAGCCTTTTCCTTTAATCCGCCTATTGCAAGCACCTTACCGCGAAGAGTAACCTCGCCCGTCATTGCGATATTTTTATTTACCTTTTTACCGTTAAACGCAGAGCAAATTGCCGTTGCCATAGTTATACCTGCGGAAGGGCCGTCCTTGGGAGTTGCTCCTTCGGGTACGTGAACGTGAATATTTCTTTCAGAGAAGAGCTTTTCATCTATTCCGTATCTTTCGCAGTTTGCGTGTAGGTATGAAATAGCCGTTCTTGCGCTTTCCTTCATAACGTCGCCAAGCTTACCGGTAAGCAAGATTTCCCCTTTACCGGGAACGAGGTTAACTTCTATGGTCAAGGTAGTTCCGCCAACGGCAGTCCAAGCAAGACCGGTTGCAGAGCCAACCTCTGGCTCAAGCGTATCTTCTTCGTTCGTAAACTTCCTTACGCCCAAATATTTTTCAACCAACGCGGGGGTAATAACGTATTTCTTCTTACCGCCGTTTAGCGCGATTTCACACGCTATCTTACGGCAAATGCTACCTATTTCTCTTTCTAGATTTCTAACGCCTGCCTCACGCGTATATCCGTCTATAACCTCGTAAACGGCACTTTCATCAAATTTAACACGCTTAAGCTCAACGCCGTTTTCTTCTAGCTTTTTCTTAATTAAATATCTCTTTGCAATTTCCGCCTTTTCTTCCCTAGTGTATCCTGAAAGCTGAATAACCTCCATTCTATCTAGCAATGGGGCGGGAATGGTATCAAGAGTGTTTGCCGTGGTTATAAAGAGCACGTCAGATAAATCGTAAGGTACTTCTAAATATCTATCGCGGAAGGTGGAGTTTTGCGCTGGATCTAAAACCTCTAATAACGCGCTTGCAGGATCGCCACGCATATCTGAAGAGATTTTATCTATTTCGTCAAGCAAGAATACGGGGTTAGAGCTACCCGCGTTTTTAAGACCGTAAATAATTCTACCGGGCATTGCACCAATATAAGTTTTTCTGTGACCGCGAACCTCGGCTTCGTCCTTAACACCGCCAAGGCTCATACGAACGAACTTTCTACCCGTAGCCTTTGCAATAGACGTTGCAACGGAGGTTTTACCAACCCCCGGAGGACCTACTAAGCAAATAATAGAACCGCTTATTTTACCCTTTAACTTAATAACTGCAAGATGCTCTATAATTCTTGTTTTTACCTTTTCTAAGCCAAAATGGTCGGCATCTAATATATCCTTTGCCTGCTTAATGGTCATATTATCGTCGGTACGCAGGTTAAAAGGTAAATCCAAAATCCAATCAAGATAACCGCGAAGCACGGTATAATCGGGTGAGCTTGGATTCATTTTAGACATTCTGCTAAGCTCTTTTAAAGCCTTTTCTTCAACCTCTTTGGGAAGATTTTTCTTTAATATCGCTTCCTTAAGCTCATCCTTTTCGTTTTCGTCGTCGCCAAGCTCTTGGTGAATAGCGCGAAGCTGTTCGCGTAAATAATATTCCTTTTGACCCTTTTCAACGTTCTTGCGCACTCTTTCACTAATGCGCTTTCCTGCTTCAACAACCTCTTCTAAAGCAATTAAGCCGGTTAAAAGAAGCTCTGCCCTTTCTGATACCACGCGGGTTTGTAAGATAATCTGCTTTTCTTCTTCGCCGATTTCAGAACGGAATGAAGCAATATTAATAAACACGTCCGGCTCTTCTATAGCAAGAATCTTTTCGGTTTTATCCTTTCCGTCGTCTGAAGTAGCAACTATTTCGCGGAACTTTTCACGGCAAAGCTTAAGCGTAGCAGTAAGCTCTGGGCCTTCGTCGTAGATAGGCTCAATAGGTTCTACCTTAACGGAAAAATAGTCTTCCGTGGTAACGTATTCTTTGATTTTTGCGCGATAAAGGCCCTCCACGTGAACGCTTACGTTGTTTTCAAAGTGGAAAAGTCTTTTAATTTTACAAACCACACCCACGGTATATATATCGTCCGGGGTGGGATTATCTAAGTTTTTATCTCTTTGAAGAGCTAAAAAGATATTCTTTCCGCTTCCGTTTGCAATATTTAAAGCAGAAAGAGATTTTGCTCTGCCCACGTTAAAGGAGGTTGCAACGTTTGGAAAAACTACCAAGCCCTTCATTGCAACCATAGGGATAGAGTTTTCACTTTCAGAAATAAGTGAAGCGGGAATTTCGCCCGTCATATTCATAGCATCACCGCTTCCACCGTCGTTAGGCGCGGTTTGCTTAACTATGTCGTTGTTTTTGTTAAAATCTGCCATAATCTACCTGTCTAATATAAATTTTGTTACTTTCTTAGTTAGTTCTATTTATTAGTTTTAGTATTATACTATATATTGCAAATAAATGCAAGCGATATATGGCGATAAATTTTTATAAAATTTATTTAATTAATCTTGCTCAACCCTTTTTCGCCATAAGATTTTAACCTAAAAACGCCAAAATTATACCAATTGTGTTGATAATTAAAGGGTTTTGTGCTATTATAAAAGCATGAAAAATAAATGGTATTACGGAAAAACGGTGGTTATAACGGGCGCAAGCTCCGGTTTTGGTAAACTGCTAAGTGAAAAATTAATATTAAATCACGGCTGTAAGGTAATAGGTATTGCAAGAACGCAAAGCAAGCTGGAAGCATTAAAGCAAGCCTTGGGCGAAAATTTTACATATTGCGCCTTTGACGTTGGCGATAAGCAAAAATGGCAAGAATTTAACGCTTATTTAAAAGAGCAAAATATTCAAGTGGATATTTTAATCAACAACGCAGGCGTATTACCACCCTTTACCCGCTATGAAAATTATACCGCGGAAGATATAGAAAGGGTTATGCAAACCAACTTTTTTGCAAGCGTTTATTCCATAACAACCTTGCTTCCACACGTAAAAAAGTCCACCTATAGCGCGATTATCAATATTTCCAGCTCTGCCGCTCTTTGTACGGTAAGCGGAACGGGCGCATACTCTGCTTCTAAAAGCGCGCTAAAAAGCTTAACGGAAAGCTTAATTTTAGAAAACAAAAACACCTACTTTTCTATCGTTTGCCCGGGCTTTGCAAAGACGGATATTTTCCGCTCTCAAAAGGATTTAAACGAAAAGGAAAGCTCTTTGATTTCTTTAGTTTGCTCCGATCCCGAGAAGATAGTTAACAAGCTTTTAAAGAAAATGGCAAAAAAGAAAAAGCGTATAGTGTTAGGATTAGACGCCCACCTTATGGACTTTTTTGCAAGGCTATTCCCCCGCTTAACCCCACGCATTATTGCTTGGGTATTAAAGCGCAGTAAGGTTTCTTTATTTAAAGACGTATTTAGCGAATAACCTTTTTTAAGCTTAAACAATTGTTTAAAAGCATATAATTTAATAGTGTTTTTAATTAAAAACAAGCAAAAAGCCCCGCTATAGGTCGATTATCTGCTATTTTGCAGTTTTTTTAATGAATATATAAAGACGCTAAAAGACGTATAATTTTTTATTAGTTATAACAAATAAGGGCTAAAAAATATTGACAACAAAAAACAACTTTGCTATAATGATATAGCAAAATTTACGAGGCGAAGCGCAGGTGGTAGCGCGCAGCGTTCGGGTCTCAATCACCACGCTCGGCGTAGAATTTTCGAGAAGAGCCGAAAACCCTTGAAAACACTGACTTTTTCGGCTCTCCCGAATGTCGAAAAATCATCAATTCCTCGGTCTGACCACATGTTTGACCACTTACAAAAAAATCTAATAATTTTACCATTTCGAGGTGTAGCGAAGGTGGTATCGCGCATCGTTCGGGACTCAATCACCACGCTCGGCGTATAATTTTCGAGAAGAGCCGAAAACCCCCACAAACACTGACTTTTTCGGCTCTCCCGAATGTCGAAAAATCATCAATTTCTCGGTCTGACCACATGTTTGACCACTTACAAAAAATCTAATATTTTTACCATTTCGAGGTGTAGCGAAGGTGGTATCGCGCATCGTTCGGGACGATGAGATCGCAGGTTCGAGTCCTGTCACTTCGACCAAAAACAGCCGAAAACAAGCTATTTTGACTTGTTTTCGGCTGCTTTTCTATATATTTTTCACAAAATCAGCTGTTTTCAGTTGACCACATGTTTGCCCTATTTTTTCGGCTTTTATTGGATTGTTCATGGCTTTTTCTCAATTATTTGTAAAAACCCTTTTCTTTGCTTTCTGCGACTCAATTTTTGAGGGCTGACGATTATTTCGTCAGCCCTCGCTCTTTAATATCATCCCGACAAATTGGAATTTACTTACTCATTATCTATCAACACCGCTCTGCACGGTGAACCGTCTGCCCCCGCCAAATTCAGCGGAGCCGCATTTAAGAAATATATTCCCTCGGACACCTCTGCCAAACGAATCCCCTCAAGCAAGATAACATCTGCAGACAATAGTGCAAGATGCACCGCCATTGGCGCGTTTTGAGGTCCGACTGTCTGTGGTTCATTTCCCAGAAGCAAAATATCTGAAAATGCAAATACCTTTGCCGCCTCCAATGATACCTCGACATCTCCTTTTATCAGAATTCTCTTTGCGGCTTCCGCATTATGCTTTTTGGCTTTTTCGATTATTTCCGTGGCATCATTATAGGTAACAACCCCACTATGCTCTGCTACGTAAGCCATTCCGATAAATGCCTCCAAAGACTTCTCATCCACAGTTTTTCCATCTCTAATAAAATGACGCGGTACATCTATATGCGTGCCGTTGTGCGCACACATACTAAATGCCGTCAAATTATATACTTCACCTTTTTCCATTGATCTAATAATCTTTTTTTCCGGTGCCGGATCATCGGGATACACCTGACAACTGAAAACTTCTTGTGAAATATCGTAGATTTTCATTGCTTATTCTCCGTCAAATTCTTATTTATCGATGAGTTTATTATATCATATTTCTATGAATATTTCAATCGTTTGCTTGACATTCACCTGTATCTGTGGTACAATATCTGCGTTGAATATTTTTGGTCACCGGAGGTAGGACGTCGTAACGTCAGGGGATCGTAGGATAAAATCCTGCAGGCCGCATACCGGATTAGGTGTCGAGTGCGCTCGGTTTCGCTTTTTGCGTTACCGGGTATTTTTGTTTTTTAGGAGGTTTTTACACTATGGATTCCGAAATTTTTGAAAAGCTGCCACCAACGAAGCTGTTTTTCCGCCTGGCTATCCCATCAATGATAACAATGGCATTTGGTGCGCTCTATCAGATCGCTGACGGATTATTCGTTGGTCGTTTCATTGGCGGTGATGCGCTTGCTGCCGTAAATCTCATTATGCCGATCATTATGATCGTTTTCGGATTTGCCAATCTGATCGCTACGGGTGCATCGGTACGCATATCCGTTCTGCTTGGCGAGAAGAAGCGTGAGGAGGCATCACAGATATTTACCTTTACGCTTAAGGTGATATTCCTGATCTCGTGTGTGCTTGGTGTTCTTGGCTTTGTCTTTGCCGAGCCCTTCGTGCGATTTCTTGCACCGGGGGCTACCGAGCAAGCAATCGAATACGGTATTACGTACACGCGCGTTTATGCCGCCTTTGCTCCCTTGATGCTGATCTTTCACGCTACCGACAACTATCTGCGAGCCTGCGGCAAGGAAAGGCTTTCGATGTGGCTGAGTATAGGAACGCAGGTATTTAACATCGTTCTCGATGTTATTTTGATCGTATTTCTCGGTCAAGGCGTTTGGGCTGCGGCGTTTACAAGTTGTCTTGCGATGGCTCTTGGCTCGGTTATTACGCTAATTCTTTTCCGAGGAAAGCGAATGGATCTCTATTATACCAAAGGCAAGGTTAAAAAAGCAGTTTTTACCCGCATCCTTGCCAATGGCTCCAGCGAGTTCTTCAGTAGCATTTCTATGTCGATTATGTCTATCGTTTTCAATTTCTTTTTACTGAAATACGGAGGCACAACAGCGGTTGCCGCTTTCTCGGTCATTATGTACGTAGACAGCATCATCGGTATGCTTGTGTTCGGTATGGCGGACTCGCTTCAGCCTGCCATCAGCTATTGCTACGGTGCAGGGCTGATAAATAAGGTCAAGGCAATTTTCCGACGAATTATTTTTGGAGCTATCGTACTATCTGCCGCATCACTCTTATTTATGATGTTTGCAGGACAGTACGTTGCGCCCTTGTTCGTAAAGCCCGAGGATACCGAGCTGCTCTCGGTCAGCATTATCGGTATGAAGCTGTTTTCTCTATCTTACCTTACGGGTTGGGTGGATATGTGCTTCTCGTCCTATTTCACGGCACTTGAACGCCCTGTGCGCTCGATGCTCACATCCTTCTTCGGAACTCTTGTATTTCCTATTGCCGCATTGTTTATCCTTACGCCCTTTCTTGAGCTGAACGGCGTTTGGCTCAGCTCGCTCGCATCCTGTACCGCAAGTGCGATATTTACCGTAATGCTTTATTTGACAATGGCAAAGAAAAACCAGCAACCTATGTAATAATCCTTTTCTTTGACTACTGTGCCGCAATTTTTGAGGGGTGACCGTTCGTGGTCGCCCCTCTGTGCGTTATGCCGTTTTTGCTTTTTTCTTGAGTTCGGAGATTTCCTTTTTCTTTTGCTCTATCATCTTGGCAAGCTCCGCTTCGCATTCTTCTCTCGTCTTTGCGTACACATTGAATTTCTTTCGGCTACCGTCGGGGAGTCTTGGGAAGTAGCTTCCTTCCCACAGGTGATCGTTTATCTGATACACGCATCCCGTGCCACTCTTGCGTACCTTTGGCTTCCACGGCTCGAAATTCTCGTCCACATCGCTCGTTTCGACTTTGGGTGGCTCATCGGTCGGTTCGGGCATCGGAGCGTCTGTACCGCCGATTTCTCGGTCGATTTTCACCGCTGCTTGCGCTCTCATGGTGTCGGTCACGTGACTGTATATGTTCAGCGTTGTTTCCGAGCTTACATGTCCTATCATGGCGGAGAGCGTTTTCACGTCCATGCCGTTTTCAAGTGCCATCGTTGCGAAGGTGTGTCGCAGGTCGTGAAATCTCACGTGCTTGCAATGCGCTCTTTCAAGCATGATTCGGAAGCGTTTTGTTATCGCCGTAGGATTTCTCGGCTCTCCCTCTTTTACGGGTGATGGGAAGATCCAATCGTATTTTGCCGTCTTTTTCATCTCTCGTAGCAGATCGAGCATGTCGGGCGGAAGGAGGACGGTTCTGATCGAGCTTTTGGTTTTCGGTACGGATATGCCCTTGGTCGTAAGCTGCCGTTTGATATTCAGCTCGCCTGTTTCGAGGTTGAGATCTCGCCATTTAAGTCCGAGTATCTCACCTCGGCGCATTCCCGTAGTCAGCTCGAGGAGGAACATCTCGTAGTAGCCCTCGTCGTAGGCTTGGTTTAACAGCCTTACGATCTCGTTCTGCGTTAGCACCTTCATCTCGCCGTTCTTCTTTGGCGGTAGCTTGCAACCGATTGAGGGGTTTCTCGTTATGAGTCCTTCCTCAACCGCCTTTTCAAGCGACGATCTGCAGAGTGCGTGACAGGAGCGTACCATTCGGTCGGATACGCCTGTGCCTTTTAGCTCCACGTTGACCTTTCTGCCTGTGCGTTTGAGCTTTGCGTAGAATTGCTGTAGGTCGTTCTGCGTGAGCTTGGAGAGTGGTATTTTACCCACGCTCGGGATGATGTGACCGTATATACGGTTCTCATAGGTCGCCTGCGTTGTCGGTCGGAGCTTGGGGCTTGAGAAGTATTTATACCAGAAGTCTATCCATTCTCCGAAGGGCATGTCCGGCTTCAGCTTTTCTGCGGTTCTTCCGCATTCTTCCTTCAGCTTTTCGAGTCTTTCAACGCACTCGCCCTTGGTGTGAGCGAGTACACTTTTGGTCTTGGGTTTGCCTTTATCGTCGTATCCTATGACGACTCTGCCTTCCCATCGACCGTCATTGCGAAGGCGTACTGTGCCTTCGCCGTTTTTTCGTTTTTGTTTTGCCATAGTCTTATTCCTTTCTCATAAAATTTTGCATCATTCTGCCTACCACATCGGAGGCGTTCTTTTGCATATCGCTTGTTACGTGGGTGTAGGTGTCGAGTGTGAAGCTCGCATCGGTGTGACCGAGAAGACCCGATAAGGTCTTGGCATCGACACCGCCCTTCATCGCATGGGTTGCGAATGTGTGCCGTAGGTCGTGGAAGCGTATCAGCGGTAGCTCGGCATGCTTTAGTAGCGTTTTCAGCTTCTTATACGCCGAGTCGGGATGCAGAGGCTCACTCGGATTCATATAATGAGGGAACACCCATTCGTTTATCGCTTCCGTCCGTTTTCTTTCAAGGAGCGACTGCACACTCGGCGGCATGATAATTTTCCTCACGCCTGCTCCTGTTTTCGTTTCGCCGACGGTGATGCCGTTTCCTCGGCTTCTGCCTACGGATCGCCGTATGCACAGCGTTCCGTCATCGAAGTTGATATCACTCCACTTAATACCGCATATCTCACCTCGGCGAAGTCCCGTCATGATCTCCACGTAGAAGAAGTCATGCCAATACGGCTCATGCTTGATGATTTCCATAAATCTGTCAAGCTGCGTATCGTCAAGCACCTGCTTCTCGGTATAGGTTTTCTTCGGGATAGTGGTACCTTTTGTTGGATTGCGGACGATAAGCCGTTCCTTGACTGCCATCTCCAAGGCTTCGTGGAGCATGAGGTGGATTCGTCTGACCATGCTGTCCGACAGCTCATA